>CAMWXD010000030.1 GCA_947178105.1 uncultured Eubacterium sp. | reverse complement strand
CCAGAAAATTTTAAAGAATTATGCAGACAGGAAAATGGAAATTCAAAAAATGCTGTTGTTTATTTTTTTAGAAGGGGCAGCGATTTTATGTTATGCAGTTTCGTCCAGGATTGAAATGAGGGAGTTGTATGCACCATACACGTTACTTATTTTATATGTGATGTATTGTGCAGGAAAAATAGAAATTTCGAATTCTTTCCAGCAGATTCTGATTATAGCCAGCCTGTTTGTTACGACAGTGAATAATTATATATATCAGGTTCATGCAGATCAGTTATTTTTTATGGAGGCAATGCGGATCGGTAAAAGTGCCTATGAAGCAGTTGCCAGCCTAGAGGAGCCAGAAGAATGTAAAATATATATTCCTAATCATGGGGATTTAGTATGGGCATTGCTTTTGACAGACCAGAGGGATATTTTTTATATGCATGATATTAATGTTGACTATGAGCTGTATGATATATCAGAAAATATTTTTGAAAAGCTGCAAAGTAAAAGGATGGAAGGCAAAAATATTTATGTTATGTATATGGAAGACAATTTGATAAAAATTTGTCTAGTTTAGGATTCGGCAGATTATGATATAGCAATTATGGGAGAAAACAGATATGGAAAAGTATGAAAAAGATAAAGTAAGTATTTGCATACCTCTATATAATGGTTCAAGATTTATAAAAGAAACACTGGAATCAGTATTAGATCAGGATTATCCCCAGATGGAGATTATTATTAATGACGACTGTTCATCAGACAATTCTTTGGAAATTGTAAAGTGTTTTAACGATTCAAGAATAAAAGTATATGCAAATGAGAAAAAATATGGCCTGGTAGGAAACTGGAATAAGACGGTGTCTTATGCTTCAGGTGAATTTGTAAAGCTGATGTGTCAAGATGACTTATTGTGTGCAGGTGCGGTCAGTAATCAGGTAAAGCTTTTAAAGAAATATCCAAGCGCATCATTATCTGTTGGAAATAGCTTAGTGATAGATTCGGGAGGCAACGTTGTTAAGAACAGGAAAAGGTTTCGAAAGAATAGAATTGTACATGGAGAAAAATATGCCAAGATGTCCTTAAAGGGAAGAAATATTTATGCGGAACCGCCGAATATACTTTGCCGTACAAAAGATTTTTATAAGATAGGGAAGTATGATACAGGCTTATTTTACACACCAGATTGGGATTTTGGAATCAGGCTTTCCTATTTGGGTGATGTGGCATGTTCAAAAGTGTATATTATGAAATTTCGATTGTCAGATATTTCTGAGACACACAGGTTATATGCGAAAACCTTTTATTCTTCGATTAAGGATAGCGATCGAATGATAGAAAAACATCAAAAATTAGGAAGAATAAAGATTAACAGATGGGATGTCTTTTTATTTAAGATAGTGGTAAGAGTTATGGCGATGGCAAGATTGCTATTTCTCAAAAAATATAACAGAGGTAATTGATCTATGAACAAAGCGGACAAACTGTATATAGTAATACCCTGCTACAATGAGGAAGAGGTGCTAGAGGAAACGAGGCACCAGTTGGAACATAAATTAAAAGAGATGATTAGCTCTGGATTGATTTCACATACAAGCCGCATTGTATTTGTGGATGATGGATCTTTTGATGGGACATGGAATATTATAAAAAAAATGCACCAGGAAGACCAGATGGTTCTTGGAATAAAGTCGTCGCGAAACAGAGGGCATCAGAACGCTCTTTTAGAAGGGCTTATGACAGTTAAAAATGAGTGCGATGCTGTAGTGTCGATGGATGCTGATTTACAAGATGATATTGAAGTTCTTGACCAGTTTATGCACCAGTATTATGAAGGGTGTGACATTGTTTATGGCGTAAGAAATGCACGTGAGACAGATTCTTTGTTTAAAAAGTTTACAGCGGAAGGTTTCTATACCATTATGAGTAAATTTGGTGTGGAGATGATATACAATCATGCGGATTATCGGCTTATGAGCAAAAGGGCACTGGAATGCTTGGGAGATTTTAAAGAAGTAAATTTGTTCCTGCGAGGTATGGTTCCGATGATCGGATTTAAAACGGGCATAGTAACATATGAAAGATTCCAGCGTTTTGCTGGGAAGTCAAAATATCCGTTGAAAAAAATGCTTGCGTTTGCAGTGGATGGGATCACATCTTTTACGATAAAACCAATACGATTTATTTCATCATTAGGTGTTTTGTTGTTTCTAATTAGTATGATTTTACTCCTGCATTATTTGATTGGCTATTTTATGGGCAATACAGTGGAGGGATGGGCTACGCTTGTTGTATCCATTTGGGGAATTGGCGGGTTGCAGTTGCTGGCAATCGGTATTATTGGAGAATATATAGGAAAAATATATTTGGAGGCAAAGGGAAGGCCAAGATTTATTGTTGAGGAGTTTTTGGGGGACGAAGTGACATGAGATGGATTATTTGTGAGGCTGAAATTTCATGGTTTTATTACTTGTATAGGGTATAAGGCGCATATGATTAATGAATTGTTTGCGGATTATTATATGTATAACAGTAATATTACGATTGACTTTGTGTATAAAAGTTTAGGGAGGCAGAAACAATGTTTCTATCAATCATTGTACCATGTTATAACGAACAGGCGGTGCTGCCGATTTTCTACAGTGAAGTGAAAAAAGTGTTGGATGAAGTGTTGGGGGATTATGAGATTTTATTAATTAATGATGGCTCCAAGGATGGCACGTTAGAGATGCTGCGGACACTCAGTAGGCAGGACAGACGAGTATTTTATATCTCTTTTTCCAGAAATTTTGGGAAGGAAGCGGCTATGTATGCTGGATTTTGCAATGTACGGGGAGACTATGTGGTTGTGATGGATGCAGATATGCAGGATCCTCCGTCTATGCTTCCTCAGATGCTGGCACTGATTCAGTCGGGAGAATATGACAGCGTTGCCGCCCGCAGATGTACACGTAAAGGAGAGCCGCTTGTGAGGAGCTGGTTTGCGAAGAGATTTTACCAGCTCATTAATCGTATTTCGGATGCGGATATTGTGGATGGTGCCAGAGATTTCAGGATGATGAAGCGTGAGATGGTGGATACGATTGTTCGGATGGAGGAGTACAATCGTTTTTCGAAAGGGATCTTTGGATGGATTGGATTTCGAACTTGCTGGATTTCGTATGAAAATGTTGGACGTGCTGCTGGTGAGACAAAATGGAATTTTTGGAAACTGTTGCGGTATGCGGTTGACGGAATCGTTAATTTTTCGCAGGTGCCTCTTAGTGTGGCATCCTGGTTTGGGATGTTGATGACGGCAGTTTCTTTTTTTGCGGTAGCGGTCATCGCGGTTCGCAGGCTGGTATGGGGAGATCCAGTAGCTGGGTGGGCATCCAGTGTCTGCATTATAACGTTGATCGGTGGTATTCAGTTGTTTTGTATGGGGATTATGGGACAGTATATATCAAAAATATATATGGAAGTAAAGCACAGGCCGCATTATATTGCAGCAGAGAGCCATTTGGAAGCATCTGCTTTGAATACAGGAAGAGGTACAGATATCTGTAAAATCAGGACAAATGAGTCTGAGGGCTGGCGTCAGGAGGATTGAAAAATGAAAGTAGTAATATTAGCAGGCGGCTACGGATCGCGCATCAGCGAGGAAAGCCATCTGAAACCAAAACCAATGATTGAGATTGGGGGAAAGCCTGTTTTATGGCATATCATGAAAGAATATTCTTATTATGGATTTCATGATTTTATTATCTGCGCAGGTTATAAACAGCATATAATTAAAGAGTGGTTTGCAGATTATTATATGTATAATAGCGATATTACGATTGATTTTCGAAAAGGCGGGGAAATGACAGTACATAACAATGCCGCAGAACCATGGAAGGTGACAGTGATTGATACAGGGCTGGACACAATGACAGGCGGGAGGATACGCAGGATTCAAAAGTATGTAGGTAATGAGGCATTTTTTCTGACTTATGGAGATGGAGTCTGTGATATCAATATGAAGGAACTGGCGGCGTTTCATAAAAAACATGGAAAGACGGCGACGTTAACCGCAGTCTATGTGGAACAGCGGTTTGGTGTGCTGGAAATCGGAAGGCAGGATCGGGAGGTTCTGTCGTTTCGGGAAAAATCGGAGGTGGACGGTTCACAAATCAATGCAGGATATATGGTACTGGAGCCGCAAATCTTTGCTTATTTAAAAGACGATGGTACCGTTTTTGAGCAAGAGACAATTCAGCGGTTGGTTGCTGACAGACAACTGTGCGCTTATCAGCATGATGGGTTCTGGCAGTGCATGGATACGAAGAGGGAGAAGGAAAAGCTGGAGGAGATGATTGCGCGGAGAAAGGCGCCATGGATGGTATGGGAGCAATAAGAGGAGTTGCTGCTTGGGCGATACATGGAGGAGAATTCTTTGGAAAAACAGATTTTATATGCTTTCAGTAAAAAGAATGGATAGACGGCACTGTATTTATGGGTTATAATTAAGGAAAGGTGTATATATAGCATCAAAAAAGACAGTTTGTTCTCAGGTAAACTCGCAATCAGGATGAAAAGGGAGGAAAACGAAAATGGGCGCGGCTGTTTGAATACGATGCGCAGATCGCGCTGGACGAGGGGTACTATACCTGCGGACGTATAAAAAGACACCCGATAAGATGCGGTATGTAATAAAGACGCCGGGAGGGGCAGTGGAATATGATGTGCCGGTGATGAAGGTGCACAGGTATACATTGGAGGATCTATTTTCCAAAAGGCTGCTGATGCTGCTGCCGTTTTATATTTTTTCGTATGAGAAGGACTTCCCGGAATATAACAACAGCAAACAGAAGCTGGAAAGCCTGGTAGCAGAGTACCAGGAGATTTTAGCAAGGCTGGAAGCGCTGGAGCAGCAGGGTGCTATAGGAGCATTTGACAAGCGGACGATCATAGAGCTGTCCAGGGATGTAATTAGGGAGCTTACAAAGAAATATGAAAATGTGCAGAAAGGGGTCGGGGAAATCATGAGCGGGGCATTAATAGAAACGGAAGCCAGGGCGATTTTGAATATTGGAAAGCAGGAAGGCAGGAAAGAAAATCAGAGGGAAACTGCATTGAGGATGCTGGAAACGGCAAAGCTGACGATAGAGGAGGCCGCGCAGTACTCAGGGCTGGACCTGGCACAGGTGGAGCGGCTAAGCAGAGGCTGACAGGAAGCAGCGCGGCTTTATTTTATTAAGAATGGGGAAAGACATTTGCTGGAGATAGTAAATGTCTTTTTTCGCATATAGTGTGAAAGAATGGAGATGGAACAATATGAAAGTCGTAATAGCGATGGATTCTTTCAAAGGAAGCATGACTTCTCTGGAAGCAGGATATGCAGCGAAAGAGGGAATTTTAAAGGCTTGCGGGGCTAAGGTAGTCGTAAAGCCGATGGCGGATGGCGGTGAGGGGACAACGGCGGCGCTTGTGGAAGGGCTTGGCGGTACATATATCGAGGTGGCAGTTACAGGGCCAATGGGTAGAGCCGTAAATGCAAGGTATGGAAGCTTGGAGGGCGGCAGGACTGCGGTTATGGAAATGGCGCAGGCTGCCGGGATTGTCCTTGTGGAAAGAGGTGGCCTAGATCCGTGGAAAGCGTCAACAACCGGCGTCGGTGAGATGATTCTGGATGCGGTAAGGCGCGGTTGCAGGGAATTTTTGATTGGTATTGGAGGAAGTGCGACTACAGAGGGCGGGATCGGAATGCTGCAAGCGCTTGGCTATGTATTTTACGATGCGGATGGACAGCCGCTGCCGCCGGTGTTTGGAAGCCTGGGAAAAATAGAGAGGATCAGCGCCGAAGCGGTGCCGGAGGTTTTGAAGGAGTGCCATTTTCAGATTGCCTGTGATGTTACAAGCCCGCTGTGCGGAGAAAATGGGGCGGTTTATGTATTTGGTGCGCAGAAAGGAGTGAAAGAGCAGGAAAAGGGAGAAATGGATGAAGCCATGCGGCATTATGCGCAGAAAACGGCGGAATTTTGCGGAAAAGACAACAGCCTAGAGCCTGGGGCGGGTGCAGCCGGGGGATTAGGATTTGCGTTGATCAGTTTTCTTCCAAATGCAAAGCTGAAATCTGGAATTGACATCGTATTGAAAGCGATTGGACTGGAAAAGGAGCTGGCAGATACAGATATCGTAGTTACTGGCGAAGGAAGGCTGGATGCACAGACGGCAATGGGCAAGGTGCCGGCAGGCGTGGCGCAGCTTGCGAAAAAATATCAGTGCAGGGTCGTTGCATTTGCAGGCGGGGTTACAGAGGATGCCGTAAAGTGCAACGAAGTGGGGATAGATGCTTTTTTTCCGATTGTACGCGGAGTGGCTACTTTAGAGCAAGCGATGGATACAGAGAATGCAAAGAGAAATCTGTCGCTTTCCGCAGAACAGGTGTTCCGGCTGCTGTTTTAGGGAAGGGTTTTTATGGTATGCTTATTTTGCAGATTTAGGGAAACATTAGCCGAATAAGCAAAAGAAATTTATAAAAAATATAAACCCTGACAAAGGATGTCAGGATATGTGCGCTATATTAAATACGAAGCAAAACAAAGAAACGCAGGCTTCAAATACAAAAAACGGAGGTAAGAAAAATGAGCGAAGTTATAATGAGTGAAGGGAAAAGGAACGAGAATCAGAGATTCTGCCAATGCTGCGGTATGCCGATGGGAGAGACGGATGAGTTGTATGGAACGAATGCCGATGGCAGCAAAAATGAGGAATACTGCAAGTATTGTTATGAAAACGGAGCATTTACGTTCCAGGGGACTATGGAAGAAATGGTTGAGCTGTGCGTGCCGAATATGGTTGCTGCCAACCCGGATATGAACGAAGAAGAAGCAAGAAAAGGGATGCTTGCATGGTTCCCGACATTAAAGCGCTGGAAACAATAACCGCAGTACATAAAACGGCAGGCAGGGCATCAGATTTTAGAAACTTTATCCAAAAGATTTTTTGAAGTTCTGACAAATATGTTGTTGAAAATCACAGATGTATATGTTATATTTATGTATGTGTTGTTGACTATCAACAAGGATAGTTGCATATGGAACACAAAAAATTGTAATGGAGGAAACATGATGAAGGATTCAAAAAAGATGGCCTGGTATACGCTGGCGTTTATTGCTTTTTCAGGTGTATGGGGATTTGGAAATGTACTAAATGGCTTTGTGTATTTTAATGGGATACAGGTTATTTTCAGTTGGGTTTTGATGTTTGTACTTTATTTTGTGCCGTATACGCTGATGGTCGGTGAGCTTGGCTCCGCCTTTAAGACGTCTGGCGGCGGTGTCAGTTCCTGGATTCATAATACGATGGGCCCGAAGCTTGCGTATTATGCAGGGTGGACTTACTGGGCGTGTCATATTACTTATATTGCAAGTAAGGGCAGCGGCGGATTAAAGGCGCTTAGCTGGGCAGTATTCCGCAACGCGGAAACCTATGATAGATTTCCTACGATCGGCATACAGTTGGCGACGCTGGCAGTATTTTTATTTTTCTGCTGGGTAGCGAGCCGCGGGCTGAATCCGCTTAAGAAGCTGGCTTCGATTGCAGGTACAAGTATGTTCATTATGTCTATTTTGTATATTTTGCTGATGTTTGCGGCTCCTGCGATCAATCCTGGCGGCGGATACGTTTCTATGGATTTTAGTATCAAAAACTTGATACCGCAGTTTAATGTGGGATATTTTACATCTTTGTCGATTCTTGTATTTGCTGTAGGAGGATGCGAGAAGATTTCTCCGTATGTAAATAAGGTAAAGGATCCGGCAAAAGGATTTCCGAAGGGTATGATTACGCTTGCTGTTATGGTTGTGGTATGCGCGATTTTGGGAACCATAGCGATGGGAATGATGTTTGATCCGAATGTGATCAACAGCAGCGAAGAAGCGTTCAATTCCTATGTGTCCAATGGCTCTTACTGGGCATTCCAGAATCTGGGACGGTATTACGGGCTGGGAGATGTGCTGCTTGTGCTGTATGCGCTTTGCAATATGATTGGGCAGTTTGCAGTGCTGGTAGTCAGCATTGACGCGCCGCTTCGTATGCTGCTTGATAACGAAGATGCAAAAGAGTTTGTTCCGAGTGCGCTGCTTAAGAGGAATGACCAGGGAGCTTATGTGAATGGGATTAAACTGATTATTGCTTTATCAGGAAGCATTATACTTGTCCAGTCCTTTGTACCGGGAGCAGCCGCTGTGCTGGCACAGCTTAACAAGCTGAATTCCGTATGTATGCCGCTTCGATATTTATGGGTATTTGTTGGCTATCTTGCGCTTAGAAAGGCATATGATACGATACCTGCCGAATACCGGTTTGTGAAAAACCAGGCAGTGGCAAAATTTTTTGGGGCATGGTGCTTTGTGCTGACCGCAGCATGTTGTATCTTGGGGATGTATTCAACAGATGTGTTTACGATGGCACTGAATATTATTACACCAATTGTGCTGACCGCATTAGGCATGATTATGCCGTACCTTGCAAAAAGAGAGAGGGAAAGAAATTCCATAAGGTAATCGGTGAACAGGGGCTGTCTGGTTTGTGACAGTCCCTTCTTATCATAATCAGGGAACTGCCGGCGGATTTTCGGCACAGCCTGCTGACGGCTTAGAATCAAACAAATTTAGGGAGAAGAAAAGATGTACAAAAAAATATCTCAGGAGATGACAGAATTTTTAAAGGAATGCCCGACTGCGTTTCATGCAGTGGCAAAAATCGGAAGGGAGCTGGAAGGAAACGGTTTTGAAAGATTAAGAGAAACCGGGGAATGGAACATAAAGCCAGGCGGAAAATATTATGTAACAAGAAACGATTCCAGCGTGATTGCATTTTGCATTGGGACAGAGCTTTCGGATTACAGCTTTCATATCGCGGCGTCGCATAGTGATTTTCCAACGTTTAAGGTAAAGGAACATGCGGAACTTGAGGGAAAGAAAAAGTATATGCAGCTAAATACGGAAGGGTATGGCGGAATGCTTTGCGCCACATGGTTTGACCGCCCGCTTTCTGTCGCGGGGAGAGTGGTCGTAAAGGAACAGGATCACTTTATCACAAAGCTTGTGAACATTGACCGTGGGCTGGTGATGATCCCGAGTGTGGCAATACATATGAACCGGGCAGTAAATGACGGTTATGCATACAACAAGCAAGTGGACATGCTGCCGTTATTTGGCGGAGAGGGGAGTAAAAAAGGCGATTTTATGAAATTGATTGCTCAGGCAGCAGGCGTTTCGGCGGAAGCTGTATATGGAAGCGATTTATACTTGTATAACCGCCAGGAGCCGTCTGTGTGGGGTGCGCAGGAGGAGTTTATATCCGCGCAGCATCTGGATGACATGCAGTGTGCATATGCGTCCTTAAAGGGGTTTTTAGAAGGAAAGCAGGCAAAGAACGTCAATGTATATGCCTGCTTTGATAATGAAGAGGTAGGTTCCGGTACAAAGCAGGGGGCAGGCTCTACCTTTTTATATGATGTGCTCAGGCGAATCCATATGGGACTTGGAAAGCCGGAGAAGGATTATTACCGTGCCGTGGCAGGAAGCTTTATGTTAAGTGCGGACAATGCCCATGCAGTGCATCCGAATCATCCGGAAAAAACGGATGTAGAAAACTGTGTGTATATGAACGAGGGGATTGTGGTAAAATCCCATGCGGGGCAGAAATATACGTCCGACGCAGTAAGCATCGCGCTGTTTCGGGAAATTTGTGAGAAAGCAAAGGTGCCGGTACAGTTTTTTGCAAATCGTTCGGATGAAGCGGGCGGGAGTACTCTTGGGAATATTTCCGCCGGGAAGGTTTCGGTCAATGCTGTGGATATCGGACTGCCTCAGCTTGCCATGCACTCTGCCTATGAGACCGCAGGGATCAAGGATACCTGCTATATGATAAAGGCGATGAAGCAGTTTTTCTCGGTGCATTTCAGTGATCGAGACGGGAATCTATATTTGGAATAAAGGATGTTTCTGTACCCGTCTTTGATCGTCGGTCAATTTTCCTATTGATAATCTTTCTCAATAAGAAAATTGACAACGCCCGTAGGTTAGTATATACTAACTAAAGGAAGAGAATGATTGCGATACGGAAAGAAGAGAACGACCAATGATGCCGCTGACAATGATGGATACAGGAGAAACGTATAGAATCAAAAAAATCGGAGGAAAGGAAGAGGTAAAAAAGTTTCTGGAAACGCTGGGATTTGTAGTTGGCGGGACAGTTACTGTCATATCAGATACCGGCGGGAATCTGATTGTAAATGTAAAAGACTCCAGAATTGCCATAGGCAGGGATATGGCAGCCAAAATTATGGTTTAAAATCAATCGCCTTATCATTGCCGTTGACGAGGAGGGAGCAGGAATGGCAAATCGGGATAAAAAGAAGCCAGAGGGTTTCCATAGCACAAAAATGCAAAAGGAGCTGGTTTTAAAAAAGCTAAAGGAAAAGGGCTGTAGGATTACAAAGCAAAGACAGATGCTTCTGGATGTGATTTTACAGGAAGAGTGTACGAGCTGCAAGGAGATTTACTATAAGGTAAAAAAAGAAGATGCCAAAATCGGCGCGGCTACCGTATACCGGATGATAAACCTTTTGGAAGAAATCGGGGCGATCCGCAGAGAAAATATGTATAAAATAGCCTGTTGTATGGAATGTGACAGGAATCATGCCTGTGTCATCGAGCTGGATGACCATACCGTTTTCCATCTTTCTGCCCAGCGCTGGTTTATGGTTATTTTGGAAGGGCTGAAAGCGTATGGATATGTCGATAAGCAGCAAATTGCCAGTATTACGCTGGAACCATGCCTGAAAACAGATTTTTAAGCTCTGTTAATGAGAAAATTTGTCAATAAGATGAATTTGTTGGAAATCAGGGATATTAGAAAGTATAATGGAAGGGTAAAGGAGGGACGCCAAATGAAAAAGCACAGATTTTGGGCATGGGCCGCGGTAATATGTATGGCAATGGCAATCTATACAGGCTACAAACATCAATAGGCGCAGGAGGAAAATTGGTATGATGGATATTTTGAGTAAGATTGATACGAAAAAAACAGGGATTTTTGCAGCAGGGGTGTTGTTTGGCACAGCAGGCATTAAGATCTTATCCAGCAGAGATGCTAAAAAAGTATATACCCATTGTACGGCTGCGGTGCTGCGGGCGAAGGAAGGTGTCATGAAGGTAGTTACGTGTATGCAGGAAAATGCAGAGGATATTTATGCGGAAGCTACGCAGATCAATGCAGAAAGGGCTTCGAAAGAAACGGAGTTTGAAGATGAAAGTGATGCGCAGGATCGAAGCGCTGCGGAAGAAGCGAGTGATGCGCAGGATCGGAGCAATGTGGACGAAGCGAGTGATGCGCAAGATCATGGATATAAGGAAGTCGATGGCACAGAGTAACATGTTGTTACAGGATGGAAGATCAGGACACCTGCGGGATACTGCAGGTGTTTTTTGACAAAAGGAGGCCAGATATCGATGAAATTTAAAATTGTACATGAAATAAAAGGGCGCATGAGAGTGCACTTTGCCTGTAGCCGGATGTCATGGAAAGATGCAGAGGTACTCCAGTATGATCTTTTGAGGCAGAAATCGGTCACTGCTGTAAAAGTATATGAGAGAAACCAGGATGCAGCAATCTGTTATGATGGAACGAGGGAGGAGGTCATCCATTTTCTTAAGAAATTTTCCTTCCAGAATACAACAGTGCCGGAACATGCCTGGCAAAATTCCGGGAGGGAGACAAGCCAGAAGTACTGGGACAAGATCGTACAGAAGGTGGTATTGCGTATTGGAAGCAAACTGTTCCTGCCTATGCCGGTGCGGGATCTTATTGCTATCTGCAAGTCCGTGAAATATATCTGGAAGGGAATCTGTTCTTTGGGCAAAGGGAAGATCGAAGTGGCAGTTTTGGATGGGACGGCAATTGCGGTATCCGTGCTGAGAGGCAATCTGAATACAGCAGGCTCCGTTATGTTTTTGCTTGATATCGGAGAGATCCTGGAGGAGTGGACACATAAAAAATCCGTAGATGATTTGGCAAGGAGCATGTCGCTGAATATCAGCAAGGTTTGGCTGCTGGCGGATGGCAAAGAGATATTGGTGGATACGGGCCAGGTAAGGCAGGGAGATGCGATTGTCATTCGCATGGGAAGTGTGATCCCGTTTGACGGAGTGGTATTAAAAGGGAGCGGGGAAGTCAGCCAGGCATCCTTAACAGGGGAAGCATTGCCGGTTCCAAAAGAACCAGGCGGCTATGTATATGCGGGAACGGTATTGGAAGCAGGGGGACTGGTAGTACGGGTAAAAGAAACCTCTGGCTCGAATAAATATGAAAAAATAGTCCGTATGATCGAGGAATCAGAGCAGTTAAAATCATCTATGGAAGGAAATGCGATACAGATCGCGGATAAGCTGGTGCCATATACGCTGCTTGGCGCAGCCGTTGTCTATCTGCTGACGAGAAATGCGACAAAGGCATTGTCTGTGCTGATGGTGGATTTTTCTTGCGCTTTGAAACTGTCCATACCGATTGCTGTGCTGTCAGCCATCAGGGAAGCAGGCGCATATCAGATTACGGTGAAGGGCGGGAAATTTTTAGAAAGAATTGCACAGGCAGACACGATTGTTTTTGATAAAACCGGGACGGTTACAAAAGCGCATCCTGTTGTAGCAGAAATTGTGCCGTTTGTTTCGGAACATGTCGACGAGCTTTTGGGCATTGCGGCTTGTCTGGAAGAGCATTTTCCGCATTCTATGGCTAGGGCGGTAGTGCAGGCTGCCGTGGAACGCGGGATTGTCCATGAAGAAAGGCATTCTAAAGTGGAATATATTGTGGCACATGGGATTTCCTCTATGGTGGACGGCAGAAAAGTGATTATCGGGAGCTATCATTTTGTATTTGAGGATGAGCGTTGTTTTGTACCAGAGGAGATGATGGAAAGGTTTGAAAGCCTTCCTTCTGAATATTCGCATTTGTATCTTGCGATTGAAGGGAAATTGGCTGCTGCCATCTGTATAGAAGACCCGCTGCGGGAAGAAGCGGGAGAGGTAGTAGCGGCATTGAAAAAGGCGGGATTTACAAAGATCGTTATGATGACTGGAGACAGTGAACGGACAGCAAGTTCCATTGCATCAAAAATCGGCGTGGATGCATATGATTCAGAAGTGCTGCCGGAAGATAAGGCGGCATTTGTGGAAAAGGAAAAAGCAGCGGGCAGGAAGGTCATTATGGTTGGAGACGGCATGAATGACTCTCCAGCGCTTTCCGCCGCAGATGTGGGGATTGCGGTCAGCGACGGCGCACAGATTGCAAGAGATGTTGCGGACATTACAATTAATGTGGATCATCTGTCCGGGCTTGTAACATTGAAAGCAATCAGCGACAGGCTGGCAGTGCGCATCCGCAAAAATTATGTCAGTATTATAGGCATTAATTCATGCCTGATACTGTTTGGAATCTGCGGCGTGGCACAGCCCGCAGTATCTGCATTTGTGCATAATGCGTCCACTTTGGCAATCAGTCTGCACAGTATGAAAAATCTGTTGGATTGAAAGATTTCCCCTGCCAGGTGCCTCGTTCCCGAAACCGCCTGGTAAACATATTTAAAACCCGCTTTTTATCCGCACTCCAGGCGGGCGCAACAAGGAGCTTTTTCGGCGCGTCTCCGGTCAGGCGGTGGATCACCATGGACGGAGGCAGGTGTTCCAGGCAGGTAATTGCAAAATCGACATATGCATCCATCGTAAAAAGCGGAAACGGATGCGCAGCATACAGCTTTGCCAGATCGGTTCCTTTTAAAATGTGCAGCAGTTGCAGCTTGATCCCGCTTATCGCTGGGGAAAACCGGGCGAGATAGTCTATGGATTGCAGCATTTGTGCATAGGATTCTCCAGGCATCCCAAGAATCAGGTGTACAATCACAGGAATGCCGGCTGCGTGCAGCCGGCGGACGGTATCTTCAAAACAGACAAGCGGATAGCCGCGCCGGATCCATGCAGCCGTTTCGGGATGGATGGTCTGTAGCCCAAGCTCTACCAGGACGGGCTTTTGGGCATTTAGATTGCTTAAAAGCTGGATTTTTTCAGGCTCCAGGCAGTCCGGCCGGGTTGCGATGGAAAGCGCGGCGATTTCCGGGTGTTCGATTGCAGCAGTAAATAGTGTTTTTAATCTTGAGACAGGAGCGTAGGTGTTTGTAAAGGATTGAAAATAAGCAATAAATGGGCCAGTGGGCGGGATTTTTCTAGAAACAAGCAGTTTTGCAGCGTCGATCTGCTGTCCGATCTCGGGCTTTAAAGGATCGCGGGGTTTTTCTGCAAAATCACCGGAACCGCCTGCGCTGCAAAAAATGCAGCCGCCATACCCGATGGTTCCGTCCCGGTTTGGACAAGTCATCCCGGCGTCCAGGGACAGTTTATAGACTTTTGTGCCAAATTGCTGTTTCAGCCAGGTGCTAAAAGAGTAATAAGGGCGCCCGTCCCAAGTGGTTTTTTCAGGATCAATATGGTTTCCATTGTTCATAGTGAGAGTCCTACACATAAAACTGTACGGGCTTATATTGTTCGACATCCTGCACATAAGAGCTGTTGTAAAACTCCTGGAAAATCTCACAGCACTCTTCTTTTGTACAAGCCTTTTCTACCAGCCTTGTATGATCGCCTTCTTCGATGCCAAGCTGTACAATGATTCCGTCCTCAATCTGTGCTGCCTGTACATATCGTATTTGATGCTGGATTTCCTCTAATGTCAGTACGACAAATTCGTCCGCATCCTCAAACATATCCCAAAGGCAGTTTTCTACCGCCATCCAGGAGGATATTTCCTGGTCTGTGATTTCTTGCGTGCTGATTGTTTTTGGCGCTGTACATTCTGTTTTTTCAAAGGTTACATCTGTAGTCAGTTGTCTTTCTTGGTTTTGGCCCATCGTTTTCTCCTCCTGGCTTAGAATCTTTTCTTTCTATTTTCCAAAAACCTTTGCAGCCTGTTTCATATTTTCCCGAATCGGGACATGGAACGGGCATCTTGTCTCACAGGCGCCGCATTCGATGCATTCTCCTGCATGGTGTGCAAGCGTCTCGTAATGTTCTCTGACAGTTTCTGGTACGATATTTTGTGCGCGTGTCAGATTGAAAAACTTGGTGACAGAGGCAATGTCAATTTTTTTCGGACACGGAGCGCAATGGCTGCAATACATACAGTGCCCTTCCCAACTGATATTTGGGAAAGCAGCAAAGGCGGGTGCATAATCTTTTTCTTCTTCGGATGCGGATTCATAGGAGATACATTGCTCAAACTGTTCCAAAGAGTGCGCGCCTGCTAAGACCGTTGCGACTGCCGGGCGTGTTAGGGCATAATGCAGGCATTGGTGTACGCTCAGCGCTTTTTTTGCCGGGGAAAGCTGCTCGTTTAACAGGTCGCCGCCGCCAAACGCTTTCATCACGGTAATGCCGACGCCGAGTGTCTGGCACGCCTCGTATAATTCCTGGCGCTGCGGGTCCATATTGATCAGCGGTTGTTTGTATTTTTCTTCGTTCCATAGTTCATTGACGTCTTCGTCTGCGGGCTGCATGTCATAGCACGGATTGACGCTGAACATCAGTACTTCGATCAGTCCGGTGCGGACAGCCGCAAGCGCTACCTGCGGGTTGTGGCTGCTCAGCCCGATATGATGGATGCGGCGCTGCTTTTTCAGTGCGGCTGCATAATCCAGGATGCCGTTTTGGCGGATGGTTTCCCAGTCCGACATGGAGTCACAGTAGTGGATCATGCCGACATCGATGTAATCGGTTTGCAGCAGCCGGAGCATATCTTCAAATCCTGCACGGACTTCGTCCAAGTCACGGCTCCTTTTGTATTGCCCGTCCTGCCAGATGGAGCAGATATGGGACTGTACAATAAACTTTTCCCTGCGTCCAAGCATGGCGTTTCCGACCGCTTCACGCACGCGCGGGTCGGATGCATACAGGTCAAAATAATTGACACCGTGCTTTTGCGCTGCATCAAACAGCTCCTTTGCCATGGTATAGCCGTTTTCACTGAAGCCTTCGCAGCCCATGCCGATTTCACTGACGGAAAGCCCGGTAGTTCCTAATTCCCTGTAGTTCATGTTGTTTTCCTCTTTCCTTCCGTTTTTGAAACTGCCGGCAATCATTTGCACAGGCAGTTTGTGATTGTGTCCAATAAAGTGCTGCTATAAATTTTACCTTAATATAGAAGAAATGTCTATACTTTCATGAAACTGGGCGGTGTCTGTTGAGAGAAACAGTTACTATTCACGGGTCAGGAACGCGCACCAGATGCGCGTTCCGTGAAAACATGATTCAGGAGTGAGGGGCGATTTTGCGGAGCAAACTTTAAATATCGCCCCGAACCGTTACTATGAGCGGCCCCAGGCCGTGAATAGTAACGAGAAACATGGTATTGTTTTATGCGGCAAGGTTTTATATAATAACCATATGGTTTCATCATTTCACAGCCAATGAATGCAGGGTACAAAAGGGGTGTAAAAAGAATGAGTGCATTAGCAAAACAGTTAGAATCTTTTACCATAGAGGATGTTTTTCGCCTACCAGACGGGCAAAGAGCAGAGCTTATCGACGGAGAATTGTATATGATGGCTGCGCCAAGTTTGGTTCATCAGCGAATAATTATGGAATTATCCTTTCGGATCAGGGCATATATAGGAAGAAAGAAAGGAGCTTGTGAGGTTTTTCCTTCACCGTTTGCAGTATTTTTAAATGCTGATCATGAAATTTATGTGGAACCTGATATATGTGTGGTTTGCGATAAAAGCAAACTCACAGACGAAGGGTGCAAAGGGGCGCCGGATTGGATGATTGAGATTGTTTCACCTGCGAGCCGTTCGATGGACTATAATAAGAAGCTGTTTAAATATCGCACAGCAGGTGTCAGGGAATATTGGATTGTTGACCCGATGAATTTACGCGTCACTGTTTATCATTTTGAAAAGGATACGTTTGAAGAGTATTCTTTCATTGATAAAGTGAAAGCAGGGATCTATGATGATCTTGAGATTGACTTTTCGCAGATCAGTTTAGAATAGAAGAGGAATCCTTTTTTCACATAGGGTAGGGGGACTGGCGGAAAACCATTTGATTTTTCGCCAGCCCCTGCCTGATACAGGTCAGTTTGTTTTGTCTGCTGCAAACAGGCATTCCCCATTGCTCGCAATCACATCCCGGTACCAGTAAAACGATTTCTTTTTATAGCGTTTGAGTGTGCCGCTTCCGTCGTCGTTGCGGTCTACATAAATATAGCCGTACCGCTTTTTCAGCTCTGCGGTCGATGCGCTGACGACGTCGATACAGCCCCATGATGTATAGCCCATAATGTCCACGCCGTCTAGGAGTGCTTCTGCGACTTGGATCAGATGTTCCCGCAGGTAATCGATCCGGTAATCGTCCGCTACGGTTTTTTCACCGTTTTCATCCTCGGTCAGCGTATCTGCTGCTCCAAGCCCGTTTTCTACGATAAACAGCGGCTTTTGATAGCGGTCCCAAAACATGTTCAGTACATAGCGCAGCCCTTTCGGATCGATCTGCCAGCCCCATTCGCTTGCCTGCAAGGTCGGGTTTGGTACGCCTCCGAGCAGGTTGCCGTTTCCGGTTTTGCTGCCTTGCGGCGACGCCGATGCGCAGCAGCTCATATAATAGCTGAACGAAATGAAATCCACTGTATGTTTTAGAATTTCTTCATCCTGCGGTGCAAACTGAATCTGGATATTTCGTTCCTTGAAATAACGCTTCATATAGCCTGGATAACGCCCTCTTGCATGGACATCTCCAAAGAAATAGTTTTTATGCTCATCCTCCATCACCTGGATCATATCGTCCGGCGAAGGCGTCAGCGGATAGGTCGGCATACTGAGCAGCATACAGCCGATTTTGGCGTTTGGCATGATCTCATGCGCCAGCTTTGTGACGAGCGCGCTTGCCACAAGCTCATGGTGAGCCGCCTGATAAAGCTCCTGTTCGGTCAGCTCTTCTTTTGGGGTGGCGATGCCGCCGCTCATAAACGGTGCGTGCAGGATCGAATTGATCTCGTTAAAGGTCAGCCAGTATGTGACCTTGTCCTTATATCTTTGGAACAGGACTTTGGCATAGCGTTCATAAAAAGCAATCAGCTCCCTGCTCAGCCATCCGTTGTAGTGTTCCGCCAGATACAGCGGTGTTTCATAATGAGAAATGGTAACGAGCGGCTCGATCCCGTATTTGTGGCACTCATCAAACAGGCGGTCATAAAAGGCAAGCCCGGCTTCGTTTGGCTCTGTCTCGTCGCCTTTTGGGAAGATCCTGCTCCATGCGATGGATGTACGGAATACTTTAAAGCCCATCTGCGCAAACAGCTTGATGTCTTCTTGATAGCGATGGTAAAAATCAATGCCGACAAGCTTCATATTATCTTCGGTAGGTGCCTGCGTACGGCTGCCCCGGATCCCATGGGGAAGGACATCCTGTACGCTTAGTCCCTTGCCGTCCTCCAGGTAGGCGCCTTCGCATTGGTTTGCTGCGACGGCTCCGCCCCAAAGGAAATTTTCTGGAAAAATACCCATATTTTCATCTCCTTCTTTTTCTGTTTCAGACACGCTCCAAAATGATGACGGCGTCTCTGGCAAACGGATGCATCTCGATTTCTGTCTGTCCGTTATGAACCGTACACTCCAGCACAGCATAGCGTTTCTGCTCCAGCTCCACGGCACGGGCAAAATAGTTTGGAAGCTCTGTGCGGATACAGATGTTTGTACTGCGCGGCACATAGAGAAGATACTTGTGATCTGGCGCCTTTGCCATGCGTATTTCCGCAGTTTCGTTTGCCAGCAGCTCATTGGCAGG
Source organism: uncultured Eubacterium sp. (assembly GCA_947178105.1). Taxonomy (GTDB): domain Bacteria; phylum Bacillota; class Clostridia; order Lachnospirales; family Lachnospiraceae; genus Eubacterium_J. The sequence goes on along the minus strand of CAMWXD010000030.1, from coordinate 29,180 downwards.
CGTTAACGGCAGCAGGTTCCCGGATTCTAAAAACTGCCGTATCCAGCCGTAGTCCCATGCACCTGGAAACTGTATGGCATCCTGCCAGAGAAACGGCGCGTCAAAGCCTTCGCCGAGCACAGGGTTGAGGGGCTTGTGCAGCTTGTTCCAGTTCCACACGCCGTGTGCCCCGTAGGCAACCCCGGCGCAGGCACCGGACAGCAGGCTGCTCAGGGCAGCCTTTCTGACGTCTTCCGCCTGGAAGCGTCCGTACACCTGCCTGCTGTAGCCCATCTGTTCATAGCATGGCTCTGCATTGATCAGCGGTTTTTTCGGATATTTTGCAAGCATCCGCTGCGGCAGGAGATATGCCATATCCTGTGCATCCCGGTTGTGGCCGGACTGGAACATATAAAAGTCGATCCGGTCTAAAAACGGTTCTGGCAAGAGATCATATCCCCTGCGGATATGCATTGTTTTTAACGAGTCCGGGCTGACGCTGCATACGGCGTCCAGCGCTGTCTCATAATAGGAGATCGCTTCTGGAGAATCAAAATCCGTGTCTCCGCTGATAACGTAAATCGGATGAAATTCATCAAATTCCGCAGCCACTCTTTTTGCGTATTCGCTGACGAAGCCTTTTGGCAGGATATTGCTGCCGATCAGCCGGCTGCCCCAGGTCTGCGGGACATAATTCAGCCAGAGTATGACGAGCGCAAGCTGAAAACCATAGGATACAGCCATCCGGCACATGTTTTTTGCATTTTCATAATAAGCGTCGTTCCATTTGGTAAAATCAAACGTCTGTCCGTCCGCAGTTGCAAAAGGATACAGCCCGGTATCGGAAAGACAGCGGTCCCACTGCGGCAGCGTATTGATCTGGAGTACGGTAAATCCCTGTTCTTTACGCTTTTTTAAATAATAGTCCCATTCTTCAAGGGAAATGTTCGTAAATGCGCTCCAGACCGTATCCCCAAGGTAGAAGAACCGCCTGCCGTCGAGCAAAAACCCATCCTGCTGCTCATTGATTGTTAATATGCCCATAGTTTGAATCCTCCTATTTCCCAATACATGAAAGGAATGCGCTGCCCTGGCGGACGCTGCCTGTCGCTTCCTGGCGTATTTCCAGATAATCCTCCGTATTTGTCACGATAACCGGGGTCGTAATCTCCAGCCCCGCCGCCTGTATTTTCTTAAGGTCTGCGCATACGAGCAGGTCTCCTGCTTTGACAGCCTGGCCTTCCTTTACCTTTACGTCAAAGCCGTCTCCGTCCATCGATACGGTGTCCATACCGATATGGATTAAGATTTCTGCTCCGGCGTCAGACTGGATGCCGACAGCGTGCCCGGTTGGGTACATCGCGCTGATGACGCCGCTGCATGGCGCACAGATGTTGCCGTTTTCTGGTATGATCGCGGCGCCCATGCCCAGGATACCGCCTGCGAAGGCTTCGTCTTTTACCTCAGATAATGGGATGGCTTTCCCGTTTACCGGAGCTTTTATGATTTCATCTCCTGCTTGGGAAGGCGCTGGCGCGTCGGATGCAGCCGGGGAAGGTGCAGCTTTTTTCGGAAGCATATCGTCACTGTATCCAAACAGGTAAGTGACAGCCGCAGCGCCGAAATAAGCAACAGCACATGCGATTAAAAATCCGACAAATCCAGTGCCGATATATCCAGGCAGTGTTAAAACGCTCGTCGTGAGCAATGTCGGTGCGCTCGTTCCTGCCGCGGCAACGATCGCGCCTGCTATGCCGGAAAATATGGCGCCGATAAAAAACGGCTTTTTAAATCGGAGCGTTACACCGTAAATAGCTGGTTCCGTGATGCCGGCGAGTACCGCAGACAAGGCGGTCGGCCCTGCAAGCTCTTTGATTTCTTTGTTTTTCGTCTTTAAAAATACACCGAGCGTTGCGCCTGCCTGCGCCATATTGTTTGGGCCTGTAATGACAAATAACGTGTCTCTGCCAAAATTTTGGATGTTATTCATAACGATCGGCACAAATCCCCAGTGTACGCCGAACATGACCGCTGCCGGCCAGATCAGTCCAAGGATGCCTCCTGCAATGACTGGGTTTAGGCCTACCAGCCCGGTATAGCCGGATGCTAACAGTTTGCCTGCCGTATCTGCGATTGGCCCAATGACAAGGAAGGTCATCGGCACGATCACAGCAAGGCTTACAAGCGGTACGGTAAAGCCTTTTAAGACAGACGGGATGATTTTGTTCAGCAGTTTTTCCAGCTTAGATAATACGTATACCGAAATAATAATCGGAATAACGGATGAGGTATAGCTGACCAGCACGACTGGAATCTTTAAAAACGTGAGCGATTCCCCTGCGGAAAAGGCTGCGGACATATCTGGATAGACCAAAGCCATAGCAACAGCCATTGCTACATAGCTGTTTGCCTTGAACTTATTCGCAGCAGTCAGTGCGAGCACGATTGGAAGAAAGCTGAATACGCCGTCCGCCGCAGCGTATAAAATACGGTAAGTACCCATGTCAGGCTCCAGCAGATGGGCGGTTGTAAGCAGGATCAAAAGCGCTTTGAGCATACCTGCGCCGCTCATTGCACCGAGCATCGGTGCGAAAATGCCGGAGATCGTATCCATCAGTGTATTTAACAGGTTTTTGCTGCCGGCGTCTTGTCCGTCCGCCGCAGCGTCCCTTTTCAAGCCCGTATTCTGAAAAACTGCTTCACAGACGTCCGCGACATGATTGCCGATGACTACCTGGATCTGCCCGCCGCTTTCGAGTACTTTGATGACGCCTGAAAGCTGCGACAGGTTTTCCTTATCTACTGCTGCGCTGTCTTTGACCTTAAACCGAAGGCGGGTTGCACAGTGGAACAGTGAAATTACATTTTCAGTACCGCCGACATATTTTACGATGTCTTTGGATAACTGTGTATAATCCTTTGCCATGATGATTCCTCCCTTACATTTTTCCTTGCCCTGCAGCAGATGTCCTGCTGTGGGTTACTGTCAGATCAAAGTGCGCACTCTTTATCTGGAACCAGCATAGCATCTTTTATTTTTCAGCTCAATCCCATTCGGTTTTTTCTCACTTTTCGAGAGTTTCGGATTTATTTGCTTTGATTTTTGGGCGAAAATTTGTACAAAAATACCAAGCGTTTAAATTTTCTTTAAATGGGTCAGCGGTAAATATATTTTGCCTTGTCAAATACGCTGTCTCCCTCCAGCAGCCTGGTCTTGTAATAGACCCGCATAATTTCCTCGTCATCCCCTTCGATATGGCGGATCAGGTGCTCAATCGCAGCCATGTGGCGCTTTGTGTGCGTCCCTTTTATCAGGGTCAGGTTCAGTCCCGGCAGGCTGACCGGAGGCAGCGCGTCAAAGCCGATCAGCGAGATATCTCTTGGGATGCGCATATGCCGTTCCAGCAGCGCTTTGCCTACGCCGAGCGAGACGACCGAGCTTTCCAGGACAAAGGCGGTCGTATCCTTAAGCCCTTCATCCAGGTAGCGGCACATAGATGCATAGACTTCTTCTACGCTGCTGCCCATATACCGGATTCGGTTGCTGGCGTCCCCGCACTGCTTTTTAGCCATCTCCAGAATAAAAGCTTCCCGCCGTTCGTCAAAATTAAAAATACTGATATTTTCAGCCAGGTATACGATATGGCTGTGGCCTTTTTCGACCAGGTAATCGACACAGCGGGAGATCCCTTCCCGGTTATCAATCAAAAAGCTGTCAAGCCCTGCGTCATAAAACAGGTTGTCCCCGGTCACAATCGGTATGTTTAGGTCAAGGAACGGATAAATGTCTCCCTGCTGCATTTCCGCAGCCATCAGGTAAATGCCCCTGGTATCCCAGGCGCGGCACTGGCGCAGAAAATCGTCCATACGGTGTATCCGTTCCTGGTAGACCATGCTTTTAAAATGGTAGCCTGCCTGTAATACGGCTTCCTCCATTTTTGGAAATACAAAATTTTCGGGCATGATGCTGCGTTCCATAATGATGCCGTTTTTGATATAACTGGCAATCAGCACACAGCCGCAGGAGGATGCGGTAAGTTCCTGGAGGCGATACTGTTGTGCTTCTCTGTCTCTGATATAGTCCAGAATCCGTTTTTTTGTAGCGGCGCTGATCCCCGGCCTGTCGTTTAGGGCGAGGGAAACCGTAGCCGGCGATATTCCCATTTCCTGTGCAATTTCTTTTGCCTTGATACGCATAAGCTATCCTCTCATGATCTCGAAAGCTGATACCCAAGGGGTAACGCTGTGCTTATTTTATGGCTCCTGTTTCCGCCGGATTCCAAGATCCTTCAAACGGGAGGTAAAGCACTGATACTGTCGTTCAGTAATAAAATCGGAAGGCTGAAACGGTATGGTATATTCGACCTTCACACGCTTTGCCGCATACATTGCCGCCTGGCGCATGGTCATATCAGACATGGCGATATAGGAAGCGTCAGGGTCTTTCATGTATGCTGTATCAAATGCATTGTTATGGTCAAACAAGAAATGCAGCCCCAGGATCTCTGTCGTATTTGCGTCAAAGAAAAATCCCCAGTTCTGCCCGTGGCGGTCAGGATTTGCAGTCAGATAGTCTGTAATCCACATCCTGTATAAATCATCCGCAAAATGTTTCTTAATATACGGAATGAAAGATTCTCCTTTTCTGTTAAACCAGGATTCTGCGGTTAAGGCATCTACGATGCTTAAGTTTTCCGAGGACATACATTTGCATTTGCAGCAATAAACTCCGTCATCCACAGCATCCGTATATGCAAGATGAGGAATATTCAGCTTATCAAGCAGTTTCGATACCATGACTTCAATACGTGATTCCGGGCCTTTTTTATAAAGAAATAAATCGCCGTCTTCCCGTTTCCAGCCTTTCGTATAGGTTCCATTTGTTGTTGTCTCGGGAGAGGTCAGGCTGCCTGTAAGAGAAAGGGAGCTTCCGCGTAATGCAACTTGTGTAAATACTTCATTTAAGTGGTTGTCTCTGATCGATACATCCCGCCAGGTGATGGTGTCGCCGCATAGTTTTACCCAGTAGTTATCCAGGAGAGATACAGCCCTGCACATAAGGGAAATGCGCAGCTTATTTTCCTGGTTGTCTCCATACAGGTTGTATATTTTCTTTGCGTTTGCGCGTGACAGTGGCAGCACGCGTTGCATCAGAAAATCCTGTACATAGCGGATGTTGCGTTCTACCGCCCGGATATGCGCTTTGTAGGTGCTGATGGTATCAGGCGGTACTGGTACGAATCTGTTTTTTAAATCATAGGGCAATAATTCCTCTCTGTAAACAGTGAATTCGAATTCATCAGGATTCATCTGCAAGATTGGAAGGTCTTTTAACATTAGGAACACTTGAGAAACCTCCTTTTAACGTTATAAAGCAAAATGGCAGTTGGCGGCCGGTTTTTGGTTTCTGTGTGCACCGCAGGCGGGCACAGCCACTGTAGATATGTTACCATATTGTCTGAGGAAACTGCAAGGCTTTACACTGGATGTGTTTGCTGTTATAATAAGCATATCTTGCAGAAATATGGAACCGCAAGGCTGGCAAAAAAAGAAAAAGGAACCGTCCGGAAAACGGTTCTGAAATAAAATTGGAGAAGCAGATGATTTTAATTTTGAGTTTTGCAGGAATGCTCGTCATTCCGCTTGGTATTTACCTGTATCGATTGATCCGCAGGTTTCTTGGGGTTTTTTGCAAAGAACGAAGGCTGCGGCTGCAAAAATTGAGCGCTGCTGTGATGGCGGCAGTTGCTGCGGCTTTTTCCATAAACCTGTTTGGGTTATGGGCGTTGGTCGTGTTTTATACGGTGGGAATTGCCGCTGTAACAGATGTTGTATGGCTGATTTTAAAGAAGCGCGGATACCGTCCGGGTGTCAAAGCAGACATGGTGTACCGAACCTGCCTGCTTCCGGTGCTGGTTACGGCGGTGATTCTCGGATACGCATATGTGAATATGCATCATGTGACTGTGGCATCCTATACGGTTGATTCGCAAAAGGAGATCCGGCAGGAAGGATACCGCATTGTGTTTTTATCAGACCTGCATTTTGGGACTACGATGGATGCGGATAAGCTGAGGGAATACTGCGCGCGCATGGAGCAGGAAAAGCCTGACTTAGTCGTCTTAGGCGGCGACATCGTAGATGAAGCGACCCTGCTGAGTGAAGCGGAGGAAGCGTTTGCGGCATTGGCGCAGATTGACAGCACATATGGAACCTACTATGTCTATGGCAACCACGATAAAGGAAGATATGCCAGTGACTGTGACTTTACGCAAGAGGAGCTGGCTGAGACGATCCGGGATGCAGGCGTGCACATTTTGGAGGACGAGTCAGTCCTGTTAAATAATGAATTGTCCATAACTGGCCGCTGTGACCGTTCGGATGCTTCTGCAAGCTATATTTCCAGAAAAGCTTCCGCGGATCTGATCGCAGATCTGCCGCAGGAAGGGTTTCATATGATTGCTGACCATCAGCCCAGGGATATGGAAGAAAACGCGGCAGCCGGATTTGACCTGATGCTTTCCGGGCATACACACGCAGGGCAGATGTGGCCGGTGGGGCTGTTTACCGAGCTGTTTGATAAAAAAACGGTCAATTACGGTGAAAAATCGTTTGGAGATATGCATTTAATCGTTTCTTCCGGCATTGCCGGATGGGGATATCCGCTGCGGACTGGAAAGCACAGTGAATATGTGGTCATTCAGATTGTCTGAGGATGGACTGCAAAATTTATGTGGAGGCCTTATGGATTTAAATATACAGATTACAGATATGGCAGGCGCTTATATCGAACATTCTATGGTGATTATGAATTTTTGCACTATGGCAGCCAGGCAGTTGAAAAACAGTATGTGCCGCGTTTTTTCAGATAATGTGCAGTACAAATGGCTGACCAAAGCAGGAGATGAAAAGATCGTGATTCCAGATGCGACGATTAATTGCCAGATCAGAGGAAGGCGCGGCGCATCTTTTATCAATGCCCCGCAGTTTGTGATGGAAGTGTTGTCTGACTCTACAGAGCAGTATGACCGTGGAGAGAAGATGGAGCTGTACAAAGACCAGGAAATCAATGAATATTGGATTGTGAACTGGAGAAAAAGGCAGGTGGAAATCTATTGCCTTGATTATGACGGCAATGACAACCCCAACTATCATCTATGGAAAGTGGTGACAGAAGAAAATAAAGATGAATTGAGGATCGTTCATTTTCCGCATTTGCATATCGACTTTGAGGAGCTGTTTAACCTGGGATGGTAAGGATGAAAATAAATCCGGCGATACGGGATGCATGTGATGATAAAAAAGCAGTCCCCAGCCAGGTATGCTGTATTTTTGGCGTCCGAATAGCAAAAATGCAGCATACTTGGCTAAAAAGCCTGAAATGTCTAAGGCACATAATGTTCTTCAATCTTTACAATCTCCTGCCCCTCAAACGTAAGCAGATAAGGGATGTGTGTATCCGCACGTTCTTCCAATATGGCTGGAAGCTCCTCCACGGTGATCTCTTTCGGCTCATAGGAGTTGTACCAGTCTAAAATCGTGCATTCGCACTCCGGCGCAACCGGGAGCGTTTCCAGGGAAGTATCCTCGTTATAGATATAAAATCCGGCGTCTGCGGCTTCTTTTTCCACGCCCAGCTCTTTGGCACGGTCACTCGGCACGTCTACCCATTCTGCATCGTCAAAGGCAAGCTGCTTGCCGTCAAAGGCGTCGATATAGGCAAGCGTTGTTCCAGAATCCGATTCCAGGTAAAGCGTCATTGTAGCGGAACTCTTAGAAAGCTTCGGGCTGCCTCCAGTCAAACCCTGATCCTGTTCGTCTGTCTTGGTTTGATCTATATGATCTTGATCTATAGGAGCAGTGCCAGAACCTGCGCCAGGCTCAGAATCTGCCTTGGATGCAGACTCGTCTTTCGGTTCTGTGTCCGCCTGGACGGGAATGTTCTGTTCAGAAGATTTTTTTGTAGAAGCGCATCCTGACAGCGTGCCAAAGCAAGCGGCGAGCAGGAATAGGGTTAGAAGCTTGTGTTTCATAAGTAATACCTCCTGTATTGTGTAAAGCGATTGTCTTGCATACCTCAATATTATAGCAAGAGGCTGTTAAAGTCAAGCAGCAGGGGGCTTTATTCCGTCAATGGCAGAGCTTTTGCTGTGAATGGCAGAGTTTTTGCTGTGAATGGCAGCCTGGCAGTTTTTTGCCAGTACCTTGTATACAGCGCAATGAAAAGATGTTATAATCATGAAAATTGAAGAGCCTGACTGAATTACGGAAGGAATGAGAATATGGATGCATCAGCCAGAAATTTGGAATATGCTACGATAGAAGAGATATACAATATGCCGGAAGGAAAACGGGCGGAGCTGATCGATGGCGAATTGTATATGATGGGACTTGTGAAACATTTGCTGCTCCATTTGCAGTGTTTCTGAATGCGGATGACAAGACATATTTAGAGCCGGATATCAGTGTGATTTGCGACAAAAGCAAGCTGACGGACAAAGGATGCTGCGGAGCGCCGGATTGGGTGATAGAAATTGTATCTGCGGGCAGCAGGGCAGCCGATTATTACAAAAAATTGATGAAATATGGATCTGCGGGCGTGAGGGAATACTGGATTGCAGACTATGAGAAAAAGCATATTTTGGTCTATAATTTTGAACAGGATACGGTAGAGGAATATTCGTTTTCTGACAGAGTAAAAGCGGGGATCTATGAAGATTTTGAGATCGATTTTTCCGGGCTGAATATAGAATAGCGTTCTTTTTATAAAAAGGATATTGACAAATCTTTCCGCCCGTACTATGATACTTTGAGAATCAAATACTTTGACTTTCAAATATTTTGAGAAGCAAACTAAAAAACAACAAAAAGCAGCAGTACATTACAAAAACAACAAAACGAAATCAAAAAGGAGACGTAAAATCATGTTGGAAAAAATCGCAGAAATCGTAAAAGAGCAGTTAAATACAGATATGGAGATCACCGAAGCTACTTCCTTTAAGGATGACCTTGGTGCGGATTCTCTGGATATTTTTGAGCTTGTGATGGCGCTGGAAGAGGAGTTTGGTGTGGAGATCCCGTCAGAAGACCTGGAAAATGTAAATACGGTCGGCGATGTGATCAATTATTTAAAAGCACACGATGTGACAGATTAAGGCAAAACGGGATGGGAATAAAATGAAAACCAGAATTACAGAATTGTTGGGAATCCAGTATCCGATTATCCAGGGCGGCATGGCATGGGTGGCGGAGTATCATCTGGCAGCGGCTGTATCGGATGCCGGCGGGCTTGGGATCATCGGGGCGGCCAGTGCGCCGCCGGAGGTGGTGCGTACGCAGATTCAGGAACTGAAAAAGCTGACGGGCAAGCCGTTTGGCGTGAATGTCATGCTGATGAACCCGAATGCGCCTGAGGTAGCCCAGATTGTCATAGAAGAAGGGGTGCCGGTCGTTACGACAGGCGCTGGAAATCCGGCGAAGTTTCTGCCGATGTGGAAGGAAGCAGGCGTAAAGGTAATCCCGGTCGTGGCAAGCGTCGCGATGGCAAAGATGATGGAGCGAGCCGGAGCGGATGCAGTCGTAGCCGAAGGGATGGAGTCTGGCGGGCATATCGGGGAACAGACGACGATGGTGCTTGTGCCGCAGGTAGCGGATGCGGTAAAGATACCGGTCATCGCAGCCGGAGGGATTGCGGATGCGAGAGGGTTTGCGGCAGCCATGATGCTTGGCGCCGAAGCGGTGCAGATGGGCACCCGGTTTGTGACGGCAAAAGAATCGATCGTACATGCGAATTATAAAGAGCGCATTATAAAGGCAAAGGATATTGACTCTGAGGTAACCGGACGCTCGACCGGGCATCCGATCCGTGTCCTGCGCAACCAGATGAGCCGCGATTACCTGAAGATGGAAAAAGCAGGCGCTTCGCTGGAGGAGCTGGAGACGCTGACACTTGGGTCTTTGCGCAAAGCAGTGATGGACGGTGACGTCAAGGGCGGCAGCCTGATGGCGGGCCAGATTGCAGGGCTGATCCGCCAGGAAAATACGTGCAAAGAAATCATAGAAGAGATTATAAGCCAGGCAGAAAAGCTGCTAAAACTGTAATGCAGGCGAAACTTGCGGTATGAAAAGCGCGCAAAAGCAGGAATGCAGGGAAAAAATAAAGAAAGGACATCCGACGATGGGAAAGACAGTCTATATGTTTCCGGGACAGGGAGCGCAATACATAGGAATGGGAAAAGAGTTTTATGAGCGGTATGATGTCTGTAAGGCAGTATTTGACCTTGCCTCCAGCGTGACCGGACTGGATCTTCCGGCACTTTGTTTTGAGGAAAACGATAAGCTGGATATTACCGAGTATACGCAGATTGCAATGCTGACGGTGGAAGCGGCTATTTATATGGCGATGGAAGAACAAGGGCTGAAACCGGATTTTGCGGCAGGCTTAAGCCTTGGAGAATACGGTGCGCTGATCGTATCAAAAGCGCTGGATCCGGCGGATGCGTTTCGGATTGTCAGAAAGCGCGGCATCTATATGCAGGAAGCAGTGCCGACAGGCGGCGCGATGGCGGCAGTGCTTGGGCTGGATGCACAGGCAATCGAAAAAGTATGTGATCAGACAGAAGGGATCGTATCGGTTGCGAATTATAATTGCCCGGGACAGATTGTGATTACCGGAGAGCAGGCGGCTGTGGAGCGGGCAGGCGCAGCTTGCAAGGAAGCCGGGGCAAAGCGTGTGATGCCGCTAAAGGTCAGCGGGCCGTTCCATTCCAAAATGCTGGAATCCGCCGGGGCAAAGCTGGCGAAAGAATTTGAAAATGTAACGATGCGCGGCATTGCCGTTGCGTATGTGACGAATGTGACCGCGGATTTTGTTACGGACGAGGGCCAGATCAAGGATCTGCTTGTCCGCCAGGTGTCGTCTTCCGTGCGCTGGCAGCAGAGCATTGAGCGCCTGATCGAGGCGGGCGCGGATGAGTTTGTGGAAATCGGGCCAGGGCATACGCTGAGCGGGTTTATGAAAAAGATCAACCGCGACGTTGCCGTCTTTCATATAGAAAAACCGGAGGATTTAGAAAATTATGTTAACCGATAAAATTGCACTTGTAACTGGGGCAAGCAGGGGAATCGGAAGAGCTGCCGCAAAAATGCTTGCAGCGCATGGAGCTTATGTATATGTGAATTACCTTGGCTCTGAAAAAGCGGCACAGGAAACTGTTTCACAAATCATACAGGACGGCGGCAGTGCAGAAGCGGTACAGTGCAATGTCGCTGATTTTGCGCAATGTGCAAAGATGATTGAAGGCATTATAAAAAAAAGCGGCAGGCTGGATATTCTTGTCAACAATGCAGGCATTACAAAGGACGGGCTGCTGATGAAAATGTCTGAGGAAGATTACGACCAGGTGATGGATATTAACCTGAAAGGAACCTTCCATACGATCCGCCATGCGTCCAGGTATATGCTAAAACAGCGCAGCGGAAAGATCATCAATATTACATCGGTATCCGGTGTTTTGGGGAATGCAGGGCAGGCAAACTACAGCGCGTCAAAAGCAGGCGTGATTGGACTGACGAAAAGCGCGGCGAGAGAGCTTGCATCCCGCGGGATTTGTGTAAATGCAGTTGCGCCGGGTTATGTAGAGACGGATATGACGCGTGTATTATCCGAGCAGGTGAAGGAGCAGATGCTGGCGCAGATTCCGCTCGGGCGTGCGGCTTCGCCGGAGGAAATTGCAAACGTGGTGCTGTTTTTGGCATCGGAGCAGTCGGCTTATATGACAGGCCAGGTGCTGCATGTAGACGGCGGGATGGCGATATAAGCCATTTGGTTGCTGTAGTGCCGCATGGTGAGGCAGCAACAGCCGTTTGTTCAGGAAGGAGCAAAAGGAATGAAACGCAGAGTAGTAGTAACAGGAATGGGTGCGGTAACGCCGATTGGATTAAATGTGGATGAATTTTGGAATTCCATCAAGGAGCAAAAGCTTGGATTTGCGCCGATCTCCAGTTTTGATGCGACAGGCTATAAATGCCGCCTTGCCGCAGAAGTCAAAGGGTTTGAAGGCAAGAACTATATGGATTTCAAATCGGCAAAGCGCATGGAGCTGTTCAGCCAGTATGCCATGGCTGCGTCCAAAGAAGCGATCGAGGATGCAGCGCTTTCGATGGAGCAGGAGGACGCTTACCGGGTCGGCTGTATCATAAGCTCCGGGATCGGCAGCTTACAGGCGATCGAGCGGGAATATAAAAAGCTGCTGGAAAAAGGGCCTTCCAGGGTGAACCCATTGTTTGTACCAATGATGATTTCGAATATGGCATCTGGAAATGTATCGATTGCATATGGGTTAAAAGGAAAGAGCCTGAATGTCGTAACAGCATGTGCAAGCGGTACAAACAGTATCGGCGAAGCATTCCGGACGATTCAGTATGGAGACGCGGACGTGATGGTAGCGGGCGGCTGTGAAGCGGGTGTGACACCGATTGGAATTGCAGGCTTTACCGCATTGACTGCGTTGTCTACACAGGATGACCCGGCACGCTGTTCACTGCCGTTTGATAAAGACCGCAGCGGCTTTGTGATGGGAGAAGGAGCAGGCATTGTAGTTTTAGAAGAGCTGGAGCACGCCAAAAAGCGCGAGGCAAAGATCTATGCGGAGCTTACCGGATACGGATGCTCTTCGGATGCTTACCATATCACATCTCCGGCAGAGGACGGTGCAGGAGCGGCAAAAGCGATGACAAATGCGATGGAGGATGCAGGCATTCAGCCGGAAGAGGTTACCTACATCAATGCGCACGGGACAGCAACCCATCATAACGACCTGTTTGAGACGCGTGCCATTAAGCTTGCCTTTGGCAGCCATGCGAAAAAGCTGCGCATCAATTCCACAAAATCTATGATCGGGCATTTATTAGGAGCAGCCGGCGCGGTGGAATTTGTTACATGCGTCAAAGAGATCCAGGAAAGCTATATCCATGCGACGGCAGGATATACGACGCCGGACGAAGAGATTGACCTTGATTATTGCAGGGAGCCTTATGAAGAGGAAATACGCCATGCACTGAGCAATTCGCTTGGATTCGGCGGCCACAATGCGACGCTTGCTGTATCAAAGTATCAGGATTAAGGTTCTGCGGTTTTGCTGGTATTGTCAGAGTTGCGTTTGCAGCAGCCTGCGGGAATCCGTGGAAATAAACATTGAGTTTGGAGGAGAAAAAGATGTCTTTATTAAATACATCACAGATCATGGAGATCATTCCGCACAGGCAGCCGTTTCTGCTGCTGGATACGATTGAAGAGCTGGAACCGGGCAGGCGTGCGCGTGCGCGCAAGTGTGTCACGTATAACGAGCCGTTTTTTGCCGGGCATTTTCCAAACGAGCCGGTGATGCCAGGCGTGCTGATTGTAGAGGCGATGGCGCAGGCAGGCGCAGTGGCGATGCTGTCGCAGCCGGAAATGAAAGGAAAGACCGCTTACTTTGCAGGCATCCAGTCAGCAAAGTTTAAAAAGAAGGTCGTTCCAGGAGATGTGCTGGAGCTGGAGGTGGAGATCGTAAAGGTCAAAGGCCCGATCGGTATAGGAAAGGGAACGGCGTCTGTAGACGGAAAGACTGCGGCTGCTGCGGAGATCATGTTTGCCATAGGAAGCGAGGCGGATTAAAGTATGTGGATCAATAAAATGAAGCAGAATGGGAAAAAATATCATTTACTGAAAAGAAGAAACATACCGGAATTCGATCAGGAAAGCGATGTAACGCAGGAAGAACAGCAGGAAGATAAACAGACGAATGAGAAACTACGGAAAGAAAAACAATCAAAAGATGGATTTTTAAAAGACAGATTTCAAAAAGAAAAGCAGCAGAATTTCGGCAAGGATGAGCAAAGCCGCAGCGAAACAGAACAAAATAAGCAGGATATGTTTGAGTGCAAAAAATGCGGCGCCAAGATTTCCAAGGCAGAAACAGTAGCAAACAAATATGTGTGCAGGGAATGCGGCTATTATTTCCGTATCCGCACGAAAAACCGGATCCGTATGGTTGCGGACGCAGGTACCTTTGAGCCGTGGTTTGAGGATATTGAGGAGACGAATCCGCTGGATTTTCCGGGATATGAAGAAAAGCTGGCACAGATACAGGAAAAGACGAAGCTAAAGGAAGGCGTGACCATCGGCTATGCAAGGATTGAAGGCGAGCCGGTCGCAATCGGAGTGTGCGACGCGCGTTTTCTGATGGGCAGTATGGGGCATGTTGTCGGCGAAAAGATTGCCTGCGCTGTTGAAAAGGCAACTGCGATGCGGCTTCCGGTGATTTTGTTTTGCTGTTCTGGCGGAGCCCGGATGCAGGAAGGCATTATTTCCCTGATGCAGATGGCAAAGACTTCGGCGGCGCTGAAAAAGCACAGCGATACAGGGCTTTTATATGTCCCAGTGCTGACAGACCCGACAACTGGAGGCGTTACGGCAAGCTTTGCCATGCTTGGGGATATTATTCTTGCGGAGCCAGGCGCGTTAATCGGCTTTGCAGGGCCGAGGGTCATTGAGCAGACGATCGGTGAAAAGCTGCCGGAGGGATTCCAGCGTGCCGAGTTCCAACTGGAACATGGGTTTGTGGACGCGGTTATAGAGCGGAAAAAGTTAAAGCAGACATTGGCGCAGATCTTAAAGTACCATCACAGCAGCCAGAGCTTCCATGCGTTTACAAAGGCTGGGAGTATCCCGGTAACACCGGATGAGCGCTGCCGGGAGCATATGGAAAAGGCACAGGCAAAGGATGTCTGGGACAAGGTAAAGGCGGCGCGCCAGGTGACCCGTCCGTCTGCGATGGACTATATCAGCCGCGTATTTGATGGCTTTGTAGAGTTTCATGGAGACAGGCAGTTTCGGGATGACCCGGCGGTCGTAGGCGGAATTGCGCTGCTGGACGGCCAGCCGGTTACCGTGATTGGCATTCAAAAAGGGACTTCGATCGAAGAGTGCAAGGAACATAATTTCGGCATGGCTTCGCCGGAAGGATACCGCAAAGCGCTCAGGCTGATGCGCCAGGCGGAAAAGTTCCATCGTCCGATCGTTACGTTTGTCAATACGTCCGGTGCCTTTTGCGGTATGGAAGCCGAGGAGCTGGGGCAGGGAGAGGCAATCGCCAGAAACCTGTATGAAATGTCTGCATTGAAAGTGCCTGTCATCTGTATGATGGTCGGCGAAGGCGGCAGCGGCGGGGCGCTTGCGCTTGCTGTGGGCAATCAGGTATGGATGATGGAACATGCGACATATTCGGTGCTTTCACCGGAAGGATTTGCGTCGATCTTGTGGAAAGACAGCAGCCGTGCACAGGAAGCGGCAGGCATTATGAAAATCACAGCACAGGATCTGTACAGCCTGCACGTGATCGAACAGATCATACCGGAATACGGCGGCGCCGACGAGGTAACGGTAGACACGATTTCTGTCTATATGAAGAGCCAGTTGAAGGAATATTTGTCTTCTCAGGCGGAAAAAAGCGGAGAGGATTTCGCAAAAGAGCGGTATGACCGGTTCCGTAAATTTTAAACTGCTGTGAAAGATACCGATAAGGGAGGAAATGAAATGAGAGCGAGGATAGCTGGGACAGGCAGCAGCCTGCCGCGCTTACGCGTGACAAATGACGATCTTGGCAAAATCATGGACACTTCGGACGAATGGATCAAAAGCCGCACCGGGATCGGAGCAAGGCATATCGCGGTAGAGGAAACGACAGCCAGCATGTCCGTTGCGGCTGCAAGACAGGCATTGGAAGAAGCTGGCATGAAAGCAGAAGAGCTGGATCTTATCATAGCCGCAACTGTGACGCCAGACCATATCCTGCCGCCGTTATCCTGCGACGTGCAAAGTGCGCTCGGCGCATCGAAAGCGGCTGCATATGACCTGTGCGCAGCCTGTTCCGGCTTTGTCTTTGCGCTGAATACAGCGCAGGCGTACATACGAAGCGGTATGTATCAAAACATCTTGATCGTTGGTGCAGAGACATTATCCAAGCTGATGGACTGGTCAGACCGTTCTACCTGCGTCCTGTTCGGAGACGGCGCAGGCGCCGCTGTTGTGACAGCCGAAGAAGAAGGGCTGTTTGCAGGCGTGCAGGGGTCTGACGGAGCAAAGGGCGCAGTGCTTTCCTGCGGAGGCAGGCCGCTGAACCATCCGTTTGCAAGCCATGAGCCGGAGCACCCTTATGTACGGATGAACGGGCAGGAAGTCTATAAGTTTGCAGTGCGCACCGTACCAAAATGCATCGAACAGGTGTTGGAGCAGGCAGGCTTGCAGCCGGAGGACATCTCTTTGTTTTTGCTGCACCAGGCGAACCAGCGTATTATCGAGTCTGTGGCAAAGCGCTTAAAACAGCCGATGGAAAAATTTCCGGTATGCCTGGAGGAATGCGGAAACATCTCTGCCGCGAGCGTTCCGATCTTATTAGACAAGGCAAACCGGGACGGCAGGCTCAAAAGAGGAGACCAGATCGTGCTCGCAGGATTTGGCGCCGGGCTGACCTGGGGAGCGGTGGCGCTGACCTGGTGAGAAAAGCAGGCTTGCCGATCCGGGCAGGACAGTTGTAAAAGCAGGACTGCCGGTCAGGGTAAGACAGTTGCGAGAGCAGGACTGAGAATCCGATCCGGGCAGTTGCGAAGGCAGGACTGAGCTGGACAGATGAGAAAGGCGGCATGGGAAGTGGTTGTTATGCGTATCTGGCGGAAAGGAAATTATGGTTGAGATGGATACGGAACGGACATTAAACAGGCTTTTGGTGCAGTTCTTTAAATATATTATGGAAATAGAAGAACGCAAGCTGATTACTGATGAATTTCGGGGAATTACTTATAATGATATGCATATCATCGAAGCGATCGGCATGGATCAGCCAAGGAAGATGTCCGAGATTGCCAAAATCATGTCAGTGACGACCGGAACACTGACAAAGGCTGTAAATTCCCTGGAGAAAAAAGGGTATGTACAGCGCAGGCGAAGCGAGCAGGATAAACGGGTTGTGTATATGATGCTTACAAAACGCGGGGAACGGGCGTACCGCCACCATGAAAGATTCCATCAGGATATGATCGCGTTTATCCTAAAGCATGTCAGTGAAGAAGAAAGCCAGGTACTGCAACAGGCGCTGGAACGCCTGATGGGATATTTCCGGCAGAAATACGATCCGTAAAACAAATATTGCAGCTAAAAAGGGGGATGCTGTTGCTGGCAGTCCCCTTTTTCTATTCTATAAAATGTATTTCAGGCAAACGCGCCCGCAGCGCTTTTTGCTTTTCTATCTTTTTAAAAGATCCAGCGTTTTCTGGTCTTTCATTCCATTAAAAAATTTATCCAAAACCTTTTGAAACGTATCGATTTTTGGGCATGCCTGCGCAAATAAAGTCATGGAAGATTTTAGTTTCATATCATCCGGGAATCCAAAGATCTTGTTTGCGTCGCAGGACTCCAGCGCCAGCAATGTCTCACAGATTTCCAGTAAATGGGAGCGCAGCAGAGGCTCTTCCATATAAGCCTTTGCCTCTTCCAGATCTTGAATGGAATAGTAAGTGCTGATTTCACTCATGCCAAGTCCTGAGACCTGCGGAAATATATACCACATCCAGTGGCTTTGTTTGCGCCCGTTTTTTATTTCTGACAGGGCACTTGGATAGTCTCTTAAATGTGCGTCAATAAAACGGTTTAAATGCTGTGGTTCCATTGTAGTTCCCTCCTCGTTTGCATTTTGCATGTATGGTAGTTTAGACTCTATGTTATAGTTTATACGACAGTGCGGCAGAAAGCAATGGCTATTGCAAAATTTGTCAGAAATTTTAGAAAATGCTGGAACAGTTCTGTTTGTTTGGAGTACTGCAAAAGCAAAAAGAAAAATGCAACATTTTCTTCAAAATGTTGCATTTTTCTTTTGACACTATTAATATCGGCACATTCGGGCAATACTTAACCCCCAATTTTAAAAAATTTTTTCTTTTTCTAAAATCATGCAAGGCAGAAAACGTTGGATTTCCGGCATTTTCCGCTGCCATCCGTCAGGATGCAACAGTTTGAAGAGAGCGTTGCATTTTACCCGTTTCATTTGGATATGAAATCAAAAACAAGGAGGTTCCTATGCTGAAACTGACTGTAAAACCAGGCGAATACTTATTAATCGGCAACGAGGTCAAAGTGGTATTTGCCGGAGGGAGCGCAAACAATTTACGCATTTTAGTCGATGCGCCAAGGAGCATGAACATCGCCAGAAGCTCTGCGCTGGAAAAGAAAATGGCGGACACAGAGCCAGGCAATTTTGTCAAGCATTATAAAGACAGGGAGCTATCCAAAGAAGCCCAGGAAAAGATCCGCGCCGTGCTGATGGAAGAGCGCAGGCGGGCGCGCGCCGGGACGCGGGCATAAGGGCACGATATCCAGGTAATTTGCAGGATGCCTTAGGCGTGCGAAAAGCGCTTTTGGCGGCTGCTGATTATAGAGCAACTGTCAACAGGAACAAAAAAATCCCCGGGAACGGATTCCGCAGGGGGAGAGAAAAGACACGGAGGTAATTATTATGTCGATGGTAGTACAACACAATTTAACAGCAATGAATTCCAACAGGATGCTTGGCGTAACGACAAGCGCGCAGGCTAAGTCGTCTGAAAAGCTTTCCAGCGGGTACAAGATCAACCGCGCGGCGGACGATGCGGCAGGCTTAACCATTTCTGAAAAAATGCGCAAGCAGATGAAGGGGCTGACACGGGCTTCCACAAACGCACAGGACGGCGTATCGGCAGTGCAGACAGCAGAAGGCGCTTTGACAGAAGTGCACAGTATGCTGCAAAGAATGAACGAGCTTGCGACTCAGGCAGCAAACGGCACCAATTCCGAAGCAGACCGCGACGCGATCCAGGCAGAGATTGACCAGCTTACGACAGAGATTGACCGCGTATCCGAGACAACCAAGTTTAACGAGACGTATCTGTTAAAGGGCGAAGAAGCAGGGACAACAGTAGAAAAGAAGCTGAATGCCCATGACGCAGGACTGGACGGGAAGTTAGTGGATAACGGGTCTACGGCTACGTTCACGAAAGTGCTGGAAGACGGCGATAAGATTAAGATTGCTGGGGAAGAGTATACGATTGGCTCCGGTTCCGGGAAGAGCGGCGGCAAAATATTAGATCCGGAAGAGATGAATACAAGTACGGACGGGTATGCAGATATTACAGATGCAATCTTTGCAACAACGACATTAGCTGCTGGAGACAGTGTTACCTATAATGGGGAGACCTATACGCTGGTAGATAAAATCGCCGTAGACGATATTACATTTAAAGCCGGTGACATCTTTACAGTTGGCGATATAGAATATACATTGACCAATACTGCTAGTGATGATGGCTCAACTGTTACGGCAGGCAAAGCAAATCTTAATCTGGGTTTGGCGACAAACTTTATTAAAGATGCCTTGGCAGAAGGTAAGCAGGTAAAAGCTGCTGCAACAACAGGCGTGCAGGTGAGCCAAGTAGCTGCCGGAACCACAGCAAATGCAAATGCGCAGGTAACAGGAATTAATATTGTAGCTTCCTTGGAAAAAGGGGAAGTCAGCACAGGTAAAATCGCTGCGGCAGCGTTAAATGCACCTACACTTGCGAAAGCTGGATCGCTAGGAGGCGGTACGACAGCAGTAACATTAGGCGCAGGAGACAGCGTTACAAAAGGCGGAGTTACGACTACGGCAACGGCGTCAACTCCGACCGCAGCAAAGGATGTATATGACAGTATTCAGGCATTAGTAGCCGGTGATACGGTCAAGATCGGTTCTGGACGTGATGCAATCACATACACGATTGTAGACAGCGAAGAAGATGCGGATGAGGAAGCGTTTAAACTTACAAAAGAAGCAATCCTTTCCAAGATTCATGATGGAGATGTGGTAGACGATGGCAACGGTGCAGTAACAGTCATCGGTGATATCGGCGCACCAGCCGGAAATGACAATGTACAGAAAACCATTTCCGCAGCCGAAGCTTATGAAAAAATGGCAGAAGAACTGCAAAAAGCCAGCAGCATCGGTGCAGACGAGGATAAGCAGGCTACGGTTGCAAGCGACGGCAAGGGCGGCTTTACAATTACAAAAGGCAGCACAACCGTAAAAGAAGAGCTGTTTTTCAACCTTCACGTTGGCGCAGATGCCGATATGACAAATAAGATCGGCGTTACGATCGAAGCAATGAGCGCTGCCAACTTGGGCATCAAAGACCTGGATGTGATCGGCAAGGATGAAAACGGCAGAAATATCAACGACGGCGGCATTGCAGCAACGTATGCGATCGACGCGATTGCAGATGCGATCTCCAAAGTATCCGCACAGCGTTCCGCACTCGGCGCAGTACAAAACCGCTTAGACCATACGATTGCCAATCTGGATAACGTTGTGGAAAATACGACAGCAGCAGAATCCCGGATCCGCGATACCGATATGGCTACCGAAATGGTGGAATACAGCAAGAACAACATTCTTGCGCAGGCTGGGCAGTCTATGCTTGCACAGGCAAACCAGTCCAATCAGGGTGTATTGTCACTGCTTGGATAATAGACACAGGAATTGCTTTGGCGTTGTACAAAGCGGCAAAACGACGGATGCTGCAAATATGGATCAAAGATGTAAATTTGCAGGTTTTGGAAAAGCAGGAAGAGTTCATTTTGGGCTCTTCCTGCTTTTCTTTTGATTTTGCTTGTCAAATTATTTCCAAGTCATATTTAACTGTTTTTTTGTTTTGCACAATCTGACAAATACAAATTGATGAGTGTTTGGTACGGAATGCCAGATTCTTCGCTCAGACTTTTTTGTTTTAAATCTTTGATTGCCATATTGTATTTCAATCTTATTTTGATATAATGATTCTTAAGAGTTGATTTGCCATGCCATTTCAAAGTAGGAGCCGTACCGTTTGCTATGATTTACATTGTGACTGCTTTATATTGTGAAGCGCATATTCTGATAGAATATTTTAGTTTAAAAAAAGTGGTGGAAAACACCCGTTTCCAGCAATTTGCAAGTGAAGACGGACGTATCCTGCTTATAGTCAGCGGTGCCGGTGAGATTGCGGCTGCATCCGCGGTCAGCAGCATATGTACCAAAGCTTTGCCGGGACGGGAGGATGTATTGATCAATATTGGAGCCTGTGCCGCGCCAGTGGGGCAGGAGGGTGTGTTTTTGATCCATAAGCTGACGGAGCAGGCGACGGGGAAGACTTTTTATCCGGATCTGCTGTATCGCCACGGATTTCAGGAAGCGGAGCTGGTGACAGGAATGCTTCCGTGGAAGCAGCGGGCGGATTGCAGAGGGAGCAGCGGAAAAGGCGTGCCGATCCTGACAGAGCCAGAAGAGGTTTCCAGGCGGTGTGTGTATGATATGGAAGCTGCCGGGGTGTATCAGGCTGGGGCTTATTTTTTCAGCCCGCACCAAATGCAGTTTTTAAAGGTAGTCTCAGACCATGGAGAAGAGGACAGGCTGTCAGGCAAAGCTGTCCAGCAGTTGATGGAAGCGTACAGAGAGGATATTTGTATCTATGTGGAACAGCTTTTGCAGATTGCGCAAAAGGTGTGCGCGCCGAAAAAACCTATGCAGGCAATTTCACAGGACAGCCAGAACCGCAATCCAGAACAATGGGTGCGGCAAATCTGCATGGATCTGCACGCTTCCAAGGCGATGGGGGATGGCGTAAGGCAGTATGTCCGCTATGCGGAACTTGCGGGGATAGACTGGCGGGCGGCAGTAAACGGGCTGTATGGCGAGCAAAGACTCCCGTGCAGGAATAAAAGGGAAGGGAAAGCGTGTTTTGAAGAGCTTAAGCAGCGATTGCTTTCAGCCGTTTCTTTCACATATTTATGTGGAGAAGCAGGTGCGGAATCATCCGCGGACGAGAATGCTCCTGGAAAAATATCGGGAAGCAAAAGTCATTGAAATCAATCATTATAAAGATGTTTTTTGCAGGAGCAGGCAAAACTGTGTGCTCCAGCACCGTGCGCAGAAGCTGATTTTGGCGGCGAAGGACGGAAGGCTGCTGTATGAAGGGGCTGCGGTATGCCAGAGCTTTGGAAATGAGAATTTTTATTATACTTCCTGTATCATGAACTGTATTTATGACTGTGAGTATTGTTATTTGAAGGGAATGTATCCGTCGGCAAATCTGGTGGTGTTTGTAAATCTGGAGGATATGTTTGCGCAGGCGGAACAGAAGATGCGGCAGGTGTCCGGTACGCTTTACCTGTGTGTTTCCTATGATACGGATTTGCTTGCGCTGGAGCAGGCTGTGGGATATGCGGATGCCTGGAACCGGTTTGCGGCACGCCATGCATCGCGTTTAAAAATAGAAATACGCACAAAGTGTGCGAACAGGCATTTTTTTGAAAGTCAGGAGCCATTGTCAAATGTCATCTATGCATTCACGCTGTCGCCGCAGGCAGTTGTGGACTGTTTCGAGCATCATACACCATCCCTAACAGAACGGATTGCCTGTGCTGCATATGCCGTAAGCGCCGGGTTTTCTGTGCGGCTTTGTTTTGACCCGATGATCTATGTCCCTGCATGGCAGCAGCATTATCAGGATATGCTGGATCAGGTATTTTGCGCTGTTACGCCTGAAAGGCTGGTGGATGTCAGTGTCGGCTCTTTCCGTATTTCCAGGGATTATCTGAAAAAAATGCGCAGGCAGCAGCCGGATTCAGCAGCCGCGTGGTTTCCGTATGAAATGGAACATGGATATTACCACTATCCGAAAGCGTTGATGGAAGAGATGGAGCAGTTTTTAGTACGCGGGCTACAGGCGCATATGCCAAAGCAGGACATCTTTTTATGGACATGTTAAAGAAGCTTGCGCAGGTTGTTTCTGTACCGCTTACAACAGGAAGAAAGCAGGTAGAAAATGGATAAACACAGTGGGTTACAATATGCGGCTGTCGTTACGGGAGCGTCATCCGGCATTGGGCTTGCGGTCAGTCAAAGGCTGGCTGGGCTTGGATATGAGGTATTCGGCATCGGGCGGGAGTTTGGGGAGGAGCCGCTATGGGGGATGGACGGGCTGCATCCGATTGCCTGCGATTTGCTGGATACAGAAAAAATGTGCGCCTGCATCCGCCAGATCAAAGCGCAGCATCCGGTGCATGTACTTGTAAATAATGCCGGGGTCGGTTATTATGGGCTGCATGAAGAGCTGAATCCCAAAAAGATCCAGGAGCTGGTGCGTACCAACCTGGAGGTGCCTATGATCCTGGCACAGCAGCTTTTACGCGAATTAAAAAAACATGCCGGCTATATGGTTAATCTGTCATCTGTCACAGCCAGCAAGACAAATCCGCATGGATGTGCTTATGGCGCGACAAAGGCAGGGCTTGCAAGCTTTTCGGCAAGCCTGTTTGAGGAGGCGCGCAAATATGGAGTGAAGGTAGTGACGGTTTCGCCAGATATGACAAAGACCAGCCTGTACCGCCATGCAGATTTTTGCGAAAGCGATGAGGAGGACTGTTACCTGCTGCCGGAGGAGGTCGCGGATGCAGTTGCGTATGTATTAAGCCAGAGAGAAGGCATGGCAATTACAGACATAACGTTAAAGCCGCAGCGGCATCGGATTAAAAAGGTGAAAAAACAGGGGGAGGGAGCGGCATGTACCATATCGCTGTTGTAGAAGATGAAAAGGAATGTTCCGAACAGATACAGTCTTTTTTAAAACAGTATCAGGAGGAACACAGTGTCCGGTTCAAGGTGACTGCTTTTGAGGATGGCACGCAGATTTTGGATGGGTATGAGCCTGTGTATGATATGATCCTGATGGATATTGACATGCCGGGGATCAATGGCATGGATGCATCAGAAAGGATCCGCCAGACTGACCAGGATGTTGTGATCGTGTTTATTACCAATATTGCCAGCTATGCCATCCGGGGATATGAAGTAGGAGCGCTGGATTATGTCGTAAAGCCGCTTGCCTATTACAGCTTTTCGATGCGGCTGACGCGGGCGTTAAAGCGCAGCAGGGCGAGGGAACCGCGCCAGATTATCCTGACGCTGCCGGACGGGGTGAAAAAGCTGGAGGTCGGGCAGATCTATTATGCAGAAGTGCAAAACCGGATGCTGTATTATTATACAGAAGAAGGGACTTTTGCAGTGCGCGGGACGATGCAGAGCGCACAGCAGATGCTTGAGGCATATTCGTTTGCCAAGTGCAACCACTGGTATATCGTCAATCTGCGGCATGTCTCAGAAGTAAAAAAGAATACGGTCGTTGTCGGCAAATACGAACTGGAGATCAGCAGGCGGAACCGGACGCCGTTTTTAAAGGCGCTTACAGAGTACGTAGGCGGATACCGCTGAACGGCAGGCGCGGAAAATATGCCAAGGCGCACAGGACGGACAGAAATGGGAGAAAGGTACATACGGCATGTGAAGGGGGTCTTTGCAGATGGTGGAACGGGCAAGCAGATGGATTATGCAGGGTGCTTTTCTGGTAAGCGGGTTTCTTTATGTACATACGATAGAGCGAAAGCCGGAACAGCGTAAAAAGACTTGTTTTTTAGTCGGTGTATTCATCTTGTTTTTTGCTGTTATGAACTATTTTTACAGGTATGACAATTTCTGGACGGAAATGGCGGCAAGAACGGCGGGGTTTTTACTGCTCGGATCTATCGTCTATACAGGGAGAAAGCTGTCTTTGTTTGCCGCGTATTATTATACGATCTGGGCATTTTGCTCCTGGCAGCTTATGTATGAATGGTTTTTGGTCTGCCTGCATATGGGAGCCGATTACTGGCCGGGCAGGCCGCTGCAGCTTTTGTTTACAGAAACGATGATCTTTGGGCTGGGCTATCTGATCGTTGCCATTACGATCGGCAGGATCATTCCCGATAAGGGAAAGAAAAGTATCGGGCCAAGGCAGTTGCTGCTTGCACTGGCTACGTTTTTCAATTTTCAGATTGTCGCGTTTTTGCCGGGAGATATGGAGTACAGCTTTTTGGACTTAAGATGGATGGTTGTCTATATCGTACAGCTTTTGCTGTGCATTGTGCTATACTTGCAGAACGAGCTGTTTAAAAAGAGCGAGCTGCGCAAGGAGCTGGAGATTATGGGGCTGCTCTGGCAAAAGGAAAAGGAGCATTACCAGCTATCCAGGGAAAATATGTCGTTTCTCAGCCAGAAAGTGCATGATTTGAAGCATCATATCCAGGCAATGCGCAATGCCAGCAGAGAGGAGATCGAGCGGTATCTTGCCGAGCTGGAAGGCTCTGTCAAGGTCTACGAATCGATTATTCAGACGGGAAGCGGCGTCCTGGATACGATACTGACAGAAAAGAGCCTGTACTGCAAAGATCACGGCATTACGATCTCTTGTATGGCGGACGGGAGCCAGATGGATTTTATGAATACGGTAGACCTGTATGCAGTACTTGGGAATGCATTAGACAATGCCATCGAGGAAGTGGAGAAGTTCCAGGAAAAAGAACTAAGGCAGATCGATGTGCTGATCTACCGCAAACAGCAGTTTCTGGCGATCCATATTACAAACCCGATGGAGCAAAAGGATGGAAAGCTGGAATATGAAGAGGGGCTTCCGGTCACGACGAAGGGAAACCGGCTTGTCCATGGCTTTGGGCTTCGCAGTATCCGGCACATCTTAAAAAAATACGATGGATTTTTGACGATCAGGGAAGAAGACGGCTGTTTTTCCCTGCTGATGCTGATACCGGTTCCGGTGCAGGCAGTAACGACCACATCGGACGGATCAAAGACCACTTAGGTAATAAGGCTTGCAATTTTGAAAAGGATTTTGTAGATTATGTATAAATAATCAGCAAAGTCCTTTTTTTGTTTTGTTAAATGTGATGTATAAAAAAGTGCAAAAATGCTGAAGATCATGAGAGAAAGGAGAGGTACAAAGCTATGAGAAGAATCGTAAAGCTGATGGAAGACTGGCAGTTTACATACCGAAACCAGAAAAAGCGCATGGTAGACCTGCCGCATACATGGAACGCCGTCGATGGCCAGGATGGCAATGACGATTATTTCCGGGGAACCTGTTTTTATGAGAAAACAGTCCCAAAGCCGGAATTTACGGACAGTGAACGGGTATATTTACAGTTCCATGGCGTCAATGCCAGTGCAAAAGTAGTGCTAAACGGAGTGACAGTGCTGACGCATGACAATGGGTATTCTACTTTTCGCACAGACGTGACAGAGCTGCTGCGTGATAAAAACGAACTGCGCGTTGAAGCGGACAACAGCAAAAACCAGTGGGTCTATCCGCAGGTGGCGGATTTTACGTTTTACGGCGGGATCTATCGGGATGTCGAGTTTTTGATCGTAAACAGCACACATTTTGATCTGGATTATTACGGAGGACCTGGGATACAGGTATCTACGGACGTAAAAGGAAAAACCGGCATGGTAAGCGTACGCTCTTATACGAACAAAAGCCCGGAAGAGATGAAAAAAGAAGGGCTGGCGGTCTGCCTGGCATTAGCGGACGCCAGTGGAGAGATTGTAGGTACTGCCGAGGGCACCGATACGGTGATCAAGGTGGCGGACGCACATCTTTGGAACGGAGTCAGGGATCCGTATTTGTACAAGCTGACAGCCCGGCTCCAGCAGGGGCAGAAGGTGCTGGACGAGATCGAAGTATCCTGCGGGATACGGACATTTTCCTTTGATCCGAATAAAGGGTTTTTCTTAAACGGGGCGTCTTATCCGCTGCGCGGGGTATCCAGGCACCAGGACTGGAAAGGAATCGGCAATGCGATCTCTTATAAGCAGATGGAAAAGGATATGGAGCTGATCCGGGAAGTCGGCGCGAATACGATCCGGCTCGCCCATTATCAGCACAATCAGTATTTTTACGACCTTTGCGACCAGTACGGCATGGTTGTGTGGGCGGAGATCCCATATATTTCCGCACATATGCCTGAGGGCAGGGAGAATACTTTTTTTCAGATGAAGGAGCTGATTATACAAAATTATAACCATCCGTGTATTGTGACCTGGGGGATCTCTAATGAGATCACGATTTCAGGAAAGCACAGAGACGATATGCTGAGCAACCATCACGCTTTGCAGAAATTAGTAAAAAAGCTTGACCCAGGCAGGCCGACGACGCTGGCATGTTATGCGATGTGCCATCCGTTCCATCCGGTGTCTAAAATTACAGACCTTGTCGCCTGGAACCTGTATCTTGGATGGTATGTGCCGGGGCTTTTCTTAAACGACCTGTTTATGAAATTTTACCACTGGAAATATCCAACGAGGTGCCTTGGCTATTCTGAGTACGGTGCGGAAGGAATGCCGAACCTGCATAGTGCCAGGCCCAAAAGAGGCGACCATTCCGAAGAATATCAGGCAAAATACCATGAGTATATGCTGGAATGCTTTGAACGCCATCCGTTTTTATGGTCGACATATGTATGGAATATGTTTGATTTTGCCGCGGACGCCAGAGACCAGGGAGGGGAGCCTGGGATGAACCACAAGGGGCTGGTGACGTTTGACCGTAAAATAAAAAAGGATAGTTTTTACATTTATAAAGCATGGTGGAGCAGCGAGCCGTTTGTGCATCTTTGCGGCAGGCGTTATAAATACCGTGCCCAGCAGATCACGGATATTACTGTATTTTCCAACCAGGAGCAGGTGTCTTTGTATAACAACGGGCAGTTGGTCGGGACAAAAAGGGGAAGGCACGCGTTTCATTTTAAACTGCATATGGAAAAGGAAAACCGGCTGGAAGCAAAGTCTGGCACGCTTTCGGACAGCGCGGTAATCTATAAATGCGCACAGCCAAGGCAGGAATATAAGGTGAAAAAGGGGAAGAGCCAGAATTGGGTATAAGCAAGCAAGAGGAGGAAGGTTATGGGAAGAGATCATGATATGAAAACCCGCAAAAAGGAATATAAACGTGCCCGCAGGAGAGCGACAAGGCCGTGGAAGCTCCTGACCTGGATCAGTGCGCCGATTACGCTGATTCTGATTGTGCTGGCAGTATTTTGTACGACGTTTGACAATTCGCTGTCGATTTTTGTCGGCGGGACGTTTAACAATATTAAAAACAGGGATGAAAATGCGATCTATCACAAGATGGATTTTGATTCTCAGGAGGAGATGGTGCGGTACGGCGAAGAGCTGTGCAAGCAGGTGGAAGCGGAGGGCGCGGCGCTGCTGATGAATGAAAACAATGCGCTGCCTTTGGCGGAAGGCGCGCAGGTAAGCTGCTTTTCGACCTCTTCCGTAGACCTTGTATACGGCGGCACCGGATCGGGCAATATTGACGCATCCAAGGCAAATACGCTCAAGGGCTCGCTGGAAATCGCAGGGATGCGAGTCAACCAGACGCTTTGGGATTTTTATTTGGGGTTAGACGAGCAGTATAAGCGCAAGACGGGCGGCATGATCGCGACAGAATCGGCGACTTCTGCGGAATGCCCGTGGGAGCTGTATACGGACGAGGTAAAGAATTCGGTCATTTCTTATGGGGATGCGGCAATTATCGTGCTTTCGCGTGTCGGCGGGGAAGGCGCGGACTTAGACCACAGGGATGTCAATTACCTAGCGCTTGATGACAACGAACGGGACATGATGGAAAATGTCGCTTCTATGAAGGCAGGCGGGTCGGTAAAAAAGATTATCGTGCTGATTAACTCTGCAAATGCGTTGCAGGTAGATTTTTTAAAGGAAAATACGTATGATGTGGACGCCTGTCTCTGGATCGGCGATGTCGGGATTACCGGAATTGACGCGGTCGGCGAAATACTCGCAGGCAAAGTCAATCCTTCCGGAAGCCTGGCGGATACGTACTGCTACAACAATTATTCCGCGCCGGCAATGGTCAATTTTGTACCAGTGGCTTACGAAGGATATGAGGAAGGCGTGATTCCGAAAAATGCAAGCACATATATGGTATACCAGGAAGGCATTTACGTAGGCTACAAATATTATGAGACACGCTACGAAGATTATGTGATGGAAAAAGGAAATGCGGGGGATTATGATTACAGCAGCGACGTGGCGTTTCCGTTTGGCTACGGGCTGAGCTATACACAGTTTGCTTACAGTGATCTGGAGGTAAATTACAATCAGGATACCGACCAGTTTGAGTGTTCGGTAACGGTGACTAATACCGGGGATACGTATGCAGGCAAAGAGACGGTACAGATCTATGTACAGTCGCCGTATACGGCATACGAT
>CAMWXD010000029.1 GCA_947178105.1 uncultured Eubacterium sp. | reverse complement strand
ACACGTTCTCACGACCTTTGCAGCGGAGTGCAAAGGTCTGGGTGTGAAAAGTAACATTTAGATTACCACCTGCTGCCTGCGCAGCATCATCCACGACACAAATACAAGCACCGCTGAGGCTGCCGCCACTGCTGCCAGGATCCCCATTTCCGAAAATCCCATAAACAGCTCTGCAATGCTGCGGCACAGGCGCAAAAATGCATTGTCCTGTTCGCTCTGCATCAAATGCCACAGCCTTGGCCCTCCAGCAAACACAAGCATCCACAAAAACCAGAATACTACAAACGCGGCTTTCCCAACCTTCAAAAACAGCGCGCCCATAAATACATTGACCGCAATCATAACCAGGCACACCGGCAAAATATATTTCCAGCGAAACAAAAAGCCCAAATCGTCCTCAATAGGAATCCCCGCATAAGCAATCCGAAAAATCCACTTCTCCATATGATAAAGCAGAAAAGAAAACCACGCCATTGCAAGATACATCACCAGCGAAGTACAAAGGATCGCCGGAACAATACGCCTGCGGGTAGCGCCCATGCTGACTGCCGTATTAAAATGCATCGGCACGCTGCTCATCCCCAAGAAAAACATAAGAAACCCAAATATAACAAGCGTCATGACCGTTCCAAAAGGAAAAATACTTTCCTTTTCCCCTGCCACATATACCATAATCCAGAGCACAGCCTCTCCAAACAGGAAAAGCCCTGCTTCGATTATAAGGTATACAGCCATCTCTTCCCACCGCATATAAAACTGCCTTTTTATTTCCTTCATAACCTGTTCCTCCAATCCGCTGTCATGCCTTTACTTCAAAGCTTTTCAGAATACGCCAGCTCGCTGCATTGATCGCCGCACTGACTATCGCCGCTGCTGCCAAAAGCATCCACTGCCAGGACTGTGCAGCGTGCCCTCCCAGCAATTCAGCAGCCAGCGTTGTCATACCCGACATACTTGAAAGGCCTACAATTACTCCAAAACTCACGGTGCCTATAATAAGGAGGATCCCCATCAAAACATAGGCTGCCTTTCCCCATCTCATCACCGTAATCCCGATCACGTTCGCAACACTTTCCAACAGCAAAAACAGACAGAAAATAAGGAGCGCTTCGATTCTTTTGCTGCTGAACGTCTTTGTGCCAATGCCAAACCATGCCGATGACAGAAAATAAAAAAGCATCCCCTGCGCAATCACAAGAAAATCCATAACCAGTGTTCCCAAAAACGCATGTCTGCGCGTGCACCCAAACGAAACCGGTATCGAATAGCAATACTGATAGGAAGATATGCCGATGGTAAACAGTACAACTCCAGATATCCAAATGCTGATTCCAGGTACAAGCCCAAGCACTTGTGAAATGCCGCCGGTATTGGAATTGATGATCCGCATATAAACTGCCATCGCAAAGCTGCCCCCAATAATGCACAATACATAAACCTCCGCCTGGCGCGCAAAATACCGAAGCGCCCGCTTTAAGCCTGCTGCCGTCATAATGTCTCCTCCTCCCCGCAAAGTGCCAAAAACAACTCTTGCAGGCTCACCGGCTGCACCGTTACGTCATATCCTTCTGGCAGGCTCTGCCCCTGCTGTAGCACCACCGTCACCCCTTTGCTGCGCCCCATCTTTTTCTCATGATATACGCAAAGCCCCTCACATACCGCGTCTACCTCTTTCTCGCTGCCGCTGACATGCATACTGCGTTCCAAAAGCTCCTGTGTGTTCTCCTTGCAAAGCACCATTCCGTCTTTTAAAATCACGACTTCCTCAAACACATCCGCCGCCTCTTCGATAATATGCGTCGAAATAATAAACGTACGTCCGGTCTTTGTATATTCGTCGACTACCAGCCTGTAAAACTGCTCTCTCGCCACCACGTCCAGCCCAGCTACCGGTTCATCCATAATCGTAATGTCTGCTTTGCTCGCTAACGCCACAATGACCGTCACCATGCTCATCATCCCTTTGGATAGCTTGGAAATCTTTTTTTTCACATCCAGATTAAACAGCTCCGTCAGGCGCTTTGCCATCTGTTTATCCCAATTCGGATAAAAGACAGAAGCAATCCTTAAATATTCCTTGACCTTCATCGTATTTGGCCCAAAAGACGATACCGGGTTGATCTCTCTGGAAAAGCAAAGATGGCCTAACGCCTTTTGATTTTCCCAGACAGGCATCCCGTCATACGTAACGCTGCCGCTGGTAGCCGGATTCTGCGCCGTCATAATGGACAGCAGTGTGGTTTTCCCTGCCCCGTTCCTGCCGATCAGCCCATAGATCTTGCCATGCTCGATTTCCAGGTTGATATTTTTTAAAACCTCTGTTTTGTTATAGTTTTTTACAATATTTTCACATATCAGGCTCATTGATTCCTCCATTTCTGTGCCGCCCGCGCCTGTTCCCCACGCTTTGTAAGCCGCACGCCTTTGCTTTCCCCCTGTGCAGCTCCTGCTGCCTGTTGTTTGCTCCTGCATTCCCTGCCTGTGTCTGCTCCTGCATCATTCCTGCTGCCTTTGCTGTCGGATCATTGCTATCAGCTCTTCTTCTCCTATGCCAAGCCTCGCTGCCTCCGTCAGCAGGGATTTGATATAAGTTTCAAAAAACGCATCCCTGCGCTTGTTCTTTACCGCCTGCTTTGCGCCCTGTGCCACAAACATGCCAATCCCTCTTTTCTTGTATAGTATTCCTTCATCCACCAGCAGGTTGATCCCTTTTGCCGCAGTCGCCGGATTGATTTTAAAAAACTTCGCCAGCTCATTCGTACTGGGCACCTTTTCCTCCTCCAGCAGGATATCCCGCAGAATATCGTTTTCAACCATTTCGCTGATCTGTAAATATATGGACTTTTCCTGATTTAAGATTTCATTCAAACATTCCACCTCACTTCATTGGTTAAATGGTTCATTACTTGTGTAATTAACCATATCACCTTTTCTGTGTTTTGTCAACCACATTTTCAAAGATCAAACGGTGTTTTGTGAAAATACCAAAACAGGCGCAAAACAAGCGCAAAAAAACAGGAAACCTTTATAGATTTCCTGCATTTTGCCTTATTTTATTCCAATCGCTTATTCTATCGCTCTCTTTCTTTTTTCCTTGCGCATACTGCTGATTGTGTTGATGATACATAACAGTACAAATAGGCTTGTAAAATTAATCCAGATATCCCTGTATGCCGATTTCGCCAGTTCTTCCCTTAATCCGCTGAACCAGACATACCCAAATGCTAATAGCTGAGACGGTACATAGGCAATCACATATCTGAGAATCAAAGGTTTCAATGGCAGCTCTGTACACAGCATAAATACTGCAACGCCGATTAAAAGAATGATCGCCCGGTCTAATTCGTGCCAATTCCCGCTCGGGTCTTCATAAATACCGTTTCCAAGATATAATACGCTGTTTAGCAATGTGACTGCCGTATAGATGACCGAATAAACCGACAATATACTGATCCATTTGTTTTTACTCATATTTCCTCCAATCCCTGCTTTTCACGCAGTCTTATACAATTTCGTACGCAAATTATTCAGTGTCTTTTTGCATTTCTTTCAGTACCCCTCTGCATACCTGCGCAATCATCCTGTTTATTTCTTCTGCGGTAAATACACACATATTCGTCGCGCACAGCACCGCGATCCCATGAGTGTATATCCACAAGTGGCGGTATAACAGCTCTGCCTGTTCCCCGGACAGATGATATCCATTCTGCACTGACAATAAAATGTCCTCATAGTTATCATCGATCATAGGCAATACATTGACAACTGCGGGGTTTTGCGTTTGCTCCGACATAAAAAGCAGTTGAAACAATTTTGGCTCCTGTACCGCAAAACGGATATACTGTGTGCCTACCCCTTTAAATGCCAGTTCCTGCTCCAGCCCTTTTTTGACATATTCGGCATACAGTGATTTCGCCGCTTTTTTAACCTCTGCCTGCACTTCATCCATATTTTGAAAAATTGTGAAAACCGGCCTTGCCGAACTGCCCAGCTTTGTGCCCAATGCCCTGGCAGATAAAGCTTCCATTCCATTTTCTCTTATAATGTCCAGCCCGGCTTGTATAATGGCTTCCCGTGTAAATTTTGCTTTTGGCGGCATATTCTACCCTCCCTCATTTGAATCAACCGTTTTGCAACACTTGTTTTGAATTGTGTGTTTTAAGTATACACATTGGAGAAGGATTTGTCAATAGCCTTATGAAAATATCAGTTTTGAAAGGTACTTTCTTTTTTTATTCAGGTTAAAAAAATAATTCTTTTATTTTAGCTGTTTTTTTAACCTAAATTCTTTTCCACAATCCATCAAAATTTTCAGACAGTTTTACACAATTCTATAGCAGGAGGACGAGGATTTTTATCTTTTGTGGAAAACTAATGAACCAGATCAGGGCTGCAAATGTAGCACTGTTAGGGTGCGTACACAGACCTGTTTTCTTTTGTCAAACCGACTGTACCTGCTCCATTTTTATCGAAAACCTGCTATTTTACGATTTCCAAACCATCCACGGCGCTTTCCCCTGGGCAATCATCTCCTCCAGCTTCTCCTTCTCCCTCTTCGTATCCATACACTGCCAGAATCCGTCATGCTGATACGCACATAGCTGTCCATCCGCCACCAACTGCTGGATCGTCTCCCGTTCAAATACCGTATGATCATCCTTCAAATACGCAAAAATCTCAGGCTCCAGCACCATATAGCCCGCATTAATCTGCGAGCCATCCACTTCCGATTTTTCCCGGAACGCAAGAACAGACCGGTCCCGTCTGCCAATCTCCAGCACGCCAAACCTCTGCTCTACATAGACTGCCGTAAGCGTCGCCGTCTTCCCATGCTTTCGATGAAAATCTACCAGCTCCTGCATATTGATATCACAGACCCCGTCCCCATAAGTCAGCAGAAATGTCTCCTCACCAATATACTCCCGGACCCTGCGGATTCTTCCTCCGGTCATCGTATCCAGTCCCGTATCGATGACTGTCACCTTCCATGGCTCCGCAACATTGTTATGTACTGTCATCTCCCCGCCGCTTCGAAAATCAATCGTGATGTCACTGTTATACAAATAATAGTCTGCAAACCATTCCTTGATCATATGCTGCTTGTATCCCGCACAGATAATAAAATCATGAAATCCATAATAGGAATATTCCTTCATGATGTGCCATAAAATCGGCCGTCCGCCTATCTCAATCATCGGTTTTGGCCTCAGATGGCTTTCCTCGCTGATTCGCGAACCATAGCCGCCCGCCAGTATCACTACTTTCATTCTGTACCTCCTGCTCTGTCCCAGTTACTGCTCCTGTCCAAGAGCGAGTTTAAAAAATTTCCCGAAATCATCTTCTTACACATATATTACAGCATCATAAATGCATCATACTTTTTCAGCACATCTTCAGTTTTCCCCATCTCCATAAATTTTCCATCATTTATCCAGAGCACTTCATCACAAAACTTTTTTAACGTATCTGTTGCATGACTCACGATCAGAACTGTCCGGCTGCTCATCATCAGCTCTTCCATTTTCTTATAGCTTTTTTTTCGAAACCGCTCATCTCCTACTGAAAGGACTTCATCCACAAGCATGATATCCGTATCCAGAATAGCTGTCACTGCAAAGGAAAGCTTGGAATACATTCCAGATGAATACGTCCGTACCGGCCGGTCAATAAAATCTCCCAGCTCGGAAAACTCTATAATCTCATCCATATGTGCTTTCACATAGTGAAAATCACACCCAAGCAGCATCCCGGATTTTAAAACATTTTCCCGGCCGGTGTTATTTCCATTGAACCCAATGCCTATCGCCATCAGAGATACCCGGTTCCCCTTCGTATCAATATATCCCTCATCTGGCCGGAAAATCCCGGCAATCGAACGCAACAGCGTTGTCTTTCCTGAGCCGTTGCGGCCTACAATCCCAAGTATCTTTCCTTTCTCCACTTCAAAAGATACATCATCTACAGCGCGGATTGTCTCTGCGCGCTGTACACCTTTTTTTAATAAACTCTGGTGCATGGACATATGCATCAGATTTCGGTAATCAATGCTCACATGATTTACTTCCAGTGCAACCTCTCCCATATTTAGCCTCCTTTATACAATCTTCACGTAGGCATTTTCATTCTTATATACGATATGCACGCCAATACAACACAGGATTGCAGACACGGCCATCCATAACAGAATCTGCGGTACATTCGCAACGGTCCCATAGAGCAGCGCATTACGCATCGTATCAATCGTCATCGCAACTGGATTCAATGCCAGCATTACTCCATCCAATGGCGTATCCAGTGTTGTCATAACATCATAAAATATTCCTGACAAAAACATCAGCATGTTCAAAACGATTCCTACCGCATAAGCAAGATCATCCACATATACTCCAAAATGCAGAAATATCATTCCAACTCCAAAAGATAACAGGATCAGTACCAGATAAGCCGGGATAATCCATACAACTGTCCATGTAATATGTACATGGAAAATGACCAGCATCGGAACCAGAACAGTCAGAGAAAACAACAGCTTGATAAAATTTAAAATCATATTGGAAAACAATAAGATAAACTTTGGCACATAGACCTTGGAAATGATATCCTTATTATTTCGAACCAGCTTCACACTGTAGTTAATTGTTTTACTGAAAAAATTCCACATCAGCAAAGAAGCATATATAAACGTTGCATAATTTTCTATGGAATTACCCATAATCTTTCCAAAAACAATCACATATACCAGCATATTAAAAAAAGGCTCCAACAGCCACCAGAGCCTGTTCAGATAGGAATTGGCCACTTCTGCCTTCAGGTCTGTCTTTGCAGCATAATACATATACTGCTTATATCTATCCATATCAGAGACAAATTTTTTCACCTCATGCAGCAGACTGTGATTGTCCCAGTTTTCTTCTGACTTCCAATCCTCAATGGCCGTAACCAGCATCATAGCCAGCAGCATCACGCACCCCAGGATACCGATCAACAACAAACGTTCCTGCAAATAAGCAGATGAGAGTTCCTGCATTTTATCCAAAAAAGCTTCATTCATATACAGCACCTGCCCATCTGCCGGAGTTATCAGCATCCCGCTGTCCTCCCATGCAACACCGGATGCAGCCGGATCTGCAAGAAAGCCATAAAAACCAGAAGGCGTCATCTCCATAATTCGCATTGTCCTGCTTTTACCATAAAAACGTACTTTTGTAATAAGAACCTTTTCAAACAGCTCCGGAATTCTGAGCATACTGCATTCTCTACCAGCAATTTCCTGATTGCTCAAGCTTATTTCAAATTCCTCACCATTATCGCTGATCCATGCTATCGTCAGATTCCTGTTGTCAAATGGATAAGCAGCAGCTACCAATACTCCTGCCACAAACAGTAACACAATAAACATCCGTATCCTGCGGTACACCAGTCCCTTTTTTTGTCTCTTCATAACCTCTCCGTTCCTTTGTTATAGTCCACCGTATAAAATATCCCGCTTGCTCCCAGCGTATGCGTCGGCCTGCGATCTTCCAGAGCCGGGAGCTTCATATAGTCCCCATACTGCTTTTTTAAATAAGCATCACAATTCGCAGGAGCCATCAGTGGCACATCATCGATCGTACAGACTGATCCGTTTCCAAACCACTTTTTATCAAATTTCCACGGCAGGCAGAAAATAAATCCATTAGACATAATATAACTACCTGTTTCCTGCCTGTTATACATTTGCCGTACCCTTTCATACAGCCAAAAGATAAACTTTAGCGGCAAAATACGCCCAACGCTCACCAGCAGCTTTACTTTTCTGCGGATACCTGCCGGTGCTTGACTGTATTCACTATGATCAATATAAGCTCGGTGCCCCATACCCAGCCCATAAATCCCCTGTAGAGCCAATGTCTGATAATAATGCTTTTTTTCATTATCCGAAGCATTATCCAGTATATAGATATCCAGAGGAATATGACTGTCTATATCGCTTCGGCCTTTCCCACGGATTTTCTGATAAGTAATGACAGGAACATCCTCTTTCATATAAACGAGCCTTGACATATAATCCAAAAAAACTCCTTTTCCCATCTGATCATATTCCAGAAATAGAAAGGTACTGCCATCCCATTCTTTAGAAGCATTCTTTTTCAATACATTAAAATCATCTCTGGTCATGGCAATGTCTGCATCATCATCCCACGGAACAAAACTTTTATGCCTTACCGCTCCAAGAAGTGTCCCGCAAATCAGATAATATTTGAGCTGGTATTTCCTGCATACACGGTCCAGCTCCCTAAGTAAAATTAAATTGCATCTCTGTGCATGGTGCAGAAGCTCCATATCCGCACCCTCCTCCACATGAATACCTATATATGGCCTGTACAAATCTTTCTGATACTTCGGATTTGTCAGTACCTCACGATAATAAGCTCCCAGATCACTGCCAAACTTCCCCTGCAGACCAGGATGCTGCCTGAGAAATTCACGAATGCTAAAATCTAGCTTCCCCTGCCTGCCCTCTGCCGCCCCGCAATCAATAAAATGCTGAAAATACGCCTGTTTATCATCTCCAAAAGCAGCCCGCAGATCCGAATATGCTGCCTGATAATATGCAATCGAAAATACAGGAGTGTAATCAACTCCTTCATAAACCGGACAAAATTCGCTCATATCCATCCCCCTCATGTACTGTTTTTGTTTTTTCAGGTTTCAGCCCTTCATCCTTGGGTCTGCATCATTTTGCTCTGATCCATATGTCCTGGATACAATCTCCACCGTATTCTGTCCGTTCATTTTTGCTTCAATCATAGCTTTTAACTTTGTAGAACAGGTACTCTTTGTATACGGAAAAAATTCAATCGTAGCTCCCACCCGTTCCAAATTTTCCTTATCCGCCATCCATCCGGGATGTCCGGCATAATCGTCACCGGAAAAAAGAACATCAAAATGATATCGTCTCCATGCAGT
This sequence comes from uncultured Eubacterium sp., assembly GCA_947178105.1. Taxonomy (GTDB): domain Bacteria; phylum Bacillota; class Clostridia; order Lachnospirales; family Lachnospiraceae; genus Eubacterium_J. Next base: position 41,677 of record CAMWXD010000029.1, on the reverse strand, counting down.
CATCTTATCTATATTTTCAACTGTAACCGGAACAGCCCGGCTGACATAAGAAAGACTCCCAACAATATCGATGCGTTCCTCGAACGGGATAAACGGCGGTTCTTTTTTGTAAAATTCTACTAGCTCATCTACCAGCACCCCTACAATCAGTTCCTCACAATGTGCACTGGCCCTGCGGATTACATTCAAATGTCCGATATGGAACAGATCAAACACTCCTGCGATGTATCCTGTTTTATAATGCTTCATACTTATCCTCCCTGTATCCTGCTTCTTCTATTTCCACCAGTCTTTTTGCATTCTCCCTCATTTCCTCATAAGAGACCTGACTCATCTCATGAAAGTGATGAAATACCTCATGCTTTCTGAGAGAAGAAACAAACGCCGTCTCCTCCCGGAAAAAAACATCCCACATAACATCGCTGATCCCATACCTGCGCAGCATCCTGGCTCTTGGCACCGCATTTTCTGCCTCCGATATATGAATATACGTATATAAAATCACCCGAAACATCGTATACTTTGCCGGATAATCATGTCTGACAAATTCCTGATCAAAATAGACAATCTCTCCTTCATCATAAAAACAGTTCATGGGAACCATATCAAAATACACATTTTTCAAAACAGGTCCCCAGTCTTGTTCTGCGCACTGCTGCATCCATAAAAAATCTTCCGATACATCTGATACATCCGAAGATCTGCAGATATCTCCCCAGACCTGATCCATCAGGCAAACAAACCGCTCTGCATCCTGACCCAGCGTATCCCTTAATACAGACATCAGTACAGGCGCTTCCACATACGGCATCCGTATCCGTCTCTTAGACATCCGTATATGAGGCACAACCCTAATGCCGTGCCTCTTCAGATCCTCCACATGACGTACAGAACGCGCAAGATCCGCCGCTCCCTGCGGATATAAAGCTTCTTTATACATAAAAGCTCCTTCATGAATTGCAGCCATAGCTGCTGGACGTCCCCGGTCAACGGTAAGAAACACAGACTCTATATCCGTACAAGCCGCCTCATCCAATACGCATTCCACCAAAAAGGAATTGGCAAATACATGCAGACACTTTGACTGTATACAGAAATCCATCAAATCCAGCTCAGATGCCACCACCGACCGCCTATCCTTATAATACGGAATCACTCGATCCCTGACACTGTCTTCTGGAAGACTGTGTTCTGCATAAACAGCCTGCACCATCCTGTAATCAGGCAGCGGATAATAAAATCTGCGTCTTGTTATTCCTGCCTTTTCCAATACAGCTTCCAGTTCCATCCTGGTAAATCCTAATATCCCCCGCTCCTGTGGATACCTGCGGACTCCATCGTATGGAATGCCCGTCTTCCCATCCCGTTCCCCACACAAATACCGGATTCCCATCCTGTTCTCACAAGCCAGCAGCAACCTCCCTGACGGCTTTAAAAAAGAGCACAGATGCACAAGGAATTCTGCATAATCCCCAAGATCCTTACTCTCTATCCTCTGACTCTCCAATAGGCCAACCGCTGTCACATAGTCATATTTCCTGACAGGCTGCACATCCCTGATATCACACTGGCATATTTTGAGATTTTCATACATCCGACAGCGGCTCTTTATCGCCTGTGCACGCACAGGTTCCCGCTCCACGGATGTAACATAGGCACATTTTTCACACAAAATATGCGTCAGTTCCCCAAAGGCCCCTCCAGCCTCAAGAACTTCCGCATCCGCTTCAAAAGGATACCAGCTAAAAAGAGAGTCCCGCATAGGAGAAAGATGATACTGCACGGACCAACTCCCGTCTTTATCCAGAACAGTATCATACTCCTCCGGTTCTGCCTGCCGGATATATTCCAGTATCCTTTGATCTTCCTTTTGGTTCTTGTTACAACGATTCTTAAATAATATCCGCATCTCTTCCATCAACTGGAACCCTCTGTCCTCCCTTAAGATCATCCACCACATGCAAATGCTGCCAGACCAAATTCTGAACCCGAGTCCTCGCAAAATCCACAAAACTGAACAACATATCCACCGCATCCTTACGAATACCAATATCCGGAATCCACAAAGATTTCATATACCCTCTAAAAAAATCAATAATCCCTTGCTGTGCCTCCCGTATAAACTGTATCTCACCCGCAGTTCTTTTTTCCTGTCCATATACCGGATTTCCCTGATCCGTGAAACACTGCACGGATGGAATATCTGGATCTGTCAAAACAGCCTCTAAATATAAATAATACTTCATCACAGACCTCGCCTCATCCTCAGGCAGCCCTGACTCATAGCAGCCTGCTCTTTCCTCACAGAAAGCATCATTCGTTGGAATGATACGTCTCCAGAAATACAGCCCACTCAGATCCAGACCAAAATACTGCGACAGATAATGCTGACAGGTACCCTGAGAGGCAAGATCAAAAAAGATATATTTTTTTTGACCATCGATTCCCATTTTTTCCATATACCGGATATAATTTTGTCTCAGCCCTTTTGCACGCATCTGTATCACCGGCTGCTGCTCCAGCACAAACTGTATCCATTCCTCATACTGCTCCTTATCATATGCCGGTATTTGCTCTGCCGGTATCTGAAAGATATCCTTCAAAACCTGCACCGGGTCCGCATCCAGAATTCCTCTGACTGCCTGACAAATATCCTCTTTACTGTAGGCACACGCGCTAAAACATGCCACCCTGGACGTCAGAAAATACGCATCTGGCAAAGCCCTGGCCACCACATGCATCTCCTTCATAATATGATACAGCTTGCGAAACAGACAGCCGTCCCTGGCTCCAAACAGAATACCATCCGCATCTATCTCCCTCATCCGGTCATTCATCCAGACCATAAAATGCGTAACTACCGGAGCAAATAAACAGTATCCGACCTCATAAGCAGAGTTCAGCATCGGCCGCACCTCACCTGGCCCAAATGAAAATGGATCATTAAATACAGCTCCACATACCTTACCAAGCAAAAGCTTATCATTCAGGCCCATCTCCTGTATTCTTCCCTCCATAAAAAACCATGTAGAATGATTGAGCATATCCGGCATATCTGCCACATGATAATGCTCTATCCCATACCGAATGGACCAGTACCCGTCATATTCCACACTGTTGCCGATATGAAGAATGCTGTCAGCCGCTGTCTCCTGCACCACACGTTCAAATAATCCTTCATATTTTAGCTGTCTGTAATCGCAGGATACATAAATCTTCTCATACCCACAGATACCCTTTTCCTCCAGAATATCCATAAGAACCGAAGCCGGAAGATACATATCGGATACAAGGATCACATGCTTTCCCTGTGCAATGGCATAGTAAAAACAGTTAACAACAGTTTTCCTCGGAATGAGGACATCTTTTTCCGTCTGGATCTCCAGATTGAGCAGTTCCATACGCTGTTGCTCCGTAATGCCGGTAACTTCCTGCAGCCGGTCATAGATTTCATAAATCGTTGGACCAATCACAGGATTTTCAGCCAGCGCCAGAATCCTTTTTTCCCGATAATCTTCTACTGCAATGCCTCTGCGCATAGCCCTTTCCCCAACGATATCAAACACTGCCTCCGCATCGTGGATCTGGCGCATCAACAATGTATCAAATATATCAAAGCAGACCACATCATGTAAATCAATCTGCTTCTTTAGACTGTCCATGCAATCCCTCCATTCACCTATTTGGCTCTTATCACAGGAATACTCCTGGTCTCATCCAGAAGACCATTATAATATGGATCTCCTTCAGCCAGATATTTCCGATACATCTCATTTCCAATGTCTACCGAGCAGACACTGCTCTCTTGTATCTTTCCATAATCCATCGCCTTCACATAAGGAGAATAGATATTCCATCTGTTTTCATTCTGTACAGCAATGCAAAAGTCCACAGATGCAGACATGCTTTCTTCATCAAAGCCTCCTGTTTCCTCATAGACAGTTTTAGAAAACGCCATACATTTTTGTGATACAGCTGTCACATTTCTGGTCATCAACGGCGAAATAAACGGTTCTCCAAACTGAACTGGTTCCATACCTGCATACATATCATATACCCAGCCATCTCTGTCAATGCGAACCCCAGCACTTTCAATCTGACCTTCTGCATCTAGGATAAGTCCTCCTACAACTCCCACATCCTTCCGCAGTGCATTAGATGCCAGTCGTTCTGCCCAATCCTCTGTCATCATATATAAATATGCATCCAGAATCATTATGACATCTCCTCTGGCTTCTCTTGCTCCATCATTACATAAACCCGCCCAGGTATTTTTTTCAGACTGAATAAATCGAATTCCTTGCGGTATATCCTCTGCCTGCGCATTTCCAACCAAAATAAATTCTGTCCACTTCCATGTGCATGACGATTGTAAACCACGCAGCTGTGCCGCTGATAAATCCTCCTTAGACTGTATTGGAACAATCACAGACAATGCGGTCTTTTCCGGTAAATCATAGACTACATCATAAATGTGCAACCATTCTGTCTCCCGAACAGATGCATAACTAGAGCCATATTTCTTATCCAGATAACTCTGAAGCGCTTTTAATGCTGCTGTCTGTGTATAAGGCTTTGCCGATACATTTAATGCAGTAGATGTCTTAAGAAGACGCCAGGAATAAAATGTTCCTTCTACGCGTCTCATAACACGGGCCAGCATACTCATTCGCAATACAAGATCATAATCCTGACTGCCATCACACACGGAACGAAATCCTCCTGACTGTTCAAACAATGCTCTCTTAAATCCCAGAAGATGTCCAACATACATCTGCGCTGTCAGCAGATCCGGAGACCACTGTGGCTTATAAAATGCCCCTGAATGCTGCTCCTCTTCATCCACCTTATCCATATCACTATAAACGATATCCGGTTCAGATCTTTTGATTTCCTGATAGAATCGCAGCAGTGCATCCGGATGCAGCAGATCATCATGGTCCATCAAAATCAGATAATCCCCACATGCCATCTCTGCAGCAGCATTTGTTGCTGTGGAAATTCCTCTATTCTCATTGAGCATACGGATTTTAATTCTGTCATCATGCACATGATAAAGATACCTTCTGACCTCCTCATCTGTGGAAGCATCATCTGCAATGCACAGCTCCCAGTTTCCATAGCTTTGGTTCCATACACTTTTGATCGCCCGGGATAAATATACAGTATCTACATTGTAAACCGGCATCAATATAGAAAATTTCACAGAACAGGAAGCAGCTCTTACAAATCTTGCATCCTCAGGTTTTCCAGCTTCCAGCTCACCAACTGACACATAATCAAACAATCCCTTTGCATCAATCATCCGGCGGATCTCTTCCACATCCTGTGCATTTCGAATCGCTATAATGATACCTGTATCCCCACCAACTGCTTCTTCCAGTGTACCACATTTATAATTCCCTATCCGCTCAGGATTCTTCTCTGGTTCTGTCACCAGAATTCCCTCTAGTTCAAGATCTTCCTCATCCAAAATCTCCATAATCCTTTTTGCCCAGATCCCAGCACCATAGATATAAATCCTCTTATGTCGTTTTGCAAAATCCTTTACCCCACAAACCACCTGAGCAGTATATTTTCTTCGTGCCCGTCCTGCCAGTCTAATCTGTTCAAAATCATAAAGATTATATGTCCGATGAAGTACATCAAACGCCTCTTGAAGGCGGTTCTGTACAAAAGAAATCAGATATCTAGCATAATCACAGGTAAAAACGGTTCCTGTATCATAACCTGCATCCTGTGCCACATAACCAAGAATGCGCTCTATAGCATGACTGATGGTGCCATCACTCGCCATAGGTTCTTCCGGAAAATCATCGTACCGCCAGTCATATTGGAACAATTTTTTCATAGCATCATACCTGCACCAAAATACTGTACCTATCGTAAACGGCGGCTTTGTCCTGCTGATATTGCATGTAAGCCCCAGGCGTTCAGACAACTCTACTGTATTATTAAAATTTGGCCCCCATGTATTATGATACCAGTTACGCATGACATCCCCTGTCGGTTCCGGCGGAACAAGAAGTCCGATATTGGAATTTTCAGAAAATACTCCTAGCACATTCTCAATATATTGCTCAGAATCCAGCATGCTACTCCACAGATTCCTAATCCACAGATCGATCTCCCACCGCTGTCTGGCCAGAGCATGGACAGATTTTTTATCATGAATAAAACAGATATACTCATAATTCGAAAGGATATCCTTACAGGCAACCAATAGAGATGAAATATCCCTCCCTCGATTCTCCTTTTTCACAACAAAAGCATTCCTGCGCTGTCTGCAAAATACCTGTATCTTTTCTGCCACTACAGGATTTGACGTGCAAATACAGATATCTACATAATCTGGAACAGTATTTAAATATCTCAGGCTGTCTTCAAGCAGTTCTTCATAGAACATACAGGCCACTACTACCGCTTTCGCTTTTTCTGTTGTCAGATTTGCGTTGTCTGTTCTGGTATTGCTGGGAAGTATGTAATATAAATTTTTTTCTTTTCGTATATCATTGATATTTTTCATATCTTTTGTTGTTCCTTTCACTTATTTAACTTATAGATATCATAAATAATACTTGTCTATTTTAACCCGAAAAAATAAAATTCCAGCATCTGGCACCAACAATGGTAAATCGGCAAATGGAGTTCCTGAATTTTATGTACTTCTATTTCAGGAACAATAACAGCACAATCCGCTATCTGTGCCAGTTCTCCACCTGTATTCCCTGTCAGGGCTATCACTTTTATTCCGAGCGCTTTTGCCACAACTACTGCATTTATAATATTTTGGCTGTTGCCGGATGTTGAGATTCCTAAAAACACATCCCCAGACCTACCATATCCATACATCTGTTGAGCAAAAACCCCAAGACCATCCACATCATTTATATACGCTGTCGACAATGCCTCATGTGCAACAAGTGGAATCGCCATAAGTGCCTGTTCAAGATTTTTTGACAGTCTTTCACCTCTTTCCCTATCTGCTTCTCTTAATTTATCTGCAAATTCTTTTGGTACAGGCCTTGGCACTCGGAACCGTTTCATAAGCTCCCCAGCAATATGTTCACTATCTGCAGCAGAACCGCCATTCCCTGCAATCAGTAGCTTTCCATCATTCTTATATGCCTGTTTTATAATCTGATACCCTTCTATGATTGGTTCTCTAATTTGTTCCAATGCCGGATACCGTTCTATCAATTCATTCATATAAATTTCTGTTTGCATTAGTAAATCCCCTCTTCACGAATCCAGTACAAAAATAATCAGGCAAATCTCCTATTATCACAATATTGCTTGATCAACCCTCATCATCGAATTTTTCCATAATAAAACTGTCCATTCTGCCATCCTCAAGTTCTGCCCCCAGACTGTACATTGTAACCAGTATAGAATCCTCTAGATAGTCAAAATCATGTGTAATATATGGCCCAATACGAAAAAAATCACCTGCACGATAGATCTCTGTTTCCTTCTCTCTATCTCTGTACGCAGTCACCCTGCAGCTGCCCTGTATAACATAATAAGCCTCTGTATTTAGCCTATGGTAATGTCCTCCTCGAAATACACCACCTTTTGACATTACCACATTAACCTGCGAATACCCTCTGCGAACAAGCTGTGTCAACGTTCCTCTTTCATCTTTATACTCAAAATCTGCTTTCATACGTTCTATCAGCATAATCATTCTCCTACCTTGTCAGGAAACTCCCTTTTTTCACTCTCTTCCTCCAGTAATTAAGCAGATCTTCCATTGTCTGCTCATAAGAGATCTCTGGCTTCCATCCAGTATGTGTCTGAAATTTACTATAATCCGGCACTTGGAGGTCAGCATCAATCAAACGCATACGTTCAGGATCAGCAACCATCCTGATTCTATCCTTAGCCACAGAGAAGCCAAGCAGAGTATGTAATGTATCTCCAACCTCACAGGTATACGCACCTCCGATATTGTAATACTCCCCAGGAATGGGATCTATGGTCACAAGCATATGGTAAGCTCTTACAGCATCACGTACATCCGCATAAGTCCGGAGAGATCTTAGATTTCCAACCTTTACAATCGGCTCAATCAATCCAGCTTCAATCATTGCAATCTGCTTCGCAAAAGTGGACTCATGAAATACATCCCCACGTCTTGGGCCTGTATGTGTAAACATTCTCGTAGTCATAACCGTCATTCCATAAGCCTCTGCATAATATCTTCCAAGCAAATCCGTTCCTACTTTCGAAATCGCATAGGGAGAAGCCGGATGAAATGGACAATCCTCATGGATACCTGTTTCCGGTTTTTTATCTGCTGGAATTTTCCCAAATACTTCTGACGAAGCACACACATGAACTACTGGTTTATAATCTTTATCCTGTCCCATCGCCAGCCTAACGCTTTCCAGTAGCCTGCAGGTCCCCAAAACATTCGTGTTAAGAGTATCAATGGGTGCTGTAAAACTGGTCAATGGATAGCTTTGTGCCGCCAAGTGAAAAATGTAATCTGGCTTTACATCCTGAATCATCGTAATAAGTGATGTCTGATCATTCAAATCAGCATATTTAAAAAATACCCTGTCCTTATCATTCGCCCGCCCAAGCAGATGTTCTACATTATCCAGCGGACTTCTCCATCTGCAAACACCATACACATCCCAATCCGTATTTTCCAAAAGAAAATCACATAAATGTGATCCAACCATCCCAGTAATCCCAGTGATCAATGCCTTCATCTTTCTTCCTCCATACTCAATCATTTGCCTCAAGCGGATCATAATCCTCTGCCTGGTAATAAATAATCCTAGTACCTTCATGCTCAAATTCAAAAGGAATATATAAAAGCTCCCTAAGCGCATTCCTTACTGTCTTTTGCTTATCCTTCTCCACATAAAGCAGAATAAATCCGCCACCACCTGCACCAAGGAGTTTTCCCCCTGATGCACCTGCATCCATGGCCTTCCTATACAAATCATCAATTATACCATTTGATATTTTATGTGTAATTCCACGTTTCAGCTTCCATGCATAATCTAAAAGCCTTCCAAACTCATCCAGTCTAGTTTTCGAAACCAAAATCTTATGTGCATCATCTACAAGACTTTGTATTTCTTTAAGCTCAGCCTGTTTATCCTTGATATTCTTTTCCTGTTCAGATGCTATCTCACCTGAGTATCTTGAAAATCCGGTAAAAAAAAGCATAAGGTTATCCTGCAGTTCCTTTTTACGCTCAGGAGGAATAATAACAGGACTCACATTGAATCCTCCATCAAAAAAATCGATTCTGTTAAATCCGCCATAAGAAGCAGCAATCTGATCTTGGATGCCCCCGCTCTCTTTACACAAATTTCTCTCCAGACAAATAGCATCCTCTGCCAGCTTTCTCTTATCAACATATTTTCCTTTTAACGCATAGAAGGCATTCAGTAACCCTACTGCAAAAGAACTACTGGTTCCAATACCTGACCTGGCAGGGAGATCAGCTTCGTAATCAATTCTAAGTTCATGCATGTCCAAATACTTCATAGCATTCCGTACAGCAGGATGTTCGATCTCATCCACTGTTTTTGTGCGTTCAATTCTACTGTAAGTTAATTGATTCGTATACTCAAAAAACCTTGGCAAATGCCCGACAGAAACCATACAGTATTTATCGAACGTAGTAGAAATAACAGATCCGCCATGTTCTTTATAATATCCCGGGTAATCAGTCCCGCCTCCAAAAAAAGACATTCTGAATGGTGTTTTTGTTATAATCATTATCATATCTCCCTATAAATTAATTGCACCTCCATCTCATGGACAGTGCCTCTGCTCTGCAAATATTTAATTAAAAATATATCTAAGATACTTATTTTGAGTTATATAAGCAACTGCAGATATTCCCATAGCTACAGCAAAAATCATCAAACAATATAGAAAACTTACCCTCTTGTCAAAAAATAATGTCAAAATCATCCTCTGCATATAATAAACACCCGGTGTAAACTTAGATAACATACTGAACAATTTTTCTATTCTATCGGTCTCTCCCCCCCCTAAAAACAATCGAACAGCTTTCTGCTATTAAAACAGTCAGAACAGCTGCACTAAACCTCCAAAAACCACTGTATGCATATCCATCGATATTCCTAAAAACAGGATAATTATATATTATAAATAATCCCAGCAATGAACCTGTCAGTATCATCTGCCAGTGTTTTTTTATCATTAGCCTTGCATTATATTTTTGGAAAAATACAGCAGCCACTGCTGTAGGTGCGACTTCACTTATACGACCAAATGATAAAAATACTTCTGGAATCATATGACCAAAAATTTTTTCATTTATACCCGAATACTGCCCTATGATGCAAAAGCCGAAAATACATATCAATGTTACATCCTGTTTCCATTCCTCCATAAATTTAAATAAAGCTACAAAAAATATAGTCAAAAGAATAAGTACTACCTGGAACCACATCACCTCATTATATCCATGACCCAAAAATAACTGTATCATTACGCTCCTTATTATAATCTTAAAATCTTTATCCCATATCAAACCAGCTACTTTATATATCACTAAATATATGAACGTCCATGCAATGTGAGGTACTAACAACCGACACATTCTCTTTTCAAACAGTAAACGACTATGTCCCAATTCCTCAATATCTGTATACAAAAAAGCTAAAAAAATAAACACATGTACGGCAACTGTTCCTGAACGATTAAAAAATGACCATGGGAAAAAAAGACCTGGTTCATATGGATACGTATATTCTTTCCAGCCATGTACTAAAACAACTAAAAACGCAAGATATACTCTCAAAATGTCCATGCCGGTATCACGTTCTTTCACCAATCTGTCCTCCTAAATTTACAACACCAGCTTTATTGTTCTCACTATATTTTTACAAAACAAGCTTTATTTCATCTATTCCAAGCACTTCTTTCACCTTTGTATTGTCCATCAATGTAGACTTAGCCCGTTCTGCCTCAAATATTCCTTGCGCCTCTGCTGTCAGAACTGGAACTACAAGCCTGTTGTCAACCCCCAGCTTCTTTGCAAGCATAAGACCTATCTCATATTTGGAAAACGCGTCATCTCCACAAATATTCAGAACTTTGGGAACATCCCCACTATAACCCTCTATCAGGTCAATCAAAAGTGCTGCTCCCGTATCAAAACTCAAGGATGACCGAAATGAATCTGCAAACATCTCTATCTCTCTACCATTTTTCATCGTATCCGTAATCACATCATAAAAATGCCTTTTGACTGGAGATAGGCTTGGAGAAATCAAAAATGGATATCTCACAACATTATATCCATACCATATAACAATACTTTCAGCAGCACATTTCTGCCTGCCATACACATTGACAGGATTCAACAGATCATTTTCCTTAAATCTATAATTGTCAATGCTATTTCCATAAACATTATCTGTAGAAGCATAAAACAAACATTTTACATTTCTCAGATTGTTAACGAAATAGGACAGAGATGTAACATTAATATTCCATGCAATCTCCAAATTTTTTTCCACCATATCCGGATTATGATATGCTACAAGGAAAACTACTTTCATATCATCATAACATTCTAATTCTCTACAGAGCACATCTACTCCCTCAGTATCAGTAATATCACAACTAACCCATCTGATCCTGGGACTGGCTGTAACCTGTTCCGTCTTCCTTGCCACTGCTATAACAAAATCATTTGTTTGTTCCAAAATATTTTTTAAAACATAAGAACCCAAAAATCCATTTGCACCAACAACTAAATACATCTTCCATGCTCCTTAAACCTATATTTACTCTCCGGATCATAATGTTTCCAGAGACAATGATACAAAATACTCATCTGATAAAGGTTTCCTCTGAGCCCACCAACCTTAGATGGTATCTTCCCTTTTGGATAAACCCTGGTAACTGGAATTTCACAAGTCTTAAAACCCAAACAGCATGCTTTAATCGGCAAATAATAGATCAACTCATAACCCCAAAATATATCACGAAATGGGAGGACTCTCCTATCCGTCAAAAAACGCTTGGAATATGCCCGAAATCCATTCGTCGTGTCTGTCAGATGTCTGCGTGCGCAAAAAGTCATCACAGGCTCATTTATAAGCTTCATAGCAGCCTGACGAACAAATGGTGTATGAATTCCCCTGCCTCCTTTGACAAAGCGAGACCCTTGTACATAATCATATCCCCGATCCAATGCATCTATAAACATGCCAACAGCTTCTGTGCCATCCTTATCATTACCGTCTACTGTAATGAATCCCTCATACCCCTGCTGCAAAGCCCAATAATAACCCATTCTGATATCAGTAGAATAACGCCCCTTTCCACTTCTCACCAAAAGAGCCCTGTGCCCACTCTTTTTCAGAAATACAGGATCTGTTGTCCCATCTTTGGACCCAGCATCACAAATGACCACATCTATTTTTCCAAACAAACCGTTCTTTCGCATCTTTTTTACCTGTCTAAAATAGCGCTCACCTTCATTGAATAATGGAATTAACAGACAATATTTTGTTTGCTTTTCAAAAAAAATTGTTTCTTCAAACTGTGGCACTGATAATCTCATATCCTTAATCTCCCTGTAGTATTTTGATATCAACTTCTGTTATTTGTTCCTGACATTCAATTTCTACCATATTAATTTCACCTAAATTCCAGTAATAGTCACTGCTTATCCTAAACAAGTAATCATGTTTCCCTTCTTTTAATGTAAATTCATATCTGCATTTCTCCGTAAACATATCTCCATCATATATACCAGCAATCAATACAGCCGTTGTATATTCATCATCTGATCTACTAAAACCATTGATATCTATACCTGTATAAACAGCTGTCAACATCAAATAATTTCCATCTTTACGTTCTATTTCTTCCAATTCACGAAACGTATGAAATCCTATACCTGTTTTAATATCTTCTGCCACAACCATATTACCTGCTGCATCCCGTTTGTCAAACTCTGCCCAGATGCGCGGCAGATGATTCAGAACATGATGATGTAATGCCTGATCATAGCCCCAATCTGCCAATTTCCATACGCTTGATATACTAATGTCCCTGATCACAACCGTACTGTCTTCTGGAATATCCAGTCTTACTTTAGTATTCTGTGTAACCGGAATTGTAAAACATGCTGTACCTTCTCCTGTAATTTCATTATTGACACATTTTTCAGCAGTATAAACTTCGCCTTCTTCAGTCGTATAAAAAAGCTGCATAGTGCCAACATCTGCAGTCGTATACTCTACAACTATATTTACTTTCTCTCCAGCATAAGAAGATAATCCTAATGACGACTCAAGGCTAAGCAGCATTGGGTCTGCCGCAGTTGCTACCATTGTCAGAGTTCTACCCCTTATATCTTTCTCTACATCACAATTTTCAGCGACATAAAAATCGTCATTCAGCAGATAAGACATTTTGGATATCCTTTCAAAAACTTCTGTATGACGTAATAGCTCTGCCATCTCATCATATTTGTCTTTAAGACACCATACAGCAAAATTTTCATATTCACAAAGTGGCCTGTAATATGTGTAAATAAACTCTGCCACTTTATAATACTTATAATTCAGTTTAATTCCATCTATAGAATCGTGATTTCCAGATGTATTGGGCATCAGAGCAATCGGTATATTTTCCATATTGCTTTTTATCTCATCAATAAAATATTCCTGTGTCAATTCTCCTGAAAGCATGGTCGGCGACTGCGCAGCATAAACAGGATCGGGGCGGTCATATTCCGAATATAAGAACGAATTATAATTAAAATCAAGGAATGTATCATCTTCATCCAGCAACGTTTTAAAAATAAACCCGTAAGGAGCTACTGTGTCCTGAAAAGACTTTGGATACACAACTCTCTTCTTTACTTCTTTTTTCCGGGCAATTTCTTCCCAATAGGTCTCCATATTTCCTGTTTCATAGTCCTCCTCTGCCAAACGATCCAGTGTCCAGCTTTCTGTATAAGTTCCCATTCTGGAAACAGCAACATTTGCAATCGGCTGAATATTAAAATTTCCATCCTGTTCAAAAAGCATATTACACAGAATAAACAACACAAATGTTGGAAGAAACAAAAACTTTTTCCTTACTAAACAGCTAACCAGCAGTGATAAAAATATATATGATGTCCAGACAGCAGTAGCCGTAATCGTCTCTTTCAAACTGTGCCTTGTCAAAGCACGGGAAAAGTTTGAAAAATACGAAAAACCTAGCATCAATAGAAGAATCCATCTATCCTGATCCAAATCTTTGTGTAATTTCTTTGAAAAAACAACATACAGCAAAGTCCCTGTCATCAAAAATGGAAGAATCATGTAGGACCATGCATAAACTGTTTTAGTATTATCACCAATGCCATTATATGCCCAATTAATATTTGCTGCAAAAAGCTTCATGAACTCTATCAATCTTACTACCGGATGAATTCCTTTCACCAGACACAACCCACACCATAAAATGACTCCAAAAACCCCTATCACAATCAATGGATACAGCAGTACTTTTACTGCTTTCCAGTTTTTTTCATATATGATATAAACAACTAATGTCAGCATGCAGGCAATTCCAAAGGCTGTTCCAAGATCTGCCCTGTTCAATGCACACCATATACAAGCACACCACAGCCAAAAAGCACGTCCATATGTATTTTTTTTTGCAAATAAAAGTATCGCAAATGCAATAAGAAGTCCCCATCCATAATAGCTCCAATGGTCGTAAAATGGAAATAATAAGGTAATCCATAAAGCGGCATCTGCATCCCATATTTTTTTCACAAAAAAATAAAATAAGATTGTAAGTGGAACCATCAAATAGCCAGCATATGGAGAAACGTCAGCTCCTGCAAAGTCCCCATTTAAAAATGCATAAATAAGACCCTCCCAGACACTCTGCATCATATGATGTCCTAAATGCTCCACTATGGGAATCTCTCCAAATTTTAACAGCCCGTTTATAAGCACACTGTAATTTGCAGATTCAAATAAGTCTGGTACATAAGTATTCTCTAATGCAACCTGCTGATGCAGACAGGCAAATCCAGTTATAATCCACACATGAGACCATGTTTTCCACCAATGAAGTTTCAACTTTTTTCTGACAATCAAAATTAAGCCAGCTATACCTATTATCAAAACCAGCAAACATACTACTGCATAATATTTTCTTGGATGTGCTATAAAAACACTGTGCTGGTTTAAAATATTGACAGCTTCAATATAAAATGATGTTAAAAAAGGAAATACCGAAAAAATAATAGCAGCCATATCTGGTATCTTCTTTTTTTCCAGGTTCCTAATGAACGGACTAATCATTCTGACCACTACAAGTAATCCAGCGCAAAAAAACACCTGTATTCCCAGTAAAAGCTTTCCCATCTCCCATTCTGTACTTATAAGTGCCGCAACAGGAAACGCAAGTGAAAAAGCTCCTAGTATCATTTGCCCATATCCTTTCGCACTGATATATCTGTCCATATTTAAAGCAGCATAAATAATGCTAAGAACTATCACACAAGCGATCACATAAGAAGCATAATAGAAAATATTATCCTGTTCTTCGTCATAAAAAAAGTTAATTGTTCTTAAAATCAGATTGACATCTGCCAACACCATAAATTTATCAAGAAATGCCAATACCTTTTTTTGTTCTTTGTTTCTTTCAAAATGTAAATGAAAAGAGGCTGTCAATGTGTATATAACGAGAATAATAGCAAAGAACAGAAACCACTCCTTAAAATTGCTTATGACTCTCGATACATCATAATTTTCAAGCAACCCGGCCCCCATCTCACGTGTAAAAGCGACCACTTCTGTTCTCAATCTATCCATCGGATTAAATGAAAAACTCATATAAACAGCAAAATAAAAACCATAAATAATCCCTCTGTTTATCCCATAGACAGCACAATAATGATAGATTTCTTCTATCTTAAATATTCCATAGCAGAGAACAAAAACAAATAAAAATGTTAACAGAGACTGAATTACATAAAATATCATATTAGCCGACGTAAGATATGTATAGGTAAATTGAAAACCCATGAATACATTCCCCTGAAGCTCTACTCCTCCAGCTCTGCAACCTCCATAAATGCCTGAAGTGTCCTTCGTCTGGGATGAAACATACAAATAAACCTGATTTGAATCTGTTGTAAACTGAACTGTATACCAATTACCTCTTGTGAGTCCCTGAACATTCATGTCTACTTTATTCCAAGAATCTGCCGAATAATCCCAAAAGGAGCACTTTTTTTCCGCTATAATACTATCACCGTCTGTAATCAGTTTTATTGTAAAAACATCCTGGACATCTGCATTGCCTGTATAATACAGACTAATTTTGTTCAGATTATTTCCCTTTGCCAAAAACTCCTGTTCAATAGAAACAATACCTGCTACCATTTCTGCTGATGAAACATCCACCTGAGTTTGAATGTCATAGTCCTTGCTGCTATAATATGGAGACAATCCATCTATTAAAACATTATGCATAATATACAGACATAGCAATGAGCAAACAACTATCTTGAATGTCAATATTGCTTTTTTTTGAAAAGTCAATAATACCTTTTCGTTCATATCTCATACATCGTGTAGACAAAGACACGACATCCTCCTTCTGAATGTTTTTCCATACACTATTGCCTTCTACATATTGTCAATCTTGCGTATAGTCAAACTGCCAAGCCTGTTTTAATCTATAATAAAAATCCATCTCTTCCTGAATCTTATAAAGACCCAACTCCAATCTTTTTTTCTGATTAAATGGTTGTTCTGAAATATCATGCACAGACTTCTTTTTTAATGAAATGTAAAATTCACAGGTGTTTTCTGTGCCTGAACAAAATGAAGCTTCATACAAATATTTTAGAAAACCTAATTCATGTAAATCATTCATTAACAGCCGAAAAGATCCAGGCGTAAATACCCATTCATGAATATCCACATAGCCTTCTGCATTCAATACTTTCTGTAAATCTTCTTTGCTATGCACAAACCTAAAATCTTGATTACTTTCCAATATTTTTTGATTCCATGCTATTTTCTGATTCAACTGTACAACACGTAAAAAATACTCTGCTACCCCCCCCCTTGAATGGTGGCCATTCATTAACATATGCTGTCCAATCACATGCGCTAAATTCGAATTCTCCCTGAAAAAATCAAAATCATAACGCTTATCTGGTACCACTAAAGATAACACCCCTCCCTCCTTCAAAAGTGCAGAACATTGCTCTAAAAATCCAATCAGATCTGTTGTATGTTCGATAACATGGGATGCAATAATATAATCATAATAATTTTCTTTTCCAATTAATTCACGGTAATCCTCTCCCTTCCAGACATAATCCACTTCTTCAATCCGCTCAATTAAAGAAGCAACATTTGAGTGTTCCTTATATTTTTGTCGCAGACCCTCCTGATCCGTATGATCCAATATCTCAATATCATAGCCATACTTTTTCGGGCAGATTGGATTAATTGATGGTCCAATCTCAAGTCCTTTTCCTGAAAGATTACATTCCTCTGTAATCCTCCAAAAACGGTCCAACCTCTTTTCTGACTTTCCATACAATTCATAATGTAATAGTGGATTCATCTCATGATCCGCTACATCATCTCCAAGCAAATCCAAATAACGTAATGTTGAAAATTTATCTGAAGGATTAAATCCCACTTTCCATCCTATCGATAAGTAATGTTCCACTGGATCTCCTGATATACCATATTTTTCCTTGTACCATTCGCTGTCAAATAAAACAGAATTATGCAATACTTCATACGGTATCTTTTCGCTCAATGTGCCCATTATCTTTCTCCTCTACATCTATGTTTTATAATGTCAGTTTTTTCCTGTGAGTCTCTATTTTTAATTTCTGTACAAATACACATCCGAAAAATCACTCTCTCTACCCCTTATCATCTGCTCAACCTCAGCCTGATATTTACTGCTTACTGCAATAACAACCCCGCATCCACGTATATCAACGTCTTTAAAAGAAAAAACCGGTATTTCCCCTATTTTTTCAGGATTACCTTCTATATCACTTACTAAAAAACCTGCTGGCATTTTAAATACACTTTTTAGCATTGCCAGACATCTTTTTCCATAGATACCTGCACCATATATATAAAAGTTTTTATATTTACTTACAAACTCCGACAGTTTTTTCCTTCTCTCCTGAAAATTATCTAATGCAGAAACATTATGAATTCCAAACTCCAAATGTAAGGTATCAAACGCTTTTTCTAATGCATCTAGCATCAGCTCCATCATCTCTCCCGCATATCTGTCTGTCATAACCCAGCCAGTATCAAACCCCGCATCCTGAACCACATATGCCAAAATCCTTTCAATCGCATGACTGAGCGTTCCATCTTTTTGCAACGGCTCTTCGTCAAAATCTTCGTATTTCCATTCAATCTCTAATAATTTCTTTATAGCATCTACTCTTGCCCAAAATACAGTTCCTAAGGTTATCGGTGATTTATCAATATCCAGGTTGCAATTTAGACCCATTTTTTCTGATAATTCAGACACTCTGTCAAAATTCTGATACCACGTATTAGAATACGCTGATGCAAAATGCTCACTCATAAAAGACGGTGGTACTAACAAGCCGATTTTAGGATTTTTGCTCAAAAACACTAACAGATTGTTAATATATTCCCTGCTGCCGATCATATTCTCCCATAAACACTGAATCCATTTCTCTGTATCCGCTTTATATATTTCTTCATTTGCCTTTTTATCATGTAAAAAACATATGTAATCATATTTCAATATTTCTTTTCTGCAAGCAACAAGGAACGCGCTAATATCCCGTCCCCGGTTTTCTTTTTCGATAATTCTGCAGTTTTTTCTTTTGTTAAGAATACTTTCTTTTATAATACATCTGGCTTTCTTTTCTGAAACAGTAAGTAAAATATCTATATGCTCTGGTATATTCTCAATATATTTGAAATAATATTCTATCGTATCCAAATAATACAAATGAGCAATTACAGCTATTTTCTTTTTTTTCACCAGGTCATTTTCATTCTTATCTAGATATTTTGATGGCAAAATAAAATTCAAATTTTGCTTCCTTTTTTTATCAAACACATTCTCCATCGTTCTGTCCTCATGATAATATCCTGGCTTTATTGCCAAATATATAATACATTTCTATATTTTTCTAAATTTCCTTTTACTTCTTCTGTATTTTTTTCTCCCAACCCTACAATAATTCCGGCACTCAAATCTGTTAATTCTGAAAGCTTCACTACATCATGCCCAAATAAATGATCCAACTGGTAATGATCATCGGATACAAGGAATCCTTTCAGCTTTTTCAGCTCTTTTTGATAATATCTAAAAAGAAATTTTGCCCAAGTACCTGCACCATATATATATATACTATCCATAGAATTCAAAAACTGCGTCAATACCGCATCATCTAAAATCAGATTTCCCACTTCTTTTCTTTGTGTAATCAATTCATTCCTGAATTCTTCCTGTAGGTCAAATACAGTCTGATATTTTCTTTTTATACAATCCATAATAAGCTGTATATCATAATTACTTGATTTATACACATATTTTAAAGCTCTGATACAATTATCCCTATTCCCTGCGTATTTACTTTGGTCAAAAGCCTTTTTCTTTAAAAAAGGATATCCATTTTCAATCATCGCATAATCTGGTGAGCAATAATTATTTATCTTTCCTCTTGCTGCATAGCTGTCAAAAATATAATTTAAATCTATTAAGTAAGTAAACAACCCTATTTCAAATCTTCTTACCACTTCTATTAAATTCTGCATGTCATCAGGAATCTTATTTTTCAGATACGATACCATATCCCTTATTGCCATTTTTTTAAATACTAAAAAATTAGACTGCAAATGAGGCATTTGTTTTCTTTCAATATAATTTATCCCCCAAAAATCAGCTTCACGATTGCTCATTTCATGAAAAATTTCTCTGAACGGAACAAAGGGTCCAAAGCATGTATCATTTGTTAATATAATTTCATCATACTTGCTCCATTCATCCTGACTAATATAATTTGTGAAAACATCTTTATATGCTCCAGCATCAAAACCCTCATTTTCTCGAAGATAGATTCTCTTTGTATATTTTTCAAAAACCTTCAGTCCACTGTCAGAAACAACCCCATTTACCACAATTACAAGCTCTGTGATAACCTGTACCAAAGACTGTATGTAATAGTTTAAATACTCATCTACAATTCCTTTCTCATCATAAAATACCAGTATACCTAATCGATTCATAAACTACCTTTCCTATCACACATCATTCTGAACTCAGCAGACTTTCTATAAAAGCAGGCGTCTCACCGCATCTGCACTGCAGGCCTAACTGTTTCAGAATTCTCTACTGTAAATCCCCTGCACTTTCTGCAAAAATTTGTGTATCCCTTTGACGTATACCCCAGCCGGAATTCTACCAGTTCTTTCTTTTTATCTGGTGTAAATGCAGCAAGGTCATATGCTTCTTCCATATCCATACTGCCAGAAATTCCCGCTACAGATGCATATGACGCATAATTACAGCTGTACAATTTTCCTTCCCGCAGCTCCTGCCAGGACTGGCTGCAGTTTTCCCTGTGCTTTTCCATCTGTGCATCTGTCCAATCTGTATAATCCGTTTTTTCTGGTGCCAGGTCAATCCAACTCTCTGCTTTATTCACACTATATTTCATCCTGTATTGATCCAGCTTGCAGAGTAATGTATCAAACTGTTCCTTATAGCTTGGTACTGCTTCCTGGTAATCATCCACTATTATTTCCAGGCGGCATCCGGATATTTTTTCCAATACACGGTCCTTTGGCACAACTGTTCCATTTGTTATCATCCGCAGCGTATTAATCTGATTTCCATATTTCTGGTCTATATAACAGACCAGATCCGCTATGCGGTTATAAAGCAGTGGTTCCCCGCCACTGACATGAAACAGCATCACCTGGTCGACACATGTAAAAAATAAATCTATATCTTTTATCAATGCGTCCCATTCGCGTACAAAAAACTTTTCTGTAAACGGATTAAAATTCAGGCAGTATCTGCATTTCAGATTACAGACAGTACTTGGCAGGAATGATATGCTCGACAGATACACGCTATCATTTTGGTACACATGATAAATGGAAAGAAACTCTTCTATCATAAAAAAGTCTTCATTCCTCTTATACCCAAGCTTTTCCAGCTGTTCTATCGGCCTTACTCTCGCAATCTGGGACATTGTTACAATCATTCCTTCGTTTTCTGCGAGTTTTACCCCCCCCCTTAAGGAATAACACATCTTTCCTGAAATCGTTCTGCCTTCCTTGGATGGATTGTTATCTATATATCCTTTAATATGAATTTTCTTTTCCATAATACGCAGAAACTGCTTTCCATAATCTCCCGCGCCAAACAGATAAAAGCTCTTCTTTTCTCTTATTTTTTCATATACGTGGTCATATTCATGCCCTTTCTTTTTCCATTTCATATCTGAATGCCTTTCTACTGCTTTAGCAGATCCATATACCTTTGAATACGCTGTGGATATTGTGCATTGAGTACTACATATTCCTGTTCGTATTGCCGCATGATTTTTTGAAATTCTTCTTTTGCCTGCTGATTTCCTTCATGAAGTGCTATTTCCGCGGCATTACTGCTGTGGTATGCCAGAAAACGCTTTACATAAGACAGGATTTCTTCCTCAATCTGTTCGTCATAAAACCTCTGAATCACTATTTCATATGCTCTCAGCCAATCCCTCAGCCGTACCGGATCTTTTGTGCGGCATCCGGAGTCCTTCCTCTGATAGTAATGATAAAAGGCCCGATCTATGTATTTTGCTCTTCTTACATTCAGAGCCGCTTCTGCCAGATAAAGCACATCTGCACCAATCTGCATCGTTTCGTCAAAAAGAATCTGTCTGCCTTTTTTATCATAAAGGATTTCACTTTTATATAATTTATTCCACATATAAGCAAAGCCACGATAGGAATCCCTCATATACAGATATTTTAAAAGCTCATCCCGTCCAAATACATGGTCATCTGCCTGTATTGCATTTTTTATTTCCCTGCTGTATCCATCATTCTCCTGATACCAACTGCCAGCTACCAGATCCACTTTCTCACTTTCCAGCATTCGGACCAATATCTCATACATATCCTTATCCAGCCAGTCGTCACAGTCACAAAACGCAATATATTCTCCGGAAGCCATTTTTAAACCTATATTTCTTGCACTGCTTTCTCCGCCGTTTTCTTTATGAATGACTTTGAGCCTGTTATCTTTTTTAGCAAATTCATCCGCTATGATTCCTGATCTGTCCGTTGAGCCATCATCAATACAAAGAATTTCCAGATCTTCATATGTCTGCTCCACAATACTCTGCAAACATCTGGGAAGTTCTCTTTCTGTATTAAAAACCGGCACAATCACTGATATCATCCTGTTTCATTCCTTCCCTACTGCTTTTCCAATATTCTTTGTCAATGTTATTTACTTACCTATCACCAGCGTCCCATTCGCATCACATAACGGCATCTTACAAATCCTCCCATTCATCTCTTTTTCAAACCTGTCAACTGCCCTCTCCACACCCCGCAGACTGCTGTTATAATCATGTACAAAAATATATCCGCCTTCTGACAATCTCGTATAAAAATACTTCAGTCCTTCATAAACCGAATCTTCAAAATCCACGTCAATCGACACAAACGCAAATGTTTCCTCAAGCCCGCCTAAAGACGCAGGAAAATACCCCTGCTTTATTTCGATTTTATCCAAATAGGACATCTTTTCTATTACTTCATCTATACTTGTCTGTTTGTATGCTTCTACAAAAGCATCTGTGGCATTCCCACTGCGCACCTCTTTGGATGCTTCCTCTGCATCAAAGCCCTCAAATGTATCGAACAAATACAGCTTTTTATCCGGAAACGCCCAATTGATATACTGCGCAAACTCTCCTTTGAAAACGCCCAGTTCTGCTGTTGCTCCCGGCGTGTTCCTCTTGCGAATTTCTTTCACTACCAACTCAAAGCATTTCATACGGACATAATCACTCTGCAAATACCCCCCCCGCACAAATCATCTGAAAATCGTTTTTCAAAAACAAATCCCCATAAGCCTCCACGCCTCGGATGACACGATACCTGTTTTTAACAGCCGCAGCGTAATCTGCTCCAAGAACCCTTTCCACAAATTCATAATCACGATTCAAGTCCCATAGCATACAGTTATTGTACAGAAAAATTACTTTCGCCAAATCCATTCCAATCTGCTCACACTGCCGGTATATTTCCCTGCTATACAAGTTTATCACCACAACCGCATCATACTCTGATTCTGCAGCTTCCTTTGGAGACAATACTTGTCTGCCCATATACTCTTTTTTATCCGGATTGTTATCGATAAAAGCTGTCACCGACTCCGCTGCTATATATTTTCCGACTACCTTTCCAGCCAGTCTTCCAGTTCCCCATACAAACAGTCTCATTTCTTTCCTTCCGCTTCCCACATGTTTTATATTTTTCAGCTCTGTCCACTATTCTTTTCACAGGAAACTCCTGTGTATTCATTTTTAAATAATATCTATACCTTAATCTCACTCACCGGATGCACTTTTCTCTTGCTCTCCGGCGGCAGCTCCTTATAATTTCCAAACTTAAACGACAAATACGAATCATACTCCCGGATTCCCTGAAACAGCACACCCTCAAACCGGATATCCGCCGATTTCAAATACCATCCTGCATAATACCCATAAGCCCGGTTCGGCGTCGGAAACGCAAGAATCCGCACCCACCTCGTCTTCTTTCGGTTGCTTTTCCAGATAAACCGCTGAAAGCTTTTCTTTAACATCTGTTCCGGCACTTTACTCATCAGACAGTAAACCATCCGCAGAAACCAACTCTGCTCCGATACACGACCGACCTCCGCCCAGAAAAACTTACGGTACAGAAAGCATGTAAGATTATGCAGGCAGCGCAGCGCATAATGCTCCGGCACATAATCCAGCGGAAACACATCGATAAACACGCCCTGCTCATACGGCATATGCTCCTGATGCTCCCGCAGAAACAATGTATTTTTTCTGCGCAGCTTCCCATAGCCCCACCGGTATCCCGGCGTGTTCCTCTGGTCCTGAAAATAAAACCTTGACGAATCCAACTCGGTCTGACAGGCCTTACAGAACTTCTCATATTCCGGCCGCAGCAGCGCGATATCCGCATCATCATCCCATGGAATAAATCCTCCGTGCCGGACGGCTCCAAGCAGCGTGCCTGCTATGATGTTGTAATGAATCTGGCATTTCCTGCAGATTCTGTCTGCTTCTATTAGAAGCTCCAGCTCTGTCATCTGCAGTCTTTGCAGTGTATCCTGATCCAGCTTCGTCATGTCTCTCCCCCTGCTGCACAGCTTCTTATCCTGTTAATCACTCATTCCTTTCGTTTCACTCAGGCACAAATAGCAATGAAACACTTATTTTTCACTGATTGCTCCTGGGAATCTCTTTTTCAGAAACGCCTCCATCACTCCCGCAATCGCTACCGACTCTTCTGCCGTAAACTTAAACGCCCGTCCCTGGTGCCCTTGTATCATATAGGCAAAATCACTGATTTCATACCGCAGCCCATCTCCCAAAAAGTTCGAAAAATATCGCTCCTTCTTCATCGGGTCCTCATACCGCACCTCAAAGTACTGTGTCAGCCACCAGGGTGACTCTGCGAGAATATATCCTTTCGTCCCAGACACCAGCAGCTGTCCTTCCGACTTTACGCCAACACCGCTTTTCGACAGCGCCATCCCGTGTTCGTACACAAACGAAGCTTTCGTATACAGGTCAATGCCGTTCTGGTCCAGAATGCTGTCAAACCGTACCTTCTGGTAATCAGTTCCCATCAATTTCATAATCGGCAGCAGCGTATGGCTTCCAAATTCGGTAAACCCGCCGCCGTATTCTGTGTCTGTACGTTCCCGCAGCTTTTCGCCGGTCAGCCTTGTGAAGCATGCCTCCACATCACAAATCTGCCCGATGACCCCGCTTTTTGCAAGACCAACCATCTGTAC
This sequence comes from uncultured Eubacterium sp., assembly GCA_947178105.1. GTDB lineage: Bacteria > Bacillota > Clostridia > Lachnospirales > Lachnospiraceae > Eubacterium_J. Next base: position 16,588 of record CAMWXD010000029.1, on the reverse strand, counting down.
AAATCCGGGACAGTACGCAGTCTTAATTGCCTCCAACAGCACCCGGTCCTTCCGGTAAGCCAGTGCAAACAGCTCCTCTGCTTCTGATTTTTTGAAAGCAAGCGGCTTCTCGCAAAGAACATGCTTTTCCTGCTCCAATGAAGTCTTTGCATAGCTGTAATGGGTCTGATGCGGTGATGCAATATAGACCGCGTCTACCGCATCCAGGAACTGCTCCATATCATCTGTCGCCAGATCCAGTTCATATTTTTCACCAAATGCCGCTGCGCTGCTCCGACACGGATTATAAACACTGCTGACAATGATCCCGCTGACATACTTGGCCTCCGGCACGAATCTTTCTGCAATCCGCCCAGAGCCGATGACACCAATCCGGATAATCGGATACTGTCTGGAACGCATCAGCGTAGATGAGACATTTTTGGTACGCTCCAGATATATGACTTCACAGAACTGCTTCATATGGTCAAAGATCCCGAGCCAGTCTGATCCGATAGCAAATACGTCGATGCCGTATTTCTGCACATCTTCTACCTTCTGTCCCGGATGATCCTCCACGATGACCTCGTCTGCAAACCCCGTCTCGCGGACATTCTCAATCCGCTTATCCAGAGAATCCACAATATTCAGTTTTCCGCGGGATTCGTCATACTGTTCCGTCGTGACTCCTACAATCAAATAATCTCCCAGGGCCCTGGCCCTCTTTAAAAGATTGTAGTGCCCTTCATGAAACAGGTCAAAAGACCCGTACGTGATCACCTTTTTCATCGCATGTAATCCCCCTGCCAGCCTGCACTGCGCTTATCCATCTGCGTTCTGTGTATCTTCCTCAAAATTCAACCTCTTTTCCTCAACCACCAGCGGCCTATGTATCACCCGTGTATTGATATTCAGGATATATTCTCCCAGCAGCCCGATAAAAAACAACTGCACCGATCCAAGCATAAAAATCCCAATGACCATCGGCGCATTCCCAGCCTGAAAGGTATACCAGTGCGTCAGCTTGTATACCAGATAAAACAGCGCCACACACATGCTGCCCGCAGAAGCCCCGAAGCCCAGAAACGTCGCCAGCCGCAGCCCCACTTTTGTATAGGAAGTAAAGCTCAGCATCGCCGCATCATACAGGCTGTAAAAGCTATTGTGCGTCTTCCCGGCCCGCCGTCTTTCCTGCTCGTATTCGACCTCAATCCGGTTAAATCCGTGCCCATATTCCGCTACAATGCCACGGATAAACGGCACCGGATCATTTAGCTGCCTTAAAATATCGATAAACGTCTTATCATACAGCCCAAACCCGGTAAAATGCTCAATCATTTCCGTCTGGGACATGTTTTTGATGCTCTTATAGTACAGGGTTCGCAAAAAATATAGGATCTTGTTTTCCCGGCTTTTTGTCTTGACGCCGCTTACGATTTTGTGGCCTTTTTCCCATTCCTCTACAAATCTCGGAATCAGGTCTACTGGGTCCTGAAAGTCACAGCACAGGCAGACGACACAGTCACCCGAAGCCTGGCACATCGCATAAAACGGAGAATTGAACTGTCCGAAGTTCGTCACATTGAAGATCGCTTTTACTTTCTTATTCCCGGCACAGATTTTTTCCAGTTCTTCCCTCGTGCCGTCGGTCGAATGATTATCAATAAACAAAATCTCATAATCATACTGCGCAAGCGCTTCCTGCAGCACGTTGCCCACAGTAAAGCTCATAAGCGCCACATTTTCCACTTCATTAAAGCACGGTATCACGATGCTGATCTTTTTCATGTCCCTCTGTCCATTCTGTCTTCCTGCGTATCCTGTCCTGCCTGTTCCAAATCAGCCACTGCACTGCTGGCCGAACGTCACGGAATCCGCTGCGCAGCCTGCATCATCTCTTCCAGCACATCCTCCGGCAGATGCGGCGCTAGGTCTTCCAGTGGCGCCGATACCATCCGGCCGTCTGCAAGCCGCCTAGAAGCCGCTTTTGGTTCAAAGCACTGCTGCGTGTCCACGAACACCTCACAGATGCAGGCACCCTGCCTCTGTAAGACCTGCGGAATGTCCGACAACTGCGCATTCTTTTCTATCCTGTCATAAGGATATCCGTATGCTGCTGCCAGCTTCTCCATCGAAGGGAAACTCAGGTCCGCGCTGTCTGTTCCGACGCCTGCCAGACGGCCTGCGAAAAAATTCTTCTGTGTCTGGCGGATGGAATGATAGCCCTGATTGTTGATGACAAATATCTTGACCGGGAGCTTATGGTGGATGATGGTCTGCAGCTCCTGCAGGTTCATCTGAATGCTTCCGTCTCCGGTCACACAGATTACCTCCTGACCACCAGAGGCCAGGCATGCTCCGACAGATGCCGGAAGGTCATAGCCCATAGAGGCTGCGCCAGAATTAATCAGAAAGCGCTGGCCTGGACGGATGAAGAATGCCTGGCTCCCGACGACGCTGGCCGAGCCGTTGCCGACGACAATCATACGGTTTTCCGGCAGGGCCTCGCTGAGCTTTCGGATAAATGCGTATACGTTTACGGCTTGCTGTTCCTGAAAATGCTTCGTCTGGACAACCGGATACTGTGCCCTCCATTCCCTGCAGCAGCGTATCCACTGCATATGCTGCGTACCGGATACTGCTCGTTTTGCGTCATCGAATGCCTTACCGGGTTTCTCCAGATTCCGCTCCAGCGCATCCAGCAGGTCATAGGCATCCGCCCATACGGGAAAGTCCACGTGAATACTTGGTTTTTGCAGCTCTTCCTGGTCAATGTCTTCCACAATCGTATAAGCGTTCCGTGCCCAGGCCTCCCACTGATATCCTACCTGGCGTATCGACAGCCTGCTCCCGATAGAAAGCAGGACGTCGCAGTTCTGTACGGCCCAGTTGCCCGCGCGGTCACCCATGATACCGGCACGGCCTGCGTACAGTGGATGTGCATCCGGTATCAGATCAATGCTGTTCCAGCCTGTGACTACCGGAATCTGCAGCTTTTCGGCTACCCGCAGCAGCCGTTCTGCGGCTCCTGCAATTCGGATGCCGTTTCCGGCATTGAGCACTGGCCTTTTGGCTTCTTTGATTCTGGCCAGTATCCTGCATACTGTTTCATCCGTTACTTTCTGCGGAAGCTTTTCTTTCTTTTCCGGATCTTCTGCCGGGTCATAGGCTTGCAGGGTGTCTGTGTCAAGGAAAGCACCCTGTATATCCAGCGGAATATCCAGCCAGCAGGGTCCTGGCCGTCCAGTGCGGGCCAGAAAAATAGCTTTTTCCAGACAATAGCGGATGTTTGCAGGATCTGTGATCATCTCTGTATACTTTGTCATCCTGGATACTACAGGCACGATCTCGAATTCCTGATCTCCAAAGGCCCGCAAATTCCGTCCTGTGCTGCGCACGGTCGTATCAAAACGAACCTGTCCGGACAATACCAGCATCGGAATGGAATCCAGCCAGGCCCCCAGCACTCCAGTGAGCGCATTCGTTCCACCTGGCCCGGTCGTCACACAGACTGCCGCCATACTGCCCCGCTCCCTGCTCTCTCCTGCTCCTTGCAGCCGGCCCGGTATCCTGGCATAGCTTTCCGCTGCCATCGCACAGGCCTGTTCATGATGCTGGTAAATGCACGTCAGCCCTTCCTGATGCCCCAGAGCATCATTCAGATACATCGCCCCGCCGCCGGTTACCGTAAACACATGCCGGATTCCATTTTTTACAAGAACATCTGCTATATAATCCGCAACTCTTATCTTCATTCTTACCTCACACAGTGTTCAATACCAGATATATTCTACACCCGTCTCAGACACTTTTTCGTTTCTGCACAGACCGTAAGAAAGTGATGCAGGAGTGAAAAATCCCCTCGCGAAGCGATGTTCCATGGATTTTTCAGGTAACAGGGAAGGTATCCGAACGGTTACACGCACTCAGTTACAACCCGCTTCACCGTCCACAGCCCTCAGAATCACCTCTGCCATCGCATCCACCATCGCATCCGTAATCCCCGGATAGACACCGACCCAGAATGCATCCCGCATCAGCCGCTCCGTATTTGCAAGCGCTCCTACCGCCCGCCAGCCTTCCCCGGATGCCCGCATCTGGTCAAAGCACGGATGACGGAGCAGATTTCCCGCAAACAGCATACGGGTCTGTATGCCATGTGCTTCCAGATATGCCACAACCTTGGTGCGCTCCACGCCTGGCCGGCATACCATCAGAAATCCAAACCAGGATGGGCGGCTCTGTGCAGAAGCTTCCGGCAGGATCAGCCTGTCCGCGGCCGGTTCCAGCTTTTTTCGAAGCCTCTGAAAGTTATGCCTCCTGCGCTCGATAAACTCTGGCAGCTTTTCCATCTGCGCGCATCCGACTGCTGCCTGCAGATCGGTTGCTTTGCAGTTATAGCCAAAATGCGAATAGACATATTTGTGGTCGTACCCAGCCGGAAGCTGTCCGTACTGCCTGTCAAAGCGGTGCCCGCAGCTTCCGTCTGTTCCGGGCGGGCATACGCAGTCCCGCCCCCAGTCACGCAGTGAGCGGATGATTTTCGCAAGCAGCGGATGATCGGTATACACGGCTCCGCCTTCCCCCATCGTCAGATGGTGCGGCGGATAGAACGAGGAAGTGCCGATATCACCGACGGTGCCTGTCAACCGCTCCTTTCCGTCCAGCGTGTATACACTGCCCAGTGCATCGCAGTTATCCTCCACCAGCCACAGTCCATGCCTGTCGCAAAAATCCCGGACTGCTGCCAGATCAAACGGATTGCCCAGCGTATGCGCTGCCATAACGGCCTTTGTCTTACTGGAATAAGCTGCTTCCAACATGGACGCATCCAGATTTCCATCCGGGAACGTGACATCGAGAAAGACTGGTACCGCGCCGTATTGCACAAGCGGGCTTACCGTCGTCGGAAACCCCGCCGCCACGGTAATGACCTCGTCCCCGCGTCTGACCTGGCGCTCCCCCAGCAGCGGAGAGGTCAGTGCCATAAAGGCCAGCAGGTTTGCGGAAGAGCCGGAGTTTACCAGGATACAGTACCGAAGCTGTAAAAACTCTGCCAGCTCTTTTTCAAACCTTTCTGTATATGGACCGGCTGTCAGCCAAAAATCCAGTGCGCTGTCCACGAGACTGCACATTTCATGGTCGTCATAGACCCTTCCTGCATACGGAATCGCCTGCCCGGGCCGGTATTCTTTTTTCGTGTTGTGGAACCTCTGCCAGTACGCTTTTACGCTTTCCCGTATCTGTTCCCTGGCCTGCTCCTGTGTCTTATTTTCAAACATCCAGATCCGTCTCCCTATCTATACTCGCAAGCGTTCTAATTTGCCAAAGTTATTGCCTGTATATACCCGAACGCCAATGATTTTAGAAAGCCTTTATGCTCGCTGGTATCATCATCTGCCGCGCACATCATGGCCTGCTCTGTCCTGTTCCGCCGCGTTTATCTGCCAGGTACGCCTCACACACCCTGACCGCTTCGCCGCTCATGACCTTTTTCCCATCCTCAATCCACAAGGCGTGGCTGCATAGCTTTAAGACCGACGCATTGGAATGGGATACATACAACAGCGTCGTGCCCTGGTCCAGCATCTGCTGCATCCGCTCCTCGCATTTGCGCTGGAACTGATAGTCTCCCACGGCCAGTACCTCATCACAGATCAGGATATCTGGCTGCACCATCGTCGCCACGGCAAATCCCAGCCTTGCCGCCATACCAGACGAATAGTTTTTCATCGGTGCATCCAGAAACTCCCATAAATCCGCAAACTCAATAATCGCATCCAGATGTGTCTTCATAAACTTTTCCGAATACCCCATCAGCGTACCGTTGAGCATCACATTTTCTTTCGCGGTCAGCTCTCCGTCAAATCCTGCACCAAGCTCTATGAGCGGGGCAATGCTTCCGGTTACCTGCACACAGCCCCGGTACGGCTTGATGACACCGCAAATCAGCTTTAACAGCGTCGATTTCCCGGCTCCGTTTGGCCCGACAATCCCCCATGCCTCCCCAGCCCGGACCTGCAGCTCCATATCCCGCAGTGCGAGAAATTCCTGAAACATCAGCTCTCCCCGGACCAGCTTGATCAGATATTCTTTCAGGTTGTTGACCGACTGGTTTGCCATATTAAACCGCACCGTTGCCTGGCTGACATCAATGACCACATCCCGACTCTCCATGTCACATGCTCCTGTTCTGAATATTTGTTACGAATCTTTCTATATATAAAGAATAAATCTGTCCTGTGTCTTTAGAAACGACCAGACACCCAGCAGCAGAAACAGACCAGCCAGCACAGACCCATAGACAAACGAGCCGGCCTGCGGCAGCGTCCGCTCCAGTACCAGTGTGCGAAATTGCGTTACATAATGGTACATCGGATTGCAGATCTGTACGATTCTGCGCATCTGGTCCGAAAGCAGGTCAACCGGATAAAACAGCGGCGTTGCATACATCCAGGCCGTCGTAAGCACACTGTATATATACTGAATGTCCCGGAAAAACACCGCCGCCTGCGCCAGAAACAATCCAAGCCCCAGGCTGAACACATACAGCTGCGACAGAACGAGCGGAATCAGCAGCATATACAAGGAAAACCGCACGCCCGAGCAGATAAATACGAGAAACATCGCTGCCAGGGAAAACAGCAGGTTGACCAGCGAGCTTGTTACTTTTGATAAGGTGAATACATACTTTGGTACATAGACTTTTTTTAACAGCTCACTGTTGCCGGTAATCGAAAACACCGCCTGATCGGTGGCCTCTGTCATAAAATGAAACGTTGCCTGTCCAATGATCAGATACGCCGGATAATTCTCCACCTCAAACCGAAACATCTGCGAAAACACCAGATACATGACCACCATGACCATCAGCGGGTTCAGTACGCTCCATACATAGCCCAGAAAGCTTCGCCTGTATTTCAGCTTCAGGTCCTTGATGACCAGTTGCTTCATCAATGCGCGGTACCGGTACAGCCCCCGCAGCCGCGCAGCAGTCTTTTCCATACATCCTACTGACCGCTTCCTACGTTTTGTCACTTCCTATCCTCCTGTCCGTTTCCTGCATTCCGCCACTTTCTATCGCTGTTCATCCTCTCGCCTGCTCAAATCTCTTTCCTGCAGCGCCGCATCCCATCGGAAGCGCCTGCTTCGGACTGCCCGCATCACAAATGCCGGGACAAGACCGACCGCCAGCGGTTTTATCACATACCGCATGTTTCCGCGCAAAATTCCCAGCCTCTGAAAACCTTCCAGACGTATCATGCATTCCGCAATGCGGTATCGGTACTTACGCTTGTGGTAGGCCCGCAGGTCCTCCCGGTAGGACAGTAACGGCCTTTGGATGTTGTATCCCCGGTATCCGGCCGCATACAGACGCATCAGCAGCTCATAGTCTTCTGCCCGGCGGGTCTTAGGGGATACGGCATAGCCGTGCATGTGGATTAAGACCTCCTTGCGGAACATCACAGACGGATGAACCACTGGCAGCGTATGTAAAAAAGACTCTGCGTCCGGCTCCTTCTTCGTTCTGCACAAGCCCCAGATTCCCCGGCTGTCTATCATCCATGCATGGCTGCCCGCAAATGCGTACTGCGGATTGCTGTCCAGAAAGTCTTTCTGTATTTCCAGACGCCTTGGATGCGCGATATCATCTGCATCCATCACCGCAAGGTAACGGCCGGACGCTGCCTGGATGCAGATATTTCTGGCATATCCGGCCCCGCGGTTTTCCTGTCCGCAAATCACGAAAATCCGCGGATGTCTGGCCGCAAGCCTCCTTAGCTCCTGCAGGGTGCCGTCTGTGGAACCGTCATCGTATAAAAGAAGCTCCCAGTCTGCAAACGTCTGCTTTTCTATGGAACGAACCGCAGTCCGAAGCGCCGGATTCCCGGCCATCTGATACACCGGCATCATGACTGTTACTTCTGGCATCCTGCTCCTCCTTTTTCCATTACCGTGCGCACCCAAGCTGTGAAACGTAACGATAAATTTTACGCATTCGCTGTTCCACTGCCGGTCTGCTGTAATCCTGCATCCTGTTTCTATTATACGCTCCGCACCTTTTCCGAAGCGCTTCATCTTCCAGCAACCGATGCAGGGCTGCCGTCAGCTGCCAGGGCTTATCCAGCGAAAATCTTGCACCGCCCGGCGCCAGGCATACTCCACTGGCATCTTCCGCTCGTACCGGGCGAATCAGCTCCCGGTTGCCCCGGATATCTGATACCACACAGGGCAGAGACGCAGCCATCGCTTCCAGCAAAGATACCGACAAGCCTTCCCGTCTGGATGGAAATACAAAAATATCTGCATTCCCATAAATCCACGGCATATCCTCCTGATACCCCGGCATCCGTACCAGCGCGCGGATGCCCAGCTCTTTTGCATAACGCCACAATTCGTCCCGCAGGCGGCCCTGCCCGCAAATCAGATAGCAGACATCTCGCCGGCCCAGTGCAGCCAGCGCCTGCAGCACCATGCGGTGGTTTTTTCCTGCATTCAGTTCCCCGACGGACAGCAGCACAAGTGCATCCTGCGGGATCTGATAACACGCGCAAAACCTGCTGTCTTTTTTGTGCGAAGCTGCTTCAAATGCCTTCCCATCAATGCCAACGCCCGGAATATGGCAGATCCTTCCTGCTTTCAGCCTGTGTTTTGCAACCCGGTAATCCTCCCGGTTGACGGTAACCAGTACATCCGTCCAGTGCGCAAGCAGCTTTTCTGCCGGATAATACAAAAGCCAGTTCCAAAGCGGCGCCCCTTTATAAAAGTGAAAGCCATGCGCCGTATAGATAACCGGAATTCCCTGCCTGTGTGCCGCTATCCGGGACAACGCCCCGCCAATCGGGGAATGACAGTGTACCCACGCAAAAGAACCGAGCAAAAGCAGCCTGCACATCTGCCGGTAAGCTCTGACGCATCCTGCCACGTCCCGGATGCTCCTTGGGCAGTCCCACGGATGGCAGACGACCTGCATGTCTCTTAACTGGTGCAGCAATTTCAGAATCCTTTTTCTGCTGCATGTATTTCCCTGGCGGAAATTACACATCACATGCACTTCATATCCCAAATCCAGCAGCAGCCGGATATTGGACAGATTGAATTGGTCAATCATCGATGCGACAGAGGCGGCCAGCAGCACACGCTTAGGCTTCATTCATAATCTCTGCGACAGACTTCATGATTCTGACATACATCGCATAGCTGTCTTTCTCTTTCCGTTCAATCTTTTTATCTGCCGTATCCCACACATCCAGCATCGAATCCGAAGGATTGGCCACACCCCAGAGCAGCTCGTCTGCACCGGCATCCAATGCCTCACAGATACTGGCAAATGTCTCCAGGCTCATAATTCTGGTTCCCCGCTCGATATGTCCGAGAAAGGACATGCTGATCCCGCATTTTTTTGCAAGGGCATCCTGTGACCATCCTTTGACTTTTCGTACCTGGCGAATACGCATTCCTATCTTTCCATAATCTATCTCTTTCATCCTGCCTCCTTCTGCAGCAGCTCAGACAGGCTGTGCTGCTGCCTAATTCTGCATTCCTCCAAAAACAAACAGCTTCTTTCATCCATGCTGTTTCTGGAGGCTGAATCACCACTTTTGCAAAACATAACATTTTCATACAAAATGTTATGTTTTACAGATGAAGTCCAGATCTCCCAAAAGCGCATAAAAGAAAGGAAAAGCCCGTTTTTCCAAAATACAGAATTATAAACATAAATTTAACTTGCCAGTTTTGGATGTGTCCCGCACAAACCGCGTTTCTGTTCTATAAAAGGAGTTTTTTGTATAAATTTAACAATTTGAAAGAGAAAAGAACTAGACAAACCAGCGAATACTGCCAATTTTTTCATTGGTATTGCAAAAAATAAGAATTTGTTATAGAATACTAAAAGATAACATTTTGTATGAAAATGTTATGTATAAGAATCCATTTATTTCGCGATATACTTCCAGAAGAATCCTTCCGCGCTGCCGCTGAAATTATTCCCCCTAAGCACACGTTCTGCTTCTGCTGTCTGATTCTCCAGGCCAGCCTGTGTATTCACGATCGTGCGTGCCATTTCATGCATCGGCGTCAGTGCCCCTATAAGCAGTAACACAAGCAGCAGACAGGCGGGCCATCTTTTTTTCGAACGCTCCAGCATCTGGATGCTCCAGAGCAGCAACAAAAACAGCCCCGGAATCGATGCGCGCATACAAAAATCATTGGCCTTTCCGACCAGAATCAGCGGTATCACAAAAAGCCAGATTCCATTGAGCGCAAACAGCCTCTTATCCTCCACCGACGGATACAGCACTGCCAGCAGAAGTCCTGCCTCCAGCACATAAAAAACCAGCAGATATATCCCATAACGCAGCGGCGAAAGCTCTGTCTCTATCGTAAGAATCCGCAGGCACACGGCGATTCCTCCCAGCATAAGCGCCATTTTTTTAAGCCTCCTCCCCCATCCCCGCAGGATCAGCGCTGTAAGTATCCAGACTCCTGCACAGGCCGCCAGAATACCTGCCAATGCCACGCATACGGGTATGACATACATCCACACGGTACCCGCACCGGACAGGCTTTCCCCGCCTGTGCCAAACCGCTGCAGGCTGCCTCGTACCGAGTCGTTTCCCGCCAGATAGATACCGCAGATCACGGCCACCGTCCCGCCTCCCAGCACGTTTTGCAGACTTCCCCAATTCTTCCAGCATTCCTTGCCTATCTGCAGCATCTGCCCTGCTGCTTCCTTCGCTGTGCTCCACGGTGCTCTTGTAACCATAAAATACAGTACAAACGGAAGCATCCCCGCAAACGGAAACGTAGACGTCAGGATAATCAGGGACGACGCAAACAGCAGGTTGCGCGGCTTTTCCTCCAAAAACACAAGCGCGCACAAAACCCAGGCCGGAACCGCCTGGTTAAAGACCCAGAATAGCTGTGTCGTCATGGAAGAGAACTGGTAATACCCAAACCATTCATCCAGTGACAGCGTTCCGATCAAATGAAACTTTTCCGGCTCCCGCAGCAGCATTCCCACTGCATCCGTTCCGCTGAAAAAAATAATCACAAGCAGCGGCCAGACCGATATTTTTTTTCTGTGCATACATAACAGCGCATACATCAACAAAATCCCCACAACGGCCCAGACATACTGCACTGCCCATCCAGCCGCTGTCCCAAACAGTTTTCCTGCAACGGCTGCCGGAAGCCAGTACCCCAGATAATAGACAAGCCCTCTTGTCCCTGCAGCCGACTCCAGCTCCTGGACGACCGGCCAGTGCGCTTCTATAAGCTGCATAAAAATCTGATTCCGGATGGGATGATCCGAATTCTGCCATACATATCCGCCGATACCAGACAGCCCGGCCCATAACAGCACCAGTCCCACAATCCCGGCGATTTTCCACCACGTTCCGGCGACCTTCCACCACGTCCCGGTGGCTGCACGGCAGCGTATCCCGTTTTCCGGTTGGTTTGTGCCGCTGTCCTCTGCAATATAGCCCATTCGGTGCTCTTTTTGGCACAGCAGCACCGCATATACGGTAATCAGCGCCGCCGGTATCCCGATATACCATCTGCACCAGCCCAGGAAAAAAAGAAGGACCGGAAACGCCAGATATACGTACACACCTGTCCGTACCAGCTCTCTGGCTCTCCCGCCAGACGCCGCCCGCATCATTTCATCCTCCAGTACAGCCCGCCGGCGACACGGCGGATTCTGCTTCCCTGCGGCAGCACCTGCTTTGCCGTGTCTCTTAGCACACCTGATGCTTTCTGAGAAAAAGTCTCTTTTTCTTCCCGCACGGCAAGCCCGGCCAGCAGCCTCTCATAATAAGGCGTCTGCCTGGCCACCTTCCAGAATTCCTGCGCAAAGTCCCCGCCCGGGTCCTGCCAGGGCTTGCGGCGGCCTGCATAATGAATGATATACGGCTCCTTTCTCGCCTGCTCATATGCTTCCAGAACTGCAGCCGGCGCACGGCGGATAATTTCCATGCGGTTGTTTGTGCTGTCTGTGAGTACATTCCACGCCATATCCATCTGCCGGATATGGCCTTCGCATACGATGTTCAAAATATCCTGATCCGAATACCGGTAGTGACCGGATTCTGCCATACGAAACAGCTCCGGCACGCGAAGCTTTTCACGCAGTGCTCTGACATTCAGGACCAGCACCCCGGCCTGCACATACTGGCAGGGGTTTTTCAGCTTGAGTACTTCGTCACAGTAATGTCTCGTATCGGGATTCGCTCCGTTGCACTGTCCGGAAAAATCCGGATCGACCGCAGCCGCCAGCAGATATCCTTCCACATCCAGGTCATACAGCGCCGCAATATCCCTGCGGACAATCAGATCCGCATCCAGATAGATGACCTTTTGGCATTCTTTAAATATATCCAGAATCAGAAAACGGTAAAAAGTCTCCGCCGAAATATGCTCCCTGGCTTTTAGCCGGTATCCAGCTACCCTTGCTCCCACATCTACAAAATCCAGCCGGACAGGCCCGCCTTCCAGTTCTTCCCGAAACACCTGCATCTGTGCCTGTCTGATATCTGTATGAAAGATATAGATATGGTACGTTCTATCCGGATTCACATGCAGGGCCAGCGATTTCAGACAGGTGAACAATACCGGCACATAAGCATCGTCTGCCGCAAGCACTACCGGTATTTCCTGTACATCGGGTTTTCTGCATTCCGCTGCCTTTGTATGCGCAATCATGGCCATCTGCAGCTCGCCCAGCCGGTACCCACCCTTCTGGCGCAGATATTCATAATAAATGCCAAAAAAACGCTCCCCCAGATGTCCGATCGTCCGGTACCCCTCTCTGGAATACAGACGCATGTCACAACGGCGTTCAAACGCCTGCAGCAGCCGAAACAGCATACCAGAATATTCCTGGAACAGCTCCTTTTTCATCAAAAACATGTTGCACGGATAAAAGATCCTTCCTTTCATGTAAGCCTCTGCCACTCTCCGCAGCTGTGGGTATTTCTTCGCAATCAGCTTTAAAAACAGATCCAGATCTGCGATATTGAGCTCTGGTGCATGTTTATAATGCTCATAGACATTCCTGGCATACAGAGCCTGCACAGGTATCCCCTTCGCGGCCAGCACATCATATGCCTGTATTTTTCTGCGGATTTGCTGCTCGTCCATCCCCAGCTTCTTTTTGGTCTTCGCATCCAGATACGGATAGAGCAGACAGCCGCCGCCCGTTTCCGGCAGTATTTCTTCTGCAAAGGAAAAATACCGCCTGTAATGGCAGAACCCATAATAGTCTGCTTCCATATTTTTCCAGGCCCAATACTGTGTGGTGAGCTCACAGTACGACCTGTTTTTACCGGAAATATGGTCTCCTGTATTATCCCGCAGCATCCCTTCCGGCAGCGGTGCTTCCTGCAGGTCACTCCCAGCCATCACCGGATAAAACAACGGCTGGCGGATACAGATATCCTCCCGTCCCGGTGTATGTGTCACGAAAATTTTAATTTCGCTCATGTTCCCTCCTTCCATCCTTCCTGCCGTATTCCGCACCGACAGTATGCGTTTTGTCCAGCCTGTAAAAAGCTGCCAGCAGCAAAGCTTATTTACTGGCAGTCCACAGACTGTATCAGAAAGTTTACCATCGAACTTCCAAAAAGTCCAGACGCAAAAAAACAGGGCTTTCCATGAATCTTACATCTTTACGAAAACGGAGGGTGTTCAATATCGCATGAATCAGTCAGATTCTATCGCTATAAGGCAGTGATTTTATATATTCCTCCATATACTCGAAATCTGGCATTCCATTATTTTTATAGGGCAATTTAAGAGTAGTTTCTTTCATCTTTTCTATTGTCCATTTTCTGCCATAACTAAAGCGATATTTATTTGCCTTTATAACAGTTATAATGAACATAGCTATATATTTATTCATTCTCCAAAAATCTTTTGCATATAATACGTTCACATCATCTAATGCCCAAAATGGCTCAGATTGGTAAAACGCTTCCCCTACACTCCCGTTATAATTGACAGTAATACAAAACCACAGCATATATCTACTACTCGGCTATTTTTATTTACGCCAGCTAAGTCACACATAAATTCTGTTAAATGTTGAGGCGTTAGAACAATCCCTAATCCACTGCCGTCTCCACCTGAATATTTAATAAATTCATGATAAAAGACTCCCAATGCATCTACAGTACTGTCTGCATAATCCATCATCGGTTTAATCTTCATCTCCAATTGCTCAATATACCAGGTAATGGACTTCGAATGGCCCAACGGAATCCCGGCAAACTTCGTATTGTCCTGAAGAGTATTGAATACCTGCTTTATGTAACTGATTCTGCTGCTTTTAATGTCGCTATCCTTTAGGACATTTTCAATGGCATTTTGGATATTTTGCATTACTAATTTATAGGATGTGAGCATCGAATAACTTTTTGAAAAGTCATCATCGTTTAATGCAATCAATATCCCCGCAATAAAAATCGGTTTATGTGCTTCTGTTATGACGGACTTTTGTTTTTGCTCAGAACGTTTTAAAAATTTTAGACCTTTTATTCTTAAAGTAAGTATATAAGATTCTTCTTTGGAAGGCAAGCTAGTACTCCATCTGGTCAGAAATTGTACTGCCAGTGCCGGATATTTTGTCAGTCTGCAAGGCTGAGGAAGGAAGCGATGCGGATGCATCGTTGACTGACGACAACGCAGCAGATGCCAAAATAGTAATCAGGCGGCAAAGCCGAAGCGGCATCATACTGTGAAGGGATGTAATGCTATGCAAAACAAAAAAATAAAGTAAAATGGAAAATAACCCGCACATTTTCTAATCACAACTCGTTAAACATTATGAAAGGAGGTTTTATGGTGTATGGATATTGAGGAACAATACGACAAAATATACCGCTATTGCTATTTCAAATTATACGATAAGCAATTAGCACAGGATATTACTCAGGAAAGTTTCCTTCGGTTTTATAAACAGGAATTAAGCCTTGATGACAGTAAGGAATTGCCGTATTTATACACGATTGCTAAAAATTTGTGTATTGATGTATTCCGTAAAAATCATACAGGCAATTTGGAAGATATTGACAGAGAAACCGTCTATGATCCAGCAGAAGCGTGGATAGAACGCTTAACATTACAAGCCTCTATTTCAAAGCTGCCACAAGATGAGCAGGAGCTATTGCTGCTTCGCTATGCAAATGACGTTTCGATTTCTTTTATATGTAAAATTACCGGGCTTTCCAGATTTGCTGTATACCGTAAGTTGTCAAAATCTTTAAAGTGGCTAAAAGAAGAATTGAAGAAGGAGGGATTTTCAGAATGAAGAAACATTTAAAACAGCAAATTCAAAATGCCTTTGAAGTTCCGATCCCTAATCAGCAGGAAAAGACAAGATTTTTAAGAACGATTCCAAAATCTAAAATCAGCACATGGAAATTTACGTTCATGCAATTTACTTATTTGAGAAAGTGGGTATTGGTTCTCTCCATGTTGCTCCTGTTCCCTGCACTAAAAGGCGCTTACTATATCAACCAAAATACTTTATGGATAATATCTGCACTTATCCCTTTCCTTGGGTTATTGGCTGTTACAGAAAGTACACGCTCTTCAACGTATGGAATGAGTGAATTTGAACTGTCTACACGTTTTTCATTAAAATGCGTAGTACTTGCAAGATTAGGTATTTTGGGAACGATTGATATGGCTGTGCTTTGCTGCCTTATCCCTTTGTGTTATGCCAGCAGTAAATTTTCCTTGCTGCAAACAGGGCTGTATCTTCTTGTTCCATATTTATTTACCACAAATATCAGCTTATGGATTACCCGACGTTTCCATAACCAAGAAGCCGTTTACGGCTGTATGGGTATTGCAATATTAGTCAGCATAACAAATACAGGGCTGCATTTTATGGCTGATTTTGTATATCAATTTTCTTATATTAACTGGTGGATTATCCTGTTTTTTTTCTTAATAGTGAAATTGATATATGAGATCTATTATACGATTAAACAAACGGAGGAATATACATGGAACTCACCATTGACAGATTAACAAAGCAATATAAAAATCAAATTGCTGTAGACCGTGTTTCGCTGAGGCTTTGTAAAGGAGTTTATGGGCTTTTGGGCGCTAATGGCGCAGGAAAGACTACTTTCATGCGTATGTTGTGCGGTGTATTAAAGCCGACAAGCGGCACAATTACGTTCGATAATTTCGATGTGACAACAGAAGAATACCGTTCAGAACTGGGATATCTGCCGCAGGATTTTGGTTATTATCCCGAATTTACCGGAATGGATTTTTTGCTTTATATGGCAGCGCTAAAAGGTTTGGATAAATCATATGCCAAACGTAAAGCTTCTAAATTGCTGAAAACCGTTTCTTTACAGGATAAAGCCGGTAAAAAAATAAAGTCTTATTCCGGGGGCATGAAACAACGGCTTGGAATTGCACAGGCATTGTTGAACGACCCCAAGATTATCATTTTAGACGAGCCTACTGCTGGCCTTGATCCTAAAGAAAGAGTGAGATTTCGGGATTTGATTGCAGAACTTGGAAAAGAAAGCATTGTCATACTTTCTACCCACATCATTTCAGATATAGAACATATCGCTGATAT
>CAMWXD010000028.1 GCA_947178105.1 uncultured Eubacterium sp. | reverse complement strand
AAAAAATGATAAAAATGGATGAACAACAAAGGGTTTTCGGACGGTCTGGGGGGGGAGAAGAGAAAAAGTATAAAATTAGAGTATTGGATCTGGGCTGTGGTGATGGAATGAATGCAATACATTTTAAAGAGTATTTTGCAAATATGGAATATTTTGGAATAGATGTTTCAGAAGCAAGCATTGCCCAGGCAAAGGAATTGGAATGTACGAATGTGCATTTTTCATGCTATGACGGAAAGAAAATACCATTTCAAGACGAGAGTTTTCATATCATTTTGATTGCCTGTGTGCTGCATCATATACCACATGAAGAACATAAACAATTATTGTTAGAGTGTAAAAGAGTGTTGAAAAATAATGGTAGTTTATATATTTTTGAACATAATCCATGGAATCCGGTTACTAGAAAAATTGTGAATGATTGTGTGTTTGATGAAGATGCGGACTTAGTATACAGGAGAAAACTGGTAAAGGCCATGCAACATGCAGGATTTCATAATGTAAAGACTGCCTATATTATTTTTCTGCCAAGAAAAGGGCTGTTTCATAAGTTCGCAAGGGTTGAGCGGTGGCTGAAATGGTGTCCGTTTGGAGGACAGTATTATTTGAAATGCAGAAAATAATGAAGAGCGCAGCCAGGATATCAATATTTGCTGTGGTGTAGCGAAAGAAGTTGGCAACATGTCGTTTTATATGATCGATGAGCACAGCGGGCGCAACACTTTTGTAAAAGAACAGGCGGAGAAGTTTGTACAGTCAAATCCTGTTTTCAAGATACAAAAAGCGATGCAGATTTTTAAGATAGGGAGATGAAAACGAAGAGCCAGGCATGAAGTTGGTATTTTCAAACCTGGCATTGGCGATAGGTGTTGTTGGAAGCTCGTTTTTAATATTTTTAAATGTTCTTTAAATAAGGCTCATGATAATCTTTTAGTAGCGAATCATGTGAAAGAAAACAGATGTTTTCTGTTTTGGCTTGTGCTAATAAAAGCCGGTCAAACGGGTCACGGTGCCGGGGAGCATTTTTCGGGCGTTTTAATGTTTCCATAGTAAATATATGGTTAACTGAAAAAGGGAGCATTTCATATCCAGATGTTATACATAGGCTGTAAAATGCTTCAGCAGAAAAATTGAAACATTCTTTATGGAGGGAATACTTGATTCCAACCTCCCATACATTTACGATACTGAAATAGATTGTATTTTCGGAATTTAGGAGGATTTCTCTTCCTTCTAAGGTTAACTTGGGATCGTCACTTAATGCCCATATTAGGATATGTGTATCTGCTAAGTATTTCATATGCCGGTACCTTCAAGTAAATCAGCAACTTCAAGATCCCATTTGTCAAAGCCTTCAGGGTCGTTGATGATCCCTTTGCCCAGCCCAATTCTTTTAGATGGATCGGCAGGTTTTAGAGGGGCTGCTGTATTTTGGGCAGGAGAAAGCATGGTTCTCATTAATTCGACCAGTAGCTGCACATTCTTGTCTGGCAGATGGTAAATCAGGTCGGTTGCTTCTTGCTGAATTGTCATGGAATTGCACCCTTTCTTGTATATTTTTAAAGTTATTCTATCATAAGTAGGACATTTTAGCAAGAATTCATATATAAAAAGCGAGAAACGTACAGACGAAATAAAGAAGAAAAGCATTTTAGAACGGATAAATTACCATAAGGAGCATCTACTATGGGAGAAATCATCAAAACCATCGAAAACATTCAAATCGGAAATACAAAATTAAAGATCGAATTAAACCATTCCACAACAGGACATGAAAAGTACGAGATTCATATTCAAAACGATAAATTTCGCCTGGCTCTTCCCGAAAAAGATTTCCTGCAAATGGCTTCCTGCTTTGTCCTGGCTAAAAAGCAGATGGATTTATTAAAAAGAAGGGGAGGCTTGGAGGGCTTAAAAACGGAAAGAGCGGAAAGTACGGGAGAAAAAGAATGAATTATATTAAAAAAGAATTTATATGCGCTTTTTTTCATGCATTAAATCACGATTGCCAGGCAGTGCGTTATGTCCTGATTAAAAATATAAACGGGGAACTGCCGGAACGGTTAAAGGACGGCAAGGATATTGACCTTTTAGTAAAAGAGGAAGACCATGAAGCATTTGCGGAGTTTATGCGCACGCATGGATTTAGAAAAACAAAACATCCGCTTGGAAGGAAAAATGGCTGGAACTTTGCATACCAGCTCCCGGAATCTGAATTTTGGAAAAAGCAGCATATAGACTGCAATTTTTATATAGATGTAAGTTTTCGGCTTTGCTGCAAATCTCTGACGCCTAAGACATGGATACCTCTGGATGCGTGCATTAACGAGGATGTGTGGAGACACAGAGTATGGGATGAAAAAAATAATTGGTGGGCAATGGATGATGAGACAACGCTGCTGTATTTGATTGTGCGAAGTATTTTTGACAAGAGGGAATTCCAGGAAGGCTATATCCGTGGGATAGAAGAAAGGCTTGCCTGTCTGGACTATGCGGATACGCAGCGCAAGCTTCGCAAAGTATTTTTCCGGTATACGCCTAGATTGACGGAACAGATCAAGGCGAAAAATTACAGCAGCTTAATCGAAGATTATCTGACATTTGCTGATTACTGAGAATCGGAGCCTGTAAGGTTCTTAAGGCTTGCAGGAACGGTTGCGGCAGAAAGGATGGGACGCTATGAGCAATCCGGCAGTATTATCGCTGGCATCTTTGGATGCGGCGGATGATGTAGGTTACAGGTTTGAGATTGAGGACAATATTGGAGAAGCTATACATGTCCATTATAAAGAGATGCGCCTGGATCTGACAGTACAGGAGTTTGATCAGATCGCAGGCAGGATGGAGAAGGCAATCGACCAGATCGTAGGTGTAGAAGGTTTTTCCTGCCGGGATTTTGACCCGGTGCATTTGGTTGGATTGTCGGGGCTGCTTGCGGATTTGGAAAAGATTACTTATGACGAGGTCTTTTTGGCGGATCTGCTGGTAGATACGTATGATGAAAAAGGGCAAGAGGTTTTGCGCCCGCTTGCGGAGTCACGCGTGCTGAAAGCATTGCATGGCATTGCCGCAGAAAATGACCGCAGAAAGCAGGTCAATTATTATGATGCAGGACTGCTGCGCAGGCAGACAAACAGTGAGCGCTTAGCGTATAATCTAAGGCAGGTTCGGGAGCATGGTTATCCGGCAGGGAAGCAGTTGATTACATTGTTTGATAATCAAAACCGTATTTATGACGGACAGCACCGGGCAGCCTGCCTGTATTTTTTGTATGGGAATCAAAAGGTAAAGGTAAGGCGGATGTGGTTTCGCAATTTTGTTCCTTTGCAGGAACAGGAAAAAGGCAGTAAGACAGAGTATTTTCCATTGGATGATCGTATTTGCATTCAGGGGATCGGAAAGATGAGAGAAATATCGATTGACCTTTCTGCTCTTTTTACGGATCGATCGGAATGGAAAGCAGTATGGAAAAGGGGATCGGATGTATGAAATGGAAAAGGTTTTTCGTATCCTTATGGGAAAAGGCTTGTATGACTTATGAACGGACAGTGCATATCGAAGAACGCCTGCAAACGATCGAATGCCTGGAAGCTGCCATCGACAGGCGGACGAAGGAAATCATGGAGTGTTTGCAGGCAATGGAAGGCATTGTGCGTGTGACAGACGAGCGTGCACAGCATATTGAAAGCCGGGACGTTACGATTGAGGAACGAGTGACACATCTGGAAGAACGGCTGCGGATCATGGATCAGGATAAGTGGGAAGAGCTGGTGGACAGGCTGGCGCAGATTGAAGAGCAGGGCAGGGAACTGCTGGCAGAACCGGGGGGGGGTATTTTAAAAATAGCGTTTGAAAAGAAGGAGGGATTGTGAATACGGCAAATTAAACTGTGTAGATCCGCTGCCGGCTGAGTATGTCAGCAGGATCAGAAATATCTTCTGAAAGCAATAATTACCAAATGAGATAATAAAAAAGATGGACAGATGTAAAATGGTTTTATATCTGTCTTTTTAATTTTCATTGACACCGACTTATACATGAAATATAATAATAGTGCAGAAATAAATACGTAAAAACGTACATTTTTAGAAATTTAAAGCAGGAGGTAAAACATGTTAGCAGTAAAGTCTGTGAATGTCCGGGATAATTTCAAAGAATGGTGTGACAAAATCAGTATGGGCGAAACCGTTGTTATTTCAAGGCCGCGGAATGAAAATATCTACATGATAAACGAAGCCGAATATAACGCCCTGCAGAAAGCAAAACGAAACGCTGAATATTTAGCAAAGATAAATGAAAGCGTAGATAACCACGAAAAGGGCGATACTATTTCTTTTACTATGGAAGAATTAAGGGCAATGGAATCAGAAGATTGGAAACCAACTGAAAAAGTTTTAGAATTTGAGAAAAAACATGGGATACAAAGGAATGGAGAAGCAAAAAAATGAATGACTTAACCTTTGATTCTAAAGGTTGGAACGATTATCTATATTGGCAAATGCAGGACAGAAAAACATTAAAGAAGATAAACTGCCTATTGGAAGATATAAAGCGAAACGGAGCATTGCAAGGTATAGGAAAGCCAAAACTGCTAAGGCAGGATAAATCAGGATTATACAGCAGGCGGATAGACGAAGTGAACCGCCTTGTATATAGTATTGATGAAGTAAAAAATATCAGGATCATATCCTGCAAAGGACATTATGAAGATTAAAAAATGAAATGGGCTTTGTAACCATTGGTGCGGTTTTCGGCAGCCTCTGGCTGAGATGGTGATATTTTGTATGTATAGCTGTTTGGGATGTTTTGTCTAAAAAGGAGGATACCACGCGATGATTCGTAAAATCATACAGATTGATGAAACAATATGCAATGGCTGCGGTGCTTGTGCAGACGCCTGCCACGAGGGGGCGATCGGCATGGTAGACGGTAAGGCGAAGCTGCTGCGGGATGATTACTGTGATGGGCTGGGAGACTGTCTGCCAAACTGCCCTGTGGGCGCTATTTCGTTTGTAGAACGTGAGGCGGCAGCTTACAATGAGCAAGCCGTTCTTGAAAACAGGGCGAAAAAAACAGGGGAAACGGCTGGTACAGTCTGTCCTATGGAGCAGAGCTCACAGCTTGCGCAGTGGCCTTGCCAGCTCAAGCTTGCCCCTGTCAATGCGCCATATTATGGTGGGGCAAATCTGCTGATTGCCGCGGATTGTACGGCGTATGCATATGCCGGCATACATCAGGATTTTATGAAAGGCAGAGTGACGCTGATTGGATGCCCAAAGCTGGATGGCGTTGATTATAGTGAAAAATTAACAGAGATTATAAAAAATCAGGATATTCAGAGTGTTACCGTAGTCCGCATGGAAGTCCCATGCTGCGGCGGCATAGCGTTTGCGGCAAAAAAAGCGCTTGAGAAAAGTGGAAAATCCATACCATGCCAGGTTGTGACGATTGCAACGGATGGCAGGATTTTAGAGCCTGTTTCGTAAGCAGGTGGCAGCACAGGTTATTGTTGCTAGAGAAAAAATGGAAAGGAGCAATGTTCTATGAAAAAAATATGGGCATTATATCAAAATGGCCTTAAGGATGCTTTTGCCCATGCAGAATAGCAGGCATATAAAAACTGCATGGGCAATAGTACTATATGTTCTGCTGTATCTGCACTTTATTTATAAAAGATAAATAAGGAGCGGTAAAAATGAAATATATAAATGCAGCGGAAATATTTCCTGAGAAATTATTAAAAGAGATTCAGTCCTACATTGATGGAGATGTGATATATATTCCAAAGACATCAGCCAAAAAGGAATGGGGTTCCGTCAGTGGCTCACGTGAATTTTATCAAAAAAGAAATAGGGAAATAAAATTTCTTTTTAAAAAGGGATATTCCTTAGAAGCACTGTCGAAGCGATACGGGCTGGCAGATAGCACACTTAAAAAAATAATATATGGATAATCAAAGGACGCTTGCGTAAGCAGGCGTCCTTTTGTGGTAAGATTGATTATAACGATTCTTGCTGCTTCTTTGTACACCATATTTTGTTATAATTACATAAATCATGTATAAGGAGGACGTATTTATGGCTAAAATAATTTCGAGAAACTTTAGAGTTTTATGTGATTTTATGGACATATATCAATTTATGGCTGATATATATGAAAAAGATTGGAGAAATGGTGTTCCTGCTCCGTTTTTGGAGTATGCGCTATCCAGTGATTGGTTGGATAAATCCCTGGTACATCGATGGAAGATTTGGGAAGACCATGGACGCATAGCAGGGTTTGTTTTTTACGAAAATCCTGTAAATGATGTGTATTTCAGCCTGCGACCGGGCTATGAGGAGCTGGCGGATGAGATGGCTGCGTACGCGGTTTCATCAATGCCGCGTGTGGATGGTTCTCTCAGGTTTGTGATTTTTGGCGGCCAAAAGGCAGTGAAAGAAGCAGCGGCGAACATTGGCTTTCAACAATCATCAGGTTTTTTATTTCACGTTTTCGACTTTGAACAACCGCTTCATTATTCGCTGCCGGATGGATTTCATTTCGTGGAGCCTGAAAGGTTTTCGGTGGAAAAAATAGTGGAGTGCTGCTGGAAAGGCTTTGACCGAGAAAAAGATGAAGGCCCTTGGAATGGAGATGCTGAATATGGATATTATAGGCTAATGGCGCCACACATGCAGAAAGAGAATTCGATTGTCATTGAAAATACGAAAGGGGAGTACGTCTGTTATGCAGGGATGTGGTGGACTCCAGAAAATCACCTTGCTTATATGGAACCACTCTGTACGATTCCAAAGTATCGAAAGAAGGGCTTGGCAGCAGCGGCGCTTTCAGAGCATTATCGCAGGCTAAAGCCTTTAGGCGCAACGCATATGACTGGCGGCGGCAATGCCTTCTATGAAAAGATAGGTTTCAAGCCTTTGGTTCATTGGACTTTTTGGGAGCAGAAAAATGATTAAAGAGTTGGAAACCTGGATGTGAAAGAGGGGTATTTTTTTACTTTTGAAAAAAGAAATGTTGAATTTTTATATAAAATTTTATTGGAAAGCCCTGTTGACTTTTCTTTTTGCGCTTGCATCTATTACAAAACCTGCCATGTACTAAAATGATGGATACTGCACTTGCAAAGCTAGCCCCTTGGGATCCGAATGTCATTGAGAATTGTTCTGGCACAATGTAATGTAGAGTAAAACGCTTGCATATGGCAAGTATAAAATAGAAATATCTCGCAGTTCTTATCACTATTGTATAGGAACTGCGAGATTTTGTATATACGCTATTTTATTAAGCGCTTACGTCGAAAGCGTATTATACGCGCATTGGCATACGAAAAAGCCCATTGTCTAAAGAAAATGGGTTTTCTGCTTTATCGACCTCTTAATCTACTATGTCCACTCGTACAACTATGACCTATTTTCCGCTGATAATCTCATGGGAAACTTTATGCAGATATTTTTTCTGGTATTTCTTATTTTCTTTTGGTATCTTGCTTTTTTTCCGTTTATCATGACTTTTACTTATTTTTTTGTACAAAACACATTTTCCGTTTTACAATCAACTGAATCATCTTTATCCACTAGCCTCAAGCATTTTTGCTTGTATTGCATATATGCAGCAAGCTAGAAGAATGGCTGTGTCAATGCCCTAAACGGGCTTCTATCATTTCTACGGAAAGCAAGTAAAGAAAACAAGAGAATTCTATATTGTGTCAATGCCCTAAACGGGCTTCTATCATTTCTACTTTACAAATGGAAAAGGGTTTACTGGACTTCGATATTATGTGTCAATGCCCTAAACGGGCTTCTATCATTTCTACGATATAAAGAATGTGGATGTATATTCTTTAGCACGGCGTGTCAATGCCCTAAACGGGCTTCTATCATTTCTACCTTTGGATGAACGAGCTTATCACAAAGCAAGAAGTGATGTGTCAATGCCCTAAACGGGCTTCTATCATTTCTACATTTGTCAACGGAAAGTTTATACTTGCAGACATTCTTGAGTCAATGCCCTAAACGGGCTTCTATCATTTCTACTTCCTAAAAATAAAAAGAAATAATTTTCTAACTATTCGTGTCAATGCCCTAAACGGGCTTCTATCATTTCTACGAGACGATATCTGTAGAAAAAGATCATGTCTGCCTGTGTCAATGCCCTAAACGGGCTTCTATCATTTCTACAAGTCTCTACCAGTAAATCTTCAGACTTACTCTATGGTGTCAATGCCCTAAACGGGCTTCTATCATTTCTACTACCTGAGGATGGAAGCCTCACTGGGCGACGCCCAAGCAGGTGTCAATGCCCTAAACGGGCTTCTATCATTTCTACAAGTTATGTTATCGCGTGGCACTGATACTTGGGAGTTGTGTCAATGCCCTAAACGGGCTTCTATCATTTCTACCACTGGGCGACGCCCAAGCAGCGCTAGAAAAGATTGTGTCAATGCCCTAAACGGGCTTCTATCATTTCTACTGTGGCAAAGAATACGATTATATACGGCAAGGAATGGATGTGTCAATGCCCTAAACGGGCTTCTATCATTTCTACCGTAAGAGAGCACAGAGAGGATTTGCGCCGCCTTGCAAGAGTGTCAATGCCCTAAACGGGCTTCTATCATTTCTACATGTACAAAACAGTAAATATGGAAGGCGAGCGAATAGTTGTGTCAATGCCCTAAACGGGCTTCTATCATTTCTACGGTAGTTATGATGAACAATTTTGAAATGAAAGAGAGGTGTCAATGCCCTAAACGGGCTTCTATCATTTCTACGCCATGGTTGGAAGTTCAGGAGACATCTTTCTGACAAGTGTCAATGCCCTAAACGGGCTTCTATCATTTCTACGCTATACTTCCCAACCCCTCTATTTTCAAGCCCTCCAGAACCTGATTTTGCAGGTAATTGTCTGACAATTTAAAAATCAGGCTTTCAATTGATACAATTTCGTCTTTTTTAAAATTGTACTGATTTTAATACAATTTACAGATACTTTTATTATTATAACTGTTTTAAAAAAATATGCAATACTTTTGATATATTATTATTAACTTGATAACAGGCAGACATATTTATAGTAAATATGCCTGCCAAAATTATATAAGGTGGTCTTATATTTCAATTATCCATTCAACATTCTTCCCGCTCTTTTTCCTTACAAGCATTCCCATCTCTATTATTAAGTGCTTACGTTTGATTATGGGCAAACGCTTGTTGCAGAGCAGAAATTTGACGGAATCAAGGGCATAGAAGCAGTGCTGCAGTATGCGGTAAAAAATTACTTCGAGCCATTATATGTTTCGCAAGCCAAATAAAAGGCTGTTTAAGCTGGCGTTAGAAAAGGCTGGCTTAAAGCGGGACGAGGTATGGTATGTAGGAGACCAGTATGAATGCGACGTAAAAGGCTCCTTAAATGCCGGCATGTTTCCGGTTTGGTATATAGGGGCGATGGATTTGCCTTATTCGGAAGATCACAGTATTTTAACAGTAGCAAGCTGGGATGAATTAAGGGTGAAAATGGAAGGTTTACAAAAGAGAGCAGAAAAAGAGAGGAAATAAAAAGCTGTTTCGCGTATACTTATTCCTGAGTATGGATTGCAGTAGAGAGGGAGGAGAGAGAAGGATGTATCATTTAAGTTTATCGGGAAGCCATTATGAAATGGGTGTTCAGCGCGGAAAGATATTTCAGGAATGTCAAATGTCATTTCCGCTCCAGTTGGATGCTTTCCAGTTGGAACATGGAAGACAAAGCGAGGAGATCTTAAGAAGGTATTTCCCAGAAGTGTGCGAGGAAATCAGAGGAGTGAGCGATACGGTCGGCGCAGGCTATTTGCAGTTTGCCTCCTGGATGCTGTGTATGGGATGCTGTATGTATAACTTGGAGCAGAACATCCCTGCCGAGGTGCGGGGCTGTACTGCCTTTGCCTATGAAAAGCGCGGCAGGCTGATCTATGGCAGGAACAATGACCTGCCGCCTTATTTGCGGGAAGGAAGTAAAAGTGAAATTTATGCGCCGCAGGATGGAAACCGATTTTACATTACGACGTCTTCTTTTATCAACGGGGAAGAAGGGCTGAATGAACATGGTCTTGCTGTGGCAATGACATTTGTAATGACGGATTTGGAGAAGATACGGGCGGGATGGAATTCCTGTTTTATTGTGCGGTATCTGCTTGAAAAGGCGGATCGTACACAGCAGGCGGTTTCGATGCTTTGCGATTTGCCGGTCGCTTCGAACTGCAATATTTTACTTGCGGATAAAAGCGGCAATATGGTAGTTGTGGAATGTACGCCAACGATGAAAAAAATCCGGGAAGCGGAAGCTTTTCATAACGGCAGGATCGTCTGTACGGTCAACAGTTTTATTTCGGATGAAATGCAGCCTTATGACGATGCAAACGGAAACGATTATGATTCCCGCAAACGATATCGGGTTGTTATGGACAGCTTTGCTTCGGGGCAGATCCGGGAGGATTATGTGGACACGACCAAACAGCTTTTGCAAGGCAAATACGGCTTTATGTGCCAATACGATCATGAGCCGGATTTTGAAACGGTCTGGAGTTCCGTGTTTGATTTGGGCAGCCTGGAAATCTATCGTGCGGAGGGCGACCCGAGAAAAAAGAAATTTGTCAGAGACAGCAGGCTTCTTGGCAGCAGAAAGAAGTATTGAAAAATCTGGCGGAGCGACGGTGCGCTTTGAGCACGGACAGAAAGCGATGGTATGGAAGCTATGTGGCAAAATGCTCATTGTGCAAGCTGATCGGGGTTGATTCATGCGAGGCTATGAGGTACACTAGAATGGCAAAGCAACGGGATAAGAGAATATGCAGGGAAGGGGATAACTGGAGGAAAGGAGCGGAAAATATGGGATATTATCTGAATACGGCTGCTGTTGCCGATACCTATAGCAGAGAGTATCACAGCCCTTATTTTGTGGATAAATCGTTATTGCTGGAACAATTAATGGGGAGGGTCGAAACGAGTACAAACTATGTCTGCATTACCAGGCCGCGCCGTTTTGGAAAGTCGGTGATGGCGAACATGATCGCGGCTTTTTTTTCCGGTGCAGGGGATGCCGAGGCTGTTTTTGACGGGCTTAAGATTGCAGCATCTGATCTGTATAAGGATTATGCCGGAAAATATGATGTGGCCTTTATTTCTTTTAATGAATTGCCGAGGAAATGCACAAGCTATGAGCAATATATCGAGCGGATTGAAAACAGGCTGCTGGAGGACTTGCAGAGAGCCTATCCGAAAGCAGGCATTCAAAAGGAAGATGCTGTATGGGACGCATTTTCAGCGGTGTATCATGCATATGGTTCCAAACGGTTTATCTTTGTCTTAGACGAGTGGGACTTTATTTTCCACAGGGATTTTGTGACGCTCAAGGATAGGAAAGAATATATTGATTTTTTAAGTAACCTGTTAAAGGGAAAGGCTTACGTTTCACTGGCATATATGACGGGGATACTGCCGATTGCCAAGTATTCGAGCGGGTCCGAATTAAATATGTTTTTGGAATATACGATGGCATCCGAAGAAATGTATAGTGATGATTTCGGATTTACAGAGGAAGAGGTAGATGATCTGTATGAAAGGTTTTTAAAAAATCAGCCGAATCCCAGAGTGGACAGGGATGGTTTAAGGCTGTGGTATGACGGATATCATACAAAACAGGGAGAACGGGTATATAATCCGCGTTCGGTTGTTGCTGCACTTACGAACAATAATCTGGGGAATTATTGGACCAGTGCAGGGCCATATGATGAAATTTTTTACTATATCGAACACAATACCGCAAAAGTACGCGATGATTTGGCGAAACTGGTATCGGAAATACCGGTTTGTGCAAATGTGCAGGAATATGCGGCGACTTCTATGAATCTGACGACAAAGGACGAAATTTTTTCAGCGATGGTGGTGTATGGGTTTTTGAGTTATGAGAAGGGGTGTGTGCGTATTCCGAATAAAGAATTGATGGATCATTTCAGAGATATGCTTGTGAAGGAACCGGCGTTGGGGTATGTGCATCAGCTTGCAAAGATATCGGACAGAATGCTTCGGGCAACGTTTGAAAATGATACTGCGGTTATGTCTGAAATATTGGAATTTGCACATAACACGGAGGTGCCATTACTGAATTATAATAATGAGACGGATCTGGCGGCAGTGGTCAATCTTGTCTATCTGGCGGCAAGGGATACTTACCGGGTAGAGCGTGAGGATAAATGCGGGACAGGGTATGTGGATTTTATATTTTATCCGCAGGCTGATCTTAAGGCAGATGGGATGATTCTGGAACTGAAGGTAAATGATACGCCAAAAAATGCATTGCAGCAGATTAAGGACAAAAAATATGCCTTGAAATTTGAAGGAAAATTAGGAGAGGAGCCGAAGTATCTGGGACGCATACTTGGTGTGGGCATAGGCTATGATAAAAAAACGAAAATCCATTCGTGCAGAATAGAAGTATTGAGAAATAAAAAAAATTTTCCATAACTGCAAGATTTTCCGCCCTTTCACTCGTATAACGTATGAAAGGAGGCGGGGCGAATGAATCAGGTATACAGCGAGGCGGAAATTGCATCCATTTTGGACAAATACGCGGATCTGATTTATCGGATGGCGTATATCCAGGTGAAAGACCATGACCTTGCGGACGATGTGTTTCAGGAGGTGTGTATGCGCCTGCTAAGGCTGAAAAAAAGGCTTGCGGGCGAGGAGCATGTGAAGGCATGGCTGTTAAAGGTAACCGTTCATTGCTGCCGTGATTTTTGGAAATCGGCGTGGCGGCGGAAGGTGACGCTTGTACAGGCACAGCCGGAGGAGGCCGCAGCGGCGCAGGGTGCAGCGTCAGAGCAGGAAGGCTATGTGACGCAGTGTGTGCACAGGCTTCCTGAAAAATACCGTGTAGTCATTCATTTGTATTATTATGAAGAATACAGCATTAAGGAAATTGCACATATCCTGGATATCCGGGAAAATACGGCTGCGAGCCAGCTTGCGAGAGGACGGGACAGGCTGAAAAAAATGCTGGAAGCAGGAGGGAACGCTTATGAAGTGTGCGGACGCGGCATATAAGACGGCAGGATATGGCAAAAGAGCAGAAAAGGAGGCTGTTATGGAATCATTTCAGGAAGCATATACACAGGAGATGAACCGGCTTCGGTGCAGCGGACAGGCGAAAGAGGCTGCGTTTGCCAGGATGCGCCGGGAAAGGGGGCGTATAGCAAAAAAAAGGAGTGCCAAAAAGAGATATGCGGCAGCGGCGGCTGTGCTGTGCCTTGTATTTGGCATCGCAAACAGCAGCCAGATTGCCGGCTTTGCAAAAGAGCTGTCGGATTCCTTTTTTCTGTCTGCGGGGAAGAAAAATACCAGGCATGAGCTGGATGCGATAGCGCCTGTTGCGTTTGACGTGGAGGGATTTTGCAGGGATGCGGGGACGCAGGCGGATGCGAGGTACAGTGGCCAGGATGCAAAAAGCTATTCGCAGACGTTTGCGGATTATGCGAAGCTGCACCGTGTGAGCGGCCTGGAGCTGCCGAATGCTTCTGCGGTGGAGTATTCGCAGATTGCAGTGATCATTGAGCCGGAGTATGGCTACGGGCATTTGAGTATGGATGCAGATTTTGCGGGGACATCTTACCTTATCAATGGAATGTTTACGACGGAAAATTTCAAGCAGGAAGCCTGGGGCTATGGGCATGACGAAGAGGTTGACGAGGTGTATGAGTATGCGGACGGCAGGTATGCTTTCTTTATTCAGACACAAGACCGTAACGATCAGGTTTATTTCAGCGAAAAAGGCATCCTGTTCCAGATGTTTTTCCCTAATGGCAGCGGACAGGGGCGGGAGCAGGCAAAGGGGCTGCTGCGTGCGATGGCGCAGTGAGATTTTTTCTAAAAAACACTTGCAATCCCGCCCGCATTGTGATAAGTTAGACTTGTTGTGAAAAATGCGATGGTCCTCTGGTACGAGTCGGTATTAAGAACATCAAAATAACAGGAGGTCACAAAAATGAATGCAGCAGAGATTATGAAACAGATTGAAACAGAGCAGATGAAGGAGTCTGCGCCAGCGTTTCATGTAGGAGATACCGTAAAGGTATATGGAAAGATTGTAGAAGGCAACCGTGAAAGAATCCAGGTATTTGAAGGGATTGTTTTGAAAAAACAAGGTTCGAGCAACCGTGAGACGTTTACGGTCAGAAAGTTATCGAATGGTGTCGGCGTGGAAAAGACATGGCCGCTGCATTCCCCGAATGTGGAGAAGGTAGAGGTTGTCCGTCGTGGTAAAGTAAGGCGCGCGAAATTAAATTATTTAAGAGGGCGTGTAGGCAAGCGTGCGAAGGTAAAAGAGCTTGTAAAATAGTTTTTGTGAAAAAGAGACAATTGTGAGATTGTCTCTTTTTTGAAATTGTGCTGTTAAAAGAAGGATGATTAGGGAAAAAGATGGGAAGAAGAGTCAAAGGGCTTGAGTTTGGCAGGAGGAAGGAACGCAAGATTAATTTGTCGCTGTTTCAGGAAATTTTGGTCTGGACGCTGGAAATAGCGATTACCGTTGCGATTGCGGTTGTGCTTACTTATTTTTTCGGGGTGCGTTCTACTGTCGTGGGGCCTTCCATGTCACCGCAGCTTGAGGACGGGGACGAGGTGCTGATCGACCGTTTTTTTTATAAATTTATCTCACCGAAAGCGGGGGATGTGATCGCGTTTCTTCCGAATGGGAATACGAATACGCATTATTATTTAAAGCGCGTGATCGCTGTGCCGGGGGATACGGTACAGATTAGGGACGGCACTGTCTATGTCAACGGCGAGGAGTTTGAGGAGGAGATCCAGGCGGCGCGGATTGAGGATGCGGGCATAGCGGAGGCGGAGATTACACTGGCGGAAGATGAGTATTTTGTGCTGGGAGACAACCGCAATAACAGTGAGGACAGCCGGTTTGCAAATATCGGCAATGTCAGGGAAGACTATATTATCGGAAAAGCGTGGTTTGTAATAGCGCCCAGGGACAAGCTGGGCTTTATGAAGTAGGAAGGATTTCAGTATGCAGTATCAATGGTACCCAGGTCATATGACCAAGGCAAAACGCCAGATGCAGGAGGATATCAAGCTCGTAGACCTGGTGGTCGAGCTTGTGGATGCGAGGATCCCGGTGAGCAGCCATAATCCAGACATCGATGAGCTTGGAAAGCAAAAATCCAGGCTGGTGCTCTTAAATAAAGCAGATCTGGCGGATGAAGCAAAAAACCAGGCGTGGTGTGAGTATTACAAAGCGCAGGGAAGCTATGCGGTCAGGCTGGATGCAAGGAACCGCGGAGGCATGAAGGCAGTGCAGGCGGTGATCCAGGAAGCGTGTAAGGAAAAAATAGAAAAAAACCGCAGGCGGGGGATTTTAAATCGTCCGGTGCGGGCGATGGTGGTCGGAATTCCGAACGTGGGGAAGTCTACGTTTATCAACTCTTTTGCAGGAAAGGCATGTGCAAAGACCGGAAATAAGCCTGGCGTTACAAAGGGCAAGCAGTGGATCAGGCTCAATAAGCAGGTCGAGCTTTTGGATACGCCGGGGATTTTATGGCCCAAATTTGAGGATCAGACGATTGGGCTGCATCTGGCGTGGATCGGTTCGATCAAGGATGAGCTTTTAAACAAAGAGGAGATGGCGGTAGAGCTGATTGGAGAGCTGCAAAATTCTTATCCAGGGATTTTGGAGGGCCGGTATGGCATCAGCGAGGAAACAGAGCCTGTAGCGGTGTTTGAAGCGCTTGCACAAAACCGTAACTGCCTGAAAAAAGGCGGCGGGCTGGATTATGGAAAAGCGGCGGCTTTGCTTCTGGATGAGTTTCGGAGCGGAAAGCTGGGCAGGATCACAGTGGAAGCGCCGCCGGCGGCAGGTTGAGCGGGACGGCAGCCGGGCGTATAGGAAAAGCAGAAACAATGGAGAGGATACCAGGATGCGGGCTGATGGAAAGACACAAAAGCGTTGGATGGAAGATGACGGGTAATGGAGTGGATCATACATGAAGGCTATATGGAAGGAAATCGCCAGCCTGTGTTTTTATCTTGCCGTTATTTTAGGCTGTACGTACCTGCTTGTCAATTATGCGGGGCAGCGTACGCAGATCGAGGGCAGTTCTATGCAGGAGACGCTTTTTGACGGCGACCAGGTGCTTGTAGACAAGCTGACTTATCGTTTCCGGGAGCCGGAGCGTTTCGACGTGATTGCGTTTCCGTACCGTTATGAGCAGGATACGTATTATGTGAAACGGATAATCGGGCTGCCGGGAGAGAAAATACGCATTGATGCGCAGGGGACGATTTTCATTAATGACGAAGCGTTAGAGGAGCATTATGGGACAGAAGTAATTACCCAGCCGGGGTATGCATGGACGCCGAAGATACTGGCGGAGGATGAATATTTTGTGCTGGGGGACAACCGCAATGACAGTGTGGACAGCCGGTTTGCCGAGGTAGGGTACGTCAGGCGTTCAGAGATTATCGGAAAGGTGTTTTTCAGGATTTTTCCGTTTGGTTCGATTGGAAGTATAAAATAACCGCAGTTACGTACAGGAGGAAGTATGGCAAAGACAATTACACAGATCCGGGAGGAATTTAAGGCAGCTCAGTTACAGACGCTGCCTGCTTTTGTCTGTGCTTATGAAGCGGACAGCAGGGCGGGGGTGCGCGCCCTGGTTGCACAGGCGAGGAAGCAGCTCGAAAAAATACAAGCAGAGCGGGCGCGCATCTATCAAATGGGAGAATATGAGCGCCAATATGCGCAATATACGGCTGTCTGCGGGATTGACGAAGCAGGCAGGGGGCCGCTTGCCGGGCCCGTAGTGGCAGGGGCGGTAGTTTTGCCCAGGGATTGTGAGATTTTGTATATCAATGACTCCAAAAAGCTGACGGCGGCAATGCGGGAGCAGTTGTTTGACGAGATTATGGAACAGGCTGTGGCGGCGGGGGTCGGCATCGTGTCTGAAAAACGGATTGACGAGGTGAATATTTTAAATGCAACCTATGAGGCGATGCGGGAAGCTATAAATAATCTGGGGATATTGCCCGATATATTGTTAAACGACGCTGTTACGATTCCAGGCGTGCCAATCAGGCAGGTGCCGATTGTCAAGGGCGATGCGAAAAGCATTTCCATCGCTGCGGCGAGCATATTAGCGAAGGTAACCAGAGACCATATGATGGAGGAATACGGCCGCATGTATCCGGGGTACGGATTTGCCGCGCATAAAGGATATGGGACAAAAGAGCACATACAGGCGCTGGAGCAAAAAGGGCCTTGCGAGATCCACAGGCGGACATTTCTCAAGTTTTTGGCGGGATAACGGAAAACGGGCGGATTGAGCGGAGAACAGGAAATTTGTGCAGCAAGCAGAAAAAGGACGGGAGGCAGGATTTTATGCAGATTGCAGATTTTTTAGGACAGTATGCAAATACGCTTGCAAATGCGCCGCTTGCGGCGCCGTCGGCGAAGCCGGGAGGTGCGCCGGCAGTGCAGAGCCTTGTATCGGAGCTGACGCAGATGCAGGAAGGGGCAGTATTTGAAGGAAGCGTCAATTCGATTGACGGTTCCAGAGTGCTGCTTGGGCTTGGAAACGGGCAGTCGATCGCAGCAAGGCTGGAAGGCAGTGTAGACCTGATGCTGGGGCAGTCTGTATTTTTTCAGGTCAAATCAAACGATGGGCAGACGATTGCGATTAAGCCGTTTATGGGCGGCAAGGCGTTTAATCCGACGATTCAAAAGGCGCTGGATGCGGCTGGCATGGAAATGACAAAGGATACGATCGATATGGTCAACCGTATGATGGAGGAAGGGATGCCGATCGATAAGCAGTCCCTGGCAGCAATGCGCCATACGCTGATGCAGAATCCGCGTGTATCGCTTGATACGGCAGTGATGATGACAAAGCTTGGGATCCCGGTCAGTGACCAGATGGCGGCGCAGTTTGAAAACTATCAGAATGACCGCCATTCGATGCTGCAGGAGATGAACCAGGTCATGGAAGGGCTTTCGGAGGTCTATGCAAAAGCGTCCGGCGGCGCAAAAGGGCTTTTGATGCTGAACGAGCAGATTTTGTCTATCCTCGATACGTCAGGCGCGGCGGCGGAGGGAACGGCCCTGTTTTTGGACGAAGCGCAGGCTTTGCAAAACGGCAAGGCGGCAGGGGAAGCGCAGGGCATAGGACAGCAGCCGGACATGCAGGCAGCAGCCGAAGTTGGAAATACGTCAGGCGCGGCGGAAAATGCCCAGGCAGCCCAGTCGGATGCGCAGGCAGCAGCCCAGCCAGGGCAGGCGGCCCCAGAGCAGGCAGCCCAGCAGGCGGCAGGCAGCCGGCAGGAGGATATAGCAGCGCAGAAAGCCGCAGGGGAAGATGCAGGAACGCCGCGTCCGATCGGGGAGCTGTTAAACAAACACCAGCTTGCCCAGTTGGAAGCACAGTTGAAAGAAGCGTTTCCGAAGGCGGAACAAATGAAATTAAACGCACAGTTGACAGCAAAGGAATTTCTGGACGTTGTTGCAAAGCAGTTGGAGCAGCAGCCGCAGGCTTTTGACAAAGCGGTGCTTGGCAGGCTGTTCGCAGGGAAGGAATACCATACGCTTTTAAAGGATGTGATGCAGGAGCAGTGGACGGTGCGCCCGCAGGAGCTTAAGACGGAGCATAAGGTCGAGGAGCTCTACCAGCGCCTGAACCGCCAGATGGGACAGATCGAACAGCTTGCAAGGCATACTGGTATGAATACGAGCCAGCTTTCCCAGTCAGCCGCCCAGGTGCGTGACAACCTGGAGTTTATGCACCAGATCAACCAGGCATATACGTATGTGCAGATCCCGCTGAAAATGGCGAACCAGAATGCGCACAGCGACCTGTATGTCTATACGAATAAACGAAACCTCGGCAAAAAAGAAGGGGAGCTGTCGGCGTTTCTGCATTTGGAGCTGGAAAACCTGGGCACGACGGACGTATCGATTAAAATGCTGGAAAACAATGTCAGTACGAAGTTTTATTTGTCGGACGATGCTGCCTATGATTTGCTCGAACAGCATTTGCCAAAGCTGCAAGAGCGCTTGGAAAAGCTCGGCTATCACTGTACGGTGACGATTGAAAACCGGGAAGAAAAGGTGGATTTTGTCGAAGATTTCCTGCAAAAGAGCCAGCCTGCAAAGGCAGCGTCCAGAGGGATGGTGCATCGGTATTCGTTTGATATGCGGGCATAGGTTCTAAGTAAAAATGACAGAAAGGAAACACGGCAGTGTCAGGACAGGAAAAAAGAGAAAAACCAAAAACTGCGATAGCGCTTGCTTATGAGCCTGGAGAACAGGCGCCGAAAATCCTTGCGACTGGAAAGGGGGCTTTGGCGGAAAAGATCATCGATGCCGCAAAGGAAGCGGATGTCCCGACTTATCAGGATGATAAGCTGGCGGATACGCTTTCGCGGCTGGAGATCGGCGACATGATCCCGCCGGAGCTGTATCAGGTTGTAGCGGAGATCCTTGTATTTGTCAATGATATGGACAAAATACGAAAAAAACTGGGAGATTATAAAAAATGAAGGAACGCCGTGCCATAGGCGCAGAGTATGAGAAAAAGGCGGCGCAGTACCTGGAAGGGCTTGGCTACCGGATACTGGAAAAGAATTTCCGCTGCCGGACGGGAGAGATTGACTTGATCGCAAAAGACGGCAGCTATCTTGTCTTTATTGAAGTAAAATATCGTTCAGGCATACAAATGGGAGAGCCGCAGGAGGCGGTAGACAGCAGAAAACAGAAAAAGATCTGCCGGACTGCTTCTTATTACTGCATGACGCGCCGCATTCCGCCGCAGCAGCCATGCCGCTTTGATGTGGCAGCATGTCTTGCCGGGGAGTGGAAGCTGATTCAGAATGCGTTTGATTATGTGCGGTAGCAGTGCGGGGAGATGTTTGGGATTTTTTTGGCAAAATTGCAGTTGTTGCAAATAAAAAATGAGGATAAGCGGATGATGAGGCTACAGGATTTCAAGGCGGGAGATTCCCGTAAAGTGTTTGAATTGGAAAACCACAGTGCAGACGGCGGCATACCGCTGTTAAAGTTCAGGCTCTTTGCCCAGCTTGACTGGATGGAGCATGGGGTTACAACCCGCGCAGGCGGCGCCAGCAAGGGAATATTTTCGGAATTAAACTTAAGCTATACAAGAGGGGATGACAAAGCTGCCGTAGATGAAAATTTTCATCGTACGGCAATTTCTCTTCATGCAGGGGTAGAGGATTTTGTATTGACCGACCAGACGCATACCGTAAACGTCAGGGCTGTGACGCGCGCAGACTGCGGGAAAGGGATTTTGAGGGACAGAGATTATCAGGAGATTGACGGGCTGATTACCAATGAGCCTGGGGTGGTGCTGTCTGCGTTTTTTGCAGACTGTGTGCCGTTATTTTTTGCAGACCCGGTGCACCGTGCGGTCGGCGTCAGCCATTCGGGATGGCGGGGGACTGTGGCGCGTATGGGGCGCGAGACAGTCCGGGCGATGCAGGAGGCTTATGGCAGCGTGCCAGGGGAGATGTACTGTGCAGTCGGGCCGTCGATCTGCCAGTCCTGCTATGAGGTCAGCGAGGATGTGGCAGGGCAGTTTTTAGAACAGTTTCCGCAGGCGGGATCAAAGCTGTGCGAACCGAAAGGCGCGGGCAAATACCAGTTAAGCCTTTGGAAGGCGAACGAGCTTGTGCTGCTGGAAGCAGGCATACGCAGGGAACATCTTGCGGTGACAAATATCTGTACGTGCTGCAACCCGAAGCTGTTGTTTTCCCACCGTGCAAGCCATGGGAAACGGGGGAATTTTGGGGCGTTTATTAAGATTCGTGCATAGGTGTGATTCTTCGAAGAGGCGAAGAGGTGTCATTATGGAGGATAAGACGATTTACAGATATGAAAATGGCTCGGTTCAGGATAAAGCGCATAACAGTTTGCCGCTTTTTTTGCGTGATCCTGCGAATATGCGTATCTATTTATTGCAAAAAAAAGGCATAGTTCCCGTCCAGCGTCATAAAGTATAGAAAGTACATTTTGACAGGGAGGACAGGGAGGATGGAGCAGTACAATTTATATAAAGATATCCAGGCAAGGACAAACGGAGAGATCTACCTGGGTGTCGTCGGTGCGGTGCGTACCGGGAAGTCTACGTTTATTAAGCGTTTTATGGAGCAGATGGTCATTCCGAATATTGAGGATGAGAATGTCCGGGCGAGGACGAGGGATGAGCTGCCGCAGTCGGCGCAGGGCAAGACGATTATGACGACGGAGCCGAAGTTTATCCCAAAGGATGCGGCGCAGATCAAGCTGACGGAGGATATATCGGTAAAGATCCGCCTGATCGACTGTGTCGGCTATATGGTCGAGGGCGCCAGCGGGCATTTGGAAAACGGTGTGGAGCGCATGGTCAAAACGCCGTGGTCGGAGCAGGAAATCCCGTTTTCGCAGGCGGCAGAAACAGGGACGCGTAAGGTGATTAAAGACCATGCGACGATTGGGATTGTCGTAACGACGGACGGGACAGTGACAGAGATTCCTGCGGCCAATTATCAGAAGCCGACGCAGGAGACGGTAAATGAGCTCAAGAAAAGCGGAAAGCCATATATTATGCTGTTAAACTCTGCAAAGCCATACAGTGACGAGGCACGCCAGACGGCGCAGCAGATGGAAGCGCAGTATGGGGTGAGCGTCATTCCGGTAAACTGCGAGCAGTTGCGCAAGGAAGATGTGAACCATATTTTGGAGCAGATTTTATACGAATTTCCGGTTGTGCGCATGAATTTTTATTTGCCGAAGTGGGTCGACTTGTTGGGACAGGATCGTCCGGTAAAAAAGAATGTGATTGAAAATGCGAAAAAAATCCTGCAGGAGGTCACGTTTGTCAAGGACGTCAGAAATTATGAGTTTCAGCCGGACGGCGAATATCTGGAAAAGATCAAGCTGGAAATGATGAACCTGTCGGACGGGACTGCGGAGATCCGTATGGAAGTCGCGCAGAAGTACTATTATGAAAATATTTCAGAGCTGACGGGCGTGCAGGTGCACGGGGAGTATGAGCTGATCCGCTTAATCCGCGAGATGGCGGCGAAAAAGCAGGAATATGACAAAGTCGCAGATGCAATGCAGTCTGTGCGGATGAAAGGATATGGAGTCGTATCCCCGCAGTTGTCGGATATTGCGCTGGATGAGCCGGAGGTCATCAAGCATGGCAGCCAGTATGGAGTCAAGATCAAGGCGTCGTCGCCGTCAATCCATATGATCCGCGCGAATATCGAGACGGAGATTGCACCGATTGTCGGCAGCGAGGAGCAGGCGCAGGGGCTTAAGGATTACATAAAGGAAGGGCAGAATTCCTCCGAAGGGGTCTGGAATACAAACATCTTTGGCAAGACGATCGGCGAACTGATGGAGGACGGCATCAGCCATAAGATTTCAATGATGGATGATGAGAGCCAGATGAAGTTGCAGGATACGATGCAAAAGATTGTGAATGATTCGAATGGAGGGATGGTCTGTATTATTATTTAACGTAAAAAAGCGGGCAGTACCGCTTTTTTATTTTGCTTGACAAAGCGACATGAGTGTCGTATTATAAAAAAGACAACAGTGTCGTTTTTTGGAGGAGAAGCATATGAGACAAATTTTATTAAGGCAGTGGAAACAAGCGGATGCAAAAGCACTCGCGCAGGCAGCGGACAATCCGCATATTGCAGAAAATCTGCGCAATGTATTTCCGCATCCGTATACCCTGGAAGATGCGCAGTGGTTTATCAATGACTGCATTGCTAATGCCGGAGACGGGCAGCTTCTGCGTGCGGTCGAGGTGGACGGGACAGTGGCAGGCAGCATCAGTATCAGCAGGGGTACGGATGTATATGAGAAGTCAGCAGAGCTGGGTTACTGGCTGGCGGAGGGCTATTGGCGCCAGGGAATTATGACGCAGGCAGTGAGGATGATCTGTGAGGAAGCATTTGGCACAATGGATATTGCACGCATTTTTGCGGAGCCGTTTGCACACAACGCAGGTTCCAGGAGAGTTTTGGAAAAGGCAGGGTTTACCTGTGAGGGGACGATGCGGGACAGCGTTTATAAAAACGGGAAAATCGGTTCGTACTGTATGTATGCGCTTTTACGCGAGGAGGCACAGCAATAATATGGGGATGAAATCCGAACAGACAAAGGAGCGGATATTGCAGGAAGCCTGGAAGCTGTTTGCAAGGAAAGGCTTCCAGGCGGTGACCATGACGGATATCTGTGAAAAAACAGGGCTGAGCAGGGGCGGCTTATACCGGTATTATAAAGGGACAGGGGAGATTTTTTCTGCGATTTTGTCACAGGAATATGAAATTGGCAGCAGGATGGACAGGCGGGAGGGCGCTTGTGTGATCCTGGAAGATATGCTCGGTGAGATCCGAAAAGAAATACTGGAAAAAGAGCTTTCACTCAGCCTTGCGATCTATGAATATGCCAGCCTTGGAAATGAGGAGCTGTTTCAAAGGATCAATGAGAATGCGAAACAACGCTGGATCAGCCTGATCGAATACGGCATCGAGACAGGGGAATTTAAGCAGCAGGACCCAGGGCAGGCGGCGGAGTGCATCTTGTATTATTACCAGGGGCTTCGGATGTGGTCGCGTGTGATCCCGTTTGAAGAACAGACAGCAGAGTATTATGTCAAAACGATTCGGGAAATGCTTGTGCCGGTTTAAGCAAGGCGAAACGGCAAGAACATGATTCAGAAATGAGGGGCGATTTTGCGAAGCAAACTTTCAATTGACGGACAGGATCTTGGGGTTTGGGCATTGGCATTGCATTTTCTGGCGGATCTGCTATAATAATCCTTGCAGTGCTGCATGTGCGACTGCTTTGCGGTACTGCAACCAGGATCTTATTAAGATGGGAAGCAGAGGACAGATCGAAATGAAAGTGACTTTTTTACATCATAGCAGTTTTTTGGTAGAATTAGAGCATACCATCCTGCTGTTTGATTATTTTGCCGGAGACCGGTTGAAGGGGCTTCATTTTACCGGGACGATCCCGCAGTTAAGCACGCAGAAGGATTTTTATGTATTTGCAAGCCATAAGCACCAGGATCATTTTGATATGGATAACTTAAAGCTCGCAGAACAGTATCCGAAGGTACGTTTTGTCTTTTCCAAGGATTGTAAGATGAGCCGGAATTTTCTGGCAAAGCATGGCTATCCTGCGGACATTACGGAAAAAATCACGTATACGGCGCCGGAAAAGACGTATGAGATCGGGGAAGTCATAGTACGTACGCTTATGTCTACCGACGCTGGCGTGGCATTTTGCGTACAGGCGGAGGGCAGGCATATTTACCATGCCGGGGACTTGCACTGGTGGTATTGGGAAGGCGTCGGAGACCTGATTAACGGGCGTATGGAGCGCGGCTTTAAGCGGGAGATGCGTAAAATCGAGGGAGAGCATTTTGACCTGGCGTTTGTACCGTTAGACCCGCGCCAGGAGAAGGATGCGTTTAAAGGCATCGGGTATTTTATGCAGCATATCGATGCAGGCCATGTATTCCCGATGCATATGTGGCAGGATTATTCGCTGATCGAAACATATAAAAAACGTACGGACAACGACTATTTTTTGAGCAGGATCGTGACGATAACGAAAGAGAATGAGGAGTTTTTCTTTTCATTGTGATTTAATTTCGCGGCAGATTGGGCATAGGAGCGTATGTTTAGAATGCGCTTCCTATGCCGTTTTTTATGCAGCAGGCGGATGCTGTTTTGCTTATTCCGCTTCGCTTTCGCTTTGCACAGTCACGATATCGGGATTTCCATCTGCTGCCTGCTCAATAACTGCTGCGGCAAGCCTAAAAAAGTTCTTTCCGGAATTGGTAGCGCCGCTGATGGCGTCCAGCCCGTCTGCTGCCTGCGCTTCGATGAGCTGTGCGACGTATTTTCTTGTATAATCATTTGGATAGGTAGTGCATACGGATGCCATATTTTCCATGTAGGCGTTGTCCCATGCCTTGATATAGCCGCTTGGGTTTTTGGCGTTAAACTCTGCGTATACGATGTTGTCGTCTTTTACCATGATACATAAATATTCCTTCCAGCCATGGGAGTAATCCGACATCTGTGCGGTATAGAAGCCGTCCTTTAGAGCTGCGGAGCTGCCGCAGCCGCTAAAGAGCCATGTGCATAACAAAACGGGAAGGAACCATCTGTAAGCTTTTAATTTCATAAGTCAAACCTCTCCTTTTTGGGTTTTACAGCCTGTGCCTGCTGCTTTTTAATTTTACATTGGAAACAAGCTGGTGCAGGCTTTCGGACTGCTCTAAGGAGCTTGCTGCCATTTTGTTTGTTTCTTCTGCCAGCCGGTGGTTTTCATCCGCGATTTCCCGGATCGAGTCTAACTGCCCGGTGGCGCACGATACGGCTAAAGCCTGCTCTTCTGCGGTGCCGGATAGCTGTACAGAGATTTCCCGGTACTGTTTTGCTACTTCCTGGATGTCATGGAATGCGGCGGCTGTCTCATTTGCCGCTTTTACGCCTTTTTGGATCATATCTGCCGACTGCTCGATAATGGCGTCTGTCTGCTGCAGCGCTTCGGATGTCTTTGCGGAGAGCTGGCTGATCTGCGCGGCGACGACGGCAAAGCCGCGGCCTGCTTCGCCGGCTCTGGCAGCTTCGATCGAAGCGTTTAGGGAAAGCAGGTTTGTCTGGAACGAGATATCGTTAATCAGCTTGCTGATCTTGGAGATCTCCTCTACAGAGCCCTGGATGTCAGACATCAGTTCCAGCAGGCTCTGCATGGATGTCCCGCCGATCCTTGTCTTTTCTCCTGCATTTTCCGAGCAGGACTCCATCTGCAATACCTGTTCCTTATTTTTTTCAATCGCAGATGTAATGGATGCGGTGCTTTCTTCAAGCTGGCGCAGCAGGTTTGCCTGCTGCAAAGAAGCATCCTGTAGCTGCCTGGCGTAGTTGGATACTTCCATGGAGTTTTGGTTTACCTGTTCTGAGGACTGGTTCATGCGTGCCATGGACTGGTTCAGCGATTCCTGGATGTGGTTCAGGGAATGCTGGATGGAGGAAAAATCTCCGTCAAAGCTGTCCGGGATGTCAATGGTATAGTCGCCGTCAGCCAGCGCGCCCAGGCAGGTACGGATATTTTGTATGTATGCGTTCAGGCTGGCGATCGTTTTTGCCAGGGCGTCTGTCAAGACGGCGGTCTCATCGTTGCTTTCAGACGGGACTACCGCATCTGTCAGGTTTCCGTCCGAAAGCTGCTGCAAGCGGCTGGTAGCAGATGCCAGGGAGACGGATATTTTTTGTGAAACAACCGTAATCCAGACAGCGGCAATGCCAAGCAGTATGACGGATATGCATATCGTCAGCACGATAGAAAAAAGGGCGGTATCCATAAACTCCGCCTGCGGGGCATAGATTAAAAGCGCCCAGTTTGTGCCGGGGATCGGCGCGTAGCCCGCGTAGCATTTCCTGCCCTGGAAGCGGATCAGGCCGGAGCCCGTCTGGTAGGAAAGCATTTTGTCAAACGTGTTTTTTGCTGCTGCTGTAGAAGAATCGTCGTAAATGTTGCTGCGGCTGCCAATCGCCGACGTATCCCGGTCGCCGACGATTACGCCGTCCTCATTGACGATACAGGCGCTTCCGGTGCTGCCGACAATCAGCATACTTAAAACATCATTTAAGATATCGTATTTGTAGCTTCCGACCAAGTATCCTGCCGTCTCATCGCCTGCCGTATAGGGAATGCCGACACAAAGCTGCAATACCCCGTCTGCTTCGTATGGGTCGCTGATGACCGTATTGCCGGTTTGCGCCAGGTGTGCAAAATATGCTTCGCCGGCGATGGAAGCCGGGGCCTTTTCATCGCCGAATTGTTTTGCCCCTTCCAGGTCGTAAGCGGACAGCCAGACAAACTCGATTTGCAGCTTGGCGTCAGACAGGCAGGCAAGCTTGTCGCTGTCGGAAGAAGCCGCATCGGTAAATACGGTTTCTCTGGAAAGGTTGTACATCCGCTCCGTCAAAAGGTGCAGGTTGGAGCTGATGCTCTGGGATGCGATGCGGGCGGTCGTCTGCATGTTGTCCAACAGCGTGGTATTTGTAGAACGGATATTGCCGATGGACATAATCAGGGAGATTACAACGGCAAGGCTCACCGCCACTGCCATGACATAGAAAATAATTTTTTGCTTCATGCTATGGTACTTCTTTTTCATATGAATGATACTCCTTATAAAATACACTATGAAAACTATTCTAACATATTTTAGGAAGGTTTACAGTATTTTTTACGGATTTTTTCAACGGATTTTTCAGCGGATTTTTCAACGAATTTTTTCCATGCTGTCTATTCGTGACATTATGTGTTAAATTCTCATACTTTTGCCGATATAATATTAGAAGGATTATGAATGTTGCAGCAACAACAAATATGCAGTGCAGGATCCCACTGCCAGA
This sequence comes from uncultured Eubacterium sp., assembly GCA_947178105.1. Classification (GTDB taxonomy): domain Bacteria; phylum Bacillota; class Clostridia; order Lachnospirales; family Lachnospiraceae; genus Eubacterium_J. Next base: position 23,475 of record CAMWXD010000028.1, on the reverse strand, counting down.
ATCAGGAGGTTATAAGATGAGAATTACAACGCAAATGCTGAATGAAACAGCAAAAAGGACAGGAATCCCGATTAACCGGACGAGTCTGCTTGACTATGTCAACAACGATTCGTCCTCCAGCCAGAATTCGCTGCTGGACGCTTTGAAAAAAAATGATAAGACGTCCTCTTCTTCGGTGGCAAATTACAAAAAGCTGGAGAAAGCCGCGTCAGCCCTTAAGGAGCAGGCGGATAAGCTTGCCGAAACAGGGGAAAAGTCATTTTGGGAAAAGTTTAAGGACAGCGAAGACCCGCAGGAAGTGTATGCGGCAGTCGGAGATTTTGTAGATTCTTACAATTCTACGATTTCCAATCTGAAAAAATCCACCGGCGTACTCGACCAGTATTACCTTGCGCAGTTAAAAGACGCGGCGGCTGATTACAGCGAGGAGCTGGGAAAAATCGGCATCACAGTCGGCAAGGACGGGATGCTTTCTATTGATTCCAAAAAGCTTGGGGAAGCGTCGGTCGAAGAAATTCAAAACGCCCTTTCAAAGGCGGCATCTAAAACAGCTTTTATCGCAGACCGGATCTCGAATAATGCGCAGGCGGGCATCGAGAGTACATCCAGCCAGTATAACGGCGCTGGAAGCCTGGTATCACAGCTTGCCAGCCGATATGATTTCTGGGGATAAATAAAAGCAATGCCGGATTCTAAGCTGCATTCTTCACGCTCATAATTGTCATATATGGCAGTCTTGCCTTTCAGGCATCCATGTACTGCCTTATATATAAAAGGAATTAAATAACATTTCAAGGAGGAAGCATTATGAACCCAATCACAACAACAGAAGCGCTTGCGGCGTCCGGGTATACTGCTGCGGCAAATTACAGCAAGACGGCGCAGGATGCAAAGGCGGCGAAGGAAAGCCAGGCTGCGGATACTTCACAGGTGAAAAAGACAAAGGTCACAAACGGCAGGACGATTGGAGAGCCGAAGCTGAGTGAAAAAGCGCAGAAGTATTATGACGAGCTGAGAAAGAAATTTTCCAATATGGATTTTATCCTTGTCAGCTCAGATATGAAGCAGCAGGCGCAGGCGAATGCATCCAGGTTTGCTAATCCAAACCGTATGGTAGTCTTGATCGATGAGGAAAAGATTGAGCGTATGGCTGAGGATGAGCAGTACAGGAAACAGTACGAAGGCATTATCAGCGCGTCGTCCACCCAGATGTCCCAGCTTGCAAGCAGCATCAAAAAGAGTGCAAACGCAGGGCAGGTCAAAGGCTTTGGCATGGAAGTAAAAGATGGAATGACATCCTTTTTTGCTGTGATCGACAAGTCGTTAGCAAGCCAGAAAGACCGGATTGCGAAAAAAGCGCAGGAAAAGGCTGAAGCAAAGAAGAAGAATCAGAAAGCCGAAGAGAAAAGGCGTGCGGAGGAGAAACGTACGCAAAAGGCAGAGGATGAGAAGAAGGCGGCTATGAAGGAGGATGAAAACACCGTTACAGTAACGGCATCCTCCATCGAAGAACTGTTAAAAAAGATCAACAATACGATCTTTACGCAGATGAGCGACAATGTGCGTACGCCGCAGGAGCGCCAGTACGGGCAGAACTTTGACTTTTCCATTTAAAAAGCAGAGGCAGGAAAGGAAGTGGCTGTATGAGGCTGAATTTGGATATGAATATTTTTGCAGGCGTAAATAGCGGGCGTGCGGCACAGACAGATCTGTTTGGCAGGACTGTAAGAAACGCGAATGCAGGCCCGGCGTCGCTGCTTAGCGGCTCCTTTGACCCGATCGAGCAAAAACGCGCGATGGTGCGCAAGCAGGCGTTTAAAGTAGTCGGCGATACCTTTGCAAGCGATCGGAAGCTGGACGGGGAATTCACAGAGCGTGAGGACAAAATGGCGCATTACAAAAATGTAATAGGTGAATCCCAAAAGCGGATCCGGGAGTTCAACGAGATGAAAGAACAGTTGCGCGAAGAGTATGGCGTAGACTCGGACAGCCAGGAACAGGAAGACTTAGAGCTTCTTGAGCGGTATCAGAACAAAGAGAGCCGGATGAGCATGACCATGGAAGAATGGGATCGTGTTGCCGAAATTGAAAAAAACGGACTTACGGATTACCAGAAACGTGCGCTGGACATCGATTTGTATAAGGAGCCTTTTGAGGAAGCGTTAAAAGATGCAAAAAAAGGCTATCTGGAAGAAAACGCGACGCTGCGCGCGATGACGTTAGAACGGCTCAAGAAAGACCCAATGGTAGAAGCTTCGAAGGAAGCGGATCAAATACTCAAAGACGGCAGCAAAGAAATCATTGGGATGCTTCAGGAAGAGGCAATCGACCATATCGACGAGAAATTCGAAGAAGAGATCGAAGAAGCAGAGGAACGCAAGGAAGAGGAAAAGCAGGAGCAGGAAAAGCTCGAAGAGGCAAAGGAACGCAGAGAAGAGCTGGAAGCGCTTACGAATCCGGAAAAAGCGGAGAAGGAGCATTCCAGGGAGAGCGAATCGGATGTGCTGTCTGCTGACCCTTTGACAGAATCGATCCTGAAAATGGATGGCATCAAGAGCGATGTGCAAAAGGAAGTATCAGAGATGATGACGAAGATGAAGCTGGTTGCCGAGGATTTGAAAGGCATCAAGGTGGATCAACTGATTTAGCAAAAAAGCTGTTTGAAAATGCGGCGTTAAGAAGCATTTTCAGACAGCTTTTGCTTTGCAAAAGGGCGAGAGCTGCGTGATATTACCTATTTTAATAGGCATGGAAAAAAGAAAATATTTCATAATGACAAGCAGAGAAAACAATGTTATACTGTTGTTGCAGTTACAGACGGACGCGTATGTTGTATACGGCAGCATTTTGTTTGTTTGAATTGACAGATAAAACATCTGAAAGTCAGATAATATATATGCGTGCATGAAATAATCAGAAAAAATAGAATAGTATCACTTAAAAAAACAACAATACAACGCAAAAAAATCGTATTCATTGGGAAGCAAATATGATACAATAATTTGGATAATAATGACCAGGGGGCTGGGGAAATTGAATGAGTGATAAAAATGAAGGGTTGAATGACCTCCTTGCACGTAAAAAGCGGATCAAGCGTATGAAAACGGGGCTGCTTTGGCTGCTGATTACTTGGATGCTGGCGCTGATGCTGATTTCCGTTACTTTGATCGCAAAAGTCCATTCACTTCAGGAACAGATCGATATTATTACAGAAAATACGATCCGCAGCCAGCAGGTAGACCAGCAGGAAAACCACATGCCGAATACACAGAAAGATTATGAATCCGTGACAGGAGAAGCGGTGATAGACAGTACAAGCAAAGTGATACTGTCGGCAAAGGAGGCGGATACGGCACAAGAGGCAAAGACGGGCCAGGGGGATCAGGAAGGCTCCGTAGATCTTGAAAAAAAGGCGGAGGATAAAGAAAAAGCGCAGGAGCCGCGTAAGGTCTATCTGACCTTTGATGACGGGCCGAGCAAAAACACCAGAAAAATCTTAAAGATTCTGGATCGATACGATGTAAAAGCGACATTTTTTGTGACAGGCAGAAAAGACGAGGCTTCATTAAAGCTCTATCAGGAGATCGCTGAGCGCGGGCATACGATCGGGATGCATTCCTATAGCCATAAATACGATGAGATTTATGCGTCAGTCGATACCTTTGAACAGGATTTGGAGCAGATTCAGAGCCAGATTTTTGACGCGGTCGGCATTACGTGCAGGCTGTACCGGTTTCCGGGAGGGAGCAGCAATCAGGTCAGCAAGCTGGATATGAAGGAATTTATCCGCGTTTTAAAAGAAAGGAAGATCACCTATTTTGACTGGAATGTAGAATGCGGGGATGCGTCTTCACATTCCTATACGGCGAAAGAGATGGTTGACAATGTGATGCAGGACGTTGTAAAGTATCATACGTCAGTGGTGCTGATGCATGATGCAGAAAATAAGTCCAATACGGTCAAGGCTCTTCCGGTGATTATTGAAAAGCTGCTGAAAATGGATGCCAGGCTTTTGCCGATTGATGAAAATACATCACTCGTGCAGCATGTTTCGGCGGAAAGTGTGGAAGACTGACTACATACGGATAAATGGAGGTAAGAAATGAGTTTTTTTAAGGATTTCAAGGATGATCTGTCACTGGCAGTCAATGAGCTGCTGCCGGGAGAGGATTTTGAGATGGAAGAGGACTTGGACGATTCTTCAGAGATGATGGTGAATACGCTGGAGGGGGATCTGGACATTGAGTCTGAGCTGTCCAAGCTGGACGGCCTGCTGGAGCATGTGGATGCAAAAGAACCGGTAAAGCATGTGCAGATTAAGCCGGAGGAGCCGGTACTGGAGCAGAAAAAGGAGACGCCAAAGGCTCCGGCAAAAGAACCGCCGAGGCAGCAGGCTCCGGCAAAAGAGCCGCCGAAACAGCAGCCAGCGTTAAAAGAACCGCCGAAGCCGCAGCCATCCAGGGCGGCGCAGAAAGAGGAGTCCATCCAGGCGGCAATCAGCCGGTTTGATACGATTTTAGAGCCTGAGAAAAAGGAAGAGCCAAAGGACCAGGACGACCTTCCGTTTGATTTTGACGCGCTGTTAAAGGAAGCGGAAGAAAAGCCGCAGCGTATGCAGCCAAGGATGCGGCAGCCGCAGCCGGTACAGCAGCAAAAGCCGCAGGCGCCAGAGCCAAAAGTGCAAAATACACAAAATATTGATTATAGGAAACCAAGTACAACAATGAAGGAGGAAATACCAATGAACGAGGAATTGACAAAGGAGATGGCAGCAGTCACGATGGAAGATGACCTGTCAACAGAGTCGCTGGAGGTTACAGATGAAGTATCCATTATTACAACAGGGACGACGATCAAAGGAAATCTGTCTACAACAGGGTCATTCAGCATCAGCGGCCGCGTAGAAGGGAATGTGCAGTGCAACGGCAAGCTGGAGGTTACCGGCACGATTAAAGGAAACAGCTCATCTTCAGAAGTCTTTTCAGATGCCGCTAAAATCGAAGGGGAAATTATGAGCACAGGTACGGTAAAGATCGGCCTTGGCTCTGTAGTAGTAGGGAATATTGCAGCTACCTCCGCAGTCATTGCAGGCGCTGTAAAAGGGGATATCGATGTACAGGGCCCGGTTGTCGTAGATACGTCTGCGGTCATTGTCGGCAATATCAAGTCCCGGTCTGTACAGATCAACAACGGTGCAGTGATTGAAGGCTTCTGTTCCCAGTGCTATGCGGATATTGATGTGGAAAGCCTGTTTGGAGAAAAAAAAGGTAAATAATCGCAGAAAGGCAAATAATATATGAAGAGAGTTCTGTTGAAATTAAGCGGTGAAGCTTTAGCCGGGGAAAAAAAGACCGGGATTGATCAGGCGACCGTATGTAATGTTGCAAAACAGGTGAAAAAGCTGGTGGATGGCGGCATCCAGGTAGGAATCGTCATCGGCGGCGGCAATTTCTGGCGCGGCAGGACAGGCGATGCGATTGACCGTACGAAATCAGACCAGATTGGGATGTTTGCCACGATTATGAACTGCATTTATGTGTCTGAGGCATTTCGTTCTCAGGGAATGATGACGAATGTGCTGACGCCGTTTCCGTGCGGCTCGTTTACCAAGCTGTTTTCGAAGGACCGCGCAAACAAATATTTTGCACACAATATGGTTGTATTTTTTGCGGGAGGAACCGGGCATCCGTATTTTTCTACGGATACGGCAGCAGTGCTGCGCGCGGTTGAGATCGAAGCAGACGCGATGCTGCTTGCAAAGGCTGTAGACGGTGTGTACGACAGCGATCCAAAGCTGAACCCGGACGCAGTCCGTTATGACACGTTATCGATTGATGAAGTGATTGAAAAGAAACTGGCGGTTGTGGACCTGACGGCTTCTATTATGTGTATGGAGCACAAGCTGCCGATGTATGTATTCAGCCTGAATGAGCCGGACAGCATTGTAAAAGCGATCAGCGGCAATTTCAATGGAACGGTCATTACCGTATAGGGACGGAGGAAAGAGCAGTATGGACGACAGGTTAGTTCAGTATGACGATAAAATGCAAAAAACGATGCGCAATTTGCAGGAGGAGTTTGGCAGCATCCGTGCTGGCAGGGCGAACCCGCATGTATTGGATAAGCTGCGTGTCGATTATTACGGTACGCCGACGCCAATCCAGCAGGTGGCAAATGTAAACGTACCGGAACCGAGGATGATCCAGATTCAGCCATGGGAGCCGTCCATGGTAAAAGAGATCGAAAAAGCAATCCTGACTTCGGATCTTGGGATCAATCCGACCAATGACGGCAAAGCCATCCGCCTTGTTTTTCCGGAGCTGACAGAGGAAAGGCGTAAAGACCTGGCAAAAGAGATTAAGAAAAAAGGGGAAGCGGCAAAAGTCTCAGTCCGCAATATCAGGCGTGACGCAAACGATACGTTTAAAAAGCTGGGCAAAAAAGAGGACATTTCCGAAGATGAGATCAAAGAGCTGGAAGGAAAGGTTCAGAAAATGACGGACAAATTTATTGCTGACATTGACAAAGCGGTTGAGGAAAAGACGAAGGAAATTATGACTGTTTAGCGATAATCGGGGAACATAGCCGCGGCGATGTTCCCTTCTTTTTATTGGAAAGAGCGGGAAGGATACGAGGATGAACATACCACAGCATGTAGCAATCATATTAGATGGAAACGGCAGATGGGCAAAGAGCAAAGGGATGCCGCGCAATTACGGGCATAAAATGGGCGCGAAAAATGTAGAAAAAATATGTGATATTGCAGGCCACATGGGCATAAAATATCTTACCGTCTATGCGTTTTCGACGGAAAACTGGAGCCGCCCCCAGGCGGAGGTGGATGAGCTGATGCGCCTTCTGGGCAGCTATATGAAGACCTGCTTAAAAACGGCAAAGAAAAATAATATGCGGGTACGCGTCATTGGTGATATTTCCCGTCTGACCCCGCAGCTGCAGGCGCAGATCCGGGAGCTGGAAACGGTATCCAGCCAGTATGACGGCTTTTATTTCCAGATTGCGCTCAATTACGGCAGCCGCGACGAGATGCTGCGCGCGATGAAAAGGATGTATGGGGAGATCGAAGCGGGCAGGCTGTCAAAAGACGAAATCACGGAGGACGTATTTTCGGGCTATCTGGATACGGCAAAGATTCCTGACCCAGACCTTTTGATCCGTACAAGCGGGGAGCAGCGGCTTTCGAATTATCTGCTTTGGCAGCTTGCATACAGTGAGTTCTATTTTACCGAAACGCCGTGGCCGGATTTTGATGAGGCGGAGCTGAAAAAGGCAGTGGAGGCGTATCAAAACAGAGAGCGCAGGTATGGAGGGCTGTCTTAAAAGGATCTAGAAGGATCTAGAAAGATCAAAAAGATCAAAAAAGATCTAGAAAGATAAAAAAGGAGTAAGGGATGTTTAAAACAAGGCTAATCAGCGGAATCTTATTGGTAGCGGCAGCGCTTGTTTTTATTCTTGCAGGCGGGGAAGTGCTGCTGGCTGTATCGTGTGTGGTTTCGCTTATCGGGATGTATGAGCTGTACCGTGTCTATAAAATCGAGCGGACAGCGGCGGCAGGCGCCGGGTATGCGGCGGCTGTGCTGTATTATCTGGAACTGTATGTCCACTGGATACCGGATCGGATGGTATTTGTAATTGGGCTGTTGATTGTGCTGCTGGCCATTTATGTGCTGGCGTATCCAAAGTACCATGCATCGCAGGTAACGGCTGTATTTTTTGGGGTGTTTTATGTAGCGGTGATGCTTTCCGGCATATACCAGGTGCGGATGAGGGAGCAGGGAGTGTATCTTGTCTGGCTGATCTTTTTGTGCTCCTGGGGATGCGATACATGCGCATACTGCGTCGGCGTCAAGTTTGGAAAGCACAAAATGTCTCCGGTGCTGTCGCCGAAAAAATCCATCGAAGGTGCAGTAGGCGGGCTGGCGGGCACATGCTTGCTGACAGCGCTGTATGCGTCGGTTTTTCGTGCGCAGATGGGGATTACGGGCGCGCAGGTTGCCGTCCTTTCAGCAATCAGTATAGTGGGCGGGCTGATCTCCATGATCGGCGACCTGGCTGCGTCTGCGATTAAAAGAAACTATGAGATCAAAGATTACGGAACGCTGATACCGGGGCATGGCGGTATTTTGGACCGGTTTGACAGCGTGATTTTTACAGCGCCTGTTATTTGCTACCTGGCAAATTATTTGCTGTAGGGGCTGGCTGTACAGGATGCCGGAAAGGTGAGGGATTATGAAAAATATAGCGATTCTTGGCTCGACAGGCTCGATTGGGACGCAGACGCTTGAGATCGTAAGAGAACAGGGAACGATCAGGGTCTGGGCGCTTGTAGCAGGGAAAAACATTGGCCTATTGGAGCGCCAGATCCGTGAATTTTCGCCGGTGCTGGCGGCAGTCTGGGACGAGGAGGATGCAAAAAAGCTGCGCCTTCGAGTAAGCGACCTGGACGTGCGCATTGTAAGCGGCATGGACGGCATGATCGAAGCAGCGGTGATCCCGCAGGCGCAGATGCTGGTGACTGCGATTGTCGGTATGATCGGCCTGCGCCCGACAGTGGAGGCGATCCGTGCAAAAAAGCAGATCGCGCTGGCGAATAAAGAGACGCTCGTGACTGCGGGGCATCTGATTATGCCGTTGGCAAAAGAGTACGGCGTGCCGATCCTTCCGGTAGACAGCGAGCACAGCGCGATTTTCCAGTCGTTAAACGGGGAAGATGCAAGCCGTATCCATAAAATACTGCTGACTGCTTCCGGCGGGCCGTTCCGCGGAAAGACAAAAAAGGAGCTTTCCGGTATGCAGGTAGAGGATGCGCTGCGCCATCCAAACTGGAGCATGGGGAAGAAAATAACGGTCGATTCTGCGACAATGGTAAATAAAGGGCTGGAGGTTATGGAGGCAAAATGGCTGTTTGGGACAGGGCTTGACAAGATCCAGGTCGTCGTACAGCCGCAGTCTGTCATCCATTCGATGGTTGAGTATATAGACGGGAGCATTATCGCGCAGCTTGGCACGCCGGATATGCGGCTGCCGATCCAGTATGCGCTGTATTATCCTAAGCGTATGCCGTTGTCCGGGAAACGGCTGGATTTTTATGAGCTTGGCAGCATTACGTTTGAAAAACCAGACCTGGAGACGTTTGACGGGCTGAGGCTTGCGTATGAGGCGGCGGAGCGCGGCGGAAATATGCCGGCAATTTTTAACGCTGCCAACGAGCGTGCCGTTGCAAAATTTCTGGAACGGAAAATCAGTTTTTTGGAAATTACACAGATCATTCACGAATGTATGCTACACTGTGCATATGTCGGGGAACCGGATCTGGAGCAGGTTCTGGAAACGGAACAGGTTGTATATGAATGGATAGAAAGCAGGTGGTAATTTGAATATTGTGTTGGCATTGATTATATTCAGTGTGATTATTTTGTTTCATGAATTGGGGCATTTTCTGCTGGCAAAGCATAATGACGTAAGGGTAAACGAGTTCTGCCTGGGGCTTGGGCCTACGGTGGTCGGGTTTACCAAAGGGGAGACGAAGTATTCCTTAAAGCTGCTGCCGTTCGGAGGCGCCTGTATGATGGAAGGCGAGGATGAGGCAAGCGACGATGACAGGGGCTTTAACAACAAGTCCGTCTTGCAGCGGGCTTCCATTGTAGCGGCAGGGCCGATTTTTAACTTTATTATGGCGATCGCATTTTCGCTGATCCTGGTAGCAAGCGTCGGGTTCGACCGCCCGGTGCTGACGGATGTTATGGAAGGCTATCCGGCAGCGGAGGCAGGGATGCAGGCAGGCGATGAGATCGTAAAGCTAGGAAACAAGCCAATTCATCTGTACCGGGAAGTATCTGTGTATACATACTTCCATGCGAACGAAACAGTGGAAGTAACGTATAAACGGGGAGAGGAAAAGCATACGGCTGTCCTTGTGCCGGTCTACGATGAGGAAAGCGGGAGGTATTTGTTTGGCTTTTACGGGACGACGGCGCGTACCAAGGGGAACGTGCTGGAAACGCTGCGCTACAGCGTATATGAGGTGAAATATTGGATCTGTTCTACGATCGAAAGCCTTGGCCAGCTTTTTACCGGGCATGTGGGCATTAACGATATGTCCGGGCCGGTAGGCATTGTTAAGACGATCGGGGATACCTATACGGAAGTAAAATCCAGCGGCGTGTTTATGGTCTTTTTAAATATGCTTAATATCTGCATCCTGCTGTCCGCAAACCTTGGCATTATGAACCTGCTGCCGATCCCGGCATTAGACGGGGGCAGGCTTGTATTTCTGATTGTGGAAGCAGTCAGGGGCAAGCGTTTAGACCCGAATAAGGAAGGAGCGGTAAATCTTGTGTTTTTGATGCTGCTGATGGCGCTGATGGTTGTGATTATGTTTAATGATATCCGAAAAATTGTCATGTAGGGACGTGCTTTCATACATGAAATTCTTGCAATTTCACCATTACAATGTTATAATCAATCTATCTAAATGTGCATTTCTGCCAACAGAGATGCACATTTTTGTGGTTGGCGTATGAAATATGCCAGTACAATAAAAAAGAATAAGGAGGCGGCATATGTTAAAAAATGCAATCTGGATCACCGGGGCGGAGGGGCGGCTTGGTTCCGCGCTCGTTGAGCTGTTGAAAAAGGATATGGAACACAAAGTCGTGGGGACGGATATGGACGTGGATATTACGGATATGGAGGCAGTGGAGCAGTGCATCAAGGTATACCGTCCGAATATCGTGATCAACTGCGCCAGCATTTCGGATGCAGATTATTGTGAAAAGCATAGGGTGGAGGCGTTTAAGGTAAACGCATTGGGCGCCAGAAACCTGGCGGCGGCGTCCAGGAGCGCAAATGCAAAGATGATCCAGCTTTCGACCGATGATGTGTTCAGCGGGAAAACATCCGGGCAACTGACAGAGTTTGATTTGCCGGACCCGCAGTCAGTCTATGGCAAATCCAAGTACGCCGGGGAAAATTATGTCAAAGAATTAAATCCAAAGCATCTGATCATCCGCAGCTCCTGGGTCTATGGCGCTGCAAATGAAAATGCAAGGGAGGATTATTTTTCGTATGTAGTAAAATGCGCCAAATCCGGTACGCCGTTTGAAGCGCCGCTTGACCGGATCGGCAGCCCTACGAGCGCGAGGGTGCTTGCCGACTTTATATGTTGTATGCTGGACAAGGCAGAGTACGGCATTTACCATGCCTCGTGTGAGGGGATGTGCTCCAGGCATGAGTTTGCTACGGCGGTGCTTGCACTGGCGGGCTATGATACCGAGCTTGCAAACGGCTATTTTTCGGTGGAAAACAGGGGCAGGGTCTCGATTTTGCTGGAAAACCTTATGATGGAGATGACTGAGATCTATACGATGCCGCAGTGGTTTGACGAGCTGAAGCATTATGTGGAAATCAGTTACAAAGAGGAAGAAGCGAAAAAGAACCGGTAGGAAACCAAGTGCAGAAATAAACTTTGCACAAATGGCAAAGAATGTATAGCAGACAGGAAAAAGCGATAGGAGGTCGACATGCAGGAAGAGGAAAACAGGAAAGAAAAAAAGAAAATGGGGCTTACGACGCTGATTTTTATTGGGCTGGTCGGCGGCCTTTTGACGGGCGTGGCATTAAACTTATGGGTACCGCATTCTTACGTCAGGGATGATATTTTCGTAGACGGCATTTTTTATGTTGTCGGCAACGGATTTATCCGCCTGATGAAGATGCTTGTCGTACCGCTTGTGTTCTGCTCGCTCGTATGCGGGAGCTCGGCGATCGGGGACACGAAATCACTGGGGAAAGTAGGCGGCAAGACGATCGCGTTTTATTTGCTGACGACAGCGCTTGCCGTAACGGTGGCGATTTCGGTTGCTACGGTTGTAAGGCCGGGTGTCGGGCTGGACATGTCCTCGATCGAGACGAACGAGGTGGCGGTTGCGGAAAATGTGTCTGTTGCAGATACGATTTTAAATATTATTCCGGAAAATCCGGTCGGCGCCCTGGCGGACGGTACGATGCTGCAAATTATTTTGTTTGCGCTGCTGATCGGCGTGCTCCTTGCAAAAATGGGGGAACGGGTGGAACTGATTGCCAATCTGTTTAACCAGTGCAACGAGCTGATGATGGAAATGACAAACCTGGTCATGAGCCTTGCACCTGTCGGCGTGTTTTGTATGATTGCGAAGACGTTTGCAAACCTGGGATTTGATGCGTTTTTGCCGCTTTTAAAATATATGGGAAGCGTGCTGCTTGGGCTTGTGCTCCAGTGCTTTGGCGTATATATGATCCTGCTGATTCTTTTTACGAGGCTGAATCCGGCACGGTTTATCAAAAAGTTTTTCCCGGTTATGGCGTTTGCGTTTTCCACGTCGACGTCCAATGCGACGATTCCTCTGAATATTGACACGCTGGAAGAAAAGATCGGGGTATCCAGAAAGATTTCTTCCTTTACGATCCCGCTTGGCGCCACGATCAATATGGACGGGACTTCCATTATGCAGGGCGTGGCTGTAGTATTTGCGGCGCAGGCATATGGGATGCAGCTTGATGTGCAGGGATACCTGACCGTGATTGCGACAGCCACGTTGGCTTCGATCGGTACAGCAGGCATTCCGTCTGTGGGGCTTGTAACGCTTTCGATGGTGTTTACCGCAGTCGGGCTTCCGGTAGAAGCCATTATGCTGATTATGGGCGTAGACCGTATTTTGGACATGGTGCGCACTGCGGTCAATATTACAGGCGATGCCGTATGTACGACGATTGTAGCACATCAAAACGGGGACCTTGACCGCGAGGTGTTTAACAGAATGGAGGAAAACCATGCATAAGTGGGCATTGCAAAAGAAAACACTGCCGCTGCTGTTTTGGACGCTGCTGCTTGTGCTTTTTACCGTATTGAGCGGCTGCGGCGGCCAGGCAAAGAACCAGGAGGGCCACACAAACGCGGCGCAGGAAGGCGGTATGGATTCAGCACAGGAGGGAAAGCAGGAAGGCAGCGAGGGTTCGTCACAGGCGGAAGCAGCGGCAAATGGGCAGGAGCCTGCGATTATTCAAAAGATCCGAAAACGGGGGTATTTGCTTGCAGGGTGCAAGACGGATGTGCCGGGGCTTAGCATGTATGACGGCAAAGCAGATGCCTGGGCGGGGCTGGAGATCGAGCTTGCGTACCAGACGGCAGCGGAGCTGTTTGGCGTCAGCATTGACGAGGCAAAACAGCAGGGGCTTGTACAATTTGTCGGCGTAACGGTAGCCGACCGTGAGGAAAAGTTAGAACAACAAGAAGTAGACTGCCTGTTTGCGACGTATACGATTACAAAAGAGCGGCAGGAAAAATTTGCGTTTTCAAACAGCTACTATACCGATTATATCGGCATGATGGTCAAGTCGTCCGGCGAGGATGCCAATTCGTTAGGAACGAGCGATATCCGCTCCATTGCCGATCTTGACGGGAAAAAGATCGGCGTGGCAAAAAATGCAACGACGCGGAAAATGTTTTTAGACTATATGGACACGATGAACAATCTGAAAACAGCCCCGATGTTCTTTGAGTATAAAAGCTACGAAGCGCTGTTTCAGGCGCTTTTGGAAGGATCGATAGATGTGATGGCGGTAGACGTCAGTATTTTAAACGGTTATGTGGACCATACGACAAAGATTTTAAACGACCGCTTTGGCGGACAGCGGTACGGCGCGGCAGTGCGTAAGGAGGATGTAGCGCTGCTGGATTACATCAATGCAGCGCTTGGGCAGTAGCGCTGCATGATGCCTTATAAAACAGGATTATTGTGTATCAGCCACGGGTTTTAGAACCCCTTTTTTGGAAAAGCGCACATTGGCGGATAATTGCGCCATAGCATCGTAAAACTGCTGGCGGGCGGCTGGCTCTGTAATCAGGGTGGTACAGGCGTTGGCTGCCTGTGCAGGGATAAGCTGCCAGCTTACGGTATGGTCAGAAGATACGGTAAGCTTTGCGACCGCAGTCTGAGCGATCGTCTGGTAGAAGATAAAGTTGCCCAGGCTGTAGAAAATCGGTTTTCCCTGGTACATTTCCACGCCTTGCAGCACATGCGGGTGTGCGCCGATTACCGCGTCTGCACCGGCATCGATCAGTGCATGTGCCATGTCCGTCTGGTATGGTTCCGGCGTGGTATTGCGCTCGATGCCCCAGTGGACATACACGCATAAAAAGTCGCACTTGCTGCGGGCAGCCTTTACGGCAGCAAGAAGCCTGGAAGGGTCGTAAGCGGAAAGTACGCCGGGCGCCTGGTTTTCCACATTCCAGGATACGTCTGGAAATACGCGGGAAGCGGCTAAAAACCCAAAGGTATGCCCGTTTGCTTTTTTTGTAATCAGCTTTTCGGCGCGTTTTAACGAATTCCCTGCGCCAACATAGGCAATTCCCGCATTTTTTAATGTCTGAAACGTGTCGGCGAGCGCCTCGGTGCCATAGTCCAATACATGGTTGTTTGCCAGCGTCACGACGTCAACGCCGGATTCGGTAAGCAGCGATACGTAAGCCGGGTCGACGCGGAACGTAAACTGCTTGTCCGGCGCCGGCGTACCGCGAGTGCTGTATGGAAACTCATTGTTGACAATGGCAAGGTCGGCACGCTTTAATTCCTTCCGCAGGGATGTCCCTAACACACCCTGGATGCCGGACTGCTGGTAAGCTGCCAGCACATAGTCGCTGAAATAGACATCCCCGGCAAATACAAGCGTTGTATCGGCGTCTTCTGCCGTGCTGCTATTATCGGAAAGGGATGATTTGCCGGTATCAAAAGCAGCATCAGCGCCAGAAGCAGAAGCTTGCCCGGCGTTGTCCAAAGGAGCAAAAGCAGCATCGGCGCCAGGAGCGGAACTTTGCGCAGTGCCTTCCGGGTTGGCGGCAGTTTGGCTGGATTCTTGCCCGTCAAACAGCGCCAAGCGGATGACGCTTGCGGAAAGCACGCATACAAGCAGGATGCATACGATTAAGGCGCTTTTTAAAAATGCGCGCTGTATCGATTTTTTCATTCGAATGAAACCTCCTTACGGTAGTGTTAAGCAGGGAAATAGTTGCTTGGATTTTTTCCAAATTCCCGTTTGAATGCTTTTAAAAAATTGGAATAGTCGTTAAAGCCGCTTTGTAAGCAGGCGTCCATGACCGAGGCGCCGCTGCGCAGCAGGTTGCGCGCCGCGATCAGCCTTTTTTTAATAATATACTGGTATAAGGACAGGCCGGTAAATTGTTTGAACTGCCTGCTTAAATAATATTTGCTCATATAAAAATGTGTCTCTAAGTTGCTTAACGATAAATCGCCGGCAAGGTTTTCATTGATAAACTGTACGATCTGGTTGATTTTTTCATTTTCAGTCACATCGCACTTGATGGAATCCGGCGTTTCGTAATAGGCGCGGCTGACCTGCACGAGAAACTCGGTCAGATAGGCGGATGCGAGCGCGGCGCTTCCAGGCTCTGTGCTGTGCTTTGCTTTGGCAATCTGCGTGCAGAGTGTTTTTAGGCGGGTAATATTCTGCCCGTCGGGACGAATCAGGCGGTAATCTTTCGAAGCCGCGTCCGTAAAGCAGGCGCTTAAGTCTTCCCCGTAAAAATCATTCAGCATCATAAAAAAGTCGTCGGCAAGCCAGATGACAATGCGCTCATAAGGCTTTCCCTCCTGGATATCCGGGCGGTGGATGTCTGAGCTGTTCGTCAGCAGGATATCGCCGGGACGCAGCTTGTAGCTCTTCCCTTCGATCGTATAGGTGACGTTTCCTGACAGGAAGAAAAAGATTTCATAAAATGGGTGCTGGTGGAATTCCACCAGCGGCGGTGTTTCATTGTACGTATGATGGTATTCAAAGTACTTTTCCGTCATCGTCTGGATGGGACTAAATTCTTCTCGGTACATAGAAAAATAAAAACTCCTTTGTATTTGGTGCATAGTTTTCGGTTGCTTGTTTATACTAACCATTATATGGCAAGATTCACCACATTTCAAGCGGTAACCACCACGTATTCCATCTTGTTTTTTGGTATACTATGTCCATCAAAACAACACGGCGCACCGTTTGCAGTATGGGGTGCAGACAGGCAGCGCCGGTGCTGAAAAAAAGAAGGAGGTATTTTTATGCAGATGACATTTCGCTGGTATGGGGAAGGCAATGACAGTATTACCCCGGAAATGATCAAGCAGATCCCGGGAGTCACCGGGCTTGTATGGGCGCTGCATGACAAGCAGGCTGGTGAAGTATGGGAAGTAGAAGAAATTGAGCAGGCGCGCCGCCAGATCGAAGGAGCAGGCTTTCATATGGAAGTCGTAGAGAGCGTCAATGTACACGACGATATTAAAATCGGGCTGCCAAGCAGAGACCAGTATATTGAAAACTATAAGACGACTCTGCGCAACCTGGCAAAATTTGGCGTAAAGGTTGTTACATACAACTTTATGCCGATCTTTGACTGGACAAGGACAGACCTGTTCCATCCGCTGGAGGACGGCTCTACAGCGCTCTTTTATGAGAAAAACAAGATCCAGGACGATTATAAGGAAATGGCGGATTATATTTTAAACAACCTGCATGGGATGACGTTCCCAGGCTGGGAGCCGGAGCGCATGGCAAAGCTGGACGAGCTGTTTGAAGCGTACCGTCCGGTCACAAAAGAAAAGCTGTGGGACAACTTAAAGTATTTCCTGGAAGCGATCATGCCGACCTGCCATGAGACAGGCATTAAAATGGCGATCCACCAGGACGACCCGCCATGGGATATTTTCGGCATTCCGCGCCTTCTCTGCGACAAAGAATCCATCGGGCGCTTCCTTAGTATGGTAGACGATGAATATAACTGCCTGTGCTTGTGTTCTGGTTCTTTGGGTGCAAACCAAAACAATCACGTCGCAGAGATCGTACGCGCGTACTGCGATAGGATCGCATTTGCGCATATCCGCAATGTCCGCCACTATCCAAACGGGGACTTTACCGAAGCGTCTCACCGTGACTGTGACGGGGATACCGGTATTTTGGAGATTATGCGTGCTTATCATGACTGCGGCTATACCGGCTATGTACGTCCAGACCATGGGCGCCATATCTGGGGAGAACAGTGCAGGCCGGGCTACGGGCTTTATGACCGCGCTCTTGGCATTATGTATTTGTGGGGCTGCTGGGATATGCTTGACCGGCTGGAAGGAAAAGTTGGATAAAAGAAACATGAAAATAAGGCTATGGGTTTGAAAGGAGAAGAGGGAACATGAATTTACCGTTAAATATTGATTTTTCAGGAAAGGTTGTGGTAGTTACAGGAGCAGGCGGGGTGCTCTGCGGGACGATGGCAAAAGCGTTTGCACAGGCAGGGGCAAAAGTAGCGGCACTGGACTTAAATGAAGAAGCGGTGAAAAAGCTGGCGGATGAGTGCAAACAGGAAGGGCTTGTATGCGAAGGCTATAAAGCAAACGTACTCGAAGCAGAAGCATTGGAGCAGGTACATGCTGCGGTGTTAAAGGATTTGGGGCCGTGTGATATCTTAGTCAACGGCGCCGGCGGCAATAACCCGAAGGCTACGACAGACAATGAATACCATCATGAAGCGGCGGAAGGGCAAAAGACCTTTTTCGACCTGGATGCGGCAGGCGTGGATTTTGTGTTCAAGCTGAATTTCCAGGGGACGCTTTTGCCGACACAGGTATTTGCAAAGGATATGGCAGAAAGAAAGAGCGGGTGCATCCTTAATATTTCTTCGATGAATGCGTATATTCCGCTGACCAAGATCCCGGCATATTCGGCTGCAAAGGCTGCGGTATCCAATTTCACCCAGTGGCTTGCGACCCATTTTGCAGGCACCGGTATCCGCTGCAACGCGATTGCTCCAGGCTTTCTTGTGTCCAACCAAAACCGTGCGCTTTTATTTAAAGAGGACGGCACGCCGACCGCACGTTCCAATAAAATTTTAAGCGGCACGCCGATGGCGCGTTTTGTAGACAGCGAGGAGCTTTTGGGCGGTGTATTTTTCCTGTGTGATGAGAAATCGGCAAGTGCAATCACAGGAGTAGTGCTTCCGATTGACGCTGGATTTGCGGCATATTCCGGAGTTTAAAAAAAGCTTAAAAAAAATGTCACTCCCTATTGACGAATGGAAAAAATATGCTATAATGATGTCTAGTGCTAAAATATTACCTAACAGTTGATACGCACAATACGCAACTGGAGGGAGGTTAGGTGTGAGAATATGTCAAATGTGATCGTAAAAGAGAACGAGACTTTAGATTCCGCATTACGCAGATTCAAGAGAAACTGCGCAAAAGCAGGAATTCAGCAGGAGATTCGCAAGAGAGAACATTATGAGAAACCAAGTGTTCGCCGTAAAAAGAAATCCGAAGCTGCAAGAAAACGGAAATATAACTAAGTCCGTAAGGATTGGGAAGAGCTGTCGCAGTGCGGCAGCTCTTTTAAATTATACAGGCACAAAAAGAACAATTAAGAACAATCAAAACAATCAAACACAATCAAAAAACAATCAAAACGGAGGAAAGCAAAATGGAACACAGGATTACAGGAACGACGGGGCTGCTGGCGCTGATTGGCTCCCCGGTCGGGCATTCGGGTTCGCCTGCAATGTATAATTACAGCTTTCAGAGGCTTGGGCTTGACTATGCATATGTGGCGTTCGATGTAAAACAGGAAGAAGTAAAGGACGCGATCCAGGCGATGCGCACGTTTCGGATGCGGGGCATGAATGTGACGATGCCGGATAAGACAGAGGCTGTAAAATATATGGACGAGCTGTCTGCCGCGGCGCGTTTGACCGGTGCGGTGAATACCATCGTAAATGACAACGGGAAACTGACTGGGCATATTACAGATGGGGAAGGCTTTGTCAGCAACCTGCGCGACCACGGCGTGGAGATTGCCGGAAAGAAGATTACAGTGGCAGGCGGCGGCGGGGCTGCGACAGCCATTCAGGTGCAGTGCGCGCTGGACGGGGCAAAGGAGATTACTATTTTTAATAAGAAGGATGATTTTTTTGCACGTACCCTGGAGACGGCGGACAAGATCCGCAAAGAAAAGCCGCAGTGCAGCGTCAATGTCTATGATATCGAGGATGTGGCAAAGATGTCGCAGGAGATCGCGTCAAGCGATATTTTTGTGAATGCGACGATCGTGGGCATGAAGCCGATGGACAAAGAAAGCGTTGTAAAGGATGTAAGCGCGCTGCGTCCTGGGCTGGTCGTGTGCGACGCCGTATATAACCCGAAGGAGACAAGGCTGCTGCGGGAAGCAAAAGAAGCAGGCTGTACGTGCATTTCCGGCGAGGGGATGCTGTTATGGCAGGGAGTAGCGGCGTTTAAGCTCTATACCGGGCAGGACATGCCTGTGCAGGAAGTGAAGGAACGGTTTTTTCAATAAAAATGATATGATAATAAAACGATATTAAGCGTATTTTAATGAAAAACGCATATGCTAATGTCAAAAATCAGGAGGAGCAACATGAGCGAATTATCACATTTGGATGAATTAGAAGCGGAAGCGGTCTACATTATCCGTGAAGTAGCGGCAGAGTGCGAAAAGCCGGTGATGCTGTATTCGATCGGCAAGGACAGTTCTGTCATGCTGCATCTTGCGATGAAGGCATTTTATCCGGAAAAGCCGCCATTTCCGTTTCTGCATGTCAATACGACATGGAAGTTTCAGGAAATGATCGCATTCCGTGACCGTATGGCAAAGAAGCTTGGGATCGAAATGTTAGAGTATATTAATGAGGACGGCGTGGCAAGGGGAATCAATCCGTTTGACCACGGCGCTGCATATACGGATATTATGAAGACGCAGGCGTTAAAGCAGGCATTGAACAAGTATGGATTTACGGCGGCATTCGGCGGCGGGCGGCGGGATGAGGAAAAATCCAGGGCGAAGGAGCGGATTTTTTCGTTCCGCAACGAAAACCATGCCTGGGACCCGAAAAACCAGCGCCCGGAAATGTGGAAGCTGTTTAATACGATGATTCACCAGGGCGAAAGCATCCGTGTCTTTCCGATTTCGAACTGGACGGAAAAGGACATCTGGCAATATATCAAGCGGGAAAATATAGAGATCGTGCCGCTTTATTTTGCCAAGGAGCGGCCAGTTGTATACCGGGACGGCAATATCATCATGGTGGACGACGACAGGATGAAGCTGCGCGACGGGGAAAAGGCGGTGCAGAAAAAAGTGCGCTTCCGCACGCTGGGCTGCTATCCGCTGACGGGCGGCTGTGAGTCGGACGCGGATACGCTGGATGCAATTATCGAAGAAACGCTAAGCGCTGTGGAATCCGAACGCACGTCACGCGTGATCGACCATGAAGCGGCAGGAAGTATGGAGAGAAGAAAGCGGGAGGGATATTTCTAAATGAAGGGTTTGTTAAAGTTTATAACATGCGGAAGCGTTGACGATGGAAAATCCACGCTGATCGGCCATATTTTGTACGATGCCAAGCTGATCTATGCGGATCAGGAGCGTGCACTGGAATTGGACAGCAAGGTAGGCAGCAGGGAGGGCGCCATTGACTATTCCCTGCTGTTGGACGGGCTGATGGCGGAACGTGAGCAGGGCATTACGATCGACGTTGCCTACCGTTATTTTACAACCGATCACCGCAGCTTTATCGTAGCGGATACGCCAGGGCATGAGGAATATACGAGAAATATGGCAGTCGGCGCTTCGTTTGCGGAGCTTGCCGTCATTTTAATTGACGCGCAGGCAGGCGTGCTTGTGCAGACAAGGCGCCATGCCAGGATCTGTGCGCTGATGGGGATTCGTTATTTTGTATTTGCAGTCAATAAAATGGATCTGGCCGGCTACAGCGAAGCGCGTTTTCACGAGATCGAGGCACAGATAGCAGAGCTGGCAGAGGAGCTGTCCTTAAGCAGTGTGAAAATCATCCCGGTATCTGCGACGGAGGGCGACAACATTACAAAAAAAAGCCCGCATATGCCATGGTACGAAGGCGAAGACCTGCTGGCATACTTAGAACAGGTGGATACAAGCGAAAAGACGATGGAAAC
This sequence comes from uncultured Eubacterium sp., assembly GCA_947178105.1. Lineage (GTDB taxonomy): Bacteria > Bacillota > Clostridia > Lachnospirales > Lachnospiraceae > Eubacterium_J. The sequence continues at coordinate 2,446 of CAMWXD010000028.1, read as the reverse complement.
AGGCAGCTACCTGCCCGTGCAGAGGGTGTGCCGCCCGAACCACGAATTTCGCGGCTTCCAGGGACAGGTAGAGGCAGGGGCATTTGCAGTCGGGGATGAGATCGAAGCGCTGCCGGGCTGCCAGCGGGCGAACATCAAATCCATTTTAATCGGCGACAAACAGGCTCAGGAAGCCTGCAAAGGACAGCCTGTAACGATCCAGCTAGACCGCGAGATCGATATTTCCCGCGGCAGCGTTCTTGTAAAAGATGCGCCGATCACGCTGTCCAAAAAGATTACCGCAACACTTTTATGGATGGATGACGCGAACCTGAATACAGAGCAGGACTATCTCATTAAAATCGGTACAAAGCAGATGCCCGCGATGGTAAGCAGCATCCATTATAAAGTAGACGCCAATACCGGCAGCCATCTTCCGGCAGTTTCTTTGCAGAAAAATGAAATCGCGGTATGCGATATCGTGCTTTCGGAAAATATTGCCGTCGATGCCTTCAGCAGGCACAAGACGATGGGAGAGCTGATCCTGATTGACCGTGTCAGCCATATGACTTCTGCCTGCGGCGTCGTGGAAAGCACAAGAGGTAAGGGCGAGCAGGATACGATGACGACATTTTGGTACGGGGACTTACAGGCGGGAGCAGGCATTTTCAAGGAATATTACCTGAACCTGTTTTTGGACACGATTACGAAAGAAAGCCCGCATAACGGCAGGTTTACGGTCGGCGACCCGGTTCCGGTCAAAGGGGAGAGCTACCACTATCCGCCGTATTTTGATATGATTATCCTGCATGAGCATATGGCTGTCAGCATTCGTGACAGCAAGATCGCAAAGATCGTAACGACCAACCATTACCAATACGAAGGATACCCAATCGTAAACGGCAGAGGATGCGGCGTACGCGCTGAAAGCCAGGCGGAGGTCGAGCGGTTTATCCACGAATTCGACAAGGTATCAAAGGGAGAAGAAGCAGAGTTTTATAACCGCTGGCTGCAATTTGAAAAGTATAGGAGCGTTGTGTTTAAGGATAACTTCTGGGGAAGTACGGAACAATAAGAAAGCAATTTTTGAAATAGGCGGCATTGTGGTTCATCTGCAACGGACAATGGCGCCTTTTTAGATAGGGCGGGAGGTATTGGGCTTGGATTTGAACACATTACAATCAATTCTTACAATAGGGGAAACTGTAGCAATAGAGTTTAAGCGCTGCGGGAATGGTATTGAATCTGACACATATGAAACGGTATGCTCTTTTTTAAACCGTTTTGGCGGAGATATTTTTATGGGCATACTGGATGATGGGACGGTATTAGGTGTGCCGGAAAAATCGGCCCCTGATCTTGTGAAAAACTTTATCAGTGTGATAGGAAATCCGTCTGTTTTTTCACCGACGGTTTATCTTTCGCCGGAAATTTTAAAGGATAAAGCTGGCCGCACAATCATTCATGTACATATACCACCAAGTGCCGAAGTACACAGTTATAAAAAAATAATTTATGACCGGGTAGATGATGCGGATGTTAAAGTAACAGCTACAAGCCAGATCGCTGCAATGTATATCAGGAAACAAAATATTTTTACAGAGCGCAAAATATATCCATATGTGTCTTTGGAGGATTTCAGGCTGGATTTGTTATCAAAAGTTAGGATTATGGCTGTAAATAATGCCCAGGGGAATCATCCATGGAAAGATATGAGTGATGAGCAGCTATTAAAAAGCGCAGGATTATATGGATTTGACCGGATGACGGGGCAGCAGGGCTTTAATTTAGCATCAGTCATGCTGCTTGGTAAAGAGGATGTAATTTTGAATGTAGTACCTGCCTATGTTACAGATGCATTAGTTCGGAAAGTGAATGTAGATCGTTACGATGACAGAGAAATTATCACAACGAATTTGATTGAAAGTTATGGAAAGCTAATGGAATTTGCCAGAAAGCATCTTCCCGACAAGTTTTTTTTGGAGGATGATCTAAGAAAGAGCCTTAGAAATATCATAGCGCGAGAAATGCTGGTAAATACATTAATTCATCGTGAATTGACAAGCTCTTTCCGTGCCAAATTTGTGATTGAAAAAGATAAAATGTATGTGGAAAATGCGAACAGGGCAGTCGGAGAAGGAATTATTACGCCGGAAAATTTGGAGCCAAATCCAAAGAATCCTGTAATTGCATCCTTTTTTAGAAATATCGGCTATTCTGATCAGCTTGGATCAGGCGTTAGGAATTTATTCAAATATACAAAATTTTATTCTGGAAAAGAGCCAGAATTTAAAGAAGGAGATATATTTAGGATCACTGTGCCGCTGGATGAGGACTATTCTTTTGATTTTTCCGAGCATCAGGTAAGAATGACTGTAGGCGAAGCGGGTGAGACTGAAAAAGAGTCCGCTGCGACTAAAAAAGAGACTAATGCGACTAAAAAAGAGACTAATGCGACTAAAAAAGA
>CAMWXD010000027.1 GCA_947178105.1 uncultured Eubacterium sp. | reverse complement strand
GCAATGGCAAAAAGTGATTGCAATTTCTGAATTTCTGTCTTATAATATGCTTAACAGGATAGCCGGAAGGTAGGTGCACACTACCTGTCCCGGTGAAAAGTTTTAAGCCAAAATAGCCGTCTACTTAGTCAGGAGCAGGACGGCTATTTCTTATTTTTCATATTCAGAATTGCAACGATTAGTAACGCAGTTGTCAGAATAACCATGAATTCTTCGTATGTAGTCATAATAATCACCGCCTTCCGTCAGGATCTCGGAACGGGTGAGAGCACGTCCCCCAGCTTCCCGGGTAAACATATGATATTTTTATCATGTTAAGAGTATCCAATATCATAAATTTTGTCAACACGAAAAATAGTCCGTCAGTGTTTTTGTAACATGACAAAAATGTAAGAATCATAAACATTATGTGAAGTTTCTTAAGATATGCTTAAGATATGAAAAAACACTTGAGTGATTGAAAAAGGCTTGTTATACTAAAGTGCAGAGTGTGTGGTTGTAAAAAACACGAAAGACAGGAGAGTGATATGGAAAGGAAATTAAAGATTTCTGAAATAGTCCCAAAGCAGCAGATACTGCCGTTGATTTTTGCATTTGCATTTAATATGGCGGTCTATGCAGGGGCGAGGATGATTGCAGGGGAGTGGGAGCATTATGATATAGAAGGCGCGCTTGATCGGCGGATTCCTCTGTGGACGCCGTCAGTAGCGATTTATTTGGGATGCTATCTTTTTTGGGCATGGAATTATATATGCATAGCGCGGCAGGCAAAAAAAGACATGTGCCGGTTTTTTGCGGCAGATTTTCTTTCGAGGCTTGTCTGTTTTGCTGTTTATCTGCTGTTTCCGACTACAAATACAAGGCCGGCCATTGCGCCGGACGGATTTTGGAACCGTGCCATGCTGTTTGTCTATAAGATGGATGCGCCGGACAATCTGTTTCCGTCCATTCACTGCCTTGTGAGCTGGTTTTGCTATATCGGGATCAGGGGCAGGAAGGAGTACCCTTTGTGGTATCGCGGCGCATCGTGTGTGATGGCGGTTTTGGTCTGCGTATCGACGCTGACGACAAAGCAGCATGTCGTTATAGATGTAGCCGGCGGGGTGCTGCTGGCAGAGTTATGCTATTGGATAGCCAAAAAGCCGTCTGTCTGGAAGTGTTATGAAAAAGTACTGGATCTGGTAAATGGAATGATATTTACGAAAGGAAGCAGGGAATGCAGAGTAGAAAGAAAGCAATAGGAAATGCAGTGTTTCTGTTTGCAGTTTTTGCACTTACGGTCTACGGCGTGTTTCATGGGGAAGACATGGGAGCTATGATGCAGGCGATCCGGCAGGTGGATATCCGTTTTCTCGTGCCGGGGGTTTGCTTTGTCCTGTTTTTTATCTGGGGCGAATCGATTATCATATGGTATATGATGCGTTCGTTCCGGATTTATCTAAAGAAAAGGGTTTGCTTTTTGTTTTCTTCGGTAGGATTTTTTTTCAGTTGCATCACGCCTTCTGCTACCGGCGGGCAGCCGATGCAGATCTATTATATGAAAAAGGAACGTATACCGATTCCGGTTGCGACTGTGATTTTAATGGTTGTTACAATTACATATAAGCTCGTGCTTGTAGTGATCGGGATAGGGATTCTTTTGTTTGGGCAGGGATTTTTGCACCGCTATTTGGAGGAGATCCTGCCGGTTTATTATGTGGGGCTTTTGTTAAATGTTTTTTGCGTCAGCTTTATGACGGTGCTTGTATTCCATCCGGTATTAGCCCAAAAGATTGTGTTAACCGGTATGGACTGGCTGGAGCGGCTGCACCTTTTAAAAAAGAAGCAGGCGCGCAGGGAACGGTTTGTGGCTTCGATGGACGTTTATCGGGAAACTGCGGCGTATTTAAAGGAGCATAAAAGGGTGATTGCCGTGGTCATTGCGGTGACGTTTGTACAGCGCCTTGCCCTGTTTGCGGTGACGTGGATGGTCTATCTGGCATTTCGGCTGGAAGGGACGCCGGTGCTCGATCTTGTGCTTTTGCAAGGGGTGATTTCAGTTTCTGTTGATATGCTGCCGCTTCCTGGCGGAATGGGCATCAGCGAAACGCTCTTTTTAAAAATATTCAAGACAGTATTTGCGGCTGTCACGCTGCCTGCGATGGTTCTTTCCAGAGGTCTTTCGTATTACAGCCAGCTACTTGTCAGCGCGCTGTTTACGGTTGTGGCGCAGCTTTATTATACGGTGCGGGAGAAAAATCAGACAGTCCCGCAGAGGGAATAAAAGAACTAGAATCAAGCGTTACAGGAAAGCGGAAGCGGCTGTAACAGAATAGGAGATCATACATGCTGGGTGTTTGGGATTATACAGTAATACTGACTTATATCAGCTTTGCATCGGCTGGGGCAGGGATTTTTTGTGCGATATCGATGCACCTTCGATGGGCGATTTTTTTCCTCGCCTGTTCCGGCCTGTGTGATATGTTTGATGGGAAAATAGCGCGGACGAAAAAAGACCGTACGGAAGATGAGAAAAAATTTGGCATACAGATCGATTCGCTTTGCGATGTCGTCTGTTTTGGCATACTGCCGATGGTCATTTGCTATCAGAGCGGGATGAAGCGCTTGTTCAGCATTGCGATTTTAGTGCTGTACGGGCTTGCCGGGCTGGTGCGCCTGGCGCATTTTAATGTGATGGAGGAAAAGCGCCAGGAAATGACCGATGAGGATAAGAAGTATTACCAGGGGCTGCCGATTACTTCGATGGCGGTTGCGCTGCCGCTTTTATATGTGGTCTCGCCGCTGCTGCCAGGGCCGAAGGTGTTTCTTGCACTGATGCACCTGCTTGTTATGACAGTAGGCGCGTTGTTTATTGTAGATTTTAAGCTGCGCAAGCCGACAGCTATGGAGCTGGTGCTGCTTGTCGGCGTCGTGGCGTTTGCAGTTGTCATACTGATCTTTATTGGGAGGAGATGGTGGGTATTTTTCCGCCATACAAAATTCCCAGGCTCTTTGTTTCGGTGAGGCTGCTGCGCAGGAAAGGAGGATCCGATGATGGTACGCTTGACCGCAGACCGGAGGGGAAAACTGGAAAAAACTGGTTCCATGCAGGACTGCCTGCTGGGGCTTTTATACGGCACGAAGGCGGGACGGATGCTTGTAAAGCCACTGGCAGCGCCGCAGATATCAAAAATGGGGGCATGGCTTTTGGATACAAGGGCTTCGTCTTGCCTGGTGCCGTTATTCATCCGCAGCCACAGCATTCCGATGGAGGATTTTGCGAAGGTACGGTACCGGTCATTCAATGATTTTTTTACGAGAAAGCTGGCGGAAGGAGCGCGCGGGGTCGCGCCGGAGCCGGAAGTGTTTGTCAGCCCGTGCGACGGCAGGCTGTGTGTCTATAAGGTGGATGAGGCGTGCTCGTTTGTCGTCAAGCATACCCGCTATACGGTAGAGAGTCTGCTAAAGAACCGCAGGCTTGCCGGGCGGTTTGCAGGCGGGTATGCATGGGTGTTTAGGCTGTGCGTGGACGATTATCACCGGTATTGTTATGTGGATGACGGGGTTGTATCAAAGCAGCGCCGGATTGCGGGCGTGCTGCATACGGTCAACCCGGTGGCGAACGACGTATACCCGATTTACAAGGAAAATGCGAGGGAGTACTGCCTGCTGAAAACGGAACATTTTAAAACGGTGCTGCAAATGGAGGTAGGAGCGATGTTTGTAGGACGGATTGAAAATGTGCCGGGCGAGCGCGCGGTGCGGCGCGGGGAGGAAAAAGGGCATTTTGCATTTGGCGGCTCTACGGTAATCGTTTTGACGCAGAAAAAAGCCGTGCTGCCGGACGGAGACCTCCTGCGCTATACGAAAAGCGGCGTGGAGACAAAGGTAAGGCTTGGGGAACAGGTCGGCATCCAATGGGGCGACAGAAAAAAGACGGCAGGAAGCTGAGCCTGCAAATAGAAAAAGGCGTGTGCTGTAACAGAGTACATGCCTTTTTCTTTTTGGAAACGATGGCAGCACCGGTGAAATAGTGCTTTGAAAAAAAGGCGGATTCTGGTATAATCAGGTTTAGGTATAGAATTATCATCATGCAAGGAGATTGCTATGAAAACTTTCATGAAAAAACAAAAAAAGAAGCGTTTTTATAAAAAGAGCATTTGGCCGTCCATCGTGCTGTTTGTCATTTTTACAGGAAGCTGCGTGGGGATGGTGCTGACGTTTATGGTTTCTTTCCAGGGATACCTGGTTGATTCCAAAATCTCGGATATCCATGTGGATGCTGTCAGCCTGGGACGGCTGATCGACCTACATATGAAAGACAAAACGATTTTTGAGGCGGCTTCTTTTGTGGAAGTGTATTTAGAAGACGATAAAGATATCTGCATCACAGATGAGCAGCACCGGATTTTGCAGCATTTTGGGAAGACGGTGCCGGATTTTGAGCGGGAAGAGCATATTTCGGTCTTTGCGCCGTTTCGTGTTATGACGCCGTATCATCTGATGCCGGACCTGGACTTGCAGAGGACGGACAGGGACAGCATCCTGACGCTGTCTTTTCAGGAGATTTTAAAGCGGAGCTTAGACGCATTTTTTAACAGCAGCTATGAAGATGACAGGTGGATGGAAAAACCGCTGTTTCATGAGTATTATTGGGCGGAGATTCCGGTATCGAAGCAGGGATACCGCTTATATTACAGGGATTCCCTGACGATCCTGCAAAAAAACGTGTTTTTTATGAACATGGCAGTGCTTGCAGAGCTGGTGCTGCTCGGCGTGCCCGCCGTATTGCTGTTTTTGAATGTGTGTTCCTCGATTGCGATGCAAAAGCGTATGGTCAACCTGCTGTACCAGGATCCTGTTACCGGCGGTAACAACTGGAGTTATTTTCTGGAACAGAGCAAAAAGATCCTGTGCCATTTTCGTAATACAAAGTATACATATGCGATTGTCAGCCTGCATATGATCCGCTATCAGGATTACTGCGCCTGCAACGGGAGCAGGGAAGGGGAGGCGCTGTTAAAAAAGATCGACGGGTTTTTACAGATCAGCATGGACAGCGGCGAGACGTTTGCCAGGTTTGCCAAGGCGGATTTTGGGCTGCTTTTGCGCAGCAGCTCGAAGGAGCAGTGCGAGAAGCGCATGAAAAAAATGCTGGTAGAGCTGACAGGGATTAAAAAGGATAAAATGATGTCGTTTAGTGCAGGCATCTACCTGCTGCATCCGGCAGCCAACCGGAAAGAGAAGAAGCGCAGGCAGATTAATATTGACCAGCTTTATCATTTTGCCTGTGCGGCAAGAGGGACGATGCGGGGAAAGGACGGAGAGTATATCAAAGTATTTGACCAGCAGATCTTGCAGGAGCAGCTTTGGAAGCATAAAGTAGAGGAAACGATGGAGGCAGCGCTGCTGAACGGGGAATTCAAACTGTATTTGCAGCCGAAGTATCATCCGGTGACGGAAAAGATCGTAGGGGCGGAGGCGCTTGTCCGCTGGATTTCGCCGGAAGACGGGCTGATCCCGCCGAACCGCTTTATCCCTGTATTTGAGGAAAACGGATTTATTACAAGGCTGGATGACTATATGATACTGGCGGTCGCAAAGCTTCAGTCTGAGTGGAAGCTGATGGGGCTTAAGCAGGTGCCGGTGTCTGTCAACATATCCAGGGTAAATTTTGTAAAAGAAGACCTTGCCGAGCATATTTGCCATCTTGTAGACAGCTATGGGGCAGGCCATGAAGGGATTGAGCTGGAACTGACGGAAAGCGCGTTTTTCGGCAACAAAGAGCGGCTGATGCAAATATTAAAAGAGCTTAAGATGTGCGGATTTTGCATTGCAATGGATGATTTCGGGGCGGGGTATTCGTCGCTCAATTCCTTAAAAGACCTGCCGATTGACGTGCTCAAGCTGGATATGGACTTTTTCCGTGGAGAAGACGAAAAGCAGCGTGGAGAGATCGTAGTAAAGGAGACGATCCGCCTTGCAAAAGCGCTGCATATGAAAATCGTAGCCGAAGGCATCGAGAAAAAGGAGCAGGTGGAGTTTTTGGCGGAACAGGGCTGCGATATGATCCAGGGCTATTATTTTGCAAAGCCCATGCCGGTAGAGGAATTTAACGAACGGGTAAAACGTGACTGCTGACATAGGGCTGGTACGCAGCCGGTGCAGTGAATGAAAGGGAAGAATATGCATACATTTTTTATCTTCATACAGTATATCGGAATTTTAATTTTGATGGCGGAAGCCTTTTATGTAGTCGGACGCAGGCCGTCCAGGCAGCAGCAGTACTTGCAGTTTATGATTATATCGCTTTGTATCAATTTTACCGGATACCTGCTTGAGCTGGAGGCACAGACAAAAAGGGAAGCGCTTATGGCGGCAAAGTTTTCGTATATCGGCAAGCCGTTTATCGTACTGTGCCTGTTTTTATTTGTGATGCATACGTGCAAGGCAAAGCTCCCGCGCCTGCTGGAGCCTGTCCTGTTCGGCGTCCATATGGTGTTTGTCGTGCTTGTGCTGACCTGCGAGCACCATACTTTGTTTTATAAAAGCATTGTATTTTCAAAGGACGGTTTGTTTCCGCATCTGGAGTTGGGGCACGGAATTTTTTACAAGCTGTACTGTGCCATGCTGTTTGTCTACGCAGTCATTATGATCGTGGTCTGCCTGTCCGGCTACCGGAAGGCGAAAAAGAAAGCAGACCAAAAGCAGTTCGGCTGCCTGCTTTTGATGGTTGGGATTGCTCTGGCAGGCTTTGTCATTTATTTAAGCGGCATTACAGGAGGCTATGACGTTACGCTTCCTGCCTGCCTGGTGGATTCTGTGCTGTTAAGCGTGCTGATCTTTCACGGGGGCATCGTCGATACGCTGACGCTTGCCAAGGAGCTGGCGATCGATGCGCTTGCCGAAGGCATTATCGTAGTGGATATTGATGAAAGCATCATCTATTTTAACCAGACGGCGCAGCAGGTCTATCAGGGGATTTCCCTGGGCAGGCAGGAAAAGATACTGGAAGATCTGGATACCTGCATCCTGGATAAGAAAAATCTGGAATATGGCCGGATGATTTATGAGGCAAGCAGCTATATGATCGAAAAGGAGACGGTTTATTACGGCAGGATGTATGTGCTGACGGATATTACGGACAGCTATCATTATACAGAGCGCGTAAAAGAACAGGCAGGCATTATGAAAGAGCTGAAAGACCAGGCGGAATCTGCAAATGAGGCAAAGTCGGTCTTTGTATCCAATATGTCCCATGAGATCCGCACGCCGATGAATGCGATCGTCGGCCTGACCGAGGTCATGCTGCGCAAGGAGTGGGAGGAAGAGGACGAAAAATACCTGCTGAATATCCGAAGCTCCGGGAAAGCGCTGTTAAAGCTGATTAACGACCTGCTTGATTTTTCTAAAATCGAGGCGGGCAAATTTGAAATAGCCGAGGATGTATTCGACATCGCGCAGATGATGCGGGATATCCAGATGATCGGCATGACCAGGATCGGGGATAAGGAAGTCGCCCTTATCATGGATATCGAAGAACATATCCCAAGGCTTTTGTACGGGGACGGGCTGCGCATCCGCCAGGTGATTTTGAATATTATGAACAACGCGGTCAAGTATACGGAAAAAGGCTCGGTCACCCTTACGGCAAGGCAGCAAAAGAGGGAAGCAGAAAAAATACAGTTGTACGTGTCGGTCAAAGATACCGGCCAAGGAATCCGTAAGGAGGATCAAAAGCGGCTGTTTGATGCGTTTACGCAGGTGGATATTAAAAAGAACCAGGGCAAAGAAGGGACTGGGCTTGGGCTTGCCATCTCCAGGCAGCTTGTGGAGATGATGGGCGGCGAGCTGCTGGTAGAGAGCGAGTATGGATGCGGCAGTAATTTTTACTTTACATGCTGGCTTGGCGTGAGCGGCAGCGAGACGGTCGGCAACTTTGCACAGGTCAGCGCGCAGGCGCAGGAAGAAGAGGCACAGGAGGAAGAGGAAGTGTTTGACTTTACTGCGCCGCGGGCAAGCATCCTGCTGGTGGACGATAACGAGATCAACCAGGAAGTGGCGAAAGCATTGCTGGAGCCTTTTGAGATGCATATTGACCTGGCGTCAGACGGGCAGCAGGCTTTGGATCTGGTGCAAAAAGGAAGCTATGACCTTGTCTTTATGGATCATTTTATGCCGGTTATGGATGGCGTAGAGGCGGTAAAAAGAATCCGCAGCCTGTCTGGAGAGCAGTATAGAAAGCTTCCTGTTATAGCTCTGACAGCAGATGCCGTACAGGGGGTACAGGAGGAATTTCTGGCGGCGGGCATGAATGATTTTGCTTCCAAGCCGATTGAGATGCAGGATATATCCAGGGTGCTCAGGCGCTGGCTGCCGAAAGAGAAGCTGCACAGGGTGTGAGGCTGCACAGGGTGTGAGGCGCTTTGGGCAAGGGTGCACAGCGGTCAGCAAAAATGAAAAAAATGAAAAAGGCTATTGTGAACCAGACGAGAAAAGGCTATAATAAAACAGGAAACTTTTGCGCGGGCGCGCAAAAAAAGGGAATCAAATGAGGAGGAAAGGTATTTATGTTTAAGGATGAAAAGATCGAAAAAAAGCTAACGAAATCTTTTCTAATGGTATCATTGATCACAGCGGTGTCAGCGGTCATCGGGCTGATTGCGTTGATTGTCGTTGCAAGCAGGTATAGCTATGCATTGACGAACTACGGGTTTGCACAGGGGGATATTGGAAAAGCAATGTTTGAGTTCGCAGACGTCCGTTCTTCCCTGCGGGCAGCAATCGGCTATGACGATGCGGATGCGATTACAGCAGTCTTACAGCAGCATGAAGAAGCGAAAAAGAATTTTGAAGAAAATTTTGCTCTCATAGAAAAAACGATCGTGTCAAAATCAGGCAGGGAAACTTATGATAAAATTGCCGCAGAGATGGATAATTACTGGGCGTTGGATACAAAGATTATTGAATTGGGCGCTACGACAGACCGGACGCTGTGCAAGCAGGCGCAGGATCTTGCATTAAGCGAGCTTGCTCCGGTTTATGAGGTAATTTATACAGATTTAAGCAGCCTTTTGGAAGTGAAAGTAACAGAAGGGCAGAAGCTTTCCAATGTCATGACGATATTGAGCATTGTACTGATTGGTTTGATCGTCCTGGTGATTGTTCTTTCCATTATCCTGTCGCTGCGCATCGGAAAGCGGATTGCTGACGGAATCGCAGGGCCGTTAAAGGAGCTTGGGACACGCTTTAAGCTGTTTGCATCGGGAGATCTGTCTTCCCCGTTCCCGCAGGTGGCTTCGCAGGATGAAGTGGCGGATATGATTGTGGACGCCACGGAAATGGCGGATATGCTCAACCTGATTATCCGTGATATCGGGGAAGTACTCAGTGAGATGGAACACGGAAACTATGCGGTAGAGTCCAAGGAAAAGGAAAAATACGGAAAAGATTTCCAGCAGGTCGTACTTTCGATGCGCGGGCTGAGAGACCAGATGACAAAAACGCTGCGTTCGATCGGGGAAGCTTCCAGCCAGGTATCCGGCGGTTCCTTGAACCTTGCCGAAGCTGCGCAGAGCCTTGCTGAGGGCGCGACCGAGCAGGCGGGAGCCGTAGAGGAGCTCCAGGCTACAATTATCGATATTACAGAGACGATGGAAAAGAGCGCGCAGAGTGCAGAGGAGTCTTACAACCAGGCGCAGAATTATGCGGACGAGGCTGACCGCAGCCGGGAAGAAATGCATACGATGGTTACGGCAATGGAGAAGATCAGCGATTCTTCGGCAAAGATCGGAAATATTATTTCGGAGATCGAGTCGATTGCGTCACAGACGAACCTGCTGTCTTTGAATGCTTCGATCGAAGCGGCAAGGGCAGGAGAGGCAGGACGCGGCTTTTCGGTTGTGGCTGAGGAGATCCGCCAGCTTGCCGAGCAGAGCGCAAAGGCTGCCGTCGATACGAGAGAGCTGATCGAAAGCTCCATGAAAGAGATTGCGGAAGGCAGCCGTGCCGTAGAGCGCGCATCCGGCTCGATCGATACGGTTGTCGGCGGGATTAAAAAGATCGCAGAATCTTCTAAAAACCTGAGTGCCATGGTAATATCCCAGGCGGAGACAATGCGCCAGGCAGAGCAGGGCATCAGCCAGATCTCAGAAGTCGTGCAGAACAACTCTGCAACAGCAGAGCAGTCGTCTGCAACAAGCCAGCAGTTATCGGCACAGGCGGCTACGCTGGATGAACTGGTAGGGCAGTTTATATTAAGGGAAGAATAGCGGGTACATAAAAAACCGGCGTGGCGAAAGCTACGCCGGTTTTTTTCGGTCGTCAAAAATACTGATTATTCAAATCACATTCTAATCTAATAATTATTATAATCATTTTTCTGATTTTTACAAGCAGAATCGGATTGTATTCGTTACAATAAGCATATCTTTTAACGAAAGGAAAATTTTGTAAGATAGCGTATAATTTCCAAAAAAATGGAAAACATGGTATAGAAGAGCAATTTTTCAGAAAGCAGGAAAGCGACATGCTGTTTAATTCGTTTCATTTTATCCTATTTTTCCCGGCTGTTGTGCTGGTTTATTTTATCGTACCGCGCAAAATAAGGTATCTGTGGCTGCTGTTTGCCAGTTACTATTTTTATATGAGCTGGAACGCCAAATATGCGGTGTTGATTGCCTTTTCCACCTTTGTGACCTGGGGCAGCGGCATTTTGCTTGGCTTGTGCAGAAAACGGGGTGCAAAAAGCACAGTGAAAAAATGGGTCGTGGCGCTGAGCTTTGTGATCAATCTGAGCATCCTTGCTTTTTTCAAATATTTTGATTTTGCGCTTGGCAATGTGAACGTCCTGCTGGAAAGCCTGGGATGGAAGGTTGTGGAACGCCCGTTTGACTTTATTTTGCCGGTCGGGATTTCCTTTTATACGTTCCAGGCACTGAGCTATACGATGGACGTCTACCGGGAGGAGATCGAGCCGGAGAAAAATATATTAAAATATGCGCTGTTTGTTTCGTTTTTTCCGCAGTTGGTGGCTGGCCCGATTGAACGGTCGAAAAACCTGCTGGTTCAGATCGAGCAGATTGACCGCTTAGACTGGAAAACGCTGTACCAGTATGACCGGATTGCCAGCGGACTTCGGATTATGCTGTGGGGATATTTTTTAAAGATGGTCATTGCAGACCGGATTGCCATTTTGGTCAATACGGTATACGACGCCTGGTATTTTTACGGGACGGTAGAGCTGGTACTGGCGGCGGCAGCATTTTCGATCCAGATCTACTGTGATTTTGCCAGTTATTCCACGATTGCGGTTGGCGCGGCGAAGGTTATGGGATTTACACTGATGGAAAACTTTGATACGCCGTATTTTTCCAGGAGTATCCGGGAGTTTTGGAGGAGATGGCATATTTCCCTGAGTACCTGGTTTAAAGATTACCTGTATATTCCAATGGGAGGCAGCCGCTGCGGCAGGCTGAAAAGGCACAGGAATATGATGGTGACCTTTTTGGTCAGCGGCCTGTGGCATGGAGCAAGCTGGCATTTTGTTGTCTGGGGCGGCATCCATGGGCTGTTCCAGGTAATTGCGGCGGAAACGAGAGGGGTGCGTGACAGGCTGTATGAAAAATGCAATACAAAATGCGCTTCGTTCAGCTTCCGGTTTGGACAGGTAGCGGCGACCTTTGTGCTGACGACCTTTGCATGGATCTTTTTTCGCGCAGAGACGCTTTCACAGGCGTGCAGCTATATCGGCAGGATCTTTACAAAGCCGGACTGGTGGGCGCTGTCAGACGGGACGGTCTACAGGCTCGGATTAAAACGGATGGAAATGAATATCCTGCTGTCGTCGCTGTGGATCCTGTTTGCCGTAAGCGTTGTAAAATATAAAAACAAGGAAACGCTGGACGTATTTTTGGCAAAGCAGTGCGCATGGTTCCGCTGGCTTGCCGTCGCCGTCCTGTTTGCCTATATCTTTTTGTTTGGGATCTATGGGCCGGGATTTGATGCCAGCCAGTTTATCTATTTTCAGTTTTAAACTTGCGGGGCTGCGGCTTTTGTGCCTGCGGTTTTACGGCTCCTGTTCAAATACGGGATCTGCCGGGTAACCGCCGCCGCATTTTTGCATAGCGCGTTGGACACTGTCAGCAGAGTTGCCCCAGTCTTTGTCTTTGTTGCGGTAGTCGTTTTTTTCCACAAACCAGGATACCTCGCTTTGCAGGCGCTTGAGATGCTCCGCCATCAGTGCGGCTGCTTTTGGGTAAAACTCCTGCTTTTCGGCATCGGATAATTTGTCCTCGCCGCATTCGACCAGGTCGCGGAAATGCGGCAGGCAAAAGCCCTTGCTGTGTGCAAACGCTTCTTTAAATTCACTGTTTTTGCGGTACAGGTCAAAAAACGTATCCAGGTAGCGGTTGTAAATCTGGTTAAAATGATCGCACACATAGCAGGAGCGTTCTTTTTTGTCCAGCCATGCGCCGAGCGGGGTCTTTGCCTGCGCACTGGCAGCCTCTGTCCGTTTCATGCGTTTTAGGAGATTGGATTTGCCCGGAACAAAGCTGCGCAGCTCCTGGGCAAGCTCTTCGTTTAATTTCTTTAAGTGTGTGCTTAAAATAAGCGCGCTGCCGAGCCGGTTGCCGTAATCGTACATCATTTTGTAATGGTGGCGGCAAAAGCCGAGCGCATCTGTCTTTTCACGGATATAGTCTTCCATATAGGCGGAGCCAAGGATAAAAGAGATTGCGTGCTGTTCTGCGGCGCGTTCCAGATAGCAGAACGGGCATTCATCGTCGGCGCGGAACGCTTCGATCAGAGGAAGCGTAGAGATGTCTTTTTTCATAATCGGTTACCTCGATTCTTCATTCTTAATTCAAAAAATTCTTGTAAGTTAGCGCAATTCGTCAATATATTTTTTATCAATAATGACAAGTACAGAATCCCCGTTTTGGAACGGCTGGTCAGGATTGACGATCGTTGTAAGCTCTCCGCCGCGGCGCAGCGCGACGACGTTGAGCTTGTGCTTTTGCCGCAGCGAGAGCTCCTTTAAGCTGCGCCCGATCCATGCCTGCTTGACGCTGATCTCAACCATGCGCACTCTTTTGGACAGCTCAAAGAAATCGATAAAATTGCCGTTTACGATATTCCTGGCGACGCGAATGCCGCCGTCCCGTTCCGGCGTTACGATCCGGTCAGCCCCGATACGCTCTAATATGGAAGTCATCGTAGCGTTGCGGGATTTTGCCAGGATAAACGGCACGCCAGCCTCTTTTGCAGCCATAATCGTCATAATGCTGGCTTCCAGGCAGCTTGTCATCGTCACGATAACGCCGTCCATGTTCGAGATGCCGAGCGTATCAAACGCATGGAGCTCTGTCGCGTCTACCTGGACAGCCATTGTGACATGCGGCGCGATATCGCTCACCAGGTCTTCGTCCTTGTCTACTGCCATCACGTCGGCTCCCGCCGCCATCAGCTCCTCTGCGACGCTCCTCCCAAATTCACCCAGGCCGAATACGGCATAGGAATTTTTGCTTTCCTGTTTTTTCATGGTGATTTAACTTCCTTTCCTGTCTTTTAATTTTGCGCGCTGACGCGTGCCCGCGTTATCCCACGGCAACGTGTTCTTCCGGCAGCTTTGCAGCCGTTTGCTTGTCGCGCATCGTAAATACCAAAACCATGGAGATCGGGCCGATGCGTCCAAGGTACATACAGATACACAGAATAATTTTTCCGGCAATGCCGACGGTAGCAGTATAGTCTCTGGAAATGCCTACCGTGCCGAGGGCGCTGTATACCTCATAGATCTGGTCGACCGCCGCTCCCGGCTCAAAAACCATCATGGCAATGATCGCCGCGATGCTTGCGAAAAAACTGATCAGTACGACAGACAGCGCCTTTCTTGCCGTCTTGAACTGGATCCTCCTGTGGAAGCATAAGATATCCTCCCGTCCGCGGATCGTGGCAATGACCGCAAGCAGGATAATCGCAAGCGTCGTCGTCTTGACGCCTCCGGCAGTGCCGACCGGGGAGCCTCCGGTAAACATAAGCAGCAGCGTAATGATGACGGACGGCGCCGTGAGGGCGCCCTGGTCAATGGTAACAAAGCCCGCAGTACGTGTCGTTACAGACTGAAAGCATGAAGCCAGCACTTTCTGGCAAGCCGTAAAGCTGCCGATGGTTTGCGGGTTGCGGTACTCAAAGGCAAAGTAAAGTACGGCTCCGGCAAACAGCAGACAACTGGTCATTACAAACACAATTTTAGAATGCAGATTTAAATATGCCCAGATGCCCCTGCGCCTGTTTTCTGCGGCAAGATTTTTTTTGAAAGCATTTATAAAATCGAACCAGACAATAAAGCCCAGGCCGCTTAGTATAATGAGCGACATCGTCACGACATTGATCCATAGGTCGTGTACATAAGGGATAAAGCTCTCTGCGCCGATTAAGTCAATCCCTGCATTGCAGAAGGCGGAAACGGAGTGGAATACGCTGTACCAGATACCCTTTAGCCCAAACTCCGATACAAAGCGCGGCAGGTAAAGCAAAGCCCCGGCGCCTTCTACGAGGAAAGTGCCTAAAAATACATTGCGCAAAAACTGGACAAGCCCCTGCATTGTCTCCAGGTTGAAGGCGTCGCCCAACAGCATACGGCTGCTCAGCGACAGTTTTTTTCCAAGCAGCATATTAAATACCGTCGTGATCGCCACGACGCCCAGCCCGCCAATCTGGATCAGGACAAGGATGACGATATGCCCGAACAGGTTCCAGTGTGTCGCCGTCGTTACCGTCACAAGCCCGGTCACGCATACGCAGCTCGTCGCTGTAAACATCGCGTCCGCAAATGGGGTCGCGCTGCCGTCTGCGGATGCAAGAGGTGTTGTAAGCAGCAGCGAGCCGATCAGTATGATAAATAAAAAGCTGAGTGTAATAATCTGTGTCGTCGTCAGGTGTTTTTGTAAAAATCCCATGGTATCCTCGATTCTGTTGGATTGCTTTTTGATTACATCCAGTCTAACATAGATGCGGGGAATTTGCTACTAAAAAATAACAGGGGCGGTCAGGACAGGGACGGTCAGGACAGGGGCGGTCAGGATAGAAGTGCGGGTTGTCTGCAAAAGCGGTTCAGAAATCCGGGCAGGCAGCCGAAAATATAAGACAGACAACCATTTTTGAACAGGATTTTTGGATAAGATATTAAAACGAGATTTTAAATTAGGACAGGAGAAGACAAATGGCGGCTTTTTTTCGCGAGGTATTGGACAGATGCTTCACTCCCGATTTTTTATACGGAGTGAGGAAAAAGTTTCATTTTGCAGAAACACAGATGAGAGAAATGCAGGAAGTGGCAATGTGTATGGCGCCGCGGATGCATAAGGAAGCCTTTTGGGAACGAAAGGCAGATTTTATACAGGGCAGGCACTGTATGGAAAAGCCTGGCCGGAAATACGAAATAGCTGCTATGTCTTTGGGCAGTGGGATCGACCATTTGCAGGAAAGGTACAGTGCAGAAGGATTGCTTTTGCAAAGCTATATACTGGAGGTGCTGGCGGGTGAGATCTTAATGGAAGGGTATCCTGCCTATCAGCAGTATATCAAAAAAGAAACCGGCTGGAGGGTTGCAGCGTATCATTTTCCCGGCAGCGAGGAAGCCTTGCCTTTGGAGCTGCTGCCTGAGCTGCTGCAAGAATGTGCGCCGCAGATTACCTGCAATGCTGCATTTGCAATGTCACCGGCGCAGAGCGTGTTGTTTCTTGCAGAGCTGGCGCAGGATGGCCGCATAGAGTGCGGGAGCCTTTGCCAGGGCTGCCGGCAGAGCTCCTGCCCAAACAGGATTAGGGCTGCCAGCCATGCCAGTCAGCCAATGACTTATGGATACAGCAGGATTTTTGGATTATATCCTTGACATTTGGAAAAATTGTGCTATACTTTGTGCAATTGCATAGAACATACAGGTGTCAAAACAATGCATAGGCAGCAGCGGAATACACAAAACGAAGCTGCCGTAATGAAGCATTGGTTTTGGTGAAAAGGGAAACAGGTGCAAATCCTGTACGAACTCGTCACCGTAATTAGGGAGCAGATGCCGATATATCACTGGGAAACTGGGAAGATGGCGGATGCGCAGGTTTACGAACCACGATCTATAAGCCGGGAGACCTGCCTGTATGTTGTACAGAAACGTTTGTTTCAAGCCACGAGTAACTGGTTGTACGTCCTAAACTTGCTAAAGCACTATGGATGCATGTCATTTCAGTGTATTTCGCAGGCTTATTTTGTGTACGAATCCTTTACCGCAGCTAGATGATGGTAAAGGATTTTTTTATGCAATGCAGAATTGGAATGCGGGAAGAAAACAGGGAAAGAGGAGGAAATGCAAATGAAAATGAAAAAAACATTCCTGGCTGTGGTACTGGCTGGAACGGTTGCAGGCTCACTGGCATTGGCTGGCTGTTCATTAAAAGAAGCAGGCAATACAAGCCAGGCGCAGACAAGCCAGGCAGAGGGGGAAGCAGATGATGACAAGGCGGCAGAAAAAGCGGCGGCGTTGATTGATGCGATCTATGTGCAGGAGCGGACGGAAGATACCGATGCACAGTGTACACAGGCAAAAGAGGCGTGGGATGCCCTGACGGATGCACAAAAGGAGCTGGTAGAGGGGGAAAATGCCGATCCGGATTATTTTGGCAGAGATACGGGCGACGCGTCTTTGGATGATCCAAGAAATCAGGATGAGATTGGTGAAGACGAGATTTTGGTTGTCAGCTTCGGGACTTCCTTTAATGACAGCCGCGTTGCAGATATCAAAGGGATTGAGGACGCAATACAAAAGGCAAATCCTAACTGGTCGGTGCGGCGTGCCTTTACTTCGCAAATTATTATCAACCATATACAGGCGCGCGATGGGGAAAAAATTGACAATGTGGATCAGGCATTGGAGCGTGCAGCAGCAAACGGGGTGAAGCGCCTGGTAGTGCAGCCTACCCATCTGATGCATGGCGCGGAGTACGATGAACTGGCAGAAGCTGTCGGGAAATATCAGGACAGGTTTGCCGAGGCAAGGATCGCGGAGCCGCTGCTCGGCGAAGTCGGTGCGGATGCGTCTGTGATCAATGCAGACAAAGAAGCAGTTGCAAAGGCTCTGACAGAGGAAGCCGTAAAGGATGCGGGCTATGATACGCTGGATGCGGCAGCACAGGACGGTGTGGCATTTGTCTTTTTAGGGCATGGCACTTATCACACGGCAAAGGTGTCCTACAGCCAGATGCAGTCCCAGATGAAACAGCTTGGATATGACAATGTGTGGATCGGCACAGTGGAAGGAGACCCGGAAGAAACCTCGTGCGAGACAGTACTCGAAGCGGTTGCGCAGGCTGGCTGCAAGAGCGTTGTTTTGCGTCCGCTGATGGTTGTTGCGGGCGACCATGCCAACAATGATATGGCAGGAGAGGATGCAGATTCATGGGCCAGCGTCTTTCAGGCAAGCGGGAAATTTGAAAACGTACAGGCGCAGGTCACCGGGCTTGGTTCCATTGCAGCGATCCAAAGGCTGTATGTGCAGCATACGGCGGATGCGGCAGGCGCTTTGCAAAAGCAGGCAGCTTCTCAACTGGAGGATGGGACGTATACAGCTTCGTTTACAACGGACAGCAGCATGTTCCATGTAAACGAAGCGTGTGAGGGGAAAGGAACGCTGAGCGTCGATCATGGGAAAATGACGATCCATATTTCGCTTGGTTCCAAAAAGATTGTAAACCTTTATCCCGGGCTTGCGGCGGATGCTCAAAAGGAAGGAGCTGTCCTGCTTATGCCGACGGAGGACACCGTTACCTACCGTGACGGCATGACTGAGGAGGTCTACGGATTTGACGTGCCGGTTCCTGCATTGGATACAGAATTTGATTTGGCGTTAATCGGGACAAAGGGGACATGGTATGACCACAAAGTGTGTGTAAAAAACCCGGTGCCGGCGGAACGCGGCGGACAAAAAAAGGGGGCTTCTGGTCTGGAGGACGGCGTTTACAGCATGGACATTACGTTTGAGGGCGGAAGCGGCAAGGCACAGATTTTATCTCCGGTAACAGTCACGGTGAAGCAGGGGCAGGCAGTCGCAGCCGTCCGTTGGAACAGCCCGAACTATGATTACATGCTTGTAAACGGAGAAAAGTATCTTCCGGTAAACACAGAGGGCGATTCAGTATTTGAGATTCCTGTCTCAAGCTTTGACGAGCCTATGGAGCTGGTCGGCGATACGGTGGCAATGAGCAAGCCTCACGAAATCGAGTATCAGATGACATTGCATTCGGATACGGCAAAGCGAAAATGAAAGGAAGAATCAAGACGTTTCTTTTGTGCCTGCTAGTTCTGCTGCGGGTATGTGGCTGCGGCAGCCCTGCTATGGAGGTACAATCCGAAGCAGCCGGCGGGGCGCCTGGCTATGAGGGGCTTGTTTATGAAAGAAGCCTGGAATTGCAGTATGCCCGCAATTTTACGGTAGACTATTACGAGGGCGGTTATACGATGCTGACGACAACGATGGACGGCACACGGCTTTTGGTTGTTCCAGAGGGGAAAAAAAGCCCTGTCAGGGAGGATGGCGGCGAGAAAGTCAAGGTGCTGTACCGCCCGGCCAGAGACATCTACCTGGTAGCTTCTTCAGCGATGGACATGTTTTGCGCACTGGACGGCATAGATGCAATTACCTTTTCCGGGCAAAGGGAGGATGGATGGTATATTGAGGCTGCCAGGGAGGCGATGCAAAACGGCGAGCTTCTTTATGCGGGAAAGTATAACAAGCCGGACTATGAGCTGATTGTATCCGGGCACTGTACGCTTGCGATCGAGAACAGGATGATTTCACATGCGCCCGAAGTGGCGGAAAAGCTGGAAAGTTTTGGGATCCCCGTGGTGACAGAGTATTCCAGCTATGAGGAGCACCCGCTAGGCAGGGTGGAATGGATAAAATTTTATGGAGCGCTGCTTGGAAAAGAGGAAGAAGCGGAAAACATATTTAAGGAGCAGACCGCCATTCTGGACGAGGTGGCGGCAGCCGGGGATCCGTCCATGCCCGAAGAAGCAGGCAAGACAGTCGCATTCTTTTTTGTGACGTCGGGCGGCATGATACAGGTGCGCCAGTCCTCTGACTACGTTCCAAAGATGATCGAGCTTGCAGGCGGAGCCTATATTTTTGAAAACCTGGGGGATGCGCAGACAAAACGTTCCACGGTAAATATGCAGGCAGAGGAGTTTTACGCCGGTGCAAAGGATGCGGATTTCCTGATTTATAACAGCGCCATAGACGGCGGTGTCTCAGACATCGGGGAGCTGCTGGATAAATGCCCGTTGCTTGCGGATTTTAAGGCGGTGCACAATGGCAACGTATGGTGTACCACAAACGACCTGTATCAGCAGTCGCTTTCCATCGGATATCTGATCGGGGATATCCATACGATGTTGCAGGAAGGGAAAGGGCAGATGCGTTATCTTTATCATTTGGATTAGTGCCTGTATATGCTTTGCACAGGCAGCATGAGAGGGTGTGGCAGGATGTACAGGAACAGGAAACGCAGATATAAAATTGTATTTTTGATGCTTGGAGCCGGAACGCTGCTGTTTTTGGCGCTGAATATCTGTATCGGAAGCGTCAGGATCCCGCTTGCCGATGCCGCGCGGGCAGTGTATAAAAAGCAGGGCAGCGAAACGGTAGTCAGGATTTTGTGGGAAATTCGGATGCCGCGGGCAATGGCGGCGCTGATTCTGGGCGGGGCGCTTTCGCTCGCAGGTTATCTTTTGCAGACGTTTTTCCATAACCCGATTGCTGGCCCGTTTGTTTTGGGGATTTCTTCCGGGGCGAAGCTGGCAGTGGCGCTGGTAATGGTGTTTTTTATGGGAAGAGGCGTTAAAGTGACATCTGCGGCGATGATCCTTGCGGCGTTTGCAGGCGCTATGCTGTCCATGGGGTTTGTACTGGCAATGTCGTACAGGATCCGCAATATGTCCATGCTGGTCGTCAGCGGCGTTATGATTGGCTATATCTGCTCGGCAGTGACAGAGCTTTTGGTCACCTTTGCCGAGGATGCAGATATTGTCAATCTGCATAATTGGTCGCGGGGCAGCTTTTCCGGCATGACATGGGAGCATGTGCGGCTGATGGCAGTGGTTGTTGCGTTGGCAGCGGCGGCGGTATTTCTGATGTCAAAGCCGCTTGGCGCTTACCAGATGGGGGATGCCTATGCGCAGAATGTCGGCGTCAGCTTAACGCTGCTGCGGGTGTGCATCGTGATTTTTTCCAGTATTTTATCTGCCTGTATCGTGGCGTTTGCAGGGCCGGTTTCTTTTGTCGGGATCGCAGCGCCGCATCTGGTCAAAAAGATGCTGCATACAGCGGAACCGATCTTAATGATCCCAGCCTGTTTTGCAGGAGGAAGTATGTTCTGCCTGTTTTGCGATTTGCTTGCAAGGACGATGTTTGCGCCGACGGAGCTGAGCATCAGTACAGTGACGGCTGTATTCGGAGCGCCCATAGTGCTTTGGATCATGGCGAAAAGGAAAAGGATATGAACAACTACTATATAACCACAGAGAATATGTGCGTGGGGTATGGCGGCGAACCGGTCGTCAGGCAGATAGGCATCGCGCTGCAAAAGGGTGAGATCCTGACGCTGATCGGCCCCAATGGCGCAGGCAAATCTACGGTGCTCAAAAGCATTGCAAGGCAGCTTGGGCTGCTTGGCGGGACAGTGTATCTTAGAAAGGAATGCCTGGCACAAATACCAGCAGGGGAACTGGCAAAAAGGATGGCAGCCGTGTTTACGCAAAAGGAAAAGGCAGAGCTGAAAACATGCCGGGATGTGGTCGCAGCAGGGCGGTATCCTTATACGGGTTGGTTTGGCATCCTGTCTAAGGAGGACGAACGGGTAGTCGATGAGGTAATGGAGCTTGCCCGCATCACTGAACTGGCGGAACAGGAATTTGACAAGGCAAGCGACGGGCAAAGGCAGCGGGTCATGCTTGCGCGGGCAATGTGCCAGGAACCGGAAATCTTAGTGCTGGATGAACCAGCCTCTTATCTGGATATCCGCTATCAGCTTGAGTTTTTGTCTTTCTTGCAGGAAATGAGGGAAAAAAAGGGGCTTACAGTCGTCATGTCCATGCATGAGCTGGAGCTTGCCAGGCTTGTCTCCGATAAAATACTCTGCCTGAAAGGGGAATACGTGGAACGGTATGGGACGCCGGAGGAGGTGTTCCAGCCGGATTTCATAAAGCGGCTTTTTGATTTATCGGAACGCAGTTTTATCGGAAATGAAAAACTCCTTGCATATATCAGGCAGATTGCAAAATAGGAGCCATCGTACCAGACAGTGTAAAACGGAGGGATCTATGGCAAAGGTGATGATGATTCAGGGAACCATGTCCGGCGTAGGAAAGAGCTTTTTGACAGCGGGGCTGTGCAGGCTTATGAAGCGGGACGGGTATCGGGTGGCGCCGTTTAAGTCACAGAATATGGCGCTCAATTCGTATGTGACAGAAGAAGGGCTTGAGATCGGGCGGGCACAGGCAATGCAGGCGGAAGCGGCAGGAATCACCCCGCTTGCGTGCATGAATCCGGTTTTATTGAAACCGACCAGCCATACCAGCTCGCAGGTAATTGTAAACGGGCGCGTGTTCGCGGATATGGGTGCGCGGGAATATTTTTCTTATAAACAAAACCTCATTCCGCAGATCAAACAGGCTTTCCAGACTTTGGAGGGGCTGGCAGACATTATCGTGATCGAAGGTGCGGGAAGCCCGGCTGAGGTCAACCTGCGCGAGCATGACATTGTCAATATGGGGCTTGCAGAGCTGGTAGACGCTCCGGTGCTGCTTGCCGGAGATATCGACAGGGGCGGCGTGTTCGCACAGCTTTTGGGAACGCTGCTGTTGCTTACCGCAGAAGAACGAAAAAGGATAAAAGGGCTGATCATCAACAGATTCCGGGGCGATGTGTCCCTGCTTGGCACAGGCATTGAGATCCTGGAGAAAAAAGGCGGCATTCCAGTCAAGGGGGTTGTTCCCTATATGGACGTGCAGTTGGAGGATGAAGACAGCCTTGCCGGGCGCTTCGCGGACAAAAAAGCGGGTGCGGTCGACCTTGTGGTGATCCGCTATCCTACAATTTCCAATTTTACGGATTTCAACGTGTTTGAACAGATCCCGGAGGTGTCTGTGCGTTATGTCGCTTCTGTGGATGGCCTCGGACAGCCGGATTTGATTTTCCTGCCCGGAAGCAAAAATACGATGGGCGATTTACGCTGGATGCGCCAAAACGGGCTGGAGGAGGCAGTGAAAAGCAATGCGGCACGTATCCCTGTCTGCGGCATTTGCGGAGGCTTTCAGATGCTGGGGGAGCAGATTTCAGGCCCGCAGGGCGCAGAGACAGGCACAAGCATAAAGGGGATGGGGCTGCTGCCGGTCGAGACGAAAATGCAAAGTGAAAAAGTACGACGCCAGGTAAAGGGCGTGGTGAATCGGATAGAAGGTTTTTTTTCCGCGCTTTCCGGCAAGGCGTTTGAAGGATATGAGATCCATATGGGCATATCCGGGAGCAACTGCGGCGAAACCGCGGCAGGCGCATTGATTGCCGGCAGCAATAAAAACGTATGCGGCACCTATATCCATGGGATCTTTGACAAGGCGGAGGCTGCAGCGGCGCTTGTAGGCGCGCTTGCCGACCGAAAAGGGATTTGCCTTGCGAAAGGCACGTATATGGATTATCGGCAGTTCAAAGAAAAACAGTATGACAGGCTTGCCGACCTGTTGAAAGAATATCTGGACATGGAGGAGATGTATGGGATACTCAGGGAAGCACATGTTAAATAAGCTGGATAAGCTGCTTAAGACGCCGGTCGAACCCCCAGACCAGAGCGTATACAAAAAGGTGCTGGAGCATTGGGATGCGATCGCCAAGCCGCTTGACGGGATGGGCAGATTTGAGCCGCTGACGGCGCAGATTGGGGCGATTTTAGGTACGGATCAAATCGATATTTCAAAAAAGGCAGTCCTGGTTCTGTGTGCAGATCATGGAATCGTAGCAGAAGGGGTCAGCCAGTCCGGCCAGTACGTTACAGCGGCAGTAGCAAAGCAGATGGGCAAGGGCGCTTCTCCGGTCGGGAAAATGGCGGCGGCAATCGGGGCAGACACGATGCCTGTGGACATTGGGATCAATGGAAATGGGCAGCTTCCGGGCGTACTGGATCGAAAAATCCGCTGCGGCACCAGAAATTTCCATACAGAGCCGGCGATGACAAAAGAAGAAGCGGCGGCTGCGGTGCTGACAGGCGTGGAGATGGCAGGCGATTGTAAAAGGAAGGGGTACCATATTCTTGCTACCGGGGAAATGGGGATTGGAAATACGACAGCCAGCAGCGCGGTTGCCGCGGCGCTGCTAAAATGCGATGCGGATGCAGTGACCGGAAGAGGCGCGGGGCTTTGTGATGAAAAATTGCAGCGGAAAAAGCAGGTGATTGCCGAGGCAATCAGAAAATACAAGCTCTATGAAGCAGGCCCTCTTACTGTGCTTGCCGCAGTCGGGGGACTGGAGCTTGCCGGGCTTGCAGGCATCTGTATCGGCGGAGGGATCTTTCGCATACCAGTAGTGCTTGACGGTGTGATTAGTATGGCTGGCGCGCTGCTTGCTGAAAGGCTTATGCCAGGTACGGCAAAGTATTTGCTGGCATCCCATGCAGGGAAGGAGCCGGCAGTGCAAAAGCTGATGGACGCATTGCAGCTTGCGCCGGTCATTGACGCAGAGATGGCGCTCGGCGAGGGAACAGGGGCAGTGATGATGCTGTCGCTGCTGGACTTGGCATTGTGTGTGTACCAGGCAGGAGCCTTTTTCCAGGAGCTTGCGGTGGAGCCATATCAAAGGTATTGACGGAGGGCTTGCAGTATGATGATATTGGTAACCGGCGCAAGCGGGAGCGGGAAATCTGCTTATGCGGAGCAGCTTGCCGGGCAGCTCGCAGGCACCCTTCCCGGAGGGCAGGCAGCAAAATATTACCTGGCGACCATGCAGATCTATGACGAGGAGGGGCTGCGCAAGGTATGGCGGCACAGGCAGATGCGGTACGGCAAAGGGTTTCTTACGATTGAGCAGCCTGTTGCAGTCCATAAGGCGCTTGCAAAAATGCAAGGCGAAAACAGGACGGTACTGCTGGAGTGTATTTCCAACCTTGTCGCAAACGAGATGTTTTCAGAGAAAAAAACCGTGCTAAAAAGGCAGGTAGTGGAAACGGCCATACACGATATCCGCCTGCTGAAGGAACAGACGGCGCATTTGATCGTGGTGGGCAGCAATGTGTTTGATGACGGCATTGCCTATGATCCGGCAACTATGGCGTATATGCGCGCACTGGCAAAAATCAGCCGGCAGCTTGCGGCGCTTGCAGATCAGGTGGTGGAAGTGGTGGCGGGCATTCCGTTGGCAGTAAAACAATGAGGTAGTTTCTATGCGGGTAATCAGGTCTTTTTTTATCGCAGTCGCCATGTACTCAAAAATACCAGTTCCCCAATTTGCCTGGAATGAGGAGGATATGCGGTATGTTTTTTGCTTCTTTCCGTGGATTGGGGCATGGATTGGCGCCTGCATATATTTTTGGAATCAGCTATGCAGCAGTTTTCAGATAGGCACCTTGGGCAGGGTGGCTGTATCCGCGGCGATTCCGCTTTGGATCACAGGCGGGATACATGCGGATGGCTTTATAGACACGATGGATGCCGTGCATTCGTATTGTTCGAAGGAGAGGAAGCTGGAGATTTTAAAAGATCCGCATATTGGCGCGTTTGCGGCGATTATGGCAGCGCTGTATGGGTTGCTGTTTCTGGGGGCATTTTCAGAGATTCACGAGCAGGCGCTGTTAAAGATCGTCTGTGGGGGATTTTTTCTGTCCCGCTGTCTGTGCGGGATCAGTGCGGTATCCTTTCCGCTGGCAAAAAGCGACGGTATGCTCTGGCGTTTTGCAGACAGTTCTGATCAAAAAGCGGTAAAAGGGTGTTTGTATGTGCAAAGCGCTGCATGTGCCTGGGTATTTTGCTGCTGGTCAGTGCCTGCGGGGCTGGCGGTGTCAGCGGCGGCAGCCGCAGCATTTATTTTTTATTATTACAAGAGCAGGAACGTGTTCGGCGGAGTTACCGGCGATACGGCAGGGTATTTTATCCTGTTTTGTGAAGGGTGCATGGTGGCTGTAGCTGCCTGCATGGAGCTTATGGCAGGGAGGATAAGATGAAGCTGGTGATAGGCGGATATGCACAGGGAAAGCTGGAATATGTGCTCAGCACGTACCAGTTGCAGGCAGATAGGGTGTGGGAAGGCGTCTTGCCAAAGGACGGGGAATGCATGGAGGAAACGGTAGTGGTTTACCAGCTCCATCGTTGGGTCAGAAAACGCATTCTGGAGGGCGGATGCCCGGAAGAGGAAATCCAGTCTTTTTTGGAGGGCTGTAAGGACTGCATCCTGATTTGCGACGAGATTGGAAGCGGGATCGTACCGGCAGAGCCGTTTGAGCGGCAGTACAGAGAGCGTACCGGCAGGATTTTGATACAGCTTGCTGCGCGCGCAGAGGAGGTATGGCGGATTTTATGTGGAATCGGACAGAGAATCAAGTGACAGGCTGCGGGAAGCTCGTGCTGATCCGGCATGGCGCGACGCAGGCGAACAAAGAACACAGATATCTGGGAAAGACAGACGAAGCTCTTTTGGAAAGCACGAGGGTTCTGCTGTCTCAAAGGAAAGCCAAGGGCTTTTATCCGCAGGTACAATGCCTGTTTACAAGCCCGATGAAAAGATGCATACAGACGGCAGGCGTCCTGTATCCGCATTTGCGGCCGCTTGTGATTCCAGAGTGGGAGGAGACGGATTTCGGACGGTTTGAATATAAAAATTATGAGGAATTAAAGACAGATGCACAGTATCAGGCATGGATTGACAGCGGCGGCACGCTGGATTTCCCGGGAGGGGAAAGCAGGGCGGATTTCCTCCTGCGTTGTGAAAGCGGTTGGGTACGCATGTGGAAATTATGGAGCCAGTCGCTGCCAGAGCAGGAGAAAGGGCAGGCAGCCGCGCCGCCGGCAAGCGCAGCGGCGGTGGTGCATGGAGGAACGATTATGGCGCTGTTAAGCATCTATGGGAATAAGCAGTACTTTGACTGCCAGGCAGCCAATGGCAGGGGCTACGTATGCCGTTTGGCAGGATGGGGAAGCCGTGCATGGATCCGGGAAGCGGTGCCGTTATGAAATACCAATACCATATCCTTGCCTTTTTTGCAGGCTTTCTAATGGATCTTGCGCTGGGAGACCCGGCGTGCTTTCCGCACCCGGTTCGGCTGATTGGAAAGCTGGTTGCCGGTGCGGAGCAAAGGCTGCGCAAGGTACGCCGTAAAAACAGCAGCCAAAATGCAGCGGAATTTTGGCAGGGCGCAGCGCTTGTGCTGCTTGTGCTGGCAAGCGTGGAGCTGCCTGTATCCGTTGTTTTGCTGTCGGCATACAGGCTGCACCCTTATGCGGGGATGGCGGTGGAGTGTGTGATGACGTATCAGATGCTTGCAGTAAAATGCCTGAAAACCGAGAGTATGAAGGTGTATCAATGCTTAAAGGAGGGTTGCCTGGACAGGGCAAGGGCTGCTGTGTCGATGATTGTCGGCAGGGATACACAGTGTCTGGATGCCGAAGGGGTTGCGAAGGCGGCAGTTGAGACGGTGGCGGAAAATACGACGGACGGCGTAGTTGCGCCGATGCTGTATCTTGCCGCCGGCGGGCCAATGCTTGGATTTTTTTATAAAGCGGCAAATACGATGGATTCTATGATCGGATATCAAAATGAGAAGTATTTGTATTTTGGCAGGGCAGCGGCAAAGCTGGATGACGCCCTGAATTTCATTCCGGCAAGGATCAGCGCCATGCTTATGCTTGCAGCTTCGTTTGCAGCAGGAAGCAGCTTTTCTGCAAAAGGCGCGCTGGTAGTCTACCGAAGCGACCGCCGCAGGCACGCAAGCCCAAACGCAGCACAGACGGAAGCTGTGTGTGCCGGGGCGCTTGGCATCCAGCTTGCCGGAGACGTCAGTTATTTTGGCAGGCTTGTAAAAAAGCCTCGAATCGGCAAAGCGCTGCGCAAGGTGGAAGATGAGGATATCCGGCGCGCAAACAAGCTTATGTATGTGACAGCCTGGCTAAGTGAGGCGCTGTGCATTTTTATTATGGCGCTTTTTTGGAAATGCGTGCAGGGAGGCTAATTGGATAGAGCCTTAAGAGCGATCAGAAAGGAGGGGTTGCTATGGGCATTCACGGCGGAGACATTTACAGGAACAGGGTAAAGCTGGATTTTTCAATCAGTGTCAATCCGCTCGGTACGCCGGAGTGTATCAAAGAAGCGCTGCACAGGGCAGTCGCATACAGCAGTGTATATCCAGATATCGCATCAGAGCGGTTGAAGGACGCGGTCAGCCAGGCGCTGGCAGTCCCGGCAGAATATGTATTGTTTGGAAATGGGGCGTCGGAGCTTTTCATGGCAGTTGTCCACGCCGTCATGCCGAAAAAAATCGTGATTCCAGTACCGTCTTTTTACGGATATGAGTACGCGGCAAAGGCAGCAGGCAGCCGCATTGTTTTTTATACGATGCGCCGGGAAAACGGCTTTTGCCTGGATGAGAGCCTGGCAGAGGAGCTGGAACAGCTTTTGGACAGGGAGGCAGGGCTTTTGTTTCTTGCCAATCCGAATAATCCAGTCGGCAACCTATTAAATAAGGAAACGATTTGCAGGCTGCTGCGGCATTGCCATGACAAAGGAATCTATGTCGTACTGGACGAATGCTTTATTGATTTTTGCGGGAGCCGGTATTCCATGCTCTCGGAGCTGGATAAAATGGAAGCGTCCAGGCATCTGGTTCTTGTACGGGCATTTACGAAAAGCTTTGCGATTCCAGGCGTCCGGCTGGGGTACCTGGTCTGCAAGGACAGGCGTTTATGTATGAAAATAGCGGGGCAGCTTCCTGAATGGAACCTTTCTGTCTTTGCACAAAAGGCAGGGATTCTCTGCGCCGGACAGACAGCATTTCTCCAAGCAACGCAGCGCTATGTGAAGAAGGAACGGGAGTTTTTGCAAGAAGGGCTGCGGCGCAGGGGGCTGCGGGTATTTCCGTCAGCGGCAAATTTTATCATGGTATCCAGCGGCGCGCCTATTTATGAGAAACTGCTGGAACAGGGGATCCTGATCAGGGACTGTAGCAATTTTAGGGGATTGGGCAAAGGAGATTACCGGATTGCGGTCAGAAGCAGGGAAGAGAATGAGGCATTGCTGGAGCATCTATCATGAGGGAAAGGGGAAGGCGCGCAAATGGAATCTGAAAAAATCGAATATCTGCTACCGGATGAGATCGAACAAAGGAGCTTTGAGATCATTTCTGGGGAGCTGTCTGAAAGGGGCATCTGTCTTTCAGCAGAGGAGGCGCCGGTGATAAAACGTGTGATACATGCCAGCGCGGACTTTGATTATACGAAAACCCTCTGCTTTTCCAAGGATGCAATAAAGCGGCTTAAAGATCTGCTTAAAAACGGCGCGGACATTGTGACAGACACCAATATGGCGCTTGCAGGAATCAATAAACGAGTGCTTGCTGCATTTGGCGGGCAGGCACATTGCTTTATGGCGGAGGAAGAGGTTGCGTTTTTGGCAAGGCAAAGAAATATGACAAGGGCAGCAGTCAGTATGGAAAAAGCGGCAGGGCTTGGAAAGCCTGTTGTTTTTGCCGTCGGCAATGCGCCGACAGCGTTGGTAAGATTGTATGAAATGGCAAAAGGCGTCGGCTGGAAGCCGGATTTTATTATCGGCGTCCCGGTAGGGTTTGTCAATGTGGAGGCGGCAAAGAAGCTGATCCTGGAGACAGATATCCCATCGATTGTCAACAGAGGGCGCAAAGGCGGCAGTGCCATCGCCGCAGCAATCTGTAATGCAGTCTTATATGAGATCTGAGTGCAATACGAAAAGGGTGCAGGTAAAATGCGGTATGGTTTTACAACGGGAAGCTGTGCGGCTGCGGCAGCCAAAGCCGCTGCTTATATGCTGCTTACCGGATCTGAAAAGACAGAGGTTACAATAAAGACGCCAAAAGGGATTTTATATCGCGCAAAGATCCTGGATATTTGCCGCGGGGAACATGAGGTGAGCTGCGCGGTGGAAAAGGACGGCGGGGACGACCCGGACCTTACGTCAGGCGCATGGATTTACGCAAGGGTTTCCTGCTTGGATCCAATCGGCGAACCTGAAATTGTGATTGACGGCGGAGTTGGTGTAGGCAGAGTGACAAAAAAAGGGCTTGACCAGCCGGTAGGCAGCGCTGCCATCAACCGCGTCCCGCGGGAAATGATCCAAAAAGAGGTGCTGGACGTGTGCCGGGCGGTGGATTATCAGGGCGGCATCCGGGTTGAGATCTTTGTGCCGAACGGGGAGGAGCTTTGCCGGGACACGTTCAATCCCAGGCTTGGCATTGTGGGCGGCATCTCCATCTTAGGGACAAGCGGTATCGTAGAGCCGATGAGCCGCCAGGCGCTGTTAGATACGATTCGGACAGAGCTGCGCCAGAAAAGGGCATTGGGATTTGACTATGTTGCCGTTTCGCCGGGAAATTACGGCAGGGATTTTATGAAAAAGGCGTATGGCTATGCTTTGGATCAAAGCGTCAAATGCAGTAATTTTATTGGTGCGACGATTGATATGGCGGCAGAATTGGGGTTTCGAAGGATGCTTTTAACCGGCCATATCGGAAAATTAATCAAGGTTGCAGGCGGGATTATGAATACGCATTCCAAAGAGGCAGACTGCCGGATGGAGCTTTTGGCGGCATATGCCATAAGAGAGCATGTGGACGCTGCACAGGCAAGAAACATACTGGACTGCGCTACAGTGGAGGAAGCAATCCCACTGTTGGCAGAAAGCGGAAAGCTGCGCCAGGTTATGGAACGCATCGCAGCGCGCATTTGTGAATATGCGCAAAGCCGTGCAGAGAAGAAGTTAAAGGTGGATTGTATTTTATACGCCAGTGCATTCGGCGAGCTGGCAAAAAGTAAGGGGGCAGAGGAATGGTTTACTTTGTTGGGGCAGGCCCAGGAGCAGCAGACCTGATCACCGTCCGGGGAATGCGACTGTTAGGGCAGGCGGACGTGATTATTTACGCCGGCTCATTGGTGCATCCGCAGTTGCTTTTGTATGCAAAGAAAGCATTTGCCGTACATAACAGCGCAAGCCTGACGCTTGAAGAAGTAATTAAGATCATTTGCAGGGCAGAAGGGGAAAAAAAGATGACTGTGCGCCTGCATACAGGAGAGCCAAGTATTTACGGGGCAGTCAGGGAGCAAATGGATGAGCTTGATAAAAGAGGGATTTCTTATGAGAGCTGTCCGGGCGTAAGCGCCTGTTTCGGTGCGGCAGCGTCGCTGAATGTGGAGTATACGCTTCCGGGCGTCTCGCAGTCTTTGATTATCACGAGGATAGAGGGCAGGACGAAGGTGCCAGAACGAGAGAGCATAGAACGCTTTGCAGCGCATCAGGCGTCTATGGCGGTCTATTTAAGCGCCGGCATGATCCGGGAGCTGGGCAGGCGGCTGCTTGCAGGGGGATATCCGTTTGACACGCCGGCAGCTATTGTCTGTCGGGCGACATGGGAAGAGGAGCAGGCGTATTTGTGTACGGTTGCTACGCTGTATGAGACGGCGGAAGAGCACGGCATAACCAGGATGGCGCTGATTTTGGTTGGCGATGCCATCGCGCATCAGCATTACCAAAGATCCAGGCTCTATGCGCCTGATTTTGCAACCGGATTCCGGGAAAAAAGGAGCTGACAGATTGAATCACACACAGGTACAGACACAAAAGCTGAGCATAATCAGCTTTACAGAACAAGGCATCCTGCTTTCTATGCATATGGCAAAAATACTGGAACAGGAAGTGGTACTGAAAGTCCGGCTGTATACCAAATGCAGCGCCTGTAGCAATGAAAATCCGTATCCCTGTCTGAAGTATGTCAGGGAAGCAGTCTCAGGCTGGGCAGGGGAGCAGATGCGGGCAAAAAACGCATTGCTGTTTATCGGGGCATGCGGCATTGCCGTGCGGGCAATCGCGCCGTTTTTAACGGATAAATTACAAGATGTCCCTGTGCTTGTCATGGATGAAGGCGGGCGCTATGTCATACCGGTTTTGTCAGGCCATGTGGGCGGCGCGAATGGACTGGCGGGACAGATTGCGGCAAAAACAGGGGCACAGCCGGTGATTACGACGGCAACCGATATCCGGCATAGGTTTGCAGTGGATTTGTTTGCCAGGCGCAACGGGCTTTTTATCCTGAATCAGGAGGGGATCGTACGGGTGTCTTCCAAGGTACTGGCTGGAGAGGAAATTACCATCTCCATAGAACCGCTGCAGGGGATAAAAATGGGGCAATCCAGGATTGCCAGTGTGGGCGGGACAGCGTTTGCCGGCAGCAAGACAGCCTGCCTGCCCGCGGGAGTCCGGCTTGTGCCTTATCCGCCGGACGGCTTTGCCGATGTGGTGGTTACATCTGCGAACCAGGCGTTTGCTGCATCGGTGCTGCTCAAACCGCAGGAATATGCAGTTGGCATAGGTTGCAAAAGAGGGAAAAGCGCCAGCGAAATCAGCGGCTTTATTGCAAAAAAGCTTGCCGCGCTTGGCATTTCGGTGACGCAGGTTTTTGCGCTTGCCTCGATTTCACAAAAAGCAGAGGAACAGGGGATTGTTGCATGGTGCCAAACACACAGGATTCCTTTTTGGACTTACACGGCACGGCAGTTGCAGGAAGAAGAAGGCGACTTTACAGAATCTGCGTTTGTCAGGGCGCAGGTAGGCGTTGGAAACGTGTGTGAGCGGGCAGCGCTTAGAGCCTGCGGGGAAGGCGGGACGCTGATTGCGCCAAAAGATACAAAAAACGGAATGGCGATAGCGGTTGCAAAGAGGGAATGGAAGGTGTGTTTTGAGGAATAAAATTTATATTGTAGGGATCGGCCCCGGCAGGGAAGAAATGATGACCGCAGAAGCGCTGCATGTGCTGGAGCAGGCGGAGGTAATCGTTGGCTATACGTTTTATTTAAAACTGCTGGGGGAACGCTTTCAGGGTAAAGAATGGCTGTCCACACCGATGCGCCAGGAAGCGGAACGATGCAGGCTCTGCTTTGCAGAAGCACAAAAAGGGAAAAAGGTGGCGCTTGTATGCAGCGGCGATGCCGGCATATACGGATTGGCGTCTTTGATGTATGAAATCGGAAAAGCATACCCAGAGACAAAGCTTGCTGTCATTGCCGGAGTTACTGCGGCAAGCAGCGGTGCGGCAGTATTGGGAGCGCCGCTGAACCATGATTTTTGCACGGTCAGCCTGAGCGATCTGCTGACGCCGTGGGACAGGATTGAAAAAAGGCTGCAAGCGGCTGCGGAGGCGGATTTTGTCATTGTGCTCTATAACCCGTCCAGCCGGAAGAGAAACGATTACCTGCTGCGCGCATGTGATATTCTGCTGCGCAGCATAGAGCAGGAGCGTGCCTGCGGCTATGTGGAAAATATCGGCAGAGAGGGGACAAGGGCAGAAACTTGTACTTTATTGGAACTAAGGGACAGAACGGTAAATATGTTTACCACGGTATTTATCGGCAATTCCGGGTCAGAAATCGTAAACGGGAGGCTGATCACAAGACGGGGATATCACATATAGGGAAGGGGGAGGCTATGGATGCAGGAAATTGAGATACTGTTGTTTGCAGGGACAACAGAGGGAAGGGCGCTGTCGGAGCTGCTTGCTTGCTCTGGGATCAGGCATACCCTCTGCGTGGCGACAGAATACGGCGAGATGGTATGTAAACAGCATCCGCTCGTAAACGTGCGCCGGGGACGGATGAACCAGGAAGAAATGGAACGGCTGTTGCTGCAGGGGCAGTTTGCAGCAGTCGTGGATGCCACGCATCCATTTGCAAAAGAAGCTACCTGCAATATACGGGCGGCTCTGCAAACCGTACAGCAGACAGGAAAAGACATTCCATACCTGCGGCTGAAAAGAGAAGGCATAGAGGCAGGAAAACGCCAGGTTGCTTACTTTCCGACGAATGAGGCATGTGCGGGCGCATTGGAGCATACACAGGGAAATATTCTGCTGACGACCGGCAGCAAGGAATTACGCAGCTATTGTGTGAAAGAACAGGTCAGGCGCAGGCTTTACGTGAGGGTGCTCCCAAGTGTGGAAAGCCTTGCCGCCTGTATAGAGCAGGGCATTTGCGGCAGACAGTTGATCGCAATGCAGGGCCCCTTTACAGCAGAAATGAATGCAGCCGTGATCCGCCAATATGGAATCTCCTGTTTGGTGACAAAAGAAAGCGGCACGCCAGGCGGGTATCTTGAAAAATTAGAAGCAGCCGAAAGGACTGGGACGAAGGTATTTGTCATAAGCTGCCCTGAACAAAACGAGGGGGATTCGTTTTTGGATGCCTGCCGCAGGCTGGAGGAAATCAGCGGAAAGAGGCTGTCAGCAGAGGCTCCTGCTGTGGCAGTCCAGGGCAAAAGGATCGAGATTACGCTGGCAGGCATCGGCATGGGCAGTCCAGGCTGTATGACAAAGGAGGTGGAATGGGCAGTCAGCGAGGCGGATTATGTATTTGGCGCGCAGCGGCTGCTAGACGGGGTATGCGCCGGGGCAGAAAAGCATCCCTTTTATCAGGCGCAGCAGGTACTTCCGTTTTTGCACCATATCCTTGCGCAAAAGGAAACATGGGCTGTAAAAAAAGCCGTGATCCTCTTTTCTGGGGACAGTGGTTTTTACAGCGGCTGCCAGGCATTATACAAGGCGTTGGAAACACAGGTTCGCCAGAACCGACTGCCCGCGTCGCTGCGTGTCCTGCCTGGTATTTCCGCTGTAGCTTACCTTGCCGCCTGCCTTGGAGAAAGCTACCATGATGCGGCTGTCTACAGCATACACGGAAAAAAGCTGGATCATCTTGCGCGCCGGATCCAGTGCAGCCCCAAGACCTTTCTGCTTACTTCCGGCGTCAAGGATATTAACTGGCTGGGCAGGCTGCTGACAGATGCTGGCATGACGGAATGCGAGGTCATTACAGGGTATCAGTTATCGTATCCAAAGCAGCGGATCGAACGGCACACGCCGTCCGAATGTGGGATGCTGAACGAAGAAGGCATGTATACCTGCCTGATAAAAAATCCTTATGCTGCAAAGAGAAGGCTGACACATGGCATAGCAGACAAGGAGTTTCTAAGAGACAGGGTACCTATGACAAAAGAGGAGGTAAGGGAGGCAGGAATCTGCAAGCTGCATCTGCACGAACAGGCTGTCGTCTACGATATCGGCAGCGGCACAGGCTCGGTCTCAGTCGAAATCGCCGGCCTTTCCGACTGCTTGCAGGTATACGCCATCGAACAAAAGCCAGAAGCCGTTGCCCTGTTGGAAAAAAACAAGGAAAAATTCCGTCTCCAAAATATTACGGTCGTATCCGCACAGGCACCAGAGGGATTTTTGGGACTGCCGATGGCGACGCACGCCTTTATAGGCGGCAGCGGAGGCAGGCTGAAAGATATTTTGGAAGCGCTCTGGCAGGTCAATCCCGCCATGCGGGTGGTTATTCATGCAGCAAGTATGGAGACCATCTGTGAAATCACAAAGATCTTAACAGAATGGAAAGCACAGCGCAGGATCAAAGAGGAAGAAGTCGTCCAGATACAGGTAAACAGAGCCAAAAAGGCCAAGTCTTATCATTTGATGCAGTCTGAAAATCCGGTCTGGATATGTGCGTTTTCGTTTGGTGCGCCGCTATGAAGCAAAAAAGAGTTATGATTGCAGCGCCAAAAAGCGGAAGCGGGAAAACCGTCGTTACGTGCGCCTTTCTTGCAGCTTGCAGGCAGCGCGGCTTGCAGGCAGTATCCTTTAAATGCGGCCCGGATTATATTGACCCGATGTTTCACGAAAAAATGCTGCATATCCCGTCTAAAAATCTGGATACGTTTTTTACAGGCGAAGAAAAGACAAAGGCGCTTTTTGCAGAGGATGCCGGAACAAAGGACATTGCTGTAATAGAGGGTGTTATGGGGCTTTATGACGGATTAGGCGGCGTCAGGGAGGAAGGGTCTTCTTATCATCTGGCAAAAGTGACGAAAACGCCGGTTGTACTTGTTGTGGATGCCAAGGGGACAGGGCGTACGATCTTATCCATGATTGCGGGGCTGCTTGCCTATGACAGAGAACACCTGATCCAGGGCGTGATTTTCAATCGCGCATCAAAAGGATATTTTGAAACCATCAAACCGCTGGCCAGAGAAGAGCTAAAGATCGCTGCCCTGGGCTTTTTGCCAGAACAGAAAGCGTTGCATATTGAGAGCAGGCATTTGGGGCTGCTTTTGCCCAAGGAAGTACAAAGCCTGGAGGAAAAGCTGACGGCGGCAGCAGAAGCATTTGCACAGACAGTCTGCGTGGAACGGATGCTGCAAATAGCAGAACATGCCGACACGCAGGCATATGCACAGGCAGCTTGCACGCGGCGAATGCTGCAAATGGAGGATGCCCCGTACATAAGCCGCCTTGCCGGCAGAGACAAACCGGTCATTGCAGTGGCAAAGGATGAAGCGTTCTGCTTTTATTATGCGGATAATATCAAACTGCTGCAAGCGTATGGCGCCAAAATAACATATTTTTCTCCGATCTGGGACGATAAACTGCCGGACAACTGCCACGCACTGCTGCTTGGCGGCGGATATCCAGAGCTGTATGCAAAGCAGTTAAGCAGGAATATGACAATGCGGCAGTCAGTCAGACAGGCAGCGGCAGACAAGATGCCCATTGTAGCGGAGTGCGGGGGTTTTTTGTACTTGCATTCTGCCCTGCAAGATCAGGACGGAAATTGCTATGAGATGGCAGGCGCTGTCCCTGCTGCCTGCTTTTATACCGGAAAACTGGTGCGCTTTGGCTACGTCGCGCTTCGGGAAAAGCAAAGTTTTTTTCTGCCTGCAGGGGGAACGATCAAAGGCCATGAATATCACTATTATGACAGTGCAAAAAACGGCACAGATGCAGTCGCAGTCAAGCCTGCAACGGGAAAAGAATATCCCTGTGTCATAGAAAATGAAATGCAGTGGATGGGATTCCCGCATTTGTATTATCCGTCGAATCCATGCTTTGCCAAGGCGTTTTTAGAAAAAGCGCTGCGTTATTCAGGAAGGAGCCATTAAAATTATGAAGCATTCGTATCGATTTTTTGAAAACAAAGATTGCAGCTATTTTCCCTGTCATCAGGGGCTAAAGGACTTTAATTGTTTATTTTGTTACTGTCCGCTGTATGTTTTGGAACAGTGTCCTGGTAATCCTGTGTATCTAGAACAGGGAGGAAGGAAAACAAAGGACTGTACCAACTGTACCTTCCCACATCAGCCGGAAAATTATGAGGCGATCATACAGAGGCTAAAAGGATGAGAAGAATGATTCGAAATCTTGCTTGTGTTGGAAAGGATGCTGATGTAAAATAAAGCATAGCGGTGCATCACCAGAAAAAGGCAGTGATGCATTAATATGACATAAAGATTGGGAGGACAGCAGCATGGCAGTACAAATATTGAAAGACTATCGTCTTGGTGATATGACAGCCAGATATGTGACAGATGAAGAAAAAAAGCAGGTCGGGCTGGTATTATTGCCTGCCGGCATACCGGTTTTGGCACAGGCACAAAAGAAGGAGCAGGTGGATGCTCTGGTTCAGCTTAAGATTGCAGGGGATCGGTACAACGAACCATATGCGATGGGCAATTCTATGCGCAACAGCGAGACCGTGAGAAGGCTGGAATATCAAAAACAGGATGTCAGACGAAACGGGGACAGGCTGGAGATCCAGACGGTTTTAGCGGCTTCGGGAAGCTATCAGGTGACGCATCATCTTGTCTGGAAGGAAGGGAGCCGTTATCTGAGGATATGCTGCACGATCGAGAATCAGGGACAGGAGGATTTGATGCTGGAGATGTTCGAAAGCTTTTCTCTCAGCAGCATTTCGCCGTATCTGGATGGGGACGGGCATGAACAGATGTTTTTGCACAGGATCCGCAGCGTGTGGAGCCAGGAAGGGCGTCCGGAAAGAATTCCGCTGGAGGACTTGCAGTTAGAACCGTCCTGGGCAAAGTATGCGGTGCGGTGTGAGAAGTTCGGACAGGTCGGATCCATGCCGGTCAATAAGTTTTTCCCATTTGCAGCGGTAGAAGACCAGCAGAACCAGGTGTTTTGGGGAGCACAGATCGCCCACAATGCTTCCTGGCAGATGGAGCTGTACCGCAGGGACGACGCGCTTGCCATGAGCGGGGGCATTGCAGACCGGGATTTTGGGCATTGGATGAAGCGGGTCATGCCGGGACAGGCGTTTACGACACCGGAAGCGATTGTAAGCGTGGCGCATACCGATTCTTTCGACGTTTTTACGGCAAGGCTGACGGAAGCGGCATTGGAAGGGCTGGAGCAGGTACCGCAGACAGAGAAAAGCCTGCCGATGATTTTCAATGAATATTGTACTACATGGGGAAATCCTTCTGATGAAAATATCTCCGCAATCCTGGACTGCATCAAAGACAAAGGATTTAGGTATTTTGTAATCGACGCCGGATGGTACAAGCAAGACGGTGTTCCTTGGGATATCAGTATGGGCGATTATGAAGTCTCACAAGCATTATTTCCGCAGGGCCTTAAACAGACGACGGACAAGATCAGGGCGGCAGGGATGATTCCTGGGATCTGGTTTGAGTTCGAGAATGTGGGACGCGCATCCAAGGCTTACCAAATGGAAGCGCACCTGCTCCACAAGGATGGAAAGCCTCTGACCAGCTATGCGCGCAGGTTTTTTGACATGTGTGACCCGTGGGTAGAGCAGTATCTGACAGATAAGGTCATTGGGACATTGAATCGATACGGATTCGGCTATATGAAGATTGACTATAACGAGACGATAGGAGCCGGATGCGACGGCACGGAATCGCTGGGCGAGGGGCTGCGCAGGAACATGGAGGCATCAAAGGCGTTTATTGAAAAGGTGAAGCGCGAGGTGCCTGGCATTGTCCTGGAAAATTGTGCGTCAGGCGGGCACAGGCTGGAGCCGGGCATGATGAGCCAGATGAGTATGGCGTCTTTTTCCGATGCCCATGAGTGCGAGGAGATCCCTGTGATAGCGGCGAACCTTCATTGGGTGATCCATCCTGCACAGAGCCAGATCTGGGCTGTGATCCGAAAGGAGGATTCTTTGCAGAGGATTGCATATTCGATTGCAAATACCTTTT
This sequence comes from uncultured Eubacterium sp., assembly GCA_947178105.1. Taxonomy (GTDB): domain Bacteria; phylum Bacillota; class Clostridia; order Lachnospirales; family Lachnospiraceae; genus Eubacterium_J. Next base: position 13,631 of record CAMWXD010000027.1, on the reverse strand, counting down.
TGGGCAGAATGTGCATCTCCGGGGATGTCACGCAGCTAAGCCAGGAACAATGGCGTATGATTGATGCCGGGATGGAATTTTACAAAAAGATCGCGCCGATGATCCGGGACGGACAGTCGTATCATTATGGCACACAGATTAAAAGTACGCGCCATCCAAAGGGGTGGCAGGCGCTACTTCGCATTGGAGCTAATGGAAAGGCATACATCGTAATTCATCTGTTTGAGGGAGACTTGCCGGAGCAGATTAGGATTCCGCTGCCGCAAGGATGCCCAACAAAGGCGGCATGGATCTATTCAGAAAAGGAAGAGAACATAGAATGCATAGATCACTGCCTGCTGTATCAGCCAAAAGAAAGAAAAAAGGCGTTGGCGGTATTGCTGGAGCAGTAGAGGTTAAAATCCAGGATATGCTGATGCAATCGGCATTTCCTGGATTGTTTTTCTAACCGTTTTTGTTTATCCTGGCTGATAACCTGTAATTGGTCGTAAGCGCTTTTGATATAAGTTTTTTTCAGCAATCATGTCAAATTCCTCCTTTTGCTCGGCGTTACACATTTTTTTTAAAATAGCAAGATCAAATATTCAGATAGTGAAAGTAACAGTTCAGATAGGGTGTTACATTTATAGATTCAGGGACGCCGGAAGAGGGGAGCTGTCCTGTTTTCTGTTCTCTTTCCAGAATGTCAAGAATCTCTAAGCATTCTGCTGGTACGTTATGGCACCGGACGGTCGCGGCACCTAGTCCGCGCTGGCTGCACCAGCGTCTAAAGATGCCGCTGCGGCTTTGCCGCCTGGTTACGGTGCAGAATACTAAGAGATTCTAACCATTCTTCCAACATCACAGAAAACAGGACAACTCCCCTCTCCCGACTGGCTTTTCCAAGCTCTCCAGTAAATATTACATCTGTGGAACGGCTTTGTAACACTTGCGTCAGCCAGATGGAAGAAGGGATTTTCCCAGCCTGCCGATGGCTTTGGAAGAATGTTTAGAAGCCCTTTGTATTCTGCACAGTAACCAGGCGGCAAAGCCGAAGCGGAGCCTTTAGCTGCTGGCAAAGCCAGGAGCGGATAAGGTGCCGCGACCGGCCGAAGCCATAACGTGCCAGCAGAATACTTAGGGCTTCTTAACATTCTGTAACGGGCACTGGCAGGCTGGGAAAATCCCTTCTTCCATCGTCCCATTGACCAAAATGTAACACCCTATCTGAACTGTCACAGCAAAAAAGAATTGCAAGCAAAAGGCCAGGAAAGTGTATTGACATATAGGTAACTTGTTGCTATAATAAAAATACGTAACAAGTTGCATATAAGGAGGATACATATGAAATTAGATGATCTCATTACGAGATTTTCCAGTACCACCGAAAATCAAAGAAAAGCGATATTCAGCACATTATTTATTGCCGGAAATAAGTTGCAGACGCTTTTTGATAACCACATTCCGGAGGTATCGCTTAAGCAGTTTATGCTGCTGTCTGTCGTCAGGCAGTCAAAAGAGCAGTTAACGTTTACCCAATTAGGAAATTTGTTAGGTTGCTCCAGGCAAAATATTAAGAAATTGGCAGATGCACTGATGAAAAAAGGCTTTATTACGATACAGCAAAGCCCGCAGGACACAAGAGCGATGTGTATTTGCCCTACAAAGAAAGTAAATGATTATTTTCAGAACGATTTTTTTGTATATCAGGAAGAATTGAAATTTCTTTTTGAAGTTTATACAGACGAAGAGATTGAAACGCTTTTTTTGCTTTTATCCAAACTGTATGCAGGCATAGAAAATTTGGAACAAAAGGTTGCCGAGGGAGGTTTTGCAGATGAAAACAGTTGTAATTTATAATTCTCAAACAGGATTTACAAAGCGTTATGCGAGGTGGATCGCGCAGGAGGCAGGCGCAGATTGTCTTGCCTTATCAGATGCAAAAAAGAAAAATCTGGCTGCCTATGAAGCGATTATTTTTGGCGGCTGGGCATGTGCAGGCGGTATCAGTAAAATTCGCTGGTTTAAGAGCCGTATGGATCAATGGACAGGCAAGAAGCTGATTGTATTTTGTGTTGGCGCAAGCCCGATCGACAGTCCCGAAGTGGAACCCGCTCTGAAACAAAATTTCACTGGGGCGGAGCGAAAAAAAGTAAATCTGTTTTACTGTCCGGGAGGGCTTCGTTATGAAAAAATGCCTGCTGCATCCAGGCTGATGATGAAGATGTTTGTAAAAACGCTGAAAGCAAAAAAAGAGAAAACGAAAGAAGAGCGGCAAATGATCAAAATGATTTCTTCATCCTATGATATTTCAGACAAAAAATATATCGATCCTATTTTGCAATGCCTAAAGAACCGTTAAGAGGAATGTCCCATCACAATCTTTGATCCTATCGTGGAAGAAGTAGGCGCCAAAATTTTTTCAAAAACGGAAAACTTTTTTCAAAGTCACGACAATATAAACATGCAAGGGCAAATCTTTGCAAGTCGACTTGTAAGAGGAAGGAGGATGGCTGCTATGAAGAATGAGGAATTCGAGCAGTTTGTCCTGAAGTTTGGAAAAGATATCCTGCGGTTTTGCCGGATGATAGCTAAAGACGCAGAAGATGGAGATGAACTGTATCAGGACACTATGCTCAAGCTGCTGGAGAAAAAGAAAAGGCTGGACTTTATGCAGAATACAAAGAGTTATGCATTATCCACTTCCATTTATCTTTGGAAAAATAAGAAGAAAAAATATGCAAACAGGATGCGGTTGCTTCCGGTTGACAGTATGGATAAGCTGTCCGATGAGGGATATCAGATGCCAGGCCCTGAGAATGAAGCTTCGCCAGAGCAGATTGTTGTGCAGCGAAATGAGGCAACTATGATTCAGGGATTGGTCGCATCCCTGCCGGAGAAATACAGAATACCAATCTATTTGTATTATTCGGCAGATATGCAGGTCCATGAGGTGTCTGAGATTCTCGGACTGCCAGAAGGAACCGTCAAGACCCGAATGCGGAAAGCAAAGAAGCAGTTAAAGGAAAAATTGGAGGCGATAGGATATGACAGATGAAAAATTGGATCAAATCTTAAAGCAGGCCCTTGCTCCTGAAGTAAGTGACAGAGAAATCCAGGTGTGTAAAAGGAGAATGGGTAAAATGAAGAAATTTGGTAAAATAGGAAAAGTGGCTGCTGCAGCGGCGGTCATTGGAATTTGCGGACTGGGTTATTTTAACCCGGTGCTTGCAGCAAAGATTCCACTGATTGGAAAAATTTTCGAGAAGGTGGAGGATCATATCACATATTCCGGTGATTATACAGATAAGCAAACTGTCCTGACGAAGGAGGATGATGTGGGAAATCTGGATACATTGGACTATTCTGTTACAGATAAAGGAATCACGCTGACTGCATCGGAAGTTTATTGTGATGGATATTCCATATTTCTAACAGTGAATGTGGAAGCAGAAGAGGCAGATTTTACGCATATCCCAGAACATTATACAGGTAGGAATATCGCAGATAACCAGACAGCCGCAGGATTTTATATAGGCGGAACTTGGAGTGTTGATGGAAATTCACCTGAGCAGCTCGAAAATACGTTGGAGGGAAAGGTGATCGACAGCCACACATTTGCAGGTATGCTGAAGGTGAACCTTGCAGAAAAAGTAGCAGGCAGCGGCGAGCTTAGCTTAAATGTAAATGGCCTAGGCTATGATGATGACAGGATGCTTGACAGAGAAGAAATAACAGCATCCCATTGGACGGATGGTAGCTGGAATATTGTCCTACCGTTTGAGGTGAACGAGGCGGATGTAAAGACGATTGAAGTAGGTGAGAAGAAAGGGAACATTACGCTTAGTAATGTAGTAATATCTCCGTATCAGGTCATTGTCCATACAACGACAAAAGGAAAGCAGAGAGAACTGACAGATGGCCGGAGAGAAAAACTGCTTTCCAAAGATCCTGATTTGACAGATGCAGAGATGTTTGAGATACTTGGGTGGTCTTATGAACCATGTCAGACAATCGTATTTAATCAGGACGGGGAAATGCTTTACCCAGATACTGAAATAGCAGGGAGGGCAGGATTTGCCGTCCAGGGAAAAGAAATAGAAACGCTGCATATCTTCATTTTTGACAATTTTGATGACTGGATTCAAATGGAACAAGAAGGATTGAACAGCAGTGTTGCGGATCAGGCTGTCATTGCAAAGGAAATTCATGTAGAGTAACCAGGCAGAAACATGATCTCACCTGCGCGCCGCTCGTCTTCGCAGCCATTGAAAGCGATGGATGAGACAACGGCCTGATTTGAGGATGGATGCAAAGCGCACGGGTGTGACGAATAAACGGTGCAAATCGTTACAGTTTATTTGTCACACCCGTTTTTATTACGAATAAAGGTTTGCAATGCAGCATACGTGGATTACTTTTTAAGCTGCAAACCATCCTTGAAAGCTTCGCCGACGCGTTCGCCTACTTTGTAATAGCCATGTGTATAAGGGTCAAACGCGATTGCATTTACTAAGGATAGATCAACCTTTCCGTCTACGAGTACTTTTTCGTCCGCCGTGACATTTACGACTTTGCCGATGACGCCGCATCCGTATGCACCGTCCTGGTATTCGATAAATTCACATTCTAAACAGAGCGGAAATTCATGGATCACCGGAGCATCTACCATTTCCGCTTTGCTTGCGGTAAGGCCGCTGTTTTCAAATTTGTCTGAAACCTTATTGCCGGACTCGACACCAAAATAGTCGGCTTCCACCACATGGGCGGCATCTGCGATGCTTACCGTAAAAGCGCCTCTTTCTTTGATATTTTTTACAGTTTTGTGTGTCTCAGTTAAATTAAGGGCTACGTTTCCTCGTTCCTGCATGGTGCCCCATGCAGCGTTCATAACGTTCACGCTTCCGTCTTCATTATAGGTTGCCACCATTAAAACTGGCATTGGGAAAATCCCTTCTGTGATGTTTAGCTTTTTTCTCATCGGAATGACCTCGTTTCTTCTATATTTTTTATGGGATTGACAGTACCTGCATCCTTATTTATGATTGTATCAGGTAATTAAAAAAATACAAGTACTGTCTTATAGGTTAGGTACTATCTTAAAGGAAAGTGCATGATACTTTATTTTATACTTGACAGCTTGATTCTATTAGGATAGAATATAATTATTCTATTGCAATAGAACGGAGGAAGCATATGACTGTAAAATTATTTGAGTCTGAACTAAAGGTAATGGAGTTATTATGGAAAGAAGGTGATTTGCCGGCAAAAGAAATTGCACAGCAGTTGAAGGAGCAGGTTCAGTGGAGCAAAACGACGACCTATACCGTACTGAAAAAATGTGTGGAGAAGCAGGCTGTCCTTCGGACAGACCCTGGATTTCTTTGCAGACCGTTAGTCAGCAGGCAAGAAGTGCAAAAGGCTGCGACAGAGGATTTGATTGACAGAATGTATGGCGGCTCCAAAGACCTGCTGATCGCATCGCTGCTTGGAAACCAGGATCTGACGCCAGAGGAGATTGCAAGATTAAAAAAGCTGGCGGAAGAATGGAAGTGAAAATAAAATGAGGTGATATATGGGCCGTTTGTTGTATATGGGAATTCATGGTTCCTTATTGCTGGTTGCCATTTTCTGTTTCAGGCGGTTTTTCTCCGATCAGGTTCCAAGACGGTTTTTGGTGTGCCTGTGGATCTGCGCGATTGTGCGGCTGCTTTTTCCAATCGCTGTCCCGGTCAGGTGGCATCTGGGCAATCTCTGGAACAGGGAGGCGCCTGGCAGAGGGCGGATCGATGTCAGTACAGTCAAGGATGCATCTGATCTGGTACGGCTGGTATTGCCGGATTCCGGAAAAGCCACGCAGGGGACAGGCGTAGCGGTGGCGCCGTCGGCAGGGGTGAAAGAGGTTCTTTTTGTGGTATGGCTGACAGTGGGAGTTTTGCTGATTGTGTATATTTTCATCAGGCATATGCGCAGCTTAAGGCTTTACAGGATATCGCTGCCAGTGGCCAATGAGGCGGCGGACGCATGGCTTCGGTTGCACCGCGGCTTTCGGCACGTGTCTTTGCGACGCTGCGAATTTATAAAAAGCCCATTGACTTACGGAATCATCCGTCCGGTTATTCTGCTGCCTGCGCATATCTGCCTGAATGAGGAAGAATTTCTGTGTGTCATGGAGCATGAGTGGGTACATATACGCTGGTGGGATGTTTTTGTAAAATACCTGCTTTCAATTACCTTGTGTATTTATTGGTTTCATCCGCTTGTGTGGATGATGGCTGTTTTGCTTGGGCGCGATATGGAGATCGCGTGTGATGAACAGGCGATAAAAAATCTTACGGAAGGTTATAAAAAAGTATATATGTTAACGTTAATTCGTCTGGCGGAAAGCTGCGGGAAAGCTGCTTTTTGGGTTAACGCCGGTTTTGCCAGGCGTCCGGAAATAGAAGAAAGGATTTGGTATATGATGAAAAGAAAGAACTATTCGTGGAAGGCTGCCGCCCTGGCAGCGGGGATGCTTTGTTGTATTGTGACAGCGTTTACTGTGTCGGCGCAGGAAACACCGAAAGCAGCATCTGAGGAAGCCTGGCGCAGTCAGGCGGATGATGCCAAAATGCAGCCTGCTGCGGAAAATGCAGGAGAGCAGGGAGTGCCAAAAGACACAGGTACACAGAATGGTTTTGAAAAACAGAGCGTTTCAGGGGAACAGGCTGCTTTTGAGGAACAGGCTGTTTCAGGAGAACAGGTCGCAGAGCTGGCAAGAGAATATGTAGGCGCGCCGTATCAGCCTGGAGGGACAGATTTGTCCAGCGGGGTTGACAGCGAGGGATTTGTAAAAGCAATTTATGCGCTGGCTGGCATTGAGCTGCCGGAAAGCATTTATGAACTGGCGGACGGAGGCGACGGGATTTTGCTGTCAGAATTATGTGCAGGGGATATCATTATTTACAAGGCGGCAGATCTGGACGGCGCGCTCCCGCATATGGCTGTTTATGACGGCAGCGGACAGGTGATCCATGCGAGCAATCTGAGGGATGGTGTGAAAGCTTCTGGCCTGCATTACAGGGAAATCAGTATGGCAGTGCGTGCTTTGAAGTGATTTTTAATTGTGCCGGAGGTAACTTATGAGCAGGATGTTTAATATAGCAGGGGACTGTAAGCCGAAGCTGCATTATATGGTAGATCTTCATTCCAGGCTGGAACAGATGCAGGAGTATGTGGACAAAGGAGCCTATTTTGCAATCAACCGCGCGCGGCAGTATGGAAAGACGACGATGCTGCGGGCATTTCAAGGTTATCTGAAAGGAAAATATTATGTGGTCAGCATGGATTTTCAGATGCAGATGAGTGATGCAAAGCTTCGCAGTGAGCATTTATTTTGTGCTGCGTTTGCAAAGGCGTTCGTCCGTATCCTGCAAAAGCAGGCTGACGGGACAGATTTGCCGCAGGAGCTGAAACAGGCGATGGAGCTGTTAAAAGAAACAGCCTGCGTGAAGCCGCAGGAGCTGGATTTGGTGGAGTTGTTTCAGTATTTAAGTGATATTTGTGGGAAGTCAGTCCTGCCGCTTGTATTGATTGTCGATGAGGCTGACCAGGCGGCAGGGCATTCGGTGTTTTTGGATTTTCTGTCACAGATCAGGGGATATTATATTGACAGAGACCAGACGCCGACGTTTCAGTCTGTCATTTTGGCAGGTGTTTATGATATCAGAAATCTGAAAAGGCGGGTTTTGCATCAAGCAGTGCTGCCGGCGGGAGAGCGGGAAATGTATGAGGATACGTTGGAAGCAGGCAGCAGGAACAGCCCATGGAATATTTCTGTGGATTTTAAAGTGGACATGAGTTTTTCGCCGCAGGATATTGCCGGAATGCTGGCGGAGTATGAAAAAGATTATCATGTGGGTATGGATATCTGTGAGATGGCAAATGTGATCTATGAGCATACGGCAGGATACCCGTATCTTGTTTCCAGTAATTAAAAAAATACAAGTACTGTCTTATAGGTTAGGTACTATCTTAAAGGAAAGTGCATGATACTTTATTTTATACTTGACAGCTTGATTCTATTAGGATAGAATATAATTATTCTATTGCAATAGAACGGAGGAAGCATATGACTGTAAAATTATTTGAGTCTGAACTAAAGGTAATGGAGTTATTATGGAAAGAAGGTGATTTGCCGGCAAAAGAAATTGCACAGCAGTTGAAGGAGCAGGTTCAGTGGAGCAAAACGACGACCTATACCGTACTGAAAAAATGTGTGGAGAAGCAGGCTGTCCTTCGGACAGACCCTGGATTTCTTTGCAGACCGTTAGTCAGCAGGCAAGAAGTGCAAAAGGCTGCGACAGAGGATTTGATTGACAGAATGTATGGCGGCTCCAAAGACCTGCTGATCGCATCGCTGCTTGGAAACCAGGATCTGACGCCAGAGGAGATTGCAAGATTAAAAAAGCTGGCGGAAGAATGGAAGTGAAAATAAAATGAGGTGATATATGGGCCGTTTGTTGTATATGGGAATTCATGGTTCCTTATTGCTGGTTGCCATTTTCTGTTTCAGGCGGTTTTTCTCCGATCAGGTTCCAAGACGGTTTTTGGTGTGCCTGTGGATCTGCGCGATTGTGCGGCTGCTTTTTCCAATCGCTGTCCCGGTCAGGTGGCATCTGGGCAATCTCTGGAACAGGGAGGCGCCTGGCAGAGGGCGGATCGATGTCAGTACAGTCAAGGATGCATCTGATCTGGTACGGCTGGTATTGCCGGATTCCGGAAAAGCCACGCAGGGGACAGGCGTAGCGGTGGCGCCGTCGGCAGGGGTGAAAGAGGTTCTTTTTGTGGTATGGCTGACAGTGGGAGTTTTGCTGATTGTGTATATTTTCATCAGGCATATGCGCAGCTTAAGGCTTTACAGGATATCGCTGCCAGTGGCCAATGAGGCGGCGGACGCATGGCTTCGGTTGCACCGCGGCTTTCGGCACGTGTCTTTGCGACGCTGCGAATTTATAAAAAGCCCATTGACTTACGGAATCATCCGTCCGGTTATTCTGCTGCCTGCGCATATCTGCCTGAATGAGGAAGAATTTCTGTGTGTCATGGAGCATGAGTGGGTACATATACGCTGGTGGGATGTTTTTGTAAAATACCTGCTTTCAATTACCTTGTGTATTTATTGGTTTCATCCGCTTGTGTGGATGATGGCTGTTTTGCTTGGGCGCGATATGGAGATCGCGTGTGATGAACAGGCGATAAAAAATCTTACGGAAGGTTATAAAAAAGTATATATGTTAACGTTAATTCGTCTGGCGGAAAGCTGCGGGAAAGCTGCTTTTTGGGTTAACGCCGGTTTTGCCAGGCGTCCGGAAATAGAAGAAAGGATTTGGTATATGATGAAAAGAAAGAACTATTCGTGGAAGGCTGCCGCCCTGGCAGCGGGGATGCTTTGTTGTATTGTGACAGCGTTTACTGTGTCGGCGCAGGAAACACCGAAAGCAGCATCTGAGGAAGCCTGGCGCAGTCAGGCGGATGATGCCAAAATGCAGCCTGCTGCGGAAAATGCAGGAGAGCAGGGAGTGCCAAAAGACACAGGTACACAGAATGGTTTTGAAAAACAGAGCGTTTCAGGGGAACAGGCTGCTTTTGAGGAACAGGCTGTTTCAGGAGAACAGGTCGCAGAGCTGGCAAGAGAATATGTAGGCGCGCCGTATCAGCCTGGAGGGACAGATTTGTCCAGCGGGGTTGACAGCGAGGGATTTGTAAAAGCAATTTATGCGCTGGCTGGCATTGAGCTGCCGGAAAGCATTTATGAACTGGCGGACGGAGGCGACGGGATTTTGCTGTCAGAATTATGTGCAGGGGATATCATTATTTACAAGGCGGCAGATCTGGACGGCGCGCTCCCGCATATGGCTGTTTATGACGGCAGCGGACAGGTGATCCATGCGAGCAATCTGAGGGATGGTGTGAAAGCTTCTGGCCTGCATTACAGGGAAATCAGTATGGCAGTGCGTGCTTTGAAGTGATTTTTAATTGTGCCGGAGGTAACTTATGAGCAGGATGTTTAATATAGCAGGGGACTGTAAGCCGAAGCTGCATTATATGGTAGATCTTCATTCCAGGCTGGAACAGATGCAGGAGTATGTGGACAAAGGAGCCTATTTTGCAATCAACCGCGCGCGGCAGTATGGAAAGACGACGATGCTGCGGGCATTTCAAGGTTATCTGAAAGGAAAATATTATGTGGTCAGCATGGATTTTCAGATGCAGATGAGTGATGCAAAGCTTCGCAGTGAGCATTTATTTTGTGCTGCGTTTGCAAAGGCGTTCGTCCGTATCCTGCAAAAGCAGGCTGACGGGACAGATTTGCCGCAGGAGCTGAAACAGGCGATGGAGCTGTTAAAAGAAACAGCCTGCGTGAAGCCGCAGGAGCTGGATTTGGTGGAGTTGTTTCAGTATTTAAGTGATATTTGTGGGAAGTCAGTCCTGCCGCTTGTATTGATTGTCGATGAGGCTGACCAGGCGGCAGGGCATTCGGTGTTTTTGGATTTTCTGTCACAGATCAGGGGATATTATATTGACAGAGACCAGACGCCGACGTTTCAGTCTGTCATTTTGGCAGGTGTTTATGATATCAGAAATCTGAAAAGGCGGGTTTTGCATCAAGCAGTGCTGCCGGCGGGAGAGCGGGAAATGTATGAGGATACGTTGGAAGCAGGCAGCAGGAACAGCCCATGGAATATTTCTGTGGATTTTAAAGTGGACATGAGTTTTTCGCCGCAGGATATTGCCGGAATGCTGGCGGAGTATGAAAAAGATTATCATGTGGGTATGGATATCTGTGAGATGGCAAATGTGATCTATGAGCATACGGCAGGATACCCGTATCTTGTTTCCAGGCTGTGTAAGCTGATGGATGAAGACGTTGCAGGCAGCAAGGATTTCCCGGAGAAAGAAAATGCATGGACGTATGCTGGATTTTTGGCGGCGGACAGGATGCTTCTTGAAGAAAAAAATACGTTGTTTGAATCTATGGTAAATAAGCTGTATGATTTTCCAGAATTAAAAGAGGTAGTATATTCCATTTTGTTTACCGGGAAAGATTGGCCCTATAATGCGCTGGATCCGGCGGTCGGGACAGCCGCGATGTTTGGCTTTGTAAAAAATGAAGGCGGTGTAGTTGCGATTGCCAACCGGATTTTTGAAGTGGTGTTTTATAACTTGTTTTTGACGGCTGCGGAGAATCAGGGCACGGATATTTACAAAGCGGCGGTACGGGATAAGAATCAGTTTATTTGTGCTGGACATCTGAATATGGAACTGTTGCTGGAAAAGTTTGTAGAGCATTTTGATGAGTTGTACGGGGATTTGCCAAACCAGTTTAAGGAAGAAGATGGGCGGCGTTATTTTTTGTTGTACTTAAGGCCTATTATCAATGGTACGGGAAATTATTACGTAGAAGCACGGACGAGAAATATGGAGCGGACAGATGTGATCGTGGATTATCGCGGAGAGCAGATGATCGTTGAGTTAAAGATCTGGAGGGGAAATGCATATAAGGAACGTGGAGAAGCGCAGCTTGTGGAATATCTGGAGCATTATCATCTGAAAAAGGGATATATGTTAAGCTATAATTTTAACAAAAAGAAAGAAATTGGAGTAAGGAGGATCGTTCTTGGAGATAAAGTGCTGATTGAGGCAGTTGTTTAGGCAGCGCCAGATACCATAAAATTTTTTCATAAAGAAACACACATAAAATCCCCATCGCAGGGAATACTGAAAAAAAGACAGGCAAAAGGCAGGCGGAAAGTTCCGCCTGCAATCCGTCTTAAAAAAGGAGAATCAGTATGACACAGCAGATGGGAAGTCAGAGCCTCCAGTTTGCGGAGGCTCCTTTTATTTTAAGCAGTGCATCCGTAGTCGGGAAGAAGGAGGGGGAAGGGCCGCTTGGTAAATCGTTTGATATGGTATGCAGCAGCGATAAGTTTGGAGAGGATTCCTGGGAGGAATCAGAAAGCACCATGCAGAAAGAGGCGGCGGCGCTTGCTATGGGCAAGGCATCTTTAAAGCCAGAGGATATCCGGTATATTTTTGCAGGCGACCTGCTGGGACAGACGATTGCGACTTCGTTTGGGCTGATGAATTATGAGATCCCGCTTTTTGGTTTATATGGCGCCTGTTCGACCTGCGGGGAAGCATTGTCTCTTGGCGCAATGTGCGTGGCGGCAGGGTATGCGGATCATGTGCTTGCGCTGACGTCCAGCCATTTTGCAAGTGCGGAGAAGCAGTTTCGTTTTCCGGTGGAATATGCAAACCAAAGGCCCTTATCGGCGACCTGGACAGTTACGGGCAGCGGTGCATTCGTACTTGGAAACAGCGGCGGGAAGTCGAAGATTACGGGGATTACGACAGGGGTAATTACGGATTATGGAATCCGGGATTCGATGAATATGGGCGCTGCGATGGCGCCGGCAGCAGCAAAGCTGATTGTGCAGAATTTTAAAGATTTTGGGCGTACGCCAAAGGATTATGATAAGATTATTACGGGCGACCTTGGGTATGTTGGGCAGGAGATTTTGTGGAAGCTGGTAAAGGATGAAGGGTATGACATCAGCGGCAACCATATGGACTGCGGGATTGAGATTTTTGATCAAAAGACGCAGGGCACGCAGTCTGGAGGCTCTGGCTGCGGATGCTCTGCGACGACGCTGAGTGCGCATTTTCTGCCGCAGGTGGAGGATGGAACGTTAAAAAGGATTTTATTTGTGCCGACCGGGGCGATGCTTTCTCAGGTCAGCTTTAATGAAGGGCAAAATGTGCCTGGGACAGCGCATGGGGTAATTATTGAACATGCGTGCCAGAAAGCAGAAGCATAAAAAACAGGATACTATAGGAAGAAAGGAGAAATCAGGATGGACTATATCAATGCATTTTGGGTGGGCGGAGTGATCTGTGCGCTTGCCCAGATATTAATGGAAAAGACAAAAATGCTTCCGGGGCGGATTATGGTTACGCTTGTCTGTACCGGGGCAGTGCTTGGGGCGATCGGCATTTATGAGCCTCTGATGGAATATGCGGGCGCCGGGGCGAGCGTGCCGCTGCTAGGGTTTGGAAACCTGCTTTGGAAGGGAATGAAGGAAGCGATTGACCAGAATGGATTTATCGGGCTTTTTATGGGCGGCTTTACGTCGTGTGCAGTCGGGGTTTCGGGCGCGCTTGTGCTTGGGTATCTGGCTTCACTCATTTTCCAGCCAAAGATGCGCAAATAATGTATAGTTTGCTTTTTTGGTGGGACACTATGTTTCATCCGGTCATCGGATGAGATACTATACCATAAGTAAAAAGGAGATTATCGTATGAAAAAATTAATGTTAGGTCTTTTTACAGCACTGGCACTGACGGTTGCTGCCGGATGCGGTACAACGAAGGATGAGCAGAACAGTACCACACAGGATAATGCGGTGGATGGAAACGGTACAGGCAGCGTTACGGATGATGTAAACGGCAATACAAATTCGGTTACAAACGGTACGGATAACGGCGGAAATGTCGTAGATGATGTGATTGACGGGGCAGAAGATATCGGAAACGATATCGTGGACGGCGTGGATGATATGACAGGAAATGATACAAACGGCACTGGCACGACAGGTACAGACGCAAACGGC
>CAMWXD010000026.1 GCA_947178105.1 uncultured Eubacterium sp. | reverse complement strand
ATAGTAAAATGATAGAATTAGACTGTCCACATTATATTCATGATTTTGAATACCAGGTGATAAGTGAACAAATAGTTGAATTTTTGTCATATCCGTTTCCATGAAGAACAACCATCGGACTATCCCTGCGTTTTCTAATCTGATTCAAAAGAATATAGCACATTCTATAAAATTTTACAATGTTTTGATGTAGGGTTTTATTGCTATTAAAGATAATATCTCTTTTTGCAAATACAAGTAATGGAAATGGTTAATGAAAATATTTGGAGCTTTTTACTATTCACTTGACTTCCTTGATCGGTTATTCCAAAATATATAGAATAAATAGAATTAGGCACAAATTTTAAAGGGGGCTGAATGTTAATGGCGATTAGTTCAATAGATATTTTAAATGTTATGGTTTTTGGGCGTCAGTGGAGAAAAAATAATGGAGACTGTAAACAGGGGGAAATCAAGGATGGCGATAAGTTTACTAATGGATTTCATTTAGAGTTTTGTAGCGGTATCAATGTTCTGGTCGGTGAAAACGGAGTAGGAAAAACGACAATCTTAAAAATGATTTATGCTGCAACACAGTGGTCGAATGAAAAGACAGATCCGAATAAAACTAAAAAATTAACAGATTTTTTTTCTAATAATTTAAAAGATTCGAATAATTTAAAGAACGCAGATAGAAATGAGGATTACTGCTATTATAAAGTATCATATGGTAGACATACATTTACGGATAGTTTATCACATAATGGAATTTTTAATTTTGACGATTGGTTAGGATTGAATATACAGTCTGTGTATATTCCATCGACAGAAATGCTTTCTCATTCCAAAGGATTTTTAGCAATGAACCAAAAATACAATATGCCATTTGATGGTACGCAGATTGACATTATAGTGAATGCTTCATTGCCGGAAACAAGGGTAATACCTGAGTCATGTAAAGCGGTTCTGAAAGAAATAAGTGATGCGATTGGAGGAACGGTTGTTCAGGAAGATGATATATTTTATGTGCTAAAAGAGGATGGAAGAAAAATTGATTTTTCACTGGAAGCAGAGGGCTTCCGTAAACTTGGCTTGTTATGGAAATTAATACGGAATGGGCTTCTTGAAAAGGGGACGGTCTTGTTATGGGATGAGCCGGAGGCAAATTTAAATCCGGAATTATATCCTTTGGTCGTTAGCATATTATTAGAACTGCAAAATAACGGAGTTCAGATATTTATTGCTACGCATAGTTATAATTTTGCTAAATATCTGGAAATTAGAAAATTTAGAAAAGAGCAGGTGATGTTCCATAATTTGTATAAAGGAACTTCAGAGATTCCAGATGTCCTTAGTGATTATTCTGATGAAAATCACAGTAAAGATGAAGTATATAGTATTTCTGCCTATAAAATGGAAGATTTGGGGCCAAATCATATAATGATGGCAGATAATCGGCTGCTCGATGAAGTTTATAATATGTGAGGATAGGCATGAAAAATATATTGATAGATGAAAATGGGGATTACGGCCTGGAGTATACGAATGCGGTTTGGGCATCAGATCAAATGCACAAGGATTATCATACTACAAAAGTTCCGCTGGCAGATGCAGATTTTCTGCTTGAAGATGAAAAATTTATTATGATTGTAGAATATAAAAATGCAAATATCAGAAAAGCCAGAGATGCAGGTCTTAAAACGCCGCAATTTAATCCAATGGATGATAAGAAATTTGCTTCGATTGTCCGTAAATTTTATGATTCACTTCATTACGTGCGTTTATTGGAAAAATATAAACCGGTAAGGTATATTTATGTGGTTGAAACACCAAACGGAGATGAAACAATGAGAAAAAGATTACGTGATAAAATGAAGAAACTGTTACCCTTTGACTTGCAGGAAAAATTGAATACAGGAATAAAACTTATAAACAAAGTTGATGTTCTTTCTATAGAGGAGTGGAACATGCATGATGAATATGGAAAATATCCATTTATTAAAATCGAGGAAAGTAATTAAGTATGGCATAACAGCATTGTTGGAGAGCATTGGAAAAGCTATTGAGAAATTGTACAAACTGAAGCGTTAGCATTTGATGTTTTAATGAACCGTGAAATATTTTACATTTTTTTAAAAAATTTTTCTTCTTTTTAATGACAAATGACCAAAAAAATAGTAACATAGGGGTATCATAAAATATTGGGAGGTGCCTAATGAGCAATAGTAAAGAAACAATCGTGAATGGAAAAGCTGTCCTTGGCATTGAGTTTGGTTCTACAAGGATTAAGGCTGTTTTGATCGGGGAAGATAATACGCCGATCGCGTCGGGTGCGCATGACTGGGAGAACCGTTTGGAAGACGGGATCTGGACGTATACGCTGGATGATATCTGGACGGGGCTGGCAGACAGCTATACAAAGATGACGGAGGACGTCAGAGCGCAATACGGCGTGGAAGTGACAAAGCTGGCAGCGATCGGCTTTTCTGCGATGATGCATGGATATATGGTATTTGACAAGGCAGGGGAGCTGCTTGTGCCGTTCCGTACCTGGAGAAATACGATTACCGAGCAGGCGAGCGAGCAGCTCACGGAGCTGTTCCAGTACCATATTCCGCAGAGGTGGAGTATTGCGCATCTGGATCAGGCAATTTTAAACGGAGAAGAGCATGTGGCAAAGATCGATTATCTTGTGACGCTTGCGGGCTACATACACTGGCAGCTTACCGGGGAAAAAGTGCTTGGTGTTGGCGAAGCGTCCGGGATGTTCCCGATCGATATTACGGCATGTGATTATAACCAGCGTATGATTGCACAGTTTGACGAGAGGGTTGCAGCAAAGGGATTTGCATGGAAGCTTCGGGACATTCTGCCAAAGGTGCTGTCCGCAGGAGAAGCGGCTGGGACTTTAACAGAAGAAGGCGCGAAGCGGCTGGATGTGTCCGGAAAATTGCAGGCAGGCGTTCCGGTTTGCCCGCCGGAAGGCGATGCAGGGACAGGCATGGTTGCTACGAACAGTGTGGCAGTGCGTACAGGGAATGTATCGGCAGGAACTTCCGTGTTTGGTATGGTCGTTATGGAAAAAGAGCTGTCCAAGGTATATGAGGAAATTGACCTTGTCACAACGCCGACGGGCAACCTGGTCGGGATGGTACACTGCAACAACTGTACGTCAGACTTAAATGCGTGGGTGAATCTATTTAAGGAATTTGCGGAAAGCTTTGGGATGTCCGTAGATATGAATCAGTTGTTTGGAACTCTTTATAACAAAGCGTTGGAAGGGGACAAGAACTGCGGCGGCCTGCTTGCCTACAATTATTTTTCCGGCGAGCATGTAACCAATTTTGAAGCGGGGCGTCCATTGTTTGTGCGCAAGCCGGACAGCAATTTTAATCTTGCCAATTTTATGCGCGTGCATCTGATGGCTTCTTTAAGCGTATTAAAGACAGGGCTGAACCTGATGCTTAAGGAAGAGGGCGTAAAAGTAGATAAAATGTTAGGCCACGGCGGGCTGTTTAAGACGAAGGGTGTCGGGCAGAGCATCCTTGCAGCGGCGATCGATGCTCCGGTATTTGTCATGGAGACTGCCGGAGAAGGCGGCGCATGGGGTATCGCGCTGCTTGCAGCTTATATGGTAAACAAGGCAGACGGAGAAAGCCTGGATGATTACCTGAATCACAAGGTATTTGCAGGGCAGGAAGGCACGAAGATGGATCCGGATCCTGCGGATGTGAAAGGATTTGACGAATTTTTGGAGGTATATACAGCAGGGCTTCCGATTGAACGGGCAGCGGTTGACCATTTGCAGTAAAATGACAAATAAGCGCAAAGCGATGCGTTTTATTTCACATATTGGATAAAACTTGGAAACTGTATGTAGATTACCTGCAAAGGCTGTGCGGGCTGTCTGCATACAGTTTCTTACTCTATGTGTACCATATTGTATACAGCATACAGAATTAAGAGTGTTGTATTCATAATGTTGTATGCATAGCGCAGTATACAGAATACTGTATTTATAGCGCGTATTTCTGATTTTGGATTGAATTTATACGGATTTTTTGCTAAAATAACCTGAGTAATTATGATAAAACAAATATAAGGAACTGTATGATATGAAAAAGAAGCTAATATGCGCATGGCTGGTATTTACGGTGCTTGCAGGAAACTCTGCGTGCGGCAGGAAGAAAATACAGCCGGACGGCGGGCAGCAGGAGACACAGTCAGGCAGCAATGCGCAGGAAGAACGAGGGGGAGAAGGAGTACAGGAAAAAACAGAGGGGATGAAAACACAGCTTCCGGCGGGGGAGGAAGATGTCGGGAATATTGCAGAAGTTGAACCAGATG
This sequence comes from uncultured Eubacterium sp., assembly GCA_947178105.1. Lineage (GTDB taxonomy): Bacteria > Bacillota > Clostridia > Lachnospirales > Lachnospiraceae > Eubacterium_J. The sequence goes on along the minus strand of CAMWXD010000026.1, from coordinate 48,887 downwards.
AGATTGCCTATGCAAAGGATACAAGGCTGGAGGTTTGCCTTGGAGATCCGCTGAATATGCCGGAAATGGCAGAGGTTGTATACAGCGGCGACGCGGGAACCGGGATGGAGCCGGTACGCTGGGATGACAGGCAGGTGGAGAAAGTCAAGACGGCAAAGAGCGGGCTGTATACCGTAAAAGGAAGGCTGGAAGATGGCACGCCAGTGATTTGCCAGGTCGTTGTAGCGCCTAAAAACTGGCTGTTAAATCCAGGTTTTGAGAAAAATGATATCTCAATGTGGAAGGTGTCGTATCAGGGCAGTTCCAATCCGACAGGGATACAGGATGACGAAGCAGACGCAAAGTCTGGGAAAAACAGCTTTTATTTCAGGAGTGATAAGAAACAGAACTTTAAAATCTGGCAGTCTGTATCCAGCCTGGAAGCAGGGACGTATGAAGCGTCGGTAAATATTCGGGGAGACGCCGCTTCGGCAAAGATCTGTCTGTATGCCGTTGTAGATGGCAAAACGATACGGTCAAAGCCTGTAAAACTAGACGGTGGACAGACATGGTGCGCGCCAAAGATCAAAGGGCTGAAGCTGGACGGCAAAACAAACGTAATCATAGGTATGAAGGTGAAATGTGCAGGCGGCAGTTGGGGAGTTGCGGACGATTTTGCCTTGGTGAAAAAAGGAGGAACGAGTAAATGAAAATACGTCAAAATTTATGGCGGCATTGCTTTTCTTACTGCTGTTTGCTTGGATTGTTTGCCGGTATGCTGCTGCCTGCCGCCGATGCAGGAAACAGGCAGCAGGCACAGGCAGCAGAACGTCTGGAACATATTTTGGTAAAGGCGCCGGATCAGGCAGTTGCGGATTTTCGGATTAGTTCTGCTACGATGGATTCGGTGACACTGTCCTGGACAAAGGCTTCGGATGCGCAGACATATTATATCAGCTATTGGGAGTCCGGAAAACCAAGCACGGCGGCAGAACGGGAAGATATCGGCGATGTATCGGAATATACGATTACCAATCTGAAACAGGTAAAATATATTTTTCAGATACAGCCTGCCAATAAGCTGCATACCGGCATTCCGCTGAAAGGAGCGATTGCAAAGACGCAAGGCGCTCCGGCTGCGGCAGTACCGGAATCTGTCCGGCTGAACCATGTGGCAGCAGGATACTGTTCTTTGACGGTCGGCGGGTTGGACAGCCTCTATCGATCCGAAGCGGAAATCTATGACGCATCCGGCAGGCTGCTTGAAAGCAGCGAGGGGGATTGTGCGGGCGTTGCCATTAAAGATGACAGTATTAAAAATAATGGATTTTATGCGGTTCGTGTGCGGGGATTTTATGACCAGGCAGGCGGCTGCCGCAGCTATGGGGACTGGTCGGAGTACCTTTATTTTGCTACCGTAGTAAAGCCGGTAAAACTCAGCCAGAAAAACGGCAAGGTTACGGTAAAGTGGCAGGCTGTCCAAGGTGCAGAAGGCTATACCATAGCTATATCTAAAAGCGCGTCGGGCGGATTTCGTAAAGCGGCTGCAACAGCCGGGACTTCTGCTGTGGTCACGAAGTACAGCGGTACAAAGCTAAAGTCGGGAAAGACGTATTATTTCAAAGTTACGGCTTCTATGACAAGGGAAAATCAAGACTATACGGCGGACAGTGCGGTATATAAAATAAAAATCAAGTAATGTGCTATATTCAGGATGGAAGTCAGGAAGAGTAGTATGCAAAATATCAGAAAAATATTTTTCAGAGATGTAGCGGCGCTGTTTAAACATCCGTTTGCGCTGGTGATTGCCGGAGGGTTGTGCATCCTTCCGGCATTATATGCATGGTTTAATATTTATTCTAACTGGGATCCTTATGGGAATACAGGAAATATCAGGATAGCAGTTGCATCTAAGGATAAAGGGTATAAAAATGCGGACGGCAGTACGGCAAATGTGGCGGATACGGTCATAGATACGTTAAAGGAAAATGAAAGTATTGCATGGACGGTGGTAGAGACGGAGAAAGCAGCGGTAGACGGCGTGTATGACGGTAGCTATTATGCAGCGGTTGTCTTTTCCGAGGATTTTACGCAATGTATGTACGAGGGGTTTTTAAATGGAATGAAACGCCCTGCCGTTACCTATTATGAGAATGAAAAAAAGAATGCGGTCGCCACAAAGATCACAGATACGGCAGTATCGACGCTGGAGACGAATATCAATGAGCAGTATATTTCGCTTGTTGTCAGCCTGCTCTTTGAAAAGCAGAGAGATGTTGTGCAAAATATGGAGGCGGCAGGCATTACAGAAGAAATCATAGCGAAGATCCAGCGGACGAAAGATGCAGCAGGCCGGTTTGCGTCTGTGGTAAAGTCCGTTGTACAGGCAAACGATAAACTGACGGCAGCATTAGATGGGGCGAACAGTGACTTGTCTGCGATTGACAGCAGTCTGGAACAGGTACAGTCGCAGCTTTCGGATGTGCCGGATATGCAGGCTCTGGCTGATCGACTGAATGCGGCAAATGCACGTGCCGTACAGTCGGTCAGTGATTCGCTTGCACAGTTAAAGCAGGCGCAGGAGACAGCGGTTGCGGCGCAGAAAAATGCATATTACGAACGGTTTGCGGCGGGGATTTCCAGTGCAAAAGGGTCTCTTGACCAACTGATCGATTCGATCCAGTCTCTGAACGCGGCTACCGTCAATCTTTCAAAGGGGATTGTGCTGACACAACTGGAAAACCAGTCGCAGGCATTGGGAGAGATGCAGCAGCGGTTAAGCAGCCGTCCCGAAACGGAGGACACTGGGATGCTTGCGCAGATGGAGCAGCAGTTAGAGCAGCAGGTCAAAGTCGTGCAGCAGGTGTTGCAGACGACAGTCAGCCAGTCGCTTGCACTGCTTGGCAATGAGCTGCAGCAGGCATCGGCTGAAATGTCACAAGTACTTGGCAATGTCAGACAGGATACAGTGCTGCTTGGGCAGATCTTAGAAAGCGGCACAACGGCGATCAGCATGGCAAACCAGGGTTTTTCGGGGATGTCTGAGGATTTTTACGAGATCAGCAATAAATTGGAGCAGATGACAGAGCTTATCAATGGGATCAGCGAGGCACAGCTTGCGCAGAAAGTACTAAATTTTGTGCAGGGAAATGCACAAGGGTATGGCGCATTTTTCGCAGAGCCAGTCACAATGGAGACAGAGGCTATCTATCCGGTTGATAACTATGGCTCCGGCGTAGCGCCGTTTTATACGACTTTGGCGCTATGGGTCGGCGGTGTTGTACTTGTTTCGATGATTAAAGTAAAAGCGCATACGGACGGTATCGAAGAACCAAAAGCATATGAGCTGTTTCTTGGAAGGTATCTGCTGTTTTTTGTACTGGCGCTGATACAGGCGGCGATTACAGTGTGGGGGAATTTTTATCTGCTGCATATCCAGTGCCTGTATCCAAGGCGGTTCCTTTTGGCTGCATTTGTGACAAGCTTTACCTTTTCGCTGCTGATATATGCGCTTACCATTTCGTTTGGCGATGTGGGCAAAGCGATGATAGTCGTGATTATGGTTCTCCAGATCGCAGGCTCCAGCGGGACATATCCGATCGAAATTCTGCCGCAGTTTTACCAGAAGCTGTATATTTTCTTCCCGTTTCCGTATGCGATCAATGCCATGCGGGAAGCGATTGCCGGTATATATGAGCACGACTATTCCCTGTATCTGCTGCGGCTTTTGCTGTTTGCTGCCGCTGCACTGGCATTGGGGCTTGTGATACGGCTTCCGTTTTGTAAATTCTTTCAGTTTGTTGAACGGCGGATGGAAGATACGGAAATGATGTAGGGAGGTGTGTGCGTGGAAGAACAGGAACAATACAAAAGGCTGTTTCGGCAGCTTGTAAACGAAGAAGAGCAGCTACATAAGCAGAATCAAAGACGTATCCGCTCCGGGATCCGCTGTCTGGTCTGGATACCTCTGCTGTTTTTAGCGCTGCTGTTTTTGACAGAAAGCGAAAAAGCGATTTTTCTGGTACTGTGGGTTGTATCTTTATTTGTCATTGCAGGCTATTTGATGTATATTGAATACATAGACTTTCAGGCACAGGAGCGCCTGCATCGGTATACAGGCAAAACCCGCCGGCATAAGGCGGACCTGGCAGAGGCAGATACAGACACAGATAAAGAAGTGTTTGAAGAAGCCGGGCTGATGGGCGCGGATATGGAAGCGTTTGAAGAAGCCGGGCTGATCGGTGCGGATATGGAAGCGTTTGAAGCTACGGTGCTGGAGCTGCTGCGGCAGATAGAAGAGCGGAAAACATACAGCCGACAAGAGAGGCTGGAGCTGCTTAGACAGCAAAAGGAGAAACTGTTGGGAAGGAAAGTGCATCATGACGAATATCATTAAGATTATGCTGAGGGATTTGAGAAGTGTCAGAACCAACGTTGTTGCAATGGTGATCCTGATGGGCCTGTGCGTCATACCTTCCCTGTATGCATGGTTTAATATTCATTCCAACTGGGATCCGTACAGCGAAGGAGCGACATCCAATTTAAAAATAGCCGTATGCTCCAAAGATGAGGGCGTGCAGGTGAAAAATCTGTCACTGGCAGTAGGAGAGTCTGTAGTCAGTGCGCTGCATGACAACCATACGATTGGCTGGGTATTCCCACAAGAGGAACGGACAGCAATCAACGGCGTGTACAGCGGGGAATACTATGCGGCGCTTATCATTCCCGAAGACTTTACAAAGAGCATTGCAGGCATTGCAGAAGGAAATCTGGACGGCGGAAAGATTCTGTACTATGAAAATGATAAGAAAAATGCAATCGCCACAAAAATAACCGGAAAAGCAAAAACCGCAGTGGAAACACAGGTCAATACGACAGTATTTGCCACGATTACGGAGCTAGCGGCAAGGCTTGGCAGCGTACTCGAAAATACAGACGACCATGCGCTGATTCGCCAGACGGCAGCACGAATGGAAACCTTAAAGGCAGATATCAAAAGCTTGCAGCATATGCTAGGATCGGCGGGCAGTATGACGGACGCTGCATTAGAGACTATGAAGGGGCTTGTGGAGCTGAATGATAAAATTATTTTAGACCTGCGCAGCGGCATAGGAATGCTTGCAACGGCATCGGCAGCGAGTACATCTGGCATTGAGACAGCGAATGTGCGCCTGCAAGATTATTTGATACTGATGGAGGATGGAAAAAGCGGCATCAACCGGATCCGCAGGCTGTTAAAGCAGATGTACACACAGGTGGACGCGCTGGAGACGGAACTGCTGGGGATCAAGGACAGCGAGCTGCTGCAGCAGCTTGTGCAGGTATTGGAGAACGAACCGGAAAAAATAGCTGCCTTTTTTTCATCCCCGGTGGATCTGCAAAAGGAGCGTGTCTATCCGATTAAAAATTATGGTTCGCAGATGGCGCCGTTTTATACAGTGCTTGCGATCTGGGTAGGGGCATTGATACAGGCAGCCATTATCCATACGAAGGTGCATCCGGCCGAGGGTATTGACAATGTAAAGCATTACCAGGAATATTTTGGGCGGTATGCAGTATTTTTTCTGGTGGGGCAGATTCAGACATTGATCTGTGTGCTGGGAGATGTATTTTTCCTGGATATCCAATGCGTACATCTGTTTTTGTTCTGGTGTGCGGCTGCGCTTGCAAGCTTTGTATTTACGCTGCTGATCTATTCGCTGACTTATGCGTTTGGGAATGTCGGAGAAGCGCTTGCGGTTGTGATTATGGTGATTCAGGTAGCAGGCGCCGGAGGGACATTTCCAAAGGAAGTGCTGCCGGATATCTACCAGCAGATTTATACATACCTGCCGTTTCCGTATGCGATGGATGCATTAAAGGAGGCAGTCGGCGGCATCTATGAGAATGCACATCTGGAAAGCCTGGGATGGCTGGCGGCATTTTTGCCGGTATCCCTGTTGATCGGGCTGGTACTTAGCATTCCGTTCCGCAGGCTGAATGCTGTGATTGAAGAGAGCAAGGAACGCTCAAAACTGATGATATAGATAAAAAGTTCTGGGAATACACAGAAAATAGCAGGATTGATAGCGTATTGGAATATAAAAGAGTCAAAAAGGGAAATGGAGAATTAAAATATGGCAGAAAAGAAAAAAATCATATTGACAGGCGACCGTCCAACGGGAAAGCTGCATGTGGGGCACTATGCCGGCTCTTTAAAACGCCGCGTGGAGCTGCAAAATTCAGGAGAATATGAGAAAGTATTTATTATGATCGCGGATGCACAGGCATTGACAGACAATGCGGACAATCCGGCGAAAATCCGCGAAAATATTATGGAGGTGGCTCTGGATTATTTATCGGTCGGCATTGATCCGGCAAAATCTACGATTTTTATTCAGTCCCATGTGACAGAGCTGACAGAACTGTCATTTTACTATATGAACCTGGTAACGGTGTCCAGGCTGCAACGGAATCCAACGGTAAAAGCAGAGATTCAGATGCGTAATTTTGAAACGAGCATCCCGGTCGGGTTTTACACTTATCCGATCAGCCAGGCGGCGGATATTACCGCGTTTGAGGCAACAACCGTCCCGGTAGGCGAAGACCAGGCGCCGATGCTGGAGCAGACCAGGGAAATCGTGCATAAGTTTAATTCTGTTTACGGCGAGACTCTGACAGAGCCGCAAATACTCCTGCCGGATAACGAGGCATGTCTGCGGCTGCCGGGGACAGACGGCAAGGCAAAGATGAGCAAATCGCTTGGAAACTGTATCTATTTATCAGAATCTGATGAGGATGTCAGGAAAAAAGTGATGTCCATGTTTACAGACCCTGGGCATATCCGTGTGCAGGATCCGGGAAAACTGGAAGGAAACACCGTATTTACGTATCTGGATGCGTTCAGCAGACAGGAACATTTTGCTGAATATCTGCCGGAATATGCGAACCTGGATGAACTGAAAGAGCATTATCAGCGCGGCGGGCTGGGTGATGTGAAGGTGAAGAAGTTCTTAAACAGCGTGATGCAGGAAGAATTGAGCCCAATTCGTGCACGCAGGGCACAATACGAAAAACAGATCGACCAGGTCTATGAGATCCTGCGCAGCGGAAGTGAAGCTGCAAGAGAAACAGCGGCTAAGACGTTGGAGAAGGTGAAACATGCAATGAAGATCGATTATTTCAGTGATCCGGCGTTTTTGGCGGAGCAGAAGGAGAAGTTTCAATAAAAAAATTTCAGTAGAAGAGTTTTTATGCCCGTTATCTGTTTGGATGCGGATAGCGGGCATAAACGTTATGTTTGTGAGTCGAATAGCTTCCAGCAAGCCTAATCTACGAATCATATACTATATATTTCTCTTCACATTCAACACATTCATCAACGCTTCTTGTAATACTCTCGAAACATTAATTCCTGCATGTTCAGCTTCATAATTGAGCCAACTTGGAAGAGCGACATTTCTCCTGACAGTTTTTGTATCTACTTTTTTTCTATACTCAGAGAAATCAACATCTACATATGTCAAAATACCTTTAGAGAAATCAATATCCTCTGTATCTTGCTTTACTTTTTCAATAGCAGCATTTTGATCTGATGGAACAGGAAGTTCTTCCTTATTATCTTCCATGGATATTCCTGCCAGCCCAATAGCATCCCTTGCCATCTCAATAGCATCTGCAAAAGTATCTCCTTCAGTAAAAATCTCCATATCAGGAACACATACCAAAAAAGAATGTTTAGACGCATCATTTGTATTCAATATAAAAGTTGGATAAACCTGTTTCATATCGTTCGCTCCTTACAATAACTTCCATTTTCTAAGTATCATTTTTGCCAAATATTCATTAACCTCTTTATGTCTTGGTATCTTTTCAATATCACTACCTCTTCTGTATATGTCATGATTTCCACCATGTCTTTCAAAAGAAAAACCTGCATCTTCAAGTTTCTTAATTAAATCTCTTTGTTTCATTAGTGTTTCTCCTTACTACTATATTATACACACTAATTACACAATAATCAATATTAAAATACAAAAGAAAGTAATGTAAACGTTACTTTTCACACCTAGACCTTTGCACTCCGCTGCAAAGGTCGTGAGAACGTGTAAATTCAGCCTAGAAGGCATCCAGTCCTTCGCCAAAGGCGAATTTTCAATGGACTGGATGCCGTTACTTTTCACAGCACAGCCGTTTTTTGGCTGGGGTGTGAAAAGTAACATGTAAACAACAACAGGGCTGTCAGAATATCATTTTCTGAACAGCCCTGTTATACTCTCAGCAAATGCTGCTATGCTGCGGAGTATGCCCAAAGGTTTTTAATCTGTCCCCGCAGTGCTTCAAAACTCCAGCTTTTGCTGCTTCTTGCGATACAGTTTGGATCATTGATAAGAAAGCCGTCTTGATCGTAGCCGTAGATCAGGATAAAATGTCCCTGTGTCGTAAAATCGCCTGGCCCCATGGAGCAGATAATCGGCCTGCCGGCGTCTAACGATGATTTCATCACGGATTCGTCTAAGGACAATTCTCTGGCGTAAAGCCCAAGCTGGGAGGCGCCTTCTGTCATCAGTGACCATGCGGTACCGCTTCCTTCCACATAATAGCCCCGTTCTTCACTGAAATGTGCGACTGCGTCCGGGGTCTGGCTTTCCTGCCCGGTCAGTGATACGAGTACCATGGACAGGCAGGTCGGGCCGCAGCCGGACAGCCCGATGATACTGCCGCCATAAGAGACGTAGCCCCAACGCTTGTCCCATTGCAGGAAAAGCGGGAACTCCTGTGCAAGCTCCTGCTGCGTAAAACCTGACTGTGCGGAATATTGCGGCAGTCCTGCATCCAGATAACCGTCAATAAAGTCTTCCATTTCTGGGTTATTCAGGTAAGCAGCCAGCAGCGTCTCAGTATACTGGTTGCGGTTTTCATAGATACGAGCGGCTGTCTTGCTTGTACCGGCATAATCTTTCAGGTCTGATACGATCTGAGAAGCATGGCGTTCGACTGGCTGCTTTACCGATACGGCAGAAGCTGCCTGTAGACGGCTGGTGTCAGGCTGTGTGATACTGTCAGCAGTGAGCAGGTAATTGCTGGCGGTACGCAGTGCGGCAACAATGACTGTCATAAGGGCAGCCATGCAGACAGCACGCTTTATAGCACGTCGTTGTTTTTTACGGCGGATTTTCTTTCTTTTTGTGATAACTTCTGATCTTGTCATGTTCTCCTCCTTGATGCTTTGTAAATAGTATAACTTTTTTTGAATGGTTTTTCTTTTCCTTCTTTATGCGGTTTTCTTGCAAAATGAGATTGATTTTCTTACAAAATTCTTACAGTCCGGTACCGCACCGTTTGGCTTTTGGCTGTATGGCTGCGTTTTCTCTCATGTATGGGTCTGATTATAAAATGAAAAACGATCAAAACGGCATCATAATGCAGGGGAAGGCTGCAAGAAAATTCTGGCAGGCAGATCTGATTGCCGATCCTGCGCCGCTGTGCAAAGAAGGGGGCTATGGTTCCTCGATTTGCAGGATAATTTCTTTGAGCAATTTGGCGGAGGCTTTTAGCTGCTCCTGCTCGGTGCTGTTTAATGTGATCGGCATTTGTCCTTCGGCGCCGTTTGCACCAAGGATTGTAGGGATACTCAGTACAATATCGTTCAGTCCGTAAAAATCATCCAGCATAACAGATACCGGAAGGATGGATTTTTCATCCCGCACGATTGCTTCGCAGATCCGGCGGACAGCCATAGCGATGCCATAATAGGTCGCTTTTTTCTTTTCAATGATTTCGTAAGCGCTGTTTTTGACTGTCTGCGCAATTTCACGCATCGCTGCTTCATGATGATAATAGCCGCGCATTTCGCACACGTCGTTTAATGGCACGCCGGATACATTGGCACTGCTGAAAGCAGCGATTTCACTGTCGCCATGCTCTCCAATAATAAATGCGTGAATGCTTCTGCTGTCTACACCCAGATGTTCGGCAAGCTCGCTTTTCAGCCTTCCGGTATCCAGGACAGTACCTGAACCAATGACACGGTTTTTTGGCAGGCCGGAGATTTTTAATGCTTCATAAGTCAGGATATCGACTGGATTTGATACAATCAGGAGAATGCCTTCGCATCCATGCTGCATGATTTCCTGGACGACGGAGCGCATGATTTTGGTATTTTTGCTGACAAGATCCAGCCTTGACTCGTCCGGCTTTTGGTTTGCGCCTGCTGTAATAATGATAATAGCTGCATCACTCAGATCCTGATAGCTGCCAGCGTAGATTTTCATTGGCATTGCAAATGGGGTTCCATGGCTGATATCCAGCGCTTCTCCTTCGGCGCGGTCTGCGTCGGCGTCGAGTAAGACAATTTCAGAAAACAGGCCGCTCTGCATTAATGCAAAAGCGGCAGAAGAACCTACGAAACCACAGCCAATGACAGCGGCTTTACGCAGGTTGACTTTTACACATTCGGTGTTGGACATATGCTTTACCTCTTTACATTTTTTCCCTATTGTTTTCAGATTTGGAAATATTTATGCATAGAATTGATTATTTTTATAGAAAAAGGAGCTATAGATCATGTATAAAACAGAATCTGGCAGGGAATGCTGGCAGATGATAGGAAAAAGAGGAGATGCTTGCATTTATGCAGAAAGTGTTATATGTACAGGAGGCGGAACAATATGCAGAATATATGGATCCGAAGATCGTAAAGGAGATCCGGGATGACAGGACAGAATCATTTGAAAGCCGTCAGAAATATACCGTATTTGTGTTTCCTATGTATGATATCCGTCAGACAAGCCTGGCGGCAAATCAGGTCGTTATTTATATGGATCATGAGGATTTGCTGATTTTTTGCGAAGGGCAGCGGGGATATGAACGTGTCAGCAGCCTGTATCAGAAGAAAGAGACTAATGAATGTGCGCTTTGGAGTTTTTTCCAGAACCTGCTGAAAAATGATATGGACCATCTGGAAGACCTGGAATGTGAGATCGCGGATGCAGAAATGGCGGCAATGGTACGGTTTCAAAACGATTATATCCGTAAGATTATTTCATACCGTAAGGAGCTGCTGCGGCTAAAACGCTATTATGAACAGTTGGATACGATTATTGACAGCCTGATCTTAAATGAGAATAAAATGTTTTCCAAAGACGGTATCCAGCATTTTACAATTCTAGCAAACCGGACGACCAGGTATTTGCAGAATGTATTGAATCTGCGCGATTATGTTACCCAGATGCGGGAAGCGTACCAGTCGCAGATCGATATTGACCAGAATAACCTGATGCGCCTGTTTACTGTGATTACGACGGTGTTCCAGCCACTGACGCTGATGGTAGGATGGTATGGGATGAATTTTGCCAATATGCCGGAGATGGACTGGAAATATGCGTATCCGGTGTTTATTGGAGCCAGTGTGATTGTATGCGTGATATTGCTGGCGTTTTTTAAGAAAAAGGGATGGGTGTAGAGATTTCGAATAAATTCATGGAAATAGGAGTGTGTTTTTCCTTCATTCATGGTAAGATAAGTAGAGGAATCGTAAGAACCAGAAAATTCGATGTGCCCGATGAAAGAGGGACATGCATCAAACAGGGAGAAATAATGTATGAAATTAATCAATCCAAGCCTGATTAAAAGCAAAGCTTCAAGCAGCGCTGTATATGAACGAGGGAACAGCTTGTTTATGGATGAAAGAGTGCGGAGGATCGAGATGACCGCCAAAGCGCCGAAAACCTATGAAATCTCTGCAAAAGTAAGGGGGAGTAGCGGAAAGACTTATAATACGCAGGCAACAGTCGCTTTTTTGCATCAGGGAGAGCTGATCAAGGATTATGCGTGCGAGTGCCAGGCATATCAAAAATATGCGGGTATGTGCAAGCACATTGTAGCGATGCTGATGGAGTATAACTATCAGGCGGATGGCGGGGAGTTTGACCAAAGTGAAAAAGACCGGAAAACAAGCAGTTTTGGCGAGCCCAGAGCAGTGCAAAAATATGTACCGCCGTTAAAACCAAGCGATGCCGAACTGAAAAAGCTGGTCGATTATTATGTGCTGCAAGACCGCAACCAGTTTTGCCAGCAATACGGGAACGGGGACGTACGGCTGGTGCCGACACTGCATCTGGAAGCAGACAGAGAATCGCTAGATCTAAAGATCGGGACGACGCAGCTTTATGTGGTCAAGGATATCGGGGAGCTGGTGGATAATATCAAGCAGATGCGGTATGTTTCTTATGGGAAAAAGCTGGCTTTTACACACAGCCAGAGTGCTTTTACAAGGGAAGCTACGGGCATAGTAAATTTGCTGCTGGAGATGGATAGCGAGAATGAATTTTCTTACCGCTACCAGAGCTGGGGATACAGCAGTACACAGCAGCGCCGCTCGGTGACGCTGTCTCCGCCGATGCTGGATCGTTTGATGGAGCTGTACGAAGGCAAAGAACTGCAAGTGGACGATCAATTATTAAACCAGGAATTAAATGTTTGTGTGCTAAGGAAAAATCCTAAGCTGCCGCTGACGATAACGGGGGATCAAAAAAAGGGAGCGAATGTGGAGCTGGAACCAGTATTTTTGACAGAAGGAGGCAGGCAGTGGTATCTCTTGTGGAGAAACTGCTTTTATATCTGTACAAGAGAATATTATGAACAGGTAAAGGGCTTTTTAAAGCTGATGATGCAGGAGCGCGAGCAGCTAAAGAGAAACAGTTATAATGGAAGATACAGATATTTTTATGAACAATTATCAAATCCTACGTTTTATCTGAGTGAGGCAGATTATGGCGCATTTGCAAAAAATGTACTGCCGATGACGGCGGATGCGATGGACATTCGGATTGAAAACGTGGATTTTGCGGCATATGAGCCGGAGGAGGCAGTGTTCCGCAGCTATCTGGATAAGGTTGGCAGCCATATTGAATGCAAGGCAAAGGTGCTGTATGGCGACCGGGAATTTGATGTGGCTAAGATACCGGCAAAGGAAGAAGCGATCCGTGATATCCGACGCGAGTATGAGGTCAGAAGTATCCTGGAGAGATATTTTGAAGTGGCGTCTGACCAGCAGACTTATTTCAGCAAGGAAGAGGACTCCATGCTTGGGTTTCTGGAAAACGGGCTGTCCTTGTTGGAAACGGTATCTGAAATTTTTGCAACAGACCGTTTTAAAAGTATGCGGGTGATCCCTATGCCGATGGTGACTGCCGGCATTGTCATCAAAGGGAATCTGCTCGACGTAAGCTGGAATATAGAGGGCATGAGCGCGCAGGAGGTCATGGAGATTCTTGCGGACTATAAAAAGAAAAAGAAATATCACAAACTCAAAACAGGTGAATTTTTGCGCATGGATGAGAATTCACTTGCCGTATTGGCGGAATTAAACGAAGGCCTGCATCTGACAAAGGAGGAGCTTAAGGAGCGCAAGGCAGAGGTGCCATTGTACAGATCCTTATATCTGGATTCATTAATGAAAGAGAATGCTGATTACATAAGGCTTGAGCGTGATAAGAAGTTTAAGACGGTCATACGTGAAATGCGCTCGATGGAGGATGGAGACCGTGAAGTGCCCGGAGAGATTCATGCTGTGCTGCGCCCTTATCAGGAGATTGGGTTCCAATGGCTCTGTTCGCTTGCGAAATTTGGCTTTGGCGGTATTTTGGCGGACGATATGGGGCTTGGAAAAACCTTGCAGGTATTGACGTTTTTAGCGGCAGAACCGCAGGCAAAAGCGCTTGTAGTCTGCCCTGCTTCCCTGATCTACAACTGGGAAGAAGAATGCAGGCGTTTTTATCCGTCGGCAGATGTCGTTACGGTGGCAGGTGCGGTGCATGTAAGACAAGCCCAGATCGAAGCATACGAAACATGCCAGATCTTGATTACTTCGTATGATTTATTAAAACGTGATATAGATTATTATGAAGGCAGGCATTTTGAATATATGATTATAGACGAAGCGCAGTATATTAAAAATGCCTCGACACAGGCAGCAAAAGCTGTAAAAGCGATTTCGTGTACGTGCCGTTTCGCCTTGACGGGTACGCCGATTGAAAACCGCCTGAGCGAACTATGGAGTATTTTTGAATTTTTAATGCCAGGCTATCTGTTCAGCTACAAGCGCTTTAAAGAAGAGCTGGAAGTGCCGGTTGCCGAGAGCAAGGACGAAGCGGCGCGAATCCGCCTTTCCCGGTTTGTGCGTCCGTTTATCCTGCGGCGCCTGAAAAAAGATGTGTTAAAGGAGCTGCCGGACAAGGTGGAGGAAGTCGTATATGCCAGGATGGAGGGAGAACAGCACAATTTGTATCAGGCGCGTGAAAAGCAGCTACTGATGACGCTTTCTAAGCAGACAGAAGCGGAATTTAAGACGCAGAAGCTATGGATTCTGGCAGAATTAACGGCGCTGCGCCAGATTTGCTGTGACCCGCAGCTTGTATATGAAAACTATGAAGGCGAATCCGCAAAGACAAAAGCTTGCGTTGAGGTCGTGGAAAGTGCAGTCGGCGGCGGACATAAGATTTTGCTGTTTTCCCAGTTTTCATCGATGCTGGAATATTTGTCTGTGAAGCTTCGAGACCGCGGGCTGCGGGTCTTTTTGCTGACAGGCAAGACGAGCAAGGAGGAGCGCCGGCGTCTGGTGGCGGAATTTCAGGGCGGGAATGCGGATGTATTTTTGATTTCGTTAAAGGCAGGCGGAACCGGGCTAAACCTTACCGCCGCCGACCTGGTGATCCATTATGACCCATGGTGGAACCTGGCGGCGCAAAATCAGGCGACAGACCGTGCCTACCGGATTGGGCAGGATAATAAAGTCACTGTACTGCGGCTGATTATGAAGGATACGATTGAAGAACGTATTTTAAAAATGCAGGCGGACAAGCAGAATCTGGCGGATTCCATTATCTCTGAGGACGGGGTATCGATCAGCGGCCTGGATCGGGAGCAGCTTCTTTCTGTGTTGGAAGAAAACTGTTAAAAATGGTTTGAACTATCATTGATGGGGACTTGCGCGATTGATATGCTGCAAACACAAAAAGGAGGATTTGAAGATTCAATGTTATACATTGCAATTTGTGATGACGATGAAAAGATGCTAGAAATGGTTAAGACAAATATTATCTTACTACTTAAGGAAAAAGTTCTTACGGCAGAAATAACAGCTTATGTACAAAGCAGGGCAATGCAATATGATATTCAGGAAGGTAAATTTTTTGATCTGATATTGTGCGATATAGAGATGCCAGATATAGACGGCATGAAGTTGTCCGCCGATATGAAAAACTATCTGCCCGATGTCCTGATCATTTTCATTACAGCGCATTTGCAATATGCGATTGACGCATTTGAGCTATCTATATTTCGGTACATTCCCAAAGATTCCTTTAAAGTAAAGTTCCGATATGCTTTTGAGGATGCTGTCCAGATGATCCAGATGCAGTCGGATCAATATTATATAGTGCAGATAGCTGGGCATTTAGAGAAAATCCGGTATCATAGGATCCTATACATTTATCGAGAAGGCAAATATGCTGTCATAACATTAATGGGAGGTTCCACGGTTAGGGTAAGGAAAACGCTGGCTCAGGTTTATAAGGAGCTTGCGGCTGGGGATTTTGCCTATGCCAGCCGCGGCGATATCGTAAATCTAAGTCATGTTATGGGTATCATAGATAATATGATAGAAATGGAAGATGGTAAACAGATTTGGACCAGCCATACAAAATTGGAGCAAGTGAAAGAGCAGTTGATTGATTTTTGGGGCGAGCAGGTATGAGTGCCGTATATTTGATTGCAGAAGCAGCAGCATCTTTTATCAGATTATTGATATTATTTAGGCTATATCGGATTGTTTTGCATACGATGGGCATTTACGATATCAGGGGCAATTTGCAGCATGACTTACTGTGGTCGGGTGCAGGAGTGCTGCTGGCATGGCTGTGCAGTTATATTCCGCTGCTGTCATATAATATAACGTTCATTCTGGCTGTATATTTATGCATCATAGGAAGGCGGGTTTATAAAGCCCGCCATATTGTATTGTTTTCGATGGCTGGATTTTACATGCTCTGTTTCAAAAGTTTTGAATTTGTCATGTATGTATTTTCCTCATTGTTTTTCGGGGGATATACGGAATTTCTTGGCCTGTTGCTGTCAGATGGAATGTTTCGTGCAGTGGTTCTATGTGTGAAGACCATGTTATGGTATGCTGTATCAGCAATGGCCTGCAAATATTTAAACAAGGTCAGTATACCGAAGAAAAACACATATACATTGCCGATATTTGTATGCGTGGGATGTATGGGATTTATATATCTGTCAGCAGAAATACTTGAGCTATATACCAGTGTTATGGTACGCATATGGCTCTTTTTTGGTTTTGCATCCATAGCCGTTGCTTTTACGATTTACTTCTACATGGCGGAATGTAAGGAAGAACAGAAAAATACTGAACTGCTGGAAATGAGAAACAGCTTGTTAGAGGAAAATTATAAAACGATCAGCAGTATCTATACGAGCCATGCAAAGCTATACCACGATTTAAACAATCACCTGAATGTGCTGTACCAAATGCTGGATGAAAATAAAATAAAAGATGCGAAGACTTATATTGAAAAAATAAGTGAGCCTGTTGCAAAGTTGTCAAAAACCACATGGACAGGGATTGATCTTGTGGACATGGTTCTAAACAGCAAAATTGAAAAGATACAGGAAAATGGGATAAATATTGACATTAACGTTGAATTTCCACGAAATACTAATATACAGCCACATGATTTATGCACAATATTGGGAAACCTGATAGATAATGCGATTGAAGCAACAGAAAAATCCTATATGCCGGGCAATATAGCTATATGTATTAGGAAAATCAACCATTTTGTTGTCATACAGGTATCAAATCCATGTGCTGGAAATAAAGGAGAATATATAGGACTGCCAGTTACATCAAAAAGGGATGTAAAGCTTCATGGCTGGGGACTTTTGAGTGTGGCTGATGCAGTTAAGAAATATAATGGAACGTTGAAATGCAAAAACGAAAACGATAGATTTGTAGCTACAGCCATGCTTTTTTTTAGAAAGCTTCCAGGCACTGAATAAATTCGCAGCCAGATTTCAATGATTTGGTGGTCAAATGAAACATTTTTTTCATATATATGTTATAGTTAGGTATGTTAACAGAATTTATTCATAGGCCTATAATGCTTTAGAAATCTGTCTTATAAATGAATCTAAATGAAAAGGAGAATCTGAATTATGAAGAGATTAATATGTTTTATGATGTCTGTTATATTTGGTGTTTTGTCTGTATCGGCAACTGCATTAGCACATGCTTCCAGTATTGATTCTGTACAAGAACAGGATGAGGTGGAAATATACGATCAGAAACTTGACCGTAATGTTAAAATAGGTATTGTTGAGACACAGCAAATAAGAATTGGAAATGAATTCATTGCGGTTGCATTGGGGAGGGCATAAATGTATTGGGCGCTGTATTTCTTTATATGGGGGATACGTGACATAATAGATGCAAAACCCTTGTTCAGGAATAGTGATATAGATAATTTAAGTGCCGATGTCCGCAAAAAGTACAGGCACAGGCGAGGAATTGCTTTTTTATTATGTTCGGTAGTTGCTGCGTATATTTTTGTATATGAAAGTATATATGGGATGAGGATGAATTTTAAATTAGCTTTTATATATTTTGGGATTCCCTATGCTGTTCCTATTATATACATCATCTGTTTGAAGAAAAAATACGATGTTCCTTGGTTTTGGACGAAGAAGCAGACGGAAGAAAAAAAGGATTGACAAATCCAAAAACCTGTGTTTTAATGTATTGGAAAAGAAACAGAAAAAGAATTTAGAAAAGAAATGAAAATTGAATATCCGTAAAAAACCGAAGATGTGGAGATAAAAATAATTGTGCATGTCCAGAGAGTCCGGATAAGGTGGGAGCCGGATCAAACGCAGGTTATTAAATGGACCACGGAGGGCGCAGCCAAAGGCAGTATGGATTGCTGCTGAGTATTCTGCGACGTTGGGCATACGTTAGTTGCCGGAGATATGATGGTATCTCGTCAAAGTGTGCAGGATTTCCTGTGAAGCAAGGTGGCACCGCGGATGATGAATAGAAAAATATAGATGGCGAAAGGATGATTTTATTTGCAGTAGCAGATGCGCAGATAAGGTTGTTCGCCCAGCCTGGCGGGCTTGCCAGGATTGTATTTTGGATTCATACACCCGTCCTTGATAATGTAGTTGTTACAGTTATCATGGACTGGGTGTTTTTTTGTTGCCATAATTACGCACGCGGAGCCATGGGATTGGATATGAAATGGAGTTTCTTTTAGAACGTCAGGAGGAGTAAATATGATCTTTCCATCTTTAGCGCAGGCAAAAGAGCTTTGTACAAATGCAAACAGAATTCCGATGAAAATGGAGCTATATGCAGATACAATGACGCCGGTTGTTGCGGTACGCCGTCTGAAACAGGCGAGCCATCATTGTTTTCTGCTCGAAAGTGCAGAACAGTCAAGGCGATGGGGCAGATATTCGTTTTTGGGCTATGACCCGGAGTTGGAGATCACCTGCCAGAATGGCGTTGTCAAAATAACAGCAGGCAAAACGGTGACCACAGAGCAGACACAGCATCCTGGAAATCGGATCCGCAGTATTTTGAATGAAAACAAGGCGCCGCGCCTGGAAGGAATGCCGCCGTTTTCCGGCGGGCTGGTAGGGTATTTTTCGTATGATTATATGAAATACAGCGAACCTTCCCTTCAGTTAGATGCGAAGGATGAAGAAGCGTTTCAGGACGCAGACCTGATGCTGTTTGATAAAGTGATCGCTTTTGACCATTACCGGCAAAAGATCATGATTATTGTAAATATAAAGACAGAACATTTGGATGAGTCATACAGGCAGGGCGAGCAAACACTGCGGGAAACAGCAGCCTTGCTGCTTTCTGGCAGCCTGGCGGAAAATCCGCCGTTAAAGCTCAAAAGCGAGTTCCGGTATTTGTTTGATAAACAGCGATACTGTGAGATTGTGGAAAAAGGGAAACAGTATATACGGGAAGGGGACATTTTTCAGGTCGTGCTGTCAAACCGCATGGAAGCGGATATGGAAGGGAGCCTGTTTGATACTTACCGGATCCTGCGCACGTCCAATCCGTCGCCGTATATGTTTTATTTTTCCAGCGATCAGATTGAGATTGCGGGCGCATCGCCAGAGACGCTTGTCAAGCTGGAGGACGGTATGCTGCATACCTTTCCGCTGGCGGGGACGAGAAAGAGAGGGGATACGCAGGAAGAAGACCTTGCACTGGAGCGAAGCCTGCTTGCAGACGAAAAGGAACGGGCAGAGCATAATATGCTGGTAGACCTTGGCAGGAACGATCTTGGGAAGATCAGCAAGATCGGATCTGTGGAGGTGGAAAAATATATGTGCATCGAACGGTTTTCCCATGTCATGCATATTGGTTCGACTGTAAGAGGGCGGATCGAGGACGGGAAAGATGCGCTGGACGCAGTAGATGCAGTGCTTCCGGCAGGTACGCTTTCCGGTGCGCCAAAGCTGCGCGCGTGCGAGATTATCAATGAACTGGAGCAGAATAAACGCGGCATATATGGCGGTGCGATCGGATATATAGACTTTACCGGAAATCTGGACACTTGTATTGCGATACGGATTGCATTTGCCAAAAATGGAAAAGTCTTTGTGCGTTCTGGTGCCGGGATTGTGGCGGACAGTGTGCCAGAAATGGAGTTTGCGGAATGTGAAAATAAAGCAAGAGCAGTGATACAGGCGTTACAGGAAGCAGAAGGAGGAATTGATAAAGCAATTGATTGAAAAATTGATGGAGGAATTGAATTATGATTTTATTAATAGATAATTATGACAGCTTTTCCTATAACCTGTACCAGTTGGTAGGAAGCATGAATGCGGATATCAAGGTGGTGCGCAACGATGCGGTTACGGTGGAAGAAATCAGGGACATGAAGCCAGAGGCGTTGATTTTGTCTCCGGGGCCTGGAAAACCAGCGGATGCAGGCATTTGTATCGAAGCAGTACAGCGTTTCGCCGGCAGGATACCGATTTTGGGCGTGTGCCTGGGACATCAGGCGATTTGTGAAGCATATGGCGGCGTTGTCTCTTATGCAAAGGAACTGATGCATGGAAAGGCGTCCACGCTCAGGCTGGATACAGACAGCAGGATCTTTCGCGGGATGAATGCGGAAATTACGGCAGCCAGATACCACTCTCTTGCCGCAGTGCGGGAGTGCCTGCCGGAATGCCTGCGCATCACGGCGCAGACAGCGCAGGGAGAGATTATGGCAGTCGAACACTGTAAAGATCCGGTATTTGGGCTGCAATTTCATCCAGAATCGATCCTGACGCCGGACGGAAATCAGATGATACGAAATTTATTAAATATAAACAGTCTGTAAATAATAATTTTGGAGGAAATCAATATGATTCGGGAAGCAATTATTGCGTTGGGCAACAAAGAAAATTTAAGCTATGATATGGCAAAAACAGTGATGCATGAGATCATGAGCGGAGAAACAAGCCAGATCCAGATGAGCGCTTATCTGACGGCGCTTGCAATGAAGGGGGAGACGATCGATGAGATCACAGGCTCGGCAAAAGGAATGCGGGAGCATTGTATCCGCCTGCTGCATGACATGGATGTGCTGGAAATCGTAGGGACTGGCGGAGACCGCTCGAATTCTTTTAATATTTCCACAACAGCAGCGCTGGTGATCGCCGCAGCAGGAGTCCCGGTTGCAAAGCATGGCAACCGTGCGGCGTCCAGCAGGTGCGGAGCGGCGGATGTATTAGAGGCGCTTGGCGTGAATATTACAATTTCGCCGGAAAAGAGCACGGAGTTATTAAATAAAATCAATATTTGTTTTTTGTTTGCGCAAAATTATCATCTTGCTATGAAGTATGTCGCGCCGGTGCGAAAAGAGCTGGGCATCCGTACTGTATTTAATATACTCGGCCCGCTGACAAATCCTGCCGGAGCAAGTATGCAGGTGATGGGCGTGTATGAGGAAGCGCTGGTTGAACCGTTGGCAAGGGTGTTGACAAACCTTGGGGTAAAAAGCGCCATGGTCGTATACGGCAGGGACGTCCTGGATGAGATCTCTTTGAGCGCCCAAACGGCTGTCTGTGAAGTGCAGGGCGGCAGCTACCGTTCTTATGTGATCGAACCAGAACAGTTTGGTTTTGCAAAATGCAGCAAGTCTGATTTGGAGGGCGGTACGCCAGAAGAAAATGCAAAGATTACAACGGCTGTGTTAAATGGCGAAAAAGGGGCAAAACGAAACGCGGTAGTATTGAATGCAGGTGCAGGGCTTTATGTCGCAGGAAAAGCGCCAAGCCTGACAGACGGCGTGCGTATGGCAGAGCAGCTTATAGACAGCGGCGCAGCAAAACGGCGGTTGGAAGAATTTGTTATTTTATCAAATCAGGAATAAATAAATAATGCACCAGAATACAAAGCATATATAAAGGCATAGAAGCAAAGATAGAAATTAAGAAGGAATAAAGAAGGAATAAAGATAGAAATATCTTTAGAAGATCATTGAAAAAGGAAAGAAAATATGACAATCTTAGATGAAATAGCAGCAAATACCAAAGAAAGAATTGCAAAGCGGAAAAAAGAGACGCCTTCAGAGGCCGTGTGCGCACAGGCGGAAGCGATGAATGCGCATACTGGATTTCCATTTGAACAGGCGCTGAGCCAGCAAGGCATTTCTTTGATCTGCGAGGTGAAAAAAGCGTCCCCGTCCAAAGGAGTAATCGCGCCGGATTTTCCCTATGTGCAGATTGCCAGGGAATATGAAGCGGCAGGTGCGGCGGCAATTTCCTGCCTGACAGAACCGAATTATTTTCAGGGGCAGGATCGGTATTTGCAGGAAATCGCATCGCAGGTATCGATTCCAGTGCTGCGCAAGGACTTTACTGTCGATCCGTATATGATTTATGAGGCAAAGCTGCTGGGTGCGTCTGCGGTTCTGCTCATCTGTGCGATCCTGTCAGATGGAGAATTAAAAGAATATTTAACAACAGCACATTCTCTAGGGCTTTCAGCCTTGGTAGAAGCCCATACAGAAGAAGAGGTGCAACGTGCCATACAAAGCGGCGCCAGGGTGATCGGTGTGAACAACCGGGATTTAAAAACCTTTCAGGTAGACCTTTCGACAAGCCTGCGCCTGAGGGGTATGGTGCCGCAAGAGATTCTGTTTGTATCAGAGAGCGGGATACGGGGGACAGAAGATATCGTGCGGCTGTACCAGAATGGGACAGATGCGGTATTGGTTGGCGAGACGCTGATGCGTTCGCCTGATAAAAAGCAGATATTGACGGAATGGATGGGAGCGTGCAAAGCGAATGGCTAAGATCAAAATTTGCGGCATAACGAGGATGGAAGATATTTTGGCAGTTAATGTATCTTTACCGGATTATATTGGGTTTGTATTTGTGAAAAAAAGCCGCCGTTATGTATCGCCGCAGCAGGCGGCCAGACTAAAAACGCAGCTTTCTGCGGATATTGCCGCAGTTGGTGTTTTTGTCAATGAAGCAAAAGAAACGGTTGCACGTCTGTTAGAGCAGGGCACGATTGATCTTGCACAGTTACATGGGCAGGAGACAGAGCAGGAGATTGCCTGGATCAGGAAACGCACCGGAAAGCCTGTGATAAAGGCGGTTTCTGTACAGTCTCAAATGGATATTGCACGCTGGCAGGAAAGCTGCGCGGATTATTTGCTGCTGGATCACGGAGCTGGCGGCAGCGGGCAGTCATTTGACTGGAGCCTGGCGGATACCTGCAAAAAACGTTATTTTCTTGCCGGCGGCATTCATATAGGAAATATAAAAGAAGCGCTTAAGATAGGCGCGTATGCCATTGACCTGTCGGGCGGCGCTGAGACAAATGGACAGAAAGACCCGGAAAAAATAGCAGAAATTGTCAAAGCTGTCCGTATACAAACGTAAACAGAGAGGAGCATAAAATGTCAAATCAAAACGGAAGGTTTGGAAATCATGGTGGCCAATATATACCAGAGACACTTATGAATGCGGTCACAGAGCTGGAACAGGCTTATGAACAATATAAAAACGACCCGGAATTTAAACGGGAGCTGGAGGAATTATATCACGATTATGCCGGAAGGCCATCCCGGCTTACGTATGCGGCGCATATGACGGAGGACCTGGGAGGGGCAAAGATCTATTTAAAACGGGAAGATTTAAACCATACCGGTTCGCACAAGATCAACAATGTACTTGGGCAGTGCCTGCTGGCTAAGAAAATGGGAAAAGCCAGGGTTATCGCAGAGACGGGCGCCGGGCAGCACGGGGTTGCTACGGCGACAGTCGCAGCCTTGATGGGGATGGAATGCGAAGTATTTATGGGAGAAGAGGATACCCGGCGGCAGGCGCTGAATGTATACCGTATGCGCCTGCTTGGCGCCAAAGTCCATCCGGTGGCTTCTGGTACAGGCACCTTAAAGGATGCTGTTTCAGAAGCGCTGCGTGAATGGACGAAGCGGATCGACGATACGCATTATTTAATCGGCTCTGTGATGGGGCCGCATCCGTTCCCAATGATTGTCAGGGATTTTCAGGCGGTGATTTCCAGGGAAATCCGCAGCCAGATGATGGAAAAGGAAGGCAGACTGCCGGATATTGTAATGGCATGTGTCGGCGGGGGCTCCAATGCAATGGGCGCATTTTATGATTTTATTGAGGATACGCAGGTGCGGCTGATCGGATGCGAGGCTGCCGGGCGCGGCGTCCATACGTCGGAAACCGCAGCGACGATCGCGACGGGAAAGCCGGGCATTTTCCATGGCATGAAGTCATATTTTTGCCAAGATGAATACGGACAGATTGCGCCGGTATATTCAATTTCCGCCGGGCTGGATTATCCGGGGATCGGGCCGGAACATGCGAAGCTGTACGATACGAAAAGGGCGGAATATGTCGCGGTAACCGATGAAGAAGCAGTGCGGGCGTTTGAATATTTATCCCGTACCGAAGGCATTATCCCTGCGATCGAAAGCGCACATGCAGTCGCACATGCGATCAGGATTGCACCGTCCATGAAAAAGGAGGAAATCATCGTCATCAATATATCCGGGCGCGGAGACAAAGACTGTGCGGCAATCGCACGTTATAGAGGAGAGGAAGTATATGAATAAGATCAAACATGCATTTGAACATGGGAAAGCGTTTATTCCGTTTATAACCTGCGGGGATCCGTCTTTGGAGGCAACAAAGCGGTTGGTCTATGCCATGGAGGAGGCAGGAGCCGACCTGATTGAGCTTGGCATCCCGTTTTCAGATCCTACGGCCGAAGGGCCAGTGATCCAGCAGGCAAGCCTGCGTGCATTAAACGCGGGCGTTACGACAGACCAGATTTTTGAAATGGTGGATGAGATCCGTAAACATACGCAGATTCCGCTGGTGTTTATGACTTATGCGAATGTCGTGTTCTCCTATGGCGCGCAGCGGTTTATCGAAAGGGCGGCGCAGCTTGGCATTGACGGGCTGATACTGCCGGATATTCCATATGAGGAAAAGGAGGAGTTTGACGGGATTTGCGGCCAGTATGGTCTGGCGCTGATTTCTATGATTGCGCCGACTTCGCATGAACGCATCCGCATGATTGCAAAAGAAGCAAAAGGATTTCTTTACTGTGTATCGTCTCTTGGTGTCACCGGGGCGCGAAGCGAGATTACGACGGATATCGGCGCGATGATACAGGTCGTAAAGGAAGAGACACAGCTTCCGTGCGCGGTTGGATTCGGAATCTCTACGCCGCAGCAGGCAGCGCAGATGGCAGAGGTCTCAGACGGCGTGATTGTAGGATCTGCGATCGTGGCATTATGCGGACAGTATGGAGAGGACTGTGTCCCGCATGTAGCATCGTATGTGAAGCATATGAAGGACGCAATACGTTAGACAGGCAAAACAGGAAATCAAGAAAGCCAGCCGAAGGCATATGGGCTGGCTTTTTTTATAAATCTGCTTGACTTTTGCTCTGGATTTCGATAGTGTAGAGGATAGTTCTGTATCTATGCGATGCAAAAAATCTGACACATGTTTGGAAAGGGGAAATGGTATTATGGAAAAAATAGCGAGTTTTACGATCGACCATATCAAATTGCAGCCGGGCGTCTATGTGTCCAGAAAGGATCATGTCGGAGACAGTGTTATTACGACGTTTGACCTGCGCATGACTTCGCCGAACGAGGAGCCGGTCATGAATACAGCCGAAGTGCATACGATCGAGCATCTGGCTGCTACGTATTTGCGCAATGACCCGCAGTATAAGGATCAGACAGTGTATTTTGGTCCGATGGGCTGCCGGACAGGCTTTTATCTGCTGCTGGCGGGAGACTATGAGTCCAGGGACATTGTAAGCCTGGTTACGGCAATGTTTGAGTTTATAAGGGATTATAAGGATGAGGTGCCGGGAGCAAGCCCAAAAGACTGCGGCAACTATCTGGATATGAATTTGGGCATGGCAAATTACCTAGCGAAAAAATATCTGGAGGAAGTACTGTATGGGATCGATGATTCCCGTTTGGTGTATCCGCAGTAGGACACGCCGCAGAATATATACGGCACAAGGAGGAGAATTGCGATGAAGTTAGGGATTATCGGGGCTATGGAGACGGAAGTATCCGCATTAAAAGAAGCTATGGAAGTCGACAAGGTAGTGACAAAAGCGGGAATGGATTTTTATGAGGGGACGCTGCATGGGAAGCAGGCAGTGGTCGTGCAGTGCGGCATTGGAAAAGTAAACGCTGCGATGTGTGTGCAGATACTGGCGGATCTGTTTGAAATCACGCATGTATTAAACACAGGAGTGGCAGGTTCTTTAAATGCAGATTTGAATATAGGAGATATCCTTGTATCAGAAAAGGCGATCCAGCATGATGTGAATGTTACAATATTTGGATACCAGGTCGGCACGGTGCCTGGGTTTGAAAGCAGGGAGTTTACAGCAGACGCTGTTATGGCAGATGCGGTTGCCGATGCCTGCAAACGCGCCAATCCAGACGTCAATATTGTAAAAGGGTGTGTTGTCAGCGGCGATCAGTTTATTTCTGATGCAAAAGTAAAAGATTATTTAATTTCTGAGTTTCATGGGGATTGTGCCGAGATGGAAGGGGCATCGATTGCGCAGGCGGCAGTACTGAATAAGATTCCGTTTGTTGTGGTGCGCGCGATTTCAGATAAAGCTGACGGTTCTGCACAGATGGATTATCCAACGTTTGAGAACCAGGCGGCGGAGCATTGTGCGAAGATGGTATCTGAATTCGTAAAGTCATTTTGAGCATGTTGAGAAGTTTTTGATAGTCAAAACATCCATGCCCCATACAGTCAGAAAGGAAAGTACGTTCTGTCTGTATGGGGCATCGGTGCGTTTTGGGAAATGCTTTCGGAGGAAAATTATGGCGAAAAGTGCAAGTAAAGATATGACGCAAGGGTCACCGATAAAGCTGATTCTTTCGTTTTTTATACCGCTTATGCTGGGTATGCTGTTTCAGCAGTTTTACAGTATGATGGACACGATTATTGTCGGGAAGTTCTTAGGGGTGCAGGCATTAGCGGCTGTCGGCTCCACCGGGTCGATCAATTTTATGGTGATCGGATTTTGCATGGGGATCTGCAATGGGTTTGCGATTCCGGTTGCACAGCGGTTTGGCGCAAAGGATTATCATTATCTGAGAAAATATGTGGCAAACGGGATTTGGCTTGCGGCAGTGTTTGCAGCAGTGATGACTACGGTAGTATGCCTGTTATGCAAAAATATACTGGATTGGATGCATACGCCTTCGGATATCCGAATGGGAGCGTACCAGTATATTTTTGTGATCTTTTTAGGGATCCCTGTGATTTATCTGTATAATTTGCTTTCCGGGTTTATCCGCTCGCTGGGTGACAGCAAAAGCCCGCTGATGTTTTTGGTCATTTCTTCTTTGCTGAATATTGTGCTGGATCTGGCATTGATCCTGATCTTTGAGATGGGAATTGCCGGAGCGGCATGGGCGACGGTCATCTCGCAGGGGATTTCCGGCATTCTATGCCTGCTTTATATTCGGAAAAAGTATGAGGTGCTCCATTTATCGAAAGAAGAATGGAGGACGGATAAAGAATGCATGAAACAATTATGCAATATGGGAATCCCAATGGGGCTACAGTATACGATTACGGCGGTAGGAAGCGTGATCTTACAGACCGCGGTCAATACGCTTGGATCGACGGCAGTCGCTTCGGTAACTGCGGCAAACAAAGTAGGGATGTTTTTCTGCTGCCCGTTTGATGCTATGGGTTCTACAATGTCGACCTATGCGGGGCAGAATCTCGGCGCCGGAAAGCTAAAGCGGGTGACGAAAGGAGTGCTGTCCTGCTGTATGATCGGACTTGTGTATGCAGCGCTGGCATTTTTGGTGTTGTTTTTGTTCGGCTCAAAGATCGCGCTGCTGTTTCTGGACGCAAGCGAGGTCACGATACTTGCTAACGCAAAACTGTACCTGACGGTAGGCAGTGCGTTCTACTTCCCGCTGGGGCTTGTAAATATTATGCGGTTTACGATCCAGGGGCTTGGCTACAGCAAGCTGGCGATTATGGCTGGAGTCTGCGAGATGGTGGCAAGGGCGTTGGTAGGCGCGTTTATTGTGCCGGCGGTCGGCTATCTTGGCGCCTGCTTTGCCAGCCCGGTGGCATGGGTTTTTGCAGATTTGTTTTTGATCCCTGCATATGTCTGTGTGATGAAGTCGCTGCAGCGAAAAAAAGATGAGAGAAATCTGCAAACGGCTTAAGAAAATAACCGTTAGCGCCGATATATCTAGTAATCAGGAAGTATCTGGCAATGATCATGCAGTCCGGCGAGAGGCAAAGCGGCGGCTGTAAGTGCCGGGAGCCTGACATGCAAACGGAATTGCATCATCATGGCGGGTCCGCCATGAAAGGATACCAGTGAATGGAAACCGGCGGGTTTCGCATCATACAAATCATGGAGGGAATCAGAATGAGCGAAATAGGAGTAAATATTAACACTACGGCTGCTACATATGCAACTGCATATAACAGCACAACAAAAGCAGACAGCAAGACAGAAACGACAAAAGATACGGATAAAAACAGTACCACTGGCGCCGTATATGAGAAAGATTCTGACAAAAAGGACAAAGCAACCTATTCAGTCAATAAGATGAGTGCGGAAAAACGTGCTGAGCTTGTAAAACAGATGAAACAGGATGCAGTAAACAGACAGAATCAGTTGGTTGACATCGTAAATAAATCGCTCTTTGGCCAGGCAAAGAAGTTCTCAGAAGCAAATGATGATTTCTGGAGCACGATGGCAAAGGGTGGCTTCTCTGTAGATGCTGCTGCAAAACAAAAAGCACAGGAGCTTATTTCAGAAGACGGTTATTACGGCGTAAAGCAGACCTCACAGCGCATCTTTGATTTTGCAAGCGCTCTCGCAGGAGATGACGTGGAAAAAATGAAAGAAATGCAGGCTGCTTTTGAAAAAGGCTATAAGCTGGCTACAAAATCCTGGGGCAAAGAGCTTCCGGATATTTCTAAGCAGACACATAAGGCTGTGACGGACTTGTTTGAAGATTATTATGATTCTAAGAAAGTGATTTCTACAGAAGCATAAGCCGAAATAAAAAGAAGAAGGGGCGTTTTGGAAATGATTGCATTTTCAAAACGTCCTTTTTGCTGCTATTTGCAGCGATAAGATGGTATGGGCATAGTTACTGTTCACGTTACTTTTCACACCTGTTTTTTAACCATTTTTTGTTGGAAGCCTTGCGTATCTTTTTTAAAAATGATAGTATAGAATTATCGTTAAACTATTCACAATAGTGGAATACACCATATAGTATCATGAAGGAGGTCATCATGGGATACGCAGAAGAATATCAAAAGAAACTTGTATCAGCAGATGAAGCTGTAAAAGCGGTACATTCAGGCGACTGGATCGATTACGGCTGGTGCAACGGGACGGCGGATGCATTGGACAAGGCGCTTGCAAAGCGTACAGACGAATTAAAGGATGTCAATGTACGGGGCGGCATTTTATTAAAAACGCCGGCTATTTTTGAGCGTGAGGATGCAGGCGAGCACTTTACATGGAACTCCTGGCATATGTCTGGTATTGAGCGTAAGCTGATCAACCGCGGATGCGCATACTATGCGCCGATTCGTTATTCAGAGCTGCCGCGTTATTACCGCGACCCGAATACAAAGAAAAATGCGGTTGCTATGTTCCAGGTTACACCGATGGACAAGCATGGATTTTTTAATTTTGGGCCAAATGCGTCCCATCTTGCGGCTGTCGTTGAGACGTCTGCGACAGTAATTGTCGAGGTGAATGAAAATATGCCGCGCTGTCTGGGAGGTACCGAAAACGGCGTACATATTTCAGACGTGGATTTCATCGTAGAGGGCAGCAATCCGCCAATCGCGGAAATGGGTGCCGGCGGGCCGGCAAGCGAAGTAGACAAAGCGGTTGCAAAGTTAATTGTAAATGAAATTCCGGACGGGGCTTGTTTGCAGCTTGGGATCGGCGGTATGCCGAACGCAGTCGGGTCTTTGATTGCAGAATCGGATCTCAAAGATCTTGGCGTACATACGGAAATGTATGTCGATGCATTTGTAGATATCGCAAAAGCAGGTAAAATCAACGGTTCCAGAAAAAATATTGACCGGTTCCGCCAGGCGTTTGCATTTGGCTGCGGTACGAAAAAGATGTATGATTATCTGGATGAAAACCCGGAAATTATGAGTGCGCCAGTCAGCTATACGAATGATATCCGTTCGATTTCTGCGCTGGACAACTTTATGTCGATCAATAACGCGGTAGACATCGACCTGTTTGGGCAGGTAAACGCAGAGTCGGCCGGTATTAAGCATATCAGCGGTGCAGGCGGACAGTTGGATTTTGTATTAGGCGCCTATCTGTCTAAGGGCGGTAAGAGCTTTATCTGCTGTTCTTCTACGTATAAGACCAAAGACGGACAGGTAAAATCCAGAATCCTGCCGACGCTGAATCCTGGTTCGATTGTCACAGATACGCGTGCAAATACACATTATCTGGTAACAGAATTTGGTATCGTAAATGTGAAAGGGCTGTCTACCTGGGAGAAGGCAGAAGCGATCATTTCCATCGCACATCCAGATTTCCGTGACGAGCTGATTGCGGAAGCGGAAAAAATGAAGATCTGGAGAAGAAGCAATAAATAAGCAATCATATTTAAAGCTAAAAAGACTGTCGTAACAGGGACTGCACAGCAGAACCATACGACAGTCTTTTTGAGCTTTCAAAAAGACCCTTAGATCCTGTCTTAGTTGTAAGACGGATCATCTGGAAGGTTGGCATCCGAAACAGTATCACTGTCCGGGCTGCCGGAATCCGGTGTGTTGCTGTCCGGATTGTTCGGACTCGTAGAAGAGTCTGTATATGGATGATTTTTGCTGGATGTATCTTCGTGCAAAATATCATCCGTTAAGGTATCATCAGTAGAAGTATCGTCTTTTGATGAAGAACCTTCATTAGATGGAGGATCAACTTTTCCAGAAGCATCTTCCTGCGGAGGTGTTTCTTCCGATGCGGATTGATCTGGAAGCGGATAAGGATCCTTTTTATTGGAGCTGTCTTCTGTCATTGCATCGTTTTTGTCATTGCTGCTGCCTGTGTCAGAAGAATCTCCTTTTTCAGGGCTGTTCGTCTGATCCGAAGAAGCAGGAGGTTTGGTAGAACTTGTGCCGCTCGAATCGCCTTTGCCTGGTGAGGTATTCTTATCTGAAGTATTTGTCTGATCCTGATTTGATGTGCTGCTTCCTGTGCCTGACGGATTTGAGGCGTCAGGTTTTTGCGCACTGTCTGCACTGCCGCTTGCGGCAGGCGCTATGGTATTGCCTGAATTATCCGGTTTTGGGGCAGAAGCGGTGCCGCTTGTACCTGAACCGGTTGTTGTATCATCGGTTGTGGTTGTCTGTTTGTCAGCAGAAGCGCTGCCGGCTCCCTGTTCAGCGTCTACAACCGAGGCTGTAGAGCTTTCTGGCTTGTTTGCTGCATTGTTATCCAGAACGCTGCTTAAATAGTCACTGTTCACAACATTTGCTGCCGCCGGTTCGGCTCCGGAATCTGGAGTCTGGCTGCTTGCCTGTTGGATCGTAGTCTCCAATTCACTGACGGATTTGTTCGTCCATTCGGATACGTCAAAATTGGAATCAGAAGTAGTCTCTGCAACTGCGTGAATGAGGGCAAGCTTTCCTGGGGTAATGCCAAGAGAGTCAGCGTCATCCTTTACTTCTTTTGATACGGGAATCGTATCGATCGAACAGATATCTGATTTTTCAGCAGAAAAAGAATTTACGCGGGAAGCAATAGACTGTGCTTTTGTATCGTTGGTCGAATAGACGCTCACGATAACATGGTTATAAGTTTCCTGCATAATATAATGCTCTTTTTCTAACTGTCCGATGGTTACACCTAATGCAGTTGTAATATTCTGATTTTTGATATCAGCTTCTATGGATGAAACAACCTGTTGCCCTTCGGTATTGATGCCGGCAACCGATATGACCTTGTCATAACGGTTTAAAGCATATTCAATAGAAGGATTGATGTCCAAGCTGACGTAGGAATAAGGCTCTACGTAGCTGTGGGATCCAATGCCAGCGAAAGATAACAGAACCAATGCCAGCGAAGCACAGATGGAAAGCTTCTGCACCATGCGGTTTGGTGTGTGCTTCTGTTTGATCAGAAGCTCCTGGCCAATCGAATAGCCCTTATTTTTGAGCTTTCGGAAAGACCCATCGTCGCATAATGCCACCGCAGCGCCGTTACTGCATTCTACTATGACGGCTTTCAAAGTAGATGGCTCCTTTCTTTCTTAGAGTAGCTTCCTAAAACATTAATAACTGTGACAGAAATACAAACACGGCAATTTCAGTAGGGTTGGTTGGTGCCTGCTAAATATGGCTTAGATATTCGGCAAGCTTGGGATAATCACCGGAAAGTATTTCTGCTGCGGTTATTATGTATTTACGATGTCGCTCCAGAATTTTTCGGGGTACCTTTGCATTTTCGGAAATAATTTTAATTGGTAGCTGTTTGGTGGTCTTCATATTGTTGATTAAAACCGGGTGTTCCTTGAGATAGCGAATGGCGTTTGCACAGGAGTCCTTTGTTTTTCCTGCCTTCGGGGAACACTCCGTCAGCTCGCTAAAGGTAATGCCATAAATATCCAGATATTCCGAGATCGCGACAATCTCGTCCAACAGCGGATTGTCGTCCGATACAGAAGCCTGCTTCATGACATTGATCTGAAATCCCATGTTTTCGGAATCCTCATCTACTTCTCCTTCGAACAGATACGGCTCTGTCTGCATTTCAGAAGAAAAACGCGCCTGAGAACGGAAATAGTCTGTCAGGCGATGTTCGATCAGCAGCTTGGCATAGGACGGAAAAGCACCTTTCGATTCGTTGTACGTGTCAATGGCATTCGAAAAAGCGATGAGCGCGATCGACCACTCATCATCACTCTTGCTGACATAGTGTTTTGAAAATTTGCTTGCGCAATTTAATATAAAGTTTTCATTTTTATGAATGAAGGCATCGCGTCTGCGCTCGTCATTGGCGGCAGCGAGTGCCTCTTTCCCCATATTAAATAACATAAATTCTCCTTGGTGCTGCATCACATTAGGACTGCGAATCACTGAAACCATGTTACAGTATACCACGAAATTTATTTTTTAACAGTAGTATTATGAAATTTTCTGATAGAAATTATTAGAAATTCGTAACAGCTAACCCATGGAACTGTTACAGAAATTTCGCAACAGCCTTGAGCTGTATGCATAAACAGTCTAACATTAAGACGTGAAAAAGAAATGAAAAGTTGCATCCTGTCAGGAAAAATTTTGAAAAATACAGGAATTGTGTTATGATTGTGCTATGAATATACATACAGGTTCCAGAATGCGGGATCTTAAGGGAATGGAGGAAACATATATGAGCGCAGTTGTTACCTTAAAAAAAGGGGAGGGAAGGACGTTAAAGGCCGGCGGGCTGTGGGTGTATGACAATGAGATTGCCTCGGTTGCAGGGACATATGAAAATGGGGATATCGTCCAGGTGCATGATTTTGACGGATATCCTATGGGCAAGGGGTTTATCAACGAGGCTTCGAAGATCCGGATTCGGCTGATGACAAGAGACGAAGGACAAAACATCGACCGGGAGTTTATCCGTATGCGTGTACAGAATGCGTGGGATTACCGGAAGAAAACGGTTGAGACGGGCTGCTGCAGGCTGATCTTTGGGGAGGCGGATTTTCTGCCGGGCATTGTCGTGGATAAATTTGCAGATGTGCTTGTCGTAGAATCGCTGGCACTTGGCATCGACCGGATGAAGGGGATGATTGTAGATGCACTCCGGGAAGTGCTGCTGGCGGACGGCGTCTCGGTTCGCGGAGTGTATGAGAGAAGCGACGCCAAGGTACGGGAGCAGGAAGGAATGCAGCGGCAGAAAGGATTTATAGGCGAAGCCTTTGATACCAATGTGCTGATTGAAGAAAATGGCGTCAAATATGCAGTCGATGTGTGCAATGGGCAAAAGACCGGATTTTTCCTGGATCAGAAATATAACAGGCTGTCCGTCCGCAGGCTTTGCAAAGACGCGAAGGTGCTGGACTGCTTTACGCATACAGGATCCTTTGCGCTCAATGCGGCAGCCGGCGGGGCAGAAAGCGTGCTTGGCGTGGATGCTTCGGAGAGCGGAATCGCGCAGGCGCGTCTGAATGCAGAGCAGAATGGAATGCAGGAGCGCGTGCAGTTTTTATGCCGGGATGTGTTTGATTTGCTGCCGGAGCTGGAGCAGCAGGGAAAGCAGTTTGATGTGGTCATTTTAGACCCGCCGGCGTTTACAAAGTCCAGAAATTCGGTAAAAAATGCAGCCAGGGGATACCGGGAGATCAACCTGCGCGGAATGCGCCTGGTAAAAGACGGGGGATTTCTGGCGACCTGTTCCTGTTCGCACTTTATGACATACGAATTGTTTACGCAGACGATCCAGCAGGCGGCGCGCAGTGCCCATAAGAGGCTGCGGCAGGTAGAATTTCGGCAGCAGGCGCCGGATCATCCGATATTATGGGCGGCACAGGAGTCGTACTATTTGAAGTTTTATATTTTTCAGGTGTGTGAGGAGCGGTAAGGCGAGACAGGAAAACAGGAATGATGGAGCAGATATGGAGCAGATATTGGATCTTTTTGAGAAACAAACAAAAGACTGGTTCCAAGAGGCGCTCGGCGAGCCGACGCCTGTACAGAAGGAGGCGTGGCATCGGATCGCGGCAGGAGAGCATGTGCTTGTGTCAGCTCCTACGGGAACGGGTAAGACGCTATCGGCGTTTCTTGTATTTTTAGACCAGATGATGCGGCAGGCACAGACGGGTGAATTAAAGCAGGAATTGCAGCTTATTTATGTGTCGCCGCTAAAGTCGCTGGCGGCGGATATCCGGGAAAACCTGAAAACCCCGCTGGAGGGGATACGGGCGGAAGGGATGATTACGACGGGCATCCGCACAGGCGATACGCCGCAGAGGGACAGGCAGCGGATGGTGCGCAAGCCGCCGCATATCCTGATTATTACGCCAGAGTCGTTGTATCTGATGCTGACGAGCAGGACAGGGCGGAAGGTATTGGCGACGGCGCGGGCGGTGATTTTAGATGAGCTTCATGCGCTGATTGATACGAAAAGGGGCGCACATCTGATGCTTTCCCTGGCGCGGCTGGACAGGCTGTGCCGCCGTCCGCTCCAGCGGATCGGGCTGTCGGCTACGATCGAACCGCTGGAGCTGGCGGCGCAGTATCTGGCGCCGGAAAAGGCGCAGATTGCGGCGCCTGTCATGGTAAAAAAGGTGCGTCTTGAGATCTTAAGCCCTTTTGCAGATGCGACGAAGGGAAAGCGTAAGGATCCGGTCTGGGAAGAGCTGGGAAAGGTTGTATACCGGTACTGTCAGGGGAGCCGCAGTGTGATTGCGTTTGTGGAAGGAAGGCGGTATGCGGAAAAGCTGGCGTATTATGTCAACCTGTTGGGCGGGGAAAATTTTGCGCGTGTGCATCATGGGAGCTTGTCCAAGGAGCAGCGCCTGGAGACGGAGCTGGCGCTGCGGGAGGGCGGCCTGCGGCTGCTGTGTGCGACTTCCTCGATGGAGCTTGGGATCGATGTGGGAGAGATTGACCAGGTGCTGCAAGTGGGATGCCCGCGTACCGTTTCGGGTACGATGCAGCGGCTTGGGCGTGCAGGGCATAATCCGGGGCGTGTCAGCGTGATGTACCTGTTTCCGAGGACAGCGGCGGAATGCGTGTTATGCGGCATGACGGCGCAGCTAGCCAGGGAGGGCGGTGTGGAGCAGCTTCATCCTCCGGTGGGATGCCTGGATGTGCTGGCGCAGCATTTGGTGTCGATGGCGGCGTTTGGCAGCTATGAGGTAGACGAGGTGATGGAAATACTGCCGCGTGCCTGGCCGTTTCGCGGCATTACAAAGCAGGAGGTCAAAGCAGTGCTTGAAATGCTGGCAGGAGATTACGAGCACGCACAGGACATCCCGGCGCGTCCGCGGGTGCTGTATGACCGGATCCATGAAAAGGTGGAAGGCGACGGCTACAGCAGAATGCTTGCCATATCTGCGGGAGGCACGATACCGGACAAAGGGCTGTATGCGGTGAAAACAGAGGACGGCGTAAAGCTTGGGGAGGTAGATGAGGAATTTGTCTATGAGACGCAGAAGGGCGACCGGTTTATTCTTGGATCGTTTGCCTGGAGAGTGACCCAGATCAGCAGGGACACGGTGACTGTCGTACAGGCTCCGGTGGAAGGGGCAAGGCTTCCGTTTTGGAAAGGAGAGATGAAAGGCAGGGACAAGCGCACCGGAGAGGCATTTGGCCGGATGCTGCATACTTTGCAGCAAGCCCATGCAGACGGGATGCTGGAAGAGGCATTGGAGCGCCTGGGACTGGATGCATCTGCGGTAAAGCTGGCTTACGGCTACTTGGCGCGCCAGATCAGGGCGGTCGGCAGCCTGGCAGATGACCGCACGATACTTGTGGAGCATTTTAGGGATTCGTCCGGGAGCAGCCAGCTTATGTTCCATTCGGTATTTGGAAGGCGGATTAATGCGCCGCTTGCGCTATTGACGGCGCATATGATACGGGAAGAGATGGGGCTGGAGGTTGGCAGCGTAGATGAGGAGGATGGTTTTTTGGTGTATGCTTATGGGGATCAGCCGCTGCCCGAAGGGGCATTGTACAGGCTGAACCCAGATACGTGCATCAAAAAACTGGAAATCCTGCTGCCTGAGACGCCGGTGTTCAATATGGCATTTCGGTATAACAGCGCGCGCGCACTGATGATGGGCGTGAAAAGGAACGGGCGGCAGCCGTTGTGGGCGCAGCGGCTGAAAAGTGCGCAGTTATTGGAGCAGGTTGTCAGGGAAAAGGAGCACCCGCTTATCCAGGAGACCAGGCGGGAGTGTATGCAGGAATTGTGGGACGGGGAAGGGCTGCGGCAGCTCCTTTCGGATATCCAGGCGGGTGTCGTGCAGATACGGGAAGTCTATGTAGACGTGCCATCGCCGATGTCGCTGCCGCTGCAATGGAGCCAGGAAGCAGCGGTGATGTATGATTATGCGCCGACACCGGGAGGCATCCATGCAGCAGTGCGGGAGGCACTGGAGGAAGAGCAGAGGCAGGGAACACAGCTTGTGCTGCCGTCAAATGAAGAGCTGCGGCAGGTACAGGAGGCTTACGGGAAGCTGCCGGAGGATGCAAAACAGCTTCATACGCTGCTGATGACGCAGGGAGATCTGGCGGCGGGGGATCTGGATATCCCGGTGGAATGGCTGGACGAGCTGGCACTGGACGGCAGGGCGCTGTACCTGGAGCAGGGACTGTGGATTGCAACAGAGCAGGAAGCAGAGTATGCGCAAGCGTTGAGCGGCAGCCAGGGACAAGGCGTGCAGCCGTCACAGCTTCATATCGTAAGGCGGATGCTGCGTTACCGCGGAGCGGCGGATGCGTGCCAGGTCGCGCAGCGTTATGGCTGGACGGTGGCGCTTGCAGAGGAGATATTGCAAGCGCTTTGCCAGCAGAAGGAAGCGGTGCAGCATGATAAGCTATATTATCATGCGGTGCTGTACCAGCGCGCAAGAGTGCGGACATTAAAAAGCCGGCGGGAGGAGGCAAAGACCTGTCCGCCGCAGGCGTATGCGGCAATGCTGCTTGCGCGGATGGAATCGGGTGCGCCAGCGCAGGAATGCCTGGAGCATACGTTAAAGCAGTATGCAGGAGCGTCCTTTCCAGCAGCGTCCTGGGAGTCGATTGTGCTTCCGGCGCGGGTGGCGCATTATCGGGATACGATGCTGGATGCGTTTTTAGCAGAGGGAGAGCTGTTCTGGCATATGGATGCAAAAGGCGGACTGTGTTTTGAATTTCAGGAAGAGGCGGACTGGGACGCAGACGTAAGCGGCAGGCTGGAGGAGCTGGAAAAAGCCGGTGCGGACAAAGAAGCGCGTATATACGAAGCGCTGCTAAAGCGGGGAGCCAGCTTTATGCAGCCGCTGAACCGTCTGTTAAATGGGGAATCCGCGCATGAGCCGCTGCTTTCCTTAATGGCAAGGGGATACGTATATGCGGACAGCTTTGTGCCTGTACGCCAGTGGATTGAGTTAGAACGGTCAAAAAAAATGGCGCCCAAACGGCTGGCGAGTATGCGGGTAAAGGCGCTGCGTGCCGGAAGATGGGACGTAGTGCGCCCGGTCAGGGAGCAGGCGTTAAAGGCACAGATGATCCAAAAGCTGGAACGCTGCTTTGACCGCAGCATTATTTTATGCCGGGAGACGGC
This sequence comes from uncultured Eubacterium sp., assembly GCA_947178105.1. GTDB lineage: Bacteria > Bacillota > Clostridia > Lachnospirales > Lachnospiraceae > Eubacterium_J. The sequence goes on along the minus strand of CAMWXD010000026.1, from coordinate 10,999 downwards.
TGCGGCATGGGGGATTTCCTGGCAGGAGGCGCTGTCGGTGCTGCGGGTCTGGGAATATACTGGGCAGGCGAGAAGAGGCTATTTTGCAGAAGGGATGTCCGGGGCGCAGTTTGTCCGGGGAAAGGATGCCGCAGCAGTGATGCGGATGCTGCAAAACCCAGCAGAAAAGCTTGTCTGGGTCAATGCTACAGACCCGGCGCAAAGCTGGGGGAACATCCTGCCGCATCTGCCGGGGCGCAGTTTTATGCGTGTGCCGGGAACAGCGGCAGCGTGCTGTGGCGGGGCGGTTGTGGCAGTAATGGAGCGGCAGGGGAAGCTGCTGCGGCTGTTTGCGCCAGAGCTTGCCGGAGAATGCATGAAAGCGTTTGCCAGGCAGTACCAGGCGGGGGAAGTATTTGCGGGACGAAAGCGAATTGTGGTAAAGGACTATCCGATAGCAGCGCAGGATGCGTTGGCACAGGCGGGATTTCACAGGGAAATGCAGGATTATGTGCTGTATCAGGAATCATAAAGAAAAAGGAGGAAACGGGCAGGATGGAAATAAAAGTTGCGCTGAAATCCATAGGAAAGAAGAAACAGACGGTACAGGCGGTGCCCTGCCAAATCCAGGGGCGGCCGTCTACTGTAAAGGAACTGATCCTTGCCGTTACAGAAGCGGAGGTGCTTGCGTACAACAGCCGCGCAGAGGAGCCAAAGCTGCTTAGGCATATGATACTGGAAAAAGAGGACATTGAGGATCAGGCACAGGCGGGCAGGATTTCGTTTGGAACAAATTATGGCGGGAAACAGGCGGATTTGCAGGAAGCACAGGAACATGCGGTGCAAAGCTTTTTGGATGGGATTTACAGGATTTTTCTGGATGATATGCCGCTGGAGGCGCTGGATGATAAAATCTGCATTACGGAACATAGTGTTTTTACGTTTGTAAGGCTTACGATGCTCGCAGGAAGAATGTGGTAACGAGGGACGTACAGAGAAAGGAAAATCAGAATGGGAGACTTTGATTATAGTACGAGGCGTGAAATTACGATACAGAGGACAGAGGCTCTGCGGGCACGGATGAAAAAATATGCGGGGCGTGATGCAGATTTGATTGCAGAAGCCCATGGCGGGTATTTGATCAATGAGGCAAAGGCGGTGCCGATTGTACGGCAGTTTTATAAGGATCCGGCGAAAAAGCCGTCCGAATGGTTTCAAAAGGGTGCAAAGACGGCTTCTGGCGGAAAGCATCAGGGGCTTTTGGAAGTGTTTGTACCGAAACAATATCAGGGGTCTTATTTATATATTATTGACAAGCTGAACCAGTTTTCGTTTTCATCGGGCTGGAACCGTAGGACTGTGCGTACCGCTGGATACGGCCCGCAGATGGGCAGGGTATTTGCGCTGCTGATCGCTTATGAAAAGCTGTTTTACTGCGGCGAGCGTCTCGAAGATTTTATTTACAGGCGGCTGGATGCGGAAAAGATGGATTATATCAGGCATGAATGGGGTTTTACGCAGAACTTCAGCCTGATTTATGCAGCGGAGATTGACCGCGGCAACCAGGCGGTGATCGAAGCGTTTGAGGATTTGATTCTCAGTGAAAACAATACGTCGTATTTAGACCGGGAAATGATCCTGGGCATTTTCCAGTCGGATCACAAAAAGCTGCGCCAGCTTGTCTGTGATTTGCTGGTGGCGGCAAGATTGCAGGAAGGGCTGCGCCAGGCGGTGTGCGAGACAGCGGATGAAGGGACAAAGGATGCATTTCTGGCAGTCTTGCGGGTGATTGAGGAAAACGGCCTGATCCGGTATGCTTCGGTAAAGCGTGCGGTTTCTGTCTGGATCGGGATATTTGATGAAAACAACGTCGACCGGATAAACGGCAAGCTGCTTGCGCTGATGGGCGAATGTCTGCGCGATGCAGCGTTTTGCAGAAAGCAGCTACAGACGAACGATTCGATTGCAGTCAGCGTTGCGCTCTGGGCACTGGGCTTTGATGAAGCGGAAACGGCAGTGGATGCGGTAATGAAGCTGATTGGCAATGGGACGAAAAACCAGAAGCTGACGGCGTCGTATTATAATCAGAGCTTATTTGACGAAAAGCTGAAAATGCGGGCGGCGCGCAAGGCAGTCCTGGAATATGCAGATGACCTGGAGCTTGTGGCAGCGTTTATGCCTGCATACACAGCGCGCCTGAGCGGATATATCCAGGGGCTGCTGTACGGGAAGCAGATGCATTCGAATGAGCCGGAAAAGCCGCGCAGGGCAGTACTGGAGGATTATTATAAAGACGAGCAGGATGCGCGGCGGCATTATGAAACATTCTGGAATATTTATCAGCGCCTGCCGAAAAAAGGAGTTGTCTATGACCCGTGTATTTTCCCATGGTACCGGGTAGAGCTAAAGCCGTCGGAGGCTGTATGTGAGATGGCGTTTGCAGCGTATGTGCTCCAGGATGAGGAAAAAATCACACAGGCAGCGGGGCTGCTGGGAGAAATTACCGTCGGCAGCTACATGAGCGAACGGGCGGCGCTGATGCACCTGCTGCTGTATCAGCCGTCCAATCAGGCACAGAGGGAATTGCTGATCGGATATATGGGAAATGCGGAGGAATATACCTCGTCTAAAGCGATTACCCTTGTAAAAAAACTGGAGCTGCGTGAGCCGGATTACCGCCTGATCGAGGATATGCTGCGGTTTAAGAGGAGCAGGCTGCGCAGCGAGCTGCTGGATTTTCTGATGGGGCAGGAAGATGCAGGCATGGAGCAGTGCTTAAAGCGCCTGTTGTCGGATAAAAAAGAGGAAAAACGCACTGCGGGGCTGGACTTGCTTCTGCGCCTGTCCAAAAAAACGGAAAAGGCGGCGTTTTACGAGGCTGTCAAACCGTATGCGCAGGCGATCGAAAAGCCTACGGACAAGGAAAAGGTGCTGCTGGAAGAAATATTGGGAGAGCGTACGTTATCGGCAGCGGATCAAAAAGGATTTGGTATTTATAACCCGGATGCGCCTGTAGATATTCCAAAGCTGGATGTGGGGCGAGACAAGATTTTAGAGTGCCTTCCCCTGCCGGAACAGGAAATCATCGATAAAATCAAAAAGCTGGATGCGCTGATCTATGAAAACCGGAATTTTGAATATGATGCGGCATTTGGCGGAAAGCAGATTTTGGAAAACGGGTATGCAAAGCTGGCGGATACGTCTGGGGAAGACCGGGATTTTAGCGGCTACCGTCTGAAAAATTATCCGTTGGAGGAAAAACTGCGCGCCTATTATGAAACAGAAATCGGGGATTATGGGACATTTATTGAGTGGGAAGCACGCATACTTCTCACAAACAATGAGATTTTTCAAAACAGCAGGATTTATTACGAGGCGGTTTTTGGAAAAATGCCGTTTGAGCCGTTGCCAATGGAGTTAACCTATGCGGATCAGGTGCAAAAGATCCGGCTTAATTACCGTTATGAGTTTTTAGACCGCAGGCTGCTGCTGGAGGCTGGCGTACAGGCGGCGCAGGCACTGCTTCCGGTAATGAATGAACAAAACAGGGCTGTCTGTTTCCATTACAGCGGCTGGAACGGGCAGAGCATGGAATCCTTTAAACCGATCTGCGACCTGCACTTTCTGCAGCATTTTCTGGATGGGCTTTCGTATTGGGAGACCGACGAGGAATTTACAAAGGCGTTTTATACGGCGTGGGCGCTGGAACTAAAATGCAGCCCTGCGGCAGAGAAATCCCGTTTTTTGCCGCAGGACAGAAATTCTTATACCTATCGGATCACACAGCTTACGCCGATCAAAACATACTGGTTTTTAAAAGCTTACCATATGGGGCTGATATCCAGGGATCATTTATTCCAGGCGGTGCTTGTATATTTTAACCGGAGGGAAAACCTGCGGGCGCTGACGCAGCTTGTGCAGGGAGAGTATGCAAAAAGGTACAACCTTGGCAAGTGGAAAAGCTTTTTCGGCAGCCGTATGGGGCTGGATATTTTAGAGCGCGGGGAAGCGCTTGTAGGAAAGGATACGTGGTGCGGCAGGCTGGTAAAGGAGCTGTATGATGCGATCGTCCCTCTGATGGTAGATACGGAGCTGCGCCGGGGCGAAGCAGAGACGGTATTTTCAGAAGATATCGGAGGAATCACTTATATCGCGGGCACAGAATACCTGGTGCGTATTTTAAAAGCGCTTGGGAAGGATACGCTTGGGCGGGATGCATATTATACGTGGTATTCTGGGAACAGTACGAAGAAAGAGGTATTAAGCTGCCTGCTAAGATCCTGCTATCCGGCAAAGGAGGACACTGCAGAAACGCTTGCACAAGCGTTAAAGGGTACTAGCATCCGCCAGGAGCGTCTGGTGGAGGCTGCGATGTATGCGCCGCAGTGGATCGGGCTGATCGAGCAGTATTTGGGCTGGGCAGGCTTAAAGAGCGGCTGCTATTATTTCATGGCGCATATGAATGAGCGTTTCGATGACCAGAAGGCTGCGATGATCGCCAGATACACGCCGCTGTCCACAGAAGAGCTGCGTGACGGAGCCTTTGATATCGACTGGTTTCGTGAAGCGTATGGGATGCTGGGCGAGCAAAACTTTGCAGTACTTTATAAAGCGGCGAAATACATTGCCGACGGGCTGAAACATGCAAGGGCAAGAAAATACGCGGACGCGGCGACTGGAAAAGTGACGTTAAAAGAGCTGCGGGAGCAGATTGCGGCAAAACGGAACAAAGACCTGCTGATGAGCTATGGGCTGGTGCCTTTTGGAAAAAAGATGGAGAAGGATTTGCTGGAGCGTTATCAGTTTATCCAGAATTTTGCCAAAGAGGCAAGGCAGTTTGGCGCGCAGCGGCGGGCAAGCGAGACGAAGGCGGCGCAGATGGCTCTGCTCAATCTCAGCATGCACGCAGGCTATGCGGATGTGACCAGGCTGACGCTGAATATGGAAGGCAGGATGGCTGAGGAATTTGCCCCGATGATGAGCTGGAAAGCGGTGGATGATGTGGAAATCTGTCTGCACATAGATGAAAACGGGAAAAGCGCGGTATTGTGCAGAAAGGGTGAAAAAATGCTGAAATCCGTCCCTTCGCGGCTTGGCAAACAGGCTTATGTGCAGCAGGTAAAAGAGGCGCATAAAAAGCTGAAAGAGCAATATCAAAGGGCGAAAAAGCTGATGGAAGAGTCGATGGAGGACGGCGAAGGGTTTACAGCGGCGGAAGCGGCAGGGCTGATGGGTAATCCGGTGGTACGGGCAATTCTGCGGCCTTTGGTATTTGCGGCTGGAAAAGAAACAGACAAGATGGAGATGGGATTTTTTGAAGCTTTGGATTCGTCTATGTGGTTATGTGCTTATGACGGAAAGAAGAAAAAGCTGAAAGCAGACGACAAAATCCGTATTGCGCATCCGCTTGACTTTTACCGCGCGGGCGTCTGGCATTCGTATCAGAAATATTTGTTTGACCATCAGATCCGCCAGCCGTTTAAGCAGGTGTTCCGCGAGCTGTACGTAAAGCTGCCGGAGGAGCTTAGCCAAAAATCCTCCAGGATGTTTGCGGGCAACCAGATCCAGCCGCGGAAAACGGCTGCCTGTCTGAAAGGGCGCCGCTGGATTGCAGATTATGAGGAAGGGCTGCAAAAAATCTACTATAAAGAAAATATCATTGTCCGCATTTATGCATTGGCGGACTGGTTCTCTCCTAGCGATGTAGAAGCGCCGACACTGGAATGGGTGGAATTTTCCGACCGCAAGACCTTTGAACCGCTTTCGATCGGGCAGGTGCCGGATTTGATCTACAGCGAGGCCATGCGGGATGTAGACCTTGCCATAAGCGTGGCGCACGCAGGCGGCGTAGACCCGCAGACAAGCCATTCCACGATCGAGATGCGCAGAGCGATTGTAGAGTTTAACCTGCCTTTGTTTCGGATTGAAAATGTGGCGCTCAAAGACAGCCACGCGCTGATCCATGGAACGCGTGCAAACTATAACGTGCACCTTGGAAGCGGCGTCGTGCACCAAGAGGGCGGCGCGATGTTACATATCCTGCCGGTGCACAGCCAGAGGAGAGGAAAGCTGTTTTTGCCGTTTGTGGACGAGGATCCAAAGACAGCGGAGATCCTGTCTAAGATTGTGCTGCTGGCGGAGGATCAAAAGATCCGCGATCCGTTTATACTGGAACAAATTCAGGGATGACAAGGAGGAAAATGATATGAGGACACTGTATGTATCAGATCTGGACGGCACGCTGCTGCGGAGTGACGAGGCAACTTCCGCCTATACAAATGCTGTGATTAACAGGCTGACCGGGGAAGGGATGATCTTTTCCTATGCCACAGCAAGGTCGCTGGTGACGGCAAAGAAGGTGACGAAGGGGCTGGACGCTAAAATACCCCTGATCGTGTACAACGGGGCTTTTGTAATGGATAATGTCACGGAACAGATTTTAATATCCAATTATTTTGAAAAAGATGTGGCAGAGGTGTTTCAGGATTTATTTCAAAATCAGGTATATCCGATCGTCTATTCGTATATAGGCGGGGTGGAAAAATTTTCTTTTATTCCTCAAAACTGCACGAAAGGGATGGTTGATTTTCTGCGGATGCGAAAAGGGGATAAAAGAACCCGTTCGGTGGAAACAACGGATGCATTGACGGAGGGAAGGTGTTTTTATATTACCTGTATTGGCCAGCCGGAAAAACTGGAGCCTTTGTATGAAAAGTATAAAGCGCAGTTTCATTGTGTCTATCAAAGAGACATCTATACGAACGCGCAGTGGCTGGAAATCATGCCGCGCGCTGCGTCCAAAGCGAATGCGGTAGTACAGTTAAAGGAGCTGCTCGGATGCGACAGGGTCGTTGCATTTGGCGACGGAAAAAATGACCTGGATCTGTTTGAAGCCGCGGATGAAGGGTATGCGGTGGCGAATGCGGTAGACGAGCTGAAAGCGATTGCGACAGGCGTGATTAGCAGCAACCAAGAGGACGGAGTGGCAAGGTGGCTGGAGCAGCATTTTGAAGGAGCGTGCTGACGAGGCGAGGCTTACTTTGTCATTTCTGCAAAAGAAATCAGACGAATGTCAGACTGCGATTGTTTAGCCTTTGGAACTGCCCGCAGAACCGGCAAGGACTTCCGGCAACAACCAATGTGCCGAAAGTCCTTGATCCCTGTGCGTTATACGCCGACAGCCTGGCGGCTGTCATAGGATGCAACTGCTTTCTCCGCAGTTTTGTCATCATAGCCAAGCCTCTTTTTCAGGCGGCTGATGATTTCTTCATCTGACTTGCCATCTTCCCTGCACATATCAATAATATCATTTTCACGCTGTTTGTTCGCATATTCAATTTTTTCCTGCTCATATAGCTTTCCGATTTTCGTCATATGAATCCACTCCTTTACCTCCTTCAGTGTGTGTTCCAGTTTGGCTTGTGTACATTATACACCCGGCTGCGGGTTCATGCAATGATTTCTAAAACTGCTGGAATACGGGCCTGTGCTGCCGGAATCATGGCAGCCCGTTACTCCAAAAAAATAGTAACTTGAGAATACATAAAAACTTGCGTTTACCGTATTGACATATAGAGTACAAAGTGTTATCTTTAAGTTAGATAACACTTTGTACTCTATAAAATTGCCTTTACATTCGTGTATCAAATAATTAGGAAGGGACTGAGATGGTATGCAGCAGGCATCAGATTATGAACTGGAATTGATGAAAGTAATTTGGGAAAACGGAGGGAGTGCTTTATACGCAGAAATTACGGCAGCATTAGCGGACAAAAGGATATTCTGGACAAAAAATACGATTATCACGCTGCTGTCGCGGCTAATTGACAAAAAGCTTTTGAAAGCAAATAAGATCGGGCATCGCAACAAATATACTGCGGTTGTGTCAGCAGACGAGTATCAGGGCATACAGGCGGAAAGCTTTTTGGTTAAGTTTTTTGAGGGAAGTGCCAAAGGGCTGGTTGCGTCGCTGATTCAGAATGAACTGCTGACGGAACAGGATTTTGAGGAGCTGCAACAATACTGGCAGGGCGGTGATGGGCAGGATGCATGAGATTTTTATGGGATATGTGTCAGTATCAGTGTCTGCCGCGCTGCTTACGGTGATACTGCTGCTTCTTGCGCCGCTGTATCAGGCACGGTTCAGCAAACGCTGGCAGTATTATATCTGGCTGGTTGTGGTGGCACGTTTTCTTGTTCCGTGGAATCCGGGCGATGGGCTGGTTGGGCGTTTGTTTCAGGAAGGGCAGAGCGCGCAATGGCTGGAGCAGGGGCAATGGCTGGCGAAACAGGGGCAGGCGCAGCCGGCACAGCAAAATGATACAGTCAATACAGTTAATACGGTCAATGGCGGTTTGGCAGCGGGAGAAAGCAGCAGTGAACCTGATGGTGCAGACATCGAAAGGGAAGGGCAGCTTAAATCGGGCAAGGCAGGAGACTATGCGCCTGCCGTACGAAAAGCGGCACAGGGGATACTGGAACATAGCTGGAAAATCTGGATTCTGACAGCGCTTGCCTTGTTTGCGCGGAAGGTGATCGTGTATCAGTGTTTTGTGAAGTATTTAAAAGCGGGCTGTTCTCCAGTGGAGGAGATCTGCCGTCTGGAAATATTCGGAAAGGTGATTGCACAAAGCCGCTTTACAAGGGCGGCGGGGCTGTATACAAATAGCATGGTTACATCTCCGCTATTGATTGGATTTTTGCATCCTGCGGTTATTTTGACGAAGGCGGAACTGTCAGATATGGATTTTTATTATACGATACTGCATGAATGGACGCATTACAGGCGGCGGGATTTGTATTATAAATGGCTGGTGCAGCTTACGGTATGTCTGCACTGGTTCAATCCGTTTGTCTATTTGCTGGAGCGTGAGGTGAGCCGGATGTGCGAGCTGTCCTGTGATGAGGCAGTCACAAAAGATCTGGACGCAGAGGGGAAGCGTGCCTATGGTGATACGCTGCTGCGTGCAGCCGCGGCAGTAGGTGGCTTTCAGGCATTTCCGGCTTCTGTCACACTGCATGGAGGAAAAAAATTAATGAAGGAAAGGTTGGGTGCGCTTATGAATGAGAGAAAGAACACAGCATGGACGGCGGCCGTATCGGTTGTGTCGGCATTTCTGCTGACGGCGGGCGCCGTCGCTGCGGGAGCTTACAGGCAGCCGGCAGCGGCACAGGTACAAACGGTAAGGCAGGACGAATACAACTCCTGGGGAATTACGAAAAAAAGCGACGCGTATTATTACAAAGGCAGACGTATCCGCATTTTTATGGATGTGCGTGCAGACGCGTCTTTTGTCAGGTTTCATTTTGACAAAGACGGGAAAGTGGATGTGAAGCTGACCCGTGCAAAGGATTTCACCATAACAGGCGTCTCTGGTTTGACAGAACAGGAGACAGAAGAAATTTTGGAGGATTACGACCAGGCAGGCGCAGACGATACAGGAGAGAAACAAGAGATATTAAATCCGAAAGTGGCTGTCAGCCGCCTGCGAATAGGGGAGCTTGAAAAAGTGGTACGGGAAGCGGTGGAGGACTGCAAAGATGGGGTGTGGTATGTCATCAAGCATCAGGGCGTCCAGTACCTGTATTATAACGGCGTACCTGGAAAATATGCGTTTCAGCCAAAGTTAGGTAAAAAGAAGGCTCTGATTAAGATCGTGGATTTAGGCGGGACGGGAGAGGAATATGTGCTGCTGGCTGTCAGGGGGAAGTTGCCGCTGACTGTAAAATATGGCGGGAAAGCAGTGAGGTATCAGGCGGTTTCTGTTTGATTTTTAGGGCGGCGGATTCCTCATTGAAAAATAACCTATATAGGCGGTGATTAATTATTGCTAAAATCCACTTGCATTTTTTTCTAAGTAATATATACTATACTCATAAATATTTTGGAGGAAAATCAAATGGAAAACCAGCCTGTTAAAAGTGAAATAGAAAAATTTGTGCAGCTTTCCAGAAATGAAAAAAGCGTTAAACAAAAGAACCGGTATGATGCTGTGCTGCTTTATCTGGAAGGACGTTCCTGCCGTGAAATTTCTGAGGTTCTCCACATCCCGCGCAGGACAGTGTCTGGATACATATCCCTTTACACTAAAGGCGGTGCAGAAGCCCTTCTCATCCACAAACAGCCAGGCCGCACTAAATTCTTAACGGATGAGCAGGAAAAAGAACTTTTCCATATCATTTCCACCTGCACGCCGGAAGAAGCCGGCGTGGGAATTTTTGCAAACTGGACAGCCCCGCTGGCCTGCCGCCTGGTGGAGGAACGTTTCCAGGTAAAATTCTCGGAACGCGGAATGAGGGATCTTTTTTACAGGACCGGGCTGAGCTATACCAGGCCAACTTATACACTTGACAAGGCTGGCCCGGAAAAACAGGAGGCATTCCGCCAGCAGTTTGAAGGTTTAAAAAAACTTCTCAGCGGGGAGATTGATGTAATGCTTTTTGAAGATGAATCCATGACCCGTGATTATCAGGCCATCATGAAAACATGGTTCCCGGTGGGGAAGCAGCGCATCATCCCGGCTTACGGAAAGCATGAGGGCGTTAAACTGGTGGGGTTCCTGGATTATGAAACGGGCAGTGTTTATGTGGAGGAACATAAAAAATACGATGCTGAGGTATTTCTTGGTTTTTTAAAAACAATCCTCCAGAAATACCCATCCGGCAAAATTGTCATGATATTGGATAATGCAAAAATACATCACGCAAAGCTGCTGCAGGGCTTTCTGGAAGAAAACAGTGAACGCCTGGAGCTTGTTTTCCTGCCGCCATACAGCCCAAACCTTAACAAAATCGAAGAACTGTGGGGTTGGCTTAAAAACTCCGTATCAGTTATGGCACTATTAATCAATACATTGCCTTGTGTACAGATAAACGTATTAATTTCAGGGAATAACTCACGAATCATAACAAAGAAGGATTTCATTTCATGCAAAGTTGACACGCTGCCAGTTTCATAGACTTTTCTGGGTGTGTAAAATAAACTGTGTAAAACAACACAGATTATTCGACACACCCTTAT
>CAMWXD010000025.1 GCA_947178105.1 uncultured Eubacterium sp. | reverse complement strand
GCCTATGGGAAGGAGGAAAACCAAAATGAAGAAGTTCTGGAACTGGAAGAACCAGGTGGTTCAGGACAGCGGAACAGACGGGGAAACCACAGGGAGGGTGCTTGAACTGAGCGGCACGATTGCAGAGGAGAGCTGGTTTGACGATGATGTTACCCCGCAGCTTTTCAAAGAGGAACTGAATGCAGGAAACGGTGACATTACCGTCTGGATAAACAGTCCCGGCGGTGATTGCGTGGCAGCGGCTCAGATTTACAATATGCTCTCAAATTATGCCGGAAAAGTAACCGTGAGGATTGACGGCATAGCGGCGAGCGCTGCCTCCGTTATCGCAATGGCAGGAGATACCGTGCTTGTGTCTCCCGTTTCCATGATGATGATCCATAACCCTGCTACCATTGCCTGGGGCGATTCGGCAGAGATGCAGAAAGCTGTGGCAATGCTTGATGAGGTGAAAGAGTCCATCATCAATGCCTATGAGATCAAAACAGGGCTTGACCGCAGAAAGCTGTCAAAGCTGATGGACGCTGAAACATGGATGGACGCAAACTCGGCTGTCGGGTATGGATTTGCAGATGGGATCGTGCAGAGAAATACAGCAGAGGATATGGAAATCCCAAAAGCCGGCATGACGTATTCCCGTGCTGCGGTAACAAACTCCCTGATGGATAAACTGGCAAGGAAATGCAGGATTCAAAAGCAGGAACCGGGAACCGCAGCCGACTCCCTGATGGAACGGCTGGATCTAATCAAAAACTGGAGGTAATTTTATTATGACGATTCAGGAATTGAGGGAAGCAAGAAACAAAGCATGGCAGGGTGCAAAGGCTTTTGTCGGGAGCAGGCGTGACAAGGACGGCCTGCTCTCAAAGGAAGATGCCGAGACCTATGCAGAAATGGAGCAGAAAATCAAGGATTACAGTGCTGAGATTGAGCGTATGGAGCAGATGGAGGCGATGGAAAACGAGCTTAACAAGCCCGTCAGCACGCCTATCCTGACAAACCCGCAGCAGACCGGCGGTGAAAAGGCTAAGACAGGCAGGGCTTCCGATGAATACCGTGAGGGTATGCTGGCGGCACTCCGCAGCAATTTCAAGCAGATGTCCAATGTCCTGCAGGAAGGCGTGGATGCGGACGGCGGTTACCTTGTGCCGGAGGAATACGACAGCCGCCTGATCGATGTGCTGGAAGAAGAGAACATCATGCGTAAGCTGGGTACAAAAATCACTACGAGCGGCGACCACAAGATCAATATCGCCGCTACCAAACCTGCGGCTGCATGGATAGAAGAAGGTGGTGCTTTAACTTTTGGTGACGCTACATTTGACCAGATTCTTTTGGATGCACACAAGCTCCATGTGGCGATCAAGGTAACCGAGGAACTGCTCTATGATAACGCTTTCGGTCTGGAAAGCTATATCATTGCACAGTTCGGAAAGGCTCTGTCCAATGCCGAGGAGGACGCTTTCCTCAACGGCACAGGCACAGGCCAGCCTTTGGGACTGTTTGCTGAAACCGGCGGCGGTACGGTTGCAAATACGGTTGACGCTCTGGCGGCGGATGATGTTATCAACCTGGTGTATGCCCTCAAGCGTCCTTACCGAAAGAATGCAAGGTTCATCATGAACGATAAGACAGTGGCACAGATCCGCACGTTCAAGGATAACAACGGTGCGTATATGTGGCAGCCTGCACTTACCCAGGGAGAGCCGGACAGACTGCTTGGATATGAAGTGTACACTTCCCCTTATGCACCGGCAGACGCGATTGCTTTCGGCGATTATAAATATTACAACATTGGCGACAGAGGGACGCGTTCCTTCAAACAGCTCACAGAATTATTTGCAGGCAACGGCATGATCGGCTTTGTGGCAAAAGAGCGTGTGGACGGCAAGCTGGTGCTTTCCGAGGCAGTGCAGATTTTAAAGATAAAGGCGGCTGCAAAATCGGCAAAAGCATAATTTTTTCAAATAACACTGTGAGGTGGCAGGATATATGGTTGTGTCTCTGGAGGAAATGAAACAGTATCTGCGGGTGGATTTTGGGGACGATGACGGTTTCATTACAAACGCCCTGCGCTCTGCAGAAAGCCTGTGTGCAGATATTGCAAGGCTTTCAGCAGAGGAGTTTGCCGAAACGCAGACTGCAAAAATAGCTGTGATGTATGCGGTGGCATATTTTTATGAACACCGGGAGGATGCCGACCATCATGCCCTTACCCTGTCCCTGCGTTCCCTGCTTGGGGGAGTCAGGAGGAGTAAGTTCTGATGGACATTGCGCTTTTGAATGTGAGGATAATGGTACAGAAAAACACGGTGACGGTGGATAAGACAGGAAACCACAAAAACGAATGGACAGATTATTATTCCTGTTATGCCACCGTCAGCGGTGAATCGCCAAGTGAAAATACAGATGCAGGAACGGTTGTGGATAATTCAAAGATTGATTTTACCATACGTTACTGCAGTCTGGTCTCAAAGATTGATTCCACAGGCTGCCGTGTGGTGTACAACGGTGAGATTTATAACATCCTTGGCATTGACCATAAGAATTTCAAAAAGAGATCGGTCAGGCTGAAATGCCAGAAAGTGAGGCGGTAATATGGGCAGGAGAATTTCTATAGACGCACTGGCGGATACCGTGATGGAGTGCCTGAATGATTATGCGGATGTTTCCGCAGAGGGCATGAAGAAAGCTGTCCGCAAGGCAGGAAATACCGTAAAAAAGGAGATCGGCGCAAATGCCCCGAAAGATACGGGCGCTTATGCAAAAAGCTGGGCGGTGAAGAATACGAAGGAAACTGCCAATGCACTGGAGGTCACGGTGTATTCAAGAAACAAATACCAGCTTGCCCATCTGCTCGAATTCGGCCACGCAAAACGCAGCGGCGGGCGCGTGGCGGGGAAAAGCCACATCGCACCCGCAGAGGAGAGCGGCATCCGGCAGCTTGAGTCGGAGATTGAAAGGAGCCTGCGCAATGGATGAGATATTAGCCGTTTTAAGGGAGGCCGGCATCCCGTTTGCCTATGACCACTTTGCCGAAGGCGAAAGCCCGGAGCCGCCGTTCATCTGCTACCTGCTCCCGGGCAGCAATAACTTCCCGGCAGACGGCAGGGTGTATTTTAAGGCAAGCGGAGTGAATATGGAACTGTACACTGGCTTTAAGGATCTGTCAGTGGAGCAGAAAGTGGAAGCTGTGCTTGACGGGCATGGCATTTTTTATGAGAAATCTGAAGTATGGATTGAATCCGAAAAGCTGTATGAAGTCCTTTACCAGTTTGAAATGGAGGTTTAATTTATGGGAAACAAAGTCAAATACAACCTGAAAAATGTTCACGCTGCCAAGATGACGGAAACAGTCACGGACGGCGTGGCGTCTTTTACCTACGCAAAGCCGAAAGCCATCCCCGGAGCGGTAAGCATCAGCCTTGATGCAGAGGGCGAGTCCTCCCCGTTCTATGCTGACGGCATCGTATATTTCCGTTCCGTCACCAACAACGGGTACAGCGGCGACCTGGAAATCGCCCTCATCCCTGAATGGTTCCGGACGGAAATCCTGCAGGAAACACTGGACGATAAGGGAGTGCTTGTGGAAAACAGCGGCGTTGGCGAGAGCGTGAAATTTGCCCTGCTCTTTGAGTTTGACGGGGATATCAATGCGATCCGCCATGTGCTGTATAACTGTTCGGCATCCCGCCCGTCCATTGAGTCTGAAACCAAGGAAGATACCATTGAGCCGGGCACGGAAACTCTTTCCATTACGGCAGACCCCCGTTCTGACGGCCTGGTAAAAGCAAGGACGGGTGATGCCACGGATGCTGCGGCTTATGCAGGCTGGTACCAGGAAGTGTATGTCAGTGAAGCGGATGTGACAGGACAGGAGGTGGATGAAGATGCTTAAAAGGGAGATTGAAATCTGTGGGAAGAAAGTGCCGTTCCGTTCCTCGGCTACCGTTCCGAGGCTGTACCGTGCGAAATTCAAGCGTGACATTTTCAAGGATTTATCCAAGCTGGAGAAGTCCTACAAGGGCAGGACTGAGGACGGCGATGAGTTCCAGATCGAGGATTTGGAGATATTCGAGAACGTGGCATACATTATGGCTTACCACGCCGACAACAATATCCCGCCCACTATTGAGGACTGGCTTGACCAGTTCGATATGTTCTCCATTTATGAGATACTGCCCGAAATCCTCAAGCTGTGGGGCGAGAACATGGCAGCGGAGGTGGAGGCTAAAAAAAACTTCGCCCAAGTGAGCGGGAAATGACAACGCCGCTGTTCCTCCTGCGGTGTGTGGAGATCGGCATTTCCGTTGCCGACCTCGACCTTCTGACCATCGGGCTTGTGCTGGATGTATGGACAGAAAAATTAAACGACAGTGCGAAATATGCCAGGCTTGCATCACAGGATGACATGAACCGTTTTTAACCGTACAGCCCGGATAATCCGGGCTGTTTTTATGCCCGTTTTCAGGAGAGGG
Organism: uncultured Eubacterium sp.; assembly: GCA_947178105.1. Lineage (GTDB taxonomy): Bacteria > Bacillota > Clostridia > Lachnospirales > Lachnospiraceae > Eubacterium_J. Next base: position 49,974 of record CAMWXD010000025.1, on the reverse strand, counting down.
GGAATCTGAGTGGCTAACAGGATTAAAGGGATTACAGTAGAGATTGGCGGCGATACCACGGGGCTGGATAAAGCCTTAAAAGGCGTGCAGTCCACCCTGCGCACCACGCAGTCCTCCCTCCGCGATGTAAACAGGCTACTGAAGCTGGATCCGTCCAGCACGGAACTGCTCACGCAGAAGCAGCGGCTGTTAAAGGATGCCATCGGCACGACAAAAGAAAAACTGGATGCCTTAAAACAGGCGCAGGTGCAGGCACGGGAGCAGCTTGAGAACGGGACGCTCGGACAGGACAGGTACGATGCGCTCCAGCGTGAGATTATCGAAACAGAGAGTGAACTGCGCCGCCTGCAGGAGGAGGCGGCAAGAACCAATACTACACTTGCAAAGATAAGTGAGATTGGCGGTAAATTGGAAAATGCCGGGAACGCCATAGCAGGCGCGGGAAAAAAGATGATGGGTGTTACCACCGTCATTGGCGGCCTTGGCACTGCCGCCGTAAAGACTGCCGCAGATTTTGACACCTCGATGAGCAGGGTGGCGGCTGTATCCGGTGCAACAGGCAAAGACCTGGAGGCACTCCGTGACAAAGCCCGTGAGATGGGCGCTAAGACGAAATATTCCGCATCCGAAGCCGCTGAAGCCATGAATTTTATGGCTATGGCAGGCTGGAAAACAGAGGATATGCTTTCGGGCATTGACGGTATCATGAACCTTGCGGCGGCATCGGGTGAGGATTTGGCGACCACTTCTGACATTGTAACGGACGCTCTTACAGCTTTTGGTTTGACCGCAAAGGACAGCGGGCATTTTGCGGATATCCTTGCGGCGGCAAGTTCGAATGCCAACACGAACGTTTCCATGATGGGAGAGACCTTCAAATACTGTGCGCCGATTGTGGGTGCGCTTGGCTTCTCCGCAGAGGATACAGCTGAGGCTATCGGGCTTATGGCGAATGCAGGGATCAAGTCATCACAGGCAGGTACTTCTTTGCGTTCCATCATGAATAACCTTACCGGGGATATCAAACTCAGCGGAGCGGCTCTTGGTGATGTGACGATCGCCACTACCAATGCAGACGGCTCCATGCGCGGTCTGTCGGATATCCTTGCAGACTGCCGCGGGGCTTTCAGCCAGTTATCTGAATCAGAAAAAGCAAATGCCGCAGAGTCCCTTGTTGGCAAGAATGCAATGAGCGGTTTCCTTGCCCTTATGAATGCCGCCCCTGCCGATATCGCAAAGCTGACCGGGGCGATAGACAGCTGTGACGGGGCTTCCGCAAGAATGGCTGACACCATGCAGGATAATCTCGCAGGCCAGCTTACTATTCTTAAATCGCAGTTACAGGAACTGGCTATTGCTTTTGGCGAAATCCTGATGCCTGCGATCCGGAGCATCGTTTCCCATGTCCAGGCATTTATAGATAAGCTGAACGGCATGGACGAAAGCACAAAACAGGCAGTCGTAAAGATAGCCCTGCTTGCCGCCGCCATAGGGCCGCTGCTAATCATCATCGGCACGACTGTTTCAAAGGTCGGCACGGCAATGAAAGCGTTCTCTTCCCTGGCACAGGGCATCATGGCTTTTTCAGCAAAGGTCGGCGGCATGGGCGGGCTGATGTCAAAACTCGGCGCAGCCATCGGCGGGATATCCGCCCCTGTCATGGCGGTGGTGGCAGTAATCGGTACGCTGGCCGCCGCCTTTGTGCATTTGTGGAATACAAACGAGGGATTCCGTAAGGCCATTACCGGCACATGGAATAAGATCAGGGAAAACATCTCCGGGTTCTGCCAGGGTATTGTTGACAGGCTGAATGCCCTCGGTTTCAGTTTTAAGGACATTACTGATGTAATAAAAACCGTATGGGGTGGATTGTGCCAGTTCCTTGCACCTGTTTTTGAGGGCGCGTTCAATGTTATCGCAGACATCCTCTCCACGGTGACGGGAGTGATCACAGGCATCCTGGATGTGTTTATCGGCCTGTTTACGGGCAGCTGGTCGCAGATGTGGGGCGGCATCAAGGAAATTTTCTCATCCGTCTGGAACGGCATTGTGGCTTTCTTTACCAATATCATGAATGTATTGAAAGGCGTGGCGGATGTCGTCCTGGGATGGTTTGGCACAAGCTGGAACGGGGCATGGGTAGGAATCAGGGATTTCTTTGCGGGTATCTGGAATGGGATTGCCGTTTTCTTTACAAGTACCTGGGACACACTGAAAAATATTGTGAGGACGGGGATCATGCTGGTGGGCTCCATCATCAGCGGTGCGGCTGACGTGATCACGATCCCTTTCAGATTCATATGGGAGAACTGCAGGGACACTGTTACCAGTATCTGGAGTAAGATCAGAAGTGTTATTTCTGCTGCTTTCAGTGCTGTAAAAAATACGGTTTCAACAGCAATGAATGCCATAAAAACTGTGTCCGGAACAGCCTGGAATGCCATAAGCACGAAAGTCAGTACAGTTGTGAATGCAATAAAGACTGTGGTGACGAACGTATTTAATGCGGTAAAATCCGTTGCTGCTTCTGTCTGGAACGGGATAAAAAGCATAATCGGCAGTGTGGCTGACGGGATAAAAAGCAAGGTGTCAAACGTATTCAACGCGGTAAAAAGCACGGTATCCTCCGTCTTTAACGGCATCAGATCCACAGCAGCAAGTGTGTGGAATGGAATAAAAAATGCGATCATCACTCCAATAGAAGCGGCGAAGAATAAGATTAAATCCATCGTGGATTCCATCAGGGGGCTTTTCTCAGGCATGAAGCTGTCCCTGCCGCATATCAAGCTGCCGCATTTCAAGGTAAGCGGCAAGCTGTCCATTTCGCCGCCGAGCGTCCCGCACCTGTCCATTGACTGGTACAGGGAGGGCGGCATCATGGCAAAGCCGACTGTGTTCGGCATGAACGGCTCAAGCCTTATGGCAGGCGGCGAGGCAGGGAAAGAAGCGATCCTGCCGCTGAAAGGTTTTTATGACCAGCTTGAAAATATCCTCTCCGCCCGCCTGGATACGACGGCTATGGAGAAATACCTCGCTGTCATTGCCGACAACAGCAGCAAGGGCATCTACCTTGATGGCGGGACGCTTGTCGGGCACCTGCTCCCCGGCATTGACGGAGGGCTTGGAAAATCACAGAAACTGCAGAGGAGGCTCAGCCTATGAGAAAACCAGACGTTATGCTGAATGGGATATCAGCGGCAGACCTTGGGTGGCTCCGTGAGAGCATAAGCTTCCCGGCACCGCAGTCGCAGACCAGCACGATTGTGGTGCCGGGGAGAAATTCCCCGGTCAGATATACCCAGGCGCTGGGCAGGGTGTCCTATCAGCCGAGGTCATTTGACATTGCGCTTTCCATGCTTGGCTGCCGTGGGGATTTTAATAAAATGGCTGATGAGGCCGTCAACCGTTTTGCAGGGCAGCTTGTAAATGTAATTTTGAGTGAAGAGCCGGCTCTTTATTGTGTCGGCACTCTGGAAATTACACCGGATTATGATCCGCTTACCCATAAGGGACAGCTTGCACTGTCGTGTACGGACGGGGATGCCTACCGCTACCATACAGAAGAAACGGCAGTCACTGTGGCAGGCGGGGGAAATGTAATCCTTTCAAATGACTTTATGCCTGTAATACCCGTAGTTGCCGCAGAAGCGGAAACTACCCTGAAATGGCAGGTTGGGACTGACAGGTTCATAAAAACCGTAAGTGCGGGGACATGGACTTTTCCGGAACTGGAACTTGGGCATGGCGTAAATGAAATAGAGGTCATAACTGACGGCACAGTCACTTTCAGATACCGGGAGGGGCGCTTATGAGGTTATTCCGTATTTATGTGGATGGGAACCTTTTTTACCACCCGCAGCTTTCAAAACTTGCAGTAACAAAAGCACAGGTGCAGGAGGATGCTGAAAGCATCGACAGCCTGACTCTTTCCGCGCCGTTTAACCATCCGTACCTTCCGGACATCAGGCCGATGGCATCAGTGGTTGTCTGCAAGTGCGGCAATGACACGGTGTTTGAGGGCAGGGCGCTGGATGACGGCTCGGATTTTTACAATACGCATACCTGGCAGTGTGAATCAGCCCTCGCCTATTTAAAAGACACCATCCAGCCGCCCTATGATTACAGCGGGACGCTGGAAGGGCTGCTGGAATATTTCATTTCGGAGCATAACAGGGCTGTGGAGGATAAGAAAAAGTTCACGGTCGGGAATGTGACAGTCACCGATGATAATGATTATGTGCATTACAGCAGCTCGGATTATTCCGTGACGATGGATGCGGTCCGGCAGAAGCTCATCAATACCCACGGGGGATACCTGCGGCTGAGATACACTGCGGATGGAAAAGTGCTGGATTACCTTTCGGATTTCAGCGAGGCTTCGCTCCAGACAGTGGAGTTTGGGAAGAACCTCACCGATGTGAAGATAAACACTGACCATACGGAACGCGCCACGGCCCTTATTCCCCTTGGGGCAAAAATAACGGAGACAGATGCAGAGGGCGGCGAAGTGGAAACGGATAAAAGGGTGGACATTACTCCTGTTAATGACGGGAAAAATTATGTATTTGATGAAACGGCAGTAAAAGAGATCGGGTGGATTTGGAAAACGGAAACCTGGGAAGATGTAAACCTGCCATCAAACCTTTTGCGTAAAGCGGACCAGCGGCTGTCCGAACTTGTCAGAGGCGTTACAAGCATGGAACTGGCCATCGTTGATGAGTCGGACACGGGTGCGGATATCCCTGGCATCCACGCAAGGCAGTATGTGTACTGCAAATCACCGCCGCACGGCATTGACGGCAGGTACCTGGTGCTTTCAAAAACAAAGGACTACCTGGACCCGTCGGGCAGCACCATAACGATCGGTGCGAGCGGTGTGACGCTGACTTCCGCTTCTGTCAAGCAGGGACAGAATATTTCCTCCCTGGAAGAGGATGTTTCAGGGCAGGCCGAAAAGATCGAGGGGATCAGCGGCAGGGTGGAAGGCATCGGGGAAGCCTGCGCCGAAGCCGTCGACACCGTGGATACGCTCAAAAAAGATGTGCATGAATGCTACTCGGAGATCAGCCGGACTTCGGAGGAGATACAGAACGCAGTCCGGGAATCCTACCTCCTGATATCCGAGCTGGAGTCCATACAGCAGGACTTCCAGAGCAGCATCACGCAGAACAGCGGGGAGATACGGATGGACTTCACGCAGGTCACGAATGAGATCATAAACCGCGTGTCGGCGAACCAGACGCTCCTGGAGGAGTACATCCGCTTCCGGGGCGCGCTGATCGAGCTTGGCCGGGTAGGGAACTCCTTCACTGCGGAACTCAGCAACGAGGAGCTGTCCTTCAAGGAGAACGGCCAGAAGATCGCGTACATCTCCAACCAGCAGCTCGTCATCACCAACGCGGAGATACGGAACAAACTCTCGCTCGGCAACAGCGGCCGCGGGTGGTTCGACTTTATTCCAAGAAGCACCGGGAACCTGTCCATCAAATGGCGGGACCCGGTACCATGAGGGGAGGCGGTGAGGCATGGCATCCAGCGGGAGCTTTTCGGCATCCATCAGCAGCGGGCATTACACGCTCCGCGTGGACTGGAGCCAGTCGCAGGACGTGTCCGCAAACACGTCCGCAGTAACCTGTAAAATATACCTGGTGAACGACTGGAGCCTCTCCATCGGCAGCAGGTCCGCAAACACCTGCACCATCGGCGGCACGGCGCAGTCCTTCACCTCGCCTGCCGTCAGCGGAATGGGGACGCATCTCTTAGGCACGGTGAAGCAGGACGTGGCGCACGCCAGCGACGGGACGAAATCCATCACCATATCCGCCGCATTCAAAATACAGGCGACCATCAGCGGGACCTACCGGGAGCAGATGACGGCAAGCGCCACGGTGACGCTGAACACGATCCCGCGGGCGTCCTCCGTGTCTGCAAAATCTGTAACCATGGGGGAGGAGGGAACCGTGATGATCACCCGCGCATCGTCCTCATTTACGCATACGCTGAAATACACTTTCGGCAGCGTGACCAAGACATTTGTGACCAAGACCAACGCAGTGTCGGTATCCTGGACCCCGCCGCTCTCCCTGGCCGTGCAGGTGCCCAATGCCGTGAGCGGGACCTGCACGATTACCTGCGTCACATACAGCGGGGATACGAAGATCGGGACAAAGACCTGTACGCTGAAGCTGTCCGTCCCCTCAAGCGTGAAGCCCACAATCGCAAGCCTTACTGCGGAGAGGGTTGACGGGACAGTGCCGTCCTCCTGGGGGATCTATGTGCAGTCGAAATCCAAAGCGGCTCTTGCCATCAACGGGGCGGCAGGGGCCTACGGCTCGGAGATAGCCGCCTATTCCATCACGGGCGGCGGGTTTGCCAGCTCCGCGGCCAGTTTTACCACAGGGTACCTGAACAGTTACGGGAACATTACTTTTACAGCAACGGTGACGGATTCCAGGGGCAGGGTTTCCGCCGCCGCATCGGTTACAATCACGGTGGAGCGGTATTTCGTGCCGTATTTTGAAACCTATTCCTCGCAGCGGTGCAGCAGCGGCGGCGCCCTTTCCGATGACGGGACATATGTCCTTGCAAATGCGCTTTATAACCGTGCGCCGTGCGGGAACAACAATACGGTCACAAGGACGATACAGTATAAAAAAAACACGGACAGCGTATGGACGAATGCAGGCGTGGTATTTTCCTCCGGGGTTCCGATTGTTTTCGGAGGGGGATGGATATCCACAGAGTATTCCTATGACATACGCTACACCATCACGGACGCTTTCCACACGGTCTCCGTCACGGACATCATCACCACGGCGGCAGTCGTCATGGACTTCAAAAGGGGCGGCAGGGGCGTGGCCATAGGCAAGGTGTCCGAAACGGACAGGTGCTTTGAGGTGTCCGAGGAATGGGACGTGAAAGTGTACGGGAAGCTGCTGAAAGACTATATCAGTTCCATAGCTGGCAGCATGTATCCCATTGGCAGCATTTATATGAGTGTAAGCCCAACGAACCCGTCTGCATATTTCGGCGGCACATGGACGGCATGGGGGACAGGGCGCGTCCCTGTCGGTGTGGATGCATCGGACACACATTTCAGCACGGTGGAAAAGACAGGCGGTGCATCCACGGTCACGCTTACCACAGCGCAGATGCCGAGCCACAGCCATGCAAAGGGCACGCTTGCCGCAGACAGCGGCGGCGCACACAAGCACAAGCTGAACCTGTCAAAGACGACATGGGGCGCAGGCAGCGGGAACAAAGTGGTGGTGGACAGCACGGACTATACGGCAATGGACAATAAGAACACCGCAAGCGGCGGCGCGCATGAACACACCATTTCCGGCTCAACGGCAGCCGCAGGGAGCGGGAATGCGCACAGCAACCTGCAGCCATATATCACCTGCTATATGTGGAAACGGACAGGATGACAGGACATCAAATAATAAATTTAATATTCATCGGATATAGGGCTGTCCGCCATATGGCGGGCGGCTTTTTATCATACAAAAAATCTTTTAAGGAGGGTTTTGCCATGAAGGAATTCTGGAACATGATCCAACTCATCTTTACGGCCGCCGGAGGGTGGCTTGGCTGGTTCCTGGGCGGCTGTGACGGCCTGCTTTATGCACTGACTGCCTTTGTGGTGATTGACTACATCACTGGCGTGATGTGTGCGGTCATTGACAAAAAGCTGTCCAGTGAAGCCGGCTTCAAAGGCATCTTCAAAAAGGTTCTGATTTTTCTGCTCGTGGGTATTGCAAACATCCTTGATGTGCAGGTTATTGGAACGGGATGTGTTTTAAGGACGGCGGTTATCTTTTTCTACATTTCAAACGAGGGTGTATCCCTTTTGGAGAATGCAGGGCATCTTGGGCTGCCGATCCCGGAGAAGCTGAAAGAGATTCTGGAGCAGCTGCATGAAAGAAGCGGGGAAGGGAGTGAATGACTATGAAACTGGTGGAATCGATCATGAAAAGGAATCCCTGCTACACGGCAGGGCGGAAGATTACGGTAAAGGGGCTGATGCTCCATTCCGTGGGCTGTCCGCAGCCGAAGGCATCCGCATTCATCAGTTCATGGAACAGCCCGTCTCATGACACTTCCTGCGTCCATGGCTTCATTGACGGCAATGACGGCACGGCATACCAGACGCTTCCATGGAACCACAGGGGATGGCATTGTGGGAGCGGTCCTAAGGGGAGCGGCAACAATACCCACATCGGGGTGGAGATGTGCGAGCCTGCCTGCATCAGATACACATCGGGCAGCAGCTTCACCTGCTCCGATACGGCCACGGCAAAGGCAGTGGTGAAAAGGACTTATAAGACGGCGGTGGAGCTGTTTGCCATGCTCTGTGAAAAGTACAGTCTTGACCCGCTTGCGGACGGCGTCATCATCAGCCATAAGGAAGGCTGTGCGAGGGGCATTGCCAGCAGCCACGGCGACCCGGAGCATCTCTGGCTGCAGCTTGGCACAGGCTATACGATGGACGGTTTCCGCAGGGCAGTCAAAGCGGCAATGGGCGCGGATCAGAAGCCTGACAGAAATGCCTGGTACCGCGTCCGGAAGGCATGGGCGGACGCATCTTCGCAGAAAGGGGCGTTCCAGGAACTTTCCAACGCCAGGAAGTGCGCGGATAAGAATCCGGGATATTCCGTGTTTGATGAATCCGGGAAGGCGCTTTACAAAGGAAAAGGCAGCAGGAAATAACCCGGCATGGTGCACGATCCGCACGGCGCTTTTCTGGCAGATTTATTCCCGTCTTTCTGCTTGCGCATATCCGGGAGCAGAGGTAACATGGCACTGCCGCCGGAAGGCGCAGAAAAAGCAGAAAGGGGAAAATGGAAGTGGGATCACTGAAAGAAAATTTTTATGACACGATCAGCCTGGACTCCATCATAGACGGCGGGATAACGGAAGCTGCAAGGACGGCGCCGGACTTCGTGACCGAGAACGAGAAAAAGGTCATGGAGGCGCTGACGGAGTATACGAAGGACATCCTGGGGAGGAACGGCGGGGAGGCTGATGACGATGAGGTGTCGCTCATCATGGAAAAACGGGCGGATAAGGTGATGGACATGATCGCGGACACTGCCCATGCCTATATCAAGAACGGCATGAGGCTCGGTGCACACCTGCTCCTGCAGCTGCTGAACCTGGAATGACAGGGGCACGGGTGTGCCATTTTACAAAAGAATTTAAGATAGCCGTATTCCTGTTAATGCCCGCAGAGGCCTGAAAATCTCTGCGGGCATTATTTTTTTTGAAAAATTTTTACACAGACCGTCCGGTTTCTGCCTCTGCGGTGGCATATATCAGGAGGTGTTTGTCATGGCAAATAAACAACTGGAAGCAGAACAGACGGAAGACAAGAACATCACGGTGCCGGTCAGTGAAAAATTCATGCTGTCCATCCGGGAGGCATCGGAATATTTCAGCATCGGGACGAAAAAGATGCGGAGGCTGGCAGAGGACAACATTGGGAGATTCGCGGTATGCAGCGGGAACCGTTACCTCATCATACGTGCAAAATTTGAGAAATTCATTGAGGAATCCTCTGCGGTATGAAATCATTTTATCTGCCGTTAGTAGTTGACTTTCCGGGGCATCTGAGTGATATATGTCATGGGCGGAAAGACCGCATTTTATTTAGGAACAGGAGGGACTGGAAATGAAGAAACAGGCACTGTCAGAAAAAGATTTTTTAAACCCGGAGGAGGCGATTGAATTATTCGGACTCAGCAGGCGGAAGTTCTACAGGCTGTTAAAGGAGGGGAAAAAACAACGGTTTACGGCACTTTACGGCAGCCGCAGGCTGGTCATCAGGAAAGAGTTTGAAAAATACCTGGATGAGAATCCGGAAGAAAGGGAGGCGCTTAAAAATGGCAGCAGGAAAAACAAAGGCGAGGCGTGACGCGAAGCACCGCGTCCTGCGCCGCGGGGAGTCCATCCGGGCGGACGGGAAGTACCAGTTCAAATACCACATAAACGGGAAGCCGCATTTTGTCTACAGCTGGAGGCTTGAGCCGACCGATAAGCTGCCGGCGGGCAAGAAGCCCTGCCTGTCGCTGCGGGAGCTGGAAAAGCAGATCGGGTATGACCTCGATACATTATCAGACCCGGTCGGGAAGAACATAACGGTTGCGGAACTGGTGGAGCGTTACCTTGCGACCAAGACGGGGGTCAGGCCGAACACGCTTACTAATTATAATTTTGTGAAGAACCTGCTCAAAAAGGAGGCTTTCAGCGAAAAGAGGATCTCACAGGTCAAAACATCGGACGCGAAGCTGTTCCTCATAAAGCTGCAGGGGGACGGCAGGCGGCATAGCACCATCAAGTCGGTGCGGGGCGTCCTGCGGCCGGCTTTCCAGATGGCTGTTGACGATGACGTCCTGCACAAGAACCCGTTTGGCTTTGAGCTGGCAACGGTGGTGGTGAACGACAGCGTGACGCGGGAGGCCATCACAAGGGAGCAGATGCGCAAGTTCCTGAAATTCGTGCATGACGACAATGTTTACTGCAAGTATTACGAGGTGGTCTACATACTTTTCCATACCGGCCTGCGCATATCGGAGTTCTGCGGGCTGACGCTGCGGGACATTGACCTTGAGAATAAGGTGCTGAACATAGACCACCAGCTCCAGAGGACTTCCGACATGAAGCTGGTCGTGGAATCGACCAAGACCAATGCAGGTACACGGAAAATACCCATGACGGATGATGTGGCGCGGTGCTTCCAGGGCATCATCGAGGACAGGGAGCCGCCCAGGTATGAGAAAGTGATAGACGGGTACACGGGATTCCTGTTTCTGGATAAGGACTGCAACCCGTTGGTGGCGATGCACTGGGAACACCGGTTCAACCACATGGTAAAGCGGTATAACGATATCTACCGTGTGCAGATGCCGAACATCACGCCGCATGTCTGCCGCCATACCTACTGCAGCAACATGGCGAAATCCGGCATGAACCCGAAGACGCTGCAGTACCTGATGGGGCACAGCGACATCGGGGTGACGCTGAACACATACACGCACCTTGGACTGGAGGATGCAACGGATGAGCTGAAACGGATGGAGGAGTTGGCAGATGCCAGGAAGGAACTGGAAAAGACAAAAAAAGAGGAAAAGCCGGTGTCACAGAAGATGTTCCGGGCGATTTAAAAAGGAAATGATAAGGCGCTCTGCTTCGGCAGGGCGTTTTTATAATTTTACCTATCCAAAGTTATCAAATTTATGGTAGAATATATATAAAAGTGTCTATCAAAATGAATAACTGACAAATAGGGGGCGAGGACAATTTGAAAATTATTGTTGATTTTATATTGAAAAAGAATATTATTAAATGGAGCGATCAAGAAACAGATTTTATTATGTCTGATAAAACAATATTTTATCTAGGAATTAAGAGAAATAAGTGTGAACTGAGTATTTGTGGAGAGAGTGAGGAGAGGGTAAAAGAACTTGTATATGCGACATGGGAGCTTCTTGCATGGTATGATGGATATTTTTATACTCCGATATCGTATAAAATAGACGGCATTGAGCATAACACAGATGAACTGATTAGTGCGGATTATTATGTGACGGATAAAAAGTGGATATCAAGTGCGCCGTTGCTTGGACGCAATAGACGAGGAATATCTGAAAAAACATTGAATTTTTACTCGAATATACGTTATAAAGGACGAGGAGAAAAATCAATGAACGAATCTATGTTTTCATCATATTTTTATTTGATATCTAAAGGATATGCAAATCTTAATATTGAACATAGGCTGGTTCTTTTGATGCATATATGTGATGGATTTGTTTTGGAATTTTTAAATGGTAATAAAGATAATAATGGTGGAAATATCAATAAAATTCTGCATAAACTGGACTGTAGAAAGTATAAGCAAGGGGCAGGGATGCTCGGAGTAAATCCATCTAAAGCGATGAAAGCTCTTGGCTATACTAGAGATGAGCTGACGCATTATGAATATAAGCCGGATAGTCTTGGTTCCTTTATGGAAAATCCGAATACAACTACTGATGAAATGGTAAATATATATGCATTTTATGTGCTTGTGTTGGCTCTTCGTATAGCTGTTCTGGAAACAATTGGTGAATCTATAGAAGATAAAGTAAAAGAATATATTTTAAATGGAAAATTGGGGTGGATAAAGTTGGAAAAATGTTTGGATGGGAAAGAAGCTTTATCAAAGAATGATATGAAACAGATGCTGCAAAATTGCCAAACAAAAAATGAAACAGATGAGGAGGTATAGAAATCTATCAGGATAAAGAGAGATAACATCCAGAGTAGTAAAACACCCCGCCTTTTACTACGTTTTGACTACGTTTCACGGCCTCAATACGCCGCATTTTGCCCCGTTTTGCCAACTCTGTGATATTTTTAACAATCTTTCCGCAAACTGCAACCCGCGCAAAACGCCGCAAAACACGGCAAATCAGCGCAATAAAGGAGGAAAAACCACAATGATAAAAATACTATTTATATGTCACGGCAACATCTGCCGCAGCCCAATTGCCGAATACGTAATGAAGGACTTAGTCCAAAAACACCACTTATCCGCCGATTTTGAAATCGCCTCAGCAGCTACCAGCACAGAGGAGATCGGTAATCCGGTCTATCCGCCTGCGCGGGAGGAGCTGCGCAGGCATGGGATTTCTTGTGCGGGACATCATGCCAGGCAGGTAACAAAGGCGGATTATGACCATTATGATTACCTGATTGTTATGGATCGGATGAATGTACGCAACTTAAGCAGGATGATCGGGGATGACCCAATGGGAAAGGTCAAAAAGCTGCGCAGCTTTGCGGGAAATGCCGGGGATATTGAGGATCCCTGGTATACGGGAGCTTTTGGCGAAGTATATGGGCAGATTTTGGAAGGGTGCAGCGCATTGCTAAAGCAACTGTATCCTGAGGTATCTGTGTAGGGTTCGCTGCGCCTGATGCTTTGGCGTAAAATGTGAACTTTAGATGAACTTTTGTTTCATATCCAAAAAATTACAGTATTCTTTTCGGATAAAATAAATAAGATTTACTTTAAAATACGCTGGTGCGATGAGAGGAAAGGATACGGTATGGACAGGAAAAAAATATTTGCGGTGCTGCTTTCGGCAGTGGCAGCTTTTTCGCCGGTGTTGTCGGCTACAGCAGTTTCTGTGCAGGCGGCGCCGCAGGAGGTAGAGGTTCCGGAGCTGGAGGAAGGGACTTATGTAAAAGGAGAGGCGCTTGTCTCCATGACGACGACACAGGCAGCCGCGCTGACAAAGGAAGGGACAGTGAGCTTTGACAGCAAGATTCAGGTGGAGGAATGCTGGGAATTCGGGGCGGCGGAGGGCGCGCAGTCTGAGCAGATTAAGGATTATGTGGCGCTTGTGCGGTCGGATACTTATACGACAGAGGAGCTGATGGAGATTGCGGCTGAAAAATATTATGTGGATGCGGTGGCTCCGAACAGTTATGCGCATTTGTGTGATACAGGAAAGGATCTGCTGTCGGATTACCAGTGGTATTTGGACGGAGACGGACAGATGCAGACGAACAGCCAGGGCATCCGTTTTTCCGGGCTGTCGGTCTCGCCGTCCATACAGCCTGTAGTGGCAGTGATTGATACGGGAGTGGATTATACACATGAAGACCTTAAGGATTCCATGTGGGTAAATCCTTACCAGTCAAAAGGGCTGGAGGGGACGTATGGTTATGATTTTGCGAATGATGATAATGACCCGATGGATACCGAGGGGCATGGCACCCATTGTGCAGGCGTGATTGCAGCGCAGCAGGACAATGGCATTGGCGTTACCGGGATCAGCAATGCGAAGATTATGGCGTTAAAGGTCGTTAAGGATGATTCGGATGTGTTTGATATGGCAGGCGCGGTTCGGGCGTTTGAATATATTGTGCGGGCGCAGCAGCTTGGGGTGCCGGTGGCGGCGGTAAATTGTTCCTGGGGAGGCAGCCGCGATACGGGGGCGATTTTAAATACGCTGATTGACAAAATGGGTGCGAACGGTGCCTTGACGGTGTTTGCAGCGGGAAATGACGCGATCGACTGGGATGCGGTAGCGTCGCCGATGCGTCTGACGCCGTATGATTTGACGAGCCAGTATGTTGTCGTTGTAGGCGCCAGTGATGAAAACGATGATAAGGTGTACTTTTCTGATTATGGAAATACGCTGGTGGATTTGTTTGCGCCTGGATCCAACATTGTGTCTACCGTACAGCAGGAGAAGTTTTTGCCGCAGTTCATGCCGCAGGAAAAGCGCAGCCAGATGACTTCCTATTATAGTACGGTAAACAGCATTGCGGATTTTCATACGGCGCAGGATATACAGGGAGTCGGGACAAATTATACAGTTCGTTTGAGCTATGAGCCAAATATTGGTTTTTTGGACGAGCCGGACGGCTGCCTGAAATATACGGTCAGCTACAACCGCAAAGGCGGATTTCCGTTTCTGACAGACAACAGTATTGTGAAAAATAATGCAGAACAGGCAGGATTTATTTATCTGGATGTGACTTCGTTGGGCCTGGATCCGAATAAAACCTATTATATCAGTTGTTTGATGGCAGAAAATGAAGGGGATGTCATGCCGGCATGGGAGTCTGTGGAAAAAATCAGCACGCCGCAGAATTCCAGATTTATTACGGCAGGCGGCAGGACGTATCTTGCCCTGATCGGGATTTCTACACAGAAAACGAGGGCAACGACGTATTATTTTGATAATTTTGCGGTATCGGTGGCTGACCCGGATACGGCGCAGTTTGAAAAATGTGACATTATGTCTGGCTCCTCGATGGCAGCGCCGGTTGTGAGCGGGGCGGTGGCAGTTTTGAGCGGCACAAACCCTTCGTTGGATGCAGCCGGGCTTCGCAGCCTTTTGATGAAATGTACGCGCAATATCGATACATTGGAAAATGCCTGTGTTACAGGCGGGATCTTGGATCTGTCCAGAGTGGTTGTACAGGCGTCCAGGTTAAAGCTGAACAAAGCGTCTGCAAATATCCGTTATGGCAAGACGTTAAAGCTGGTAGCGACGCTGCTGCCGCAAAATGTTACAAACGCAAAGGTGATATGGAAGTCCAGCAATTCAAAATATGCATCCGTATCTGCCAGCGGCGTGGTAAAGGTGAAAAAGGCAGGCATTGGGAAAACAGTGAAAATCACGGCTTCCACAGCCGATGGCACAGGGCTGAAAAAGACCTGCAAAGTTAAAATTCTAAAAGCCGCAAAATGAATCCGGGCAGGCGGAATATAAAAATTGCTTGTGTACAGGCCCAAAAATGAATATAATAGTAAAGGAAAGGATAAGAAAGAAAAAGAGTGAATGGGAGCGGCAAGCCTCCCTTCACTCTTAAATTGTATCAGTGAAAGCGGCAAATGGACATACAAGAGCGTGTCGGCGGCTGTACACAGCACAGATGCCGTTTGGTGAAAACAAGATGAAAAAGGAAGTGTAGTATATGGGCAGATTGCCAGGAGCAGGAGAGTTATATAAGGACGCGGCAAACCGGATTTATCAGGTCGCAGCAGTTGCTGTTCATGCAAATACGAGTGAGCAGATGGTTGTGTATCAGGCGATGTTTGGAGATTTTGGCATTTATACAATGCCGCTGCAACAGTTTTTGGGAGAGGCTGATGCCGGGCAAGGCCCTCAGGCTGTGCAGCAGCCTTTGTTTAAAAGGATGGAAAAGCCGGAAATCCAAAAGGGCGCATGGAAAGAGCTGCATGAGGAAACCCGGACAGATGCATTTGTGGAGCGGGAAAAAGTCCAGGCAGATGCATTTGGACAGCGGGAAAAAGAGCAGGAAGGTGCATTTGGACAGCAGGAAAAGCGGCAAAATGACAGGGGCCTGTCAGGGACAGGAAACAGCCTGCAGGGCACGCAAAGCAGGCAGAGCGGGGAATTTGTGCTTGCACTAAAGGCGCGGACAGGAAATAACGGGAGCTTACATGCAAATGCGCAAAATGTTTCCGGGCAGCCGCTGTATTCTGCAAATACGGCTGAGCAGCAGATTGCGGGAGGCACAGACGCGCAGCCTGCAAACAGGCTCCAGTCCCGGCCGCGCACACAGTCGCCGGCTGAAGCGAGGCGGGTGCTGCGGCGGCATGAGGAAGGTACGGCAAAAGAGGGGGATTACGAATATGAAAAACGCCGGAGGCAGCTTGAAGAGCGCGAGCAGCGCCGGGAGATGTTCCGCAGGACAGGACGGCAGGAGAGTGCGTCTGAGGAGCTGCGGGCAAATCCATGCCTGATGAAGTTTTTAGAGGCAAAGACATATGACGAGAGGTTTCAGGTGCTCAAGGAGATCCAGGACGATATGACAGACCGCCTGATCGATGATATTGCAGTCGTGCTGGATGTTGTGATCCCGGAAGGGGAACTGCATGACCGTTTCCGGCAACTGCAAAATATCATACTGACCAGGCAAAAATACGAGATCAGCCGTTTTCGTTAGACAGGGCGCCTTTGCTCATTTCGCTGTTATGATAGCGGCTGTCGTAAGTGACATCTTTCCCGAACCAGTCTGGCGGGACAAAAGCCTGCGCTTCTTCCACAGAGGCAAACTCCACCTCGGCAAGCGTGGTTCCTTCCAGGCTGCCGTGAAAAATATCCAGCTCTGCGGTATGGCCGCTGTCGAGCGGGATCAGGTATCTGCTTTTTGTGATTAAGATGCCGTCTGCCTTTTTGCGCAGATGCAGGTAGGCTTCTTTCGTAAGCGGCATTTCATATTCCTGATGCGCCAGCAAGCCGGAGCTTTTGTAAGTAAGAAAATATGTGTCGTCCATTTTTCGGATCCGTATGGTAGGGTTTGTACATAGATATCCCTGTTCAATGCTGCGGCAGGCATACTGTTCCAGGCCGTCTGGAAGCTGTTTGGGGATAAATTTCCGTTCGATTTCCATTGGGCAGGCTTTTGTGGGGCAGGCTTTCATAGGCGCTGCTACAGCCTGTTCTTTTTTTTCCATAAATAGGGTGCCTCCTTTTTTACTTTTCTTTTTGTGAATGGATCGTCTGCTGCAGGTGTCAGGGACAAAATACAGCAGGCGGGCTGCTCTTGTATACCATATAATATCTTTCGAGAAAAAGCAATAGAAAGGGCATTTTCATTGCAAAGTATAGCTGGATGTGGTATCTTTAACAGGAAAAGAACTGTTTCTATGCATGAAACAAATGATACCTAAATACAGAAATGGAGGATGTAACAATGAGTAAAATTGCAGTGTTCTTCGCAGATGGATGTGAAGAGATCGAAGGGCTTACCGTGGTAGACATGCTTCGGCGTGCCGAGCAGGAGGTTGTCAGCGTGTCTGTTACGGGCAGCAGGGAAATCCATGGCTCGCACCAGATTACATTTTTTGCGGATACGACGTTTGAAGAGGCAGGCATGGACGCCTTTGATGGGGTAGTCCTTCCGGGCGGGGCAGTCGGGACAGCGAATCTGGGTGCCCATGAAGGCGTGGTTGCTGTGATTAAAAAATTTGCAGAAGAAGGAAAGCTCGTAGCAGCGATCTGTGCAGCGCCGAGCGTCCTTGGGGCAAATGGGATTTTACAGGGCAGACGGGCGGCGTGCCATCCTGGCTGGGAAGAGAAGATGGTTGGGGCAGAGCCGGTATTTGAAAATGCGGTGACGGACGGAAATATTATTACGAGCCGCGGAATGGGGACTTCGATTGATTTTTCTCTGGCGATCCTTGCAAAGCTGGCGGATGAGGATGTGATCTCGAAGGTGAAAAAAGGGATTGTATATTAACAATTTCAAATAAGAAGCAAATTTTTGGGGCTGTATGCAGATCACTGGCGGCAGATTAGCTTGCCAGGCTTGCATACAGCCCTTTTCAAAGCGCAGAGCGTTTATTTTACAGCCAGCTTTTTAGCGGAGCTGTCCTTTCCATAATAAGTAACGCCTTTTACCGTGCAAAAGCTTCGGACTTTTACATAATAAGTCTTGCCGGATTTCAGTTTCTTTGCATTTGACTGGTATGTTTTTTTGTCAGCCGTCGCAAGGCGTTTGTATGTCCCGTTTTTGGCAGGCGCATAGAGAATTTCATACCCGTCTGCGTTTGCAGGCAGTGTGGCTTTGAGTGTCAGCTTCTTTTTGCTGCTGGACGATAAGGAGCTGATTGACGCAGCTTTTGGTGCGTGTGCCTGTTTTAATGCAGCTACAATCAGTTCTCCGATTACCCGGTGTCCTTCTTTGGAAGGGTGCGGGTCTAGCTGGATCCCGTTAGGCTGTGTAAGGTCAATGTGTACGTTGGTCAGTTCCTGTTTTTGAAACGGCGTATAGACATCGATCAGTGTATAGCCTGGCACGTCTTTTGCAAAGGCTTCGTTGATTTCACGGATGTACACGTCTGCCATTTCCCCGATTTTTGGGAGGAATGCAAATGGATTGTATATATTCGTGACATAGATTTCAGCGTTTGGCGCTTTTTCCTTTAAAATAGAAAGGATAGCCTGAAATTTCTGCGCAAAAGCCGCAGCCTGGGCATGGAGTGTGGCATGGTCGGATAATTCGCTAAGCAATGCTTCTGCCTGCTTATAATATTCAGCCATTTCTGAAAGGCTTAGCTGCGGCAGGGAAAACCCGTTTTTTAGCTGTTCTTCGATTTCTTTTCTTTTGGCTGCTTCTTCCGGCGTTTCTTCCTGGGACGTGCCGGACGCCGGGGCGTCTATATGGAAATGCTGCATCAGGATATCGATAAACGGCAGCAGCAGGTCGTTGGAACCGATGGAAAGCGTGATAACATCGGCAGCAGCCAGGCTCTCGTCTGCTTCGCCGGAATTCAGCAAAAAGATACAGTCGTCGCTGTTGTCCCCGGTTACAGCATAATTGTGCGGCTGTGTCTGCAAAAAACCGGCTGTCAGTGCCTGGTAGCTGTCGGCAGGGGCAGTCTGCGTTTGGTAGCCAGGCAGGCCATAC
Organism: uncultured Eubacterium sp.; assembly: GCA_947178105.1. Lineage (GTDB taxonomy): Bacteria > Bacillota > Clostridia > Lachnospirales > Lachnospiraceae > Eubacterium_J. The sequence goes on along the minus strand of CAMWXD010000025.1, from coordinate 31,032 downwards.
CCGGCTGCAATGCTGTCGCCAAAAGCGACGTAGGTAGTTTTTTCCTCTGTGCTTGCAGCCCCTTTTGCGTATACGGCTGCTAGGCTGGTGTTCAGAGAAGCCGTAAGCAGGCACAGCAGCAGGAGCACAGAACAGATGGTTCGTTTTTTGTTCGTTTTCATGATCTTACCTCCATGTTTCGATTTGGGCGTCCGTTGTATTCCCATAAGAAAAAGTATAACATACAATTCCAAAACTTACCATTCATAATTCTTTATCATTCTTCCATACTAACATCAGATAACGGAAAGAAATTCTGTTATTGAATCAAGACAAAAATGGAGGTTGAACAATGTCAAGTTCAAAGAATTCAAATTCAGGAATGGCAGTACCAGAAGCAAAGGAAGCAATGAAACAGTTTAAAGAAGAAGTTGCATCCGAATTAGGCGTAAATTTAAAGGATGGATACAACGGGGACCTGACATCCCGTGAAGCTGGTTCCATTGGCGGCGAGATGGTAAAGAAGATGATTATGAGACAGGAAGAGCAGATGAAGCAGTAACTTCGGTACCCGCCTTTTGCAAATTCGCATGATAATGAAAGAAAAACTGTAGTCCAAAAAGATGGAGCTGTTGGAAAATAGATGATTTCCCGTCAGCTCCGTCTTTTTTTGCAGGCAAAACGAAAACTGCTGCATATGTTAATGCAAGAGCATCTGTATCAATTTATGGGAGGAATAGTAATATGAGAGATCTGTCAGCGCTGCACCCGCGCCTTCAAAGAAAGATCGCGCAGTTGCAGCAGTTATGCAAAAAGAACGGGTTAACCATCGGCATTGGAGAGTGCCTGCGCACGGTTGCGGAGCAGGATGCCCTTTATGCGCAGGGCAGGACAAAACCGGGAAAGATCGTGACGAATGCAAAAGGGAACACATACAGCTCCCAGCACCAATGGGGCATTGCAGCGGATTTTTACCGCGATGACGGCAAAGGAGCCTATCATACGCAGGGAGGTTTTTTTGACAAGGTTGGAGCCTTGGCAAAATCGATTGGGCTTGGATGGGGCGGCGATTGGAAAAGCCCGGTTGATAAGCCGCATTTGTACCTGCCGGACTGGGGCAGCACGCCCGCGTTGTTGAAAACCACTTATAAGACGCCGGAAAACTTTAGGAAGACATGGGGAAATGTGCCAGCATTTCAGACAGGCAGGACATACGAGGCATCAGCGCCGTGCTACCTGCGCATCAGCGCCGGGGCAAAGAGCACAAATACCGTATTGTACAGCACGCTTTCTGATACATTAAAAAAGAAGTGCAAAAGCAGCAAGGGGCTCGCTGTTTTAAAAAAGAAAAAGAGATTCCGGCTGGTCAAAACAAAGCAGGTAAAAGAAAATATGTGGGGACAGATGAAGTCCGGTTATTGGGTGCCGCTTTATTATCACGGAAAAATAAGGGCTGTACCGGTAAAATAAGCCGTTTTTACCAGTATGGGCCTATGGCTTTAAGGGTTACGTATGCTTCCGCTGTTTTTCCCGCTATTTTTCCAAAAAAAAGGCTGGTAATTTAAAAAGCACTGTGTTATAATCTATAAATGACTGTAAATAGCTGGAATAACAGCGGGAGGAATTGCGCGGCGCGTATTTCTTACAAGCTTTAAGGAGGAAATAAAAAGAATGAGTGTACAGGTGGAAAATTTAGAAAAAAATATGGCAAAGCTTACGGTTACGGTTTCCGCTGACAAGTTTGAAAAGGCAATGCAGGAAGCTTATCTAAAGCAGAAGAGCAGGATCAATATTCCGGGCTTTCGTAAGGGAAAAGTTCCAAGAGCCATGATTGAAAAGGCATACGGGCCGGAAGTATTTTATGATGATGCGGCGAATATTGTGATCAATGAGGAATATCCGCAGGCAATGGACGAAAGCGGGCTGGATATTGTATCCCGGCCGGATATTGAGGTCACGCAGATCGAAAAGGGCAAGGAATTTGTATTTGTAGCTGAAGTGGCAGTAAAGCCGGATGTGGAATTAGGAGAATACAAGGGTGTTACGGTAACGAAATCCGAGGTTTCCGTAACCGATGAGGAAGTAGATACAGAGCTTGAAAATATCAGAAAACAGCAGGCGCGTACGATCGAAGTAACAGACCGTGCAGTCGCAGACGGCGATACGGTAATCATTGACTTTGAAGGCTTTGTGGATGGGGTTGCATTTGAAGGCGGCAAAGGGGAAAACCATTCCCTGGAGATCGGCTCCCATGCTTTTATCGATAATTTTGAAGAGCAGTTGATCGGCAAAAATGCAGGGGATGAGGTTGAAGTCCATGTAACGTTCCCGGAGCAGTACCAGGCGCAGGAATTAGCAGGCAAGCCGGCTGTATTTAAAGTAAAAATCCACACGATCAAAGCAAAGGAAGTACCGGAGTTAAACGATGAGTTTGTTTCCGATATATCCGAGTTTGAAACCTTGGATGAGTATAAAGCAGATGTCAGGGAAAAACTGCAAAAACGCAAGGAAGACGCTGCAAAGGGCGCAAAGGAAGACGAAGCGATCCAAAAGATCATCGATGCGTCCAAGATGGATATTCCAGATCCTATGATTGATATGCAGTGTGAAAATATGATCCAGGAATTTGAAGGGCGTATTTCCCAGCAGGGGCTGACACTGGAACAGTATATGCAGTTCTCCGGTTCCAATATCAACAAAATGAAAGACCAGGTTCGCCCGGAGGCAGTCCAGCGCATCCAGAGCAGCCTTGTACTGGAAAAGATCGCGGAGAAAGAAAATGTGGAAGTAACAGAGGATGCGATCAACGCGCAGGTTGACAAGATGGCATCTGTTTATGGTATGCCGGGCGAGAAGATGAAAGAGTTTTTAAGCGAAGAAGACCTGGAAAATATCAAGCGCAACCTTTCCATTGAAAAAGCGGTAGAGATTATTATGGAACATGCCGTAGAGCAGGAGCCTGAACCGGAAGAAGCAGACGGCAAAGCAGAATAAAAGCAGTTTAAAAAGCATGAAAACAGCAGCAGGCGGCTGGTACAGGCGATTGGCAGCCGTTCTGCTTTCAAAGGAGGGATTTGTATGAGTTTAGTGCCTTATGTCATTGAGCAGACAAGCCGTGGCGAACGCAGCTACGATATTTATTCCCGTTTATTAAAGGACAGGATTATCTTTCTTGGGGAAGAGGTCAATGAGACAACGGCAAGCCTTACCGTGGCGCAGCTATTGTTTTTGGAGTCTGAGGATCCGGGCAAGGATATCCATTTATACATCAACTCGCCAGGCGGGAGTGTAACTGCGGGGCTGGCGATCTATGATACGATGCAGTATATCAAATGCGACGTATCTACGATCTGTATCGGCATGGCGGCAAGTATGGGAGCATTTTTGCTGGCTGGAGGCAAAAAAGGCAAGCGTATGGCGCTCCCAAATGCGGAAGTGATGATACACCAGCCATCCGGCGGGGCAAGAGGACAGGCAACAGAGATTCAGATTGCAGCAGAAAACATTTTAAGGACAAAGAAAAAGCTGAATGAAATGCTTGCAGCAAACACAGGCAAGCCGGTAGAGGTCATAGCGCAGGACACGGAACGGGATCATTTCATGGATGCGCAGGAAGCGTTGGATTACGGCCTCATAGACAGCATAGTGACGAATCGTGAGTAAGTTTAGATTAAAGAGGGGTGAAATGATGCCAGGCAAAATCAGTGACAGCAAGGTAAGATGTTCCTTCTGCGGCAAGCCGCAGGAGCAGGTACGAAAGCTGATTGCCGGACCAAATGGGGCATATATCTGTGACGAATGCGTGGATATTTGTTCTGAGATCATTGAAGAGGAATTTGCGCGGGAAGAAGCGGAGATGGATATGGATATCGAAGCGGAAATCGAGACCCCGTTTGAGATCAATCTTCAGAAGCCGGAAAAGCTCAAAGCGTTTCTGGATGAATATGTAATTGGCCAGGATGAAGCAAAAAAAGTATTATCTGTTGCTGTTTACAACCATTATAAACGGATTCTTGCAGATGCGCAGATCGATGACGTAGAGCTGCAAAAAAGCAATATCCTGATGCTGGGGCCTACCGGTTCCGGTAAGACGCTGTTGGCGCAGACATTAGCGAGGGTTTTAAATGTGCCTTTTGCGATTGCAGACGCGACAACGCTGACTGAAGCAGGCTATGTCGGGGAAGACGTGGAAAATATTCTGCTGAAGCTGATCCAGGCAGCAGAGTATGATATTGACCGGGCGCAGTATGGCATTATTTACATTGACGAAATTGACAAGATTACAAAAAAATCAGAAAATGTATCGATTACAAGGGACGTATCCGGCGAAGGTGTACAGCAGGCACTGTTAAAGATTCTGGAAGGGACGAATGCGTCCGTGCCTCCGCAGGGCGGCAGAAAGCATCCGCAGCAGGAGCTGATTCAGATTGATACGACCAATATCCTTTTCCTGTGCGGCGGTGCCTTTGACGGCCTGGAAAAGATTATTGAGACGCGGATGGACAAAAAGTCGATTGGGTTTAATGCAGAGATTACAGAGATTTCGAAAAAAAGCGTGGGCGAGGCATTAAAGCAGACAATGCCGCAGGATCTGGTGAAATTTGGGCTGATCCCGGAATTTGTAGGACGCGTGCCGGTCATGGTTTCTTTGGATTCCCTAGATAAGACGGCATTAAAGCGTATTCTGACAGAGCCGAAAAATTCCCTGATTAAGCAGTACTGCAAATTGTTTGAATTAGACGGCATTGAGCTGGAGTTTGCAGAAGATGCGATCGAGGCTATCGCGGACAAATCGTTAGAGCGCAAGACTGGCGCGCGCGGGCTGCGTGCGATTATGGAAAGTACGCTGATGGATCTGATGTACCGTATCCCGTCAGACGATATGATCCGTAAATGTACGATCACAAGGGACGCGGTGGATAAGACCGGAGAGCCGCTGATCGAATATAAGAGCGCTTAAAGCACAGCGTGATAAAAGCATATAGGAAGGATATGCCAATTCGTATATGTTTTTAGCAGTAGGAGAGCCATAATAGTGTGTGAAAAATAGTTTTCATAAGGTGTACGTTACTCATGAGCAGATGGCAGGGGTGTATATTTGTGGAAAGGATGTTTCAACATGCTCTGAGGGTCTCCTTTTTTGTTGGAAAATCGAGGAGACAATATGTGTGAAATTCTAAAGGTAATGCCTGCGGTTTCCCTCCGCGGGATGGTGATCCTTCCTGGCATGGTCATCCATTTTGATATCAGCAAGCAGGTTTCTGTACGTGCGGTGGAAGAGGCGATGCAAAAGGATGAACAAATATTTTTGGTCACATTGAAAAACAACGATGTGGATGAGCCGGATCAGGAGGATATGTATGAAGTCGGCGTGATTGCACAGATCAAGCAGTTGATTAAAATGCCGAATAATATTGTGCGTGTGTTGGTAGAAGGCATCGAACGTGCCGGCTTGCAGGAAATTGTAGCCCGTACAGATTATTATATGGTACAGGTGCTTCGCTATGACGAAGAAGCTCTGGGCGAGATTATGCCGCAGGCAATGGATGCGATGCTGATGAGCATGAGGGAGACGATCTACCAGTACTGCCAGCTCAATCCGCGTACCGGGCGGGATTTTTTAAAGCAGGTCGAGGAGGCAAGGCAGGTCGAGACAATGATTGACCTGGCGGCAAACAACCTGCCGCTGCATTATGAATATAAGCAGCGCATTTTGTCAGCCGTGAACCTGATGCAGCGGTATGAGGTTTTTATGGGAATCCTGCTGAATGAGCTGGAGGTCATTGCAATCCGCAATGATTTCCAGAAAAAGCTCAAAAGCGCGGTCGATAAAAACCAGCGGGAATATATTTTACGGGAACAGCTTCATTTGATCCGCCAGGAGCTCGGCGAGGCAAATACGGATACGGATATTGAAAAATTCCGGGCAAAGGCGGAAAAGCTAAAGGCAGGCGAGGATATTAAAGATAAATTAAAGGAAGAGATCAGCCGTTTCCAGAACCTTCCGGTTAGTTCATCGGAAAGCGCCGTGATCCGCGGCTATATTGAAACGCTGCTGGAGCTTCCGTGGAAGAAAAGCTCCAAAGACAACAAAGATATAAAAAATGCGGAGCGGATTTTAAATGAAGACCACTATGGCATGGAAAAGGTCAAGGAGCGTGTGCTGGAATTTTTGGCTGTGCGCAACCTGACAAGCAAGGGCGACAGCCCGATCATCTGCCTGGTGGGCCCTCCGGGAACCGGCAAGACAAGCATTGCAAGGTCGGTCGCATCGGCGCTCGATAAAAAATATGTCAGGATCTGCCTGGGCGGCGTCCGGGATGAAGCGGAGATACGCGGCCACAGGAAAACCTATGTAGGCGCGATGCCTGGGCGGATTATCACCGGCTTGAAAAGCGCAGGCGTGAACAATCCGCTGATGCTGCTGGATGAGATCGACAAGCTGGGAAATGATTTTAAAGGAGACCCGGCATCAGCGCTTCTGGAAGTATTGGACAGCGAGCAGAACAGCCGGTTTATCGACCATTATGTAGAAGTGCCGGTCGATTTGTCCGAAGTGCTGTTTATTGCGACCGCAAACGATGCCGGCAATATTCCAAGGCCGCTTTTAGACCGTATGGAATTGATCGAAGTGTCCAGCTATACGGAAAATGAAAAGCTGCACATTGCCAAAGAGCATCTGGTGGCAAAGCAGATGAAGAAAAACGGGCTGAAAAAAGACCAGCTCACAATCAGTGACAAAGCGCTTGCAAAAATGATCAACGGCTATACAAAGGAGGCGGGCGTTCGCAGCCTGGAGCGCAAGATCGGCGCAGTCTGCCGCAAGGCGGCGCGGACGATTTATGAAAAAGAGCGTGAGAGTGTGCGTGTGACTGGCAGCAATCTGGAAAAGTACCTGGGGATCGTGCGTTATACGCCGGAATCGGTCAATGAAAAGGACGAGGTTGGGATCGTCAGGGGGCTTGCCTGGACGAGCGTCGGCGGCGTTACGCTGGAGGTCGAGGTCAACTGTATGCCGGGCAAGGGCGAGATGAAGCTGACCGGAAAGCTGGGGGATGTAATGAAGGAATCGGCGATGGCAGCGCTTAGCTGTGTGCGTGCGCTCAGCGAGGAGTACCATATCAAGGACGATTATTTTACAAAGAACGATTTCCACATCCATATCCCGGAAGGGGCTACGCCGAAGGACGGCCCGTCTGCCGGGATCACGATGGCGGTTGCACTGTTGTCTGCTGTGACAAAAATACCGGTGCGCGCAAACGTGGCGATGACCGGAGAGATAACGCTGCGCGGCAGGATACTGCCGATCGGGGGCTTGAAGGAAAAGCTGCTGGCGGCAAAAAATGCCGGGATACGTACGGTCTGTATCCCAAAGAAAAATGAAAAGGATTTGACGGAGATCGACGGCGAGATTACAAAAGGGATGAAAATTCTTTTGACAGAGCAGATGAGAGAAGTGTTAGACGCTGCGCTTGTGCGCGGGGCGTAAAACAGGTGATTTTGCCCCTGCGCATATACAGGTATGGCAGGGGTGGATGAGAGGAGAACGTATATGAAAATCAGAAATGTAGAGCTGGAAACAGTCTGCGGCATTACGAGCAAAATCCCGGACAATGCGCTTGCGGAGATTGCGTTTGCCGGAAAATCAAATGTAGGCAAGTCATCCCTCATCAATGCCCTGATGAACCGCAAGGCTTTAGCGCGTACGTCTTCACAGCCGGGAAAAACGCAGACAATCAATTTTTATAATATCAACGATGCTATGTATTTGGTTGACCTTCCAGGCTACGGCTTTGCGAAAGCGCCCCAATCTGAGCGTGTCAAATGGGGGAAAATGATAGAAAATTACCTGCATAAGTCCAGACAGCTAAAAGCCGTATTCCTGCTTGTCGATATCCGCCACAAGCCGTCTGCCAATGATAAGACGATGTATGAATGGATCGTTTACCAGGGGTTCCGCCCGATCATTATTGCTACAAAGCTGGACAAATTAAAACGCAGCCAGGTGCAGAAATCTATCCAGGAGGTGCGCGAAGGGCTGGGGCTAAAGGGCGAAGACCTCTTGATCCCGTTTTCCGCTGTGACAAAGCAGGGCAGGGATGAGATTTGGCAGGCGATGGATGCGCTGGTAGGCTGGGAAGAACCCCAAAAGGAGCAAAAATAAACGTGAAAAACAAATATTTGTTTGTAGCAGTGATGCTGCTTGCGCTGATGTCTGCGAGTATCGTCCTGACCAACTTCTATGTCCGTTTCAATGCAGAAGGAGAAGGCGCGGATGCCGGACATTCCCACGCCGGGCACCAGCATTCTTTCGATCCTGCGGACGGAAAAAATCAGGAGGATACAGGGCATGGATGTTCGGTCGTGGCATCTTTTTATCCGATGTATATAGCTGCTTTGAATATTATCGGGGACTGCGGCGGCGTAACGCTGCAAAACTTAAGCGAGCCGCAGACGGGCTGTCTGCATGATTACCAGCTTACAACCGAGGATATGAAAAAACTTTCCGGGGCGGATGTTTTTTTGATAAACGGCGGAGGGATTGAGCATTTTTTAGCAGATGTCACAAAGCAGTACCCGCGTCTTGCGGTGATCAATGCCTGTGAGGATCTGGATTTGCTTGCGGAGAATGCGCACGCCTGGATGAGTATTGCGGGCTATATGGCACAGGTGCGTACGATTGCAGGCGCCTTGGCGGAGCTTGACCCAGCGAATGCGGTTGCTTATCAGAAAAACAGCGCGGATTACCTGGCAAAGCTGGAGGCGCTGCATCAAAAGCAGCAGGAGGCTGCAAAAGCCTGTCAGGGACGCAAAGTACTTCTTTTTCATGAAGCATTTGCTTATGTCGCAAAGGATTACGGGCTTGTGGTGTCCGGCGGCATGGACCTGGACGAGGAGCGCCAGGCCAGCGCCGGAGAGACGGCTGAGGTACTGCGCCAGATCCGTGAGCATGGGGCGGAGGCAATCCTTGCCGAAGAGCTGTATGGCAGGCAGATGTGCGAGACGGTAAAACGGGAAGCAGACGTGCATGCCATCTATCTGGATACTTGTGTGCGCGGGGATTACAGTGCGGACAGCTATTTGGATGCGATGGAGGAAAATATAAATCAGATGCGTATGCTGGGACAGTAGAAATTGGGCATAAGCCAGGCGAATGATCATAGGGAATCGGGCATAAAGCAGGAGAATCAGATATGCGTAAAATTATACAGCCGTGCGGGCTGCACTGTATCAAGGTCAACCATCTTGGCGTCACAATCGGCACACAGGAAATACTGACAGACATCAACCTCCATATTCACTGCGGTACGCTGAATGCTGTCGTAGGAAAAAACGGGGCGGGAAAATCCACACTGGTCAGGGCGATGCTTGGAGACCTGCCCTATACGGGCAGCATTGAGTTTAAAGATCGCGAGGACGGCAGGCTGCAAAAACTGAAAATCGGGTATGTGCCGCAAGGCGTGAATATGGAAAAGCATACGCCGGTCAGCGTCTATGACCTGATTGCAGGCTTTCAGTCCCGCTTTCCGGTATGCCTGCACAAAAGGCGCAGCACATACGCCAAAATCAAAGAAAGCTTAAAACTGTTTGAAGCAGATTCCTTTATCGACAAGCAGGTATGCAACCTTTCCGGCGGCGAGCTGCAGCGGGTGCTGCTGACACTTGCGGTGATGGATGAGCCGAACCTGCTGCTCTTAGACGAGCCGGTATCCGGCATCGACCAAAACGGCATGGAGCTTTTTTACGGGCTGATGGATTACCTGAAACGGAATTTTGACCTGGCGGTGATACTGATTTCCCATGACCTGGATTATGTGGCAAAGTATGCGGACTGGGTCGTATTATTAGATAAGACGGTGTTAAAGCAGGGAACGGTGAAGGATGTATACCGCAGCCGGGAATTCAGGCAGGTTTTCACAGAGACGGAGGTGCGTGTATGACGATGTTTTTTACCGAATGGATGCAGTATGGGTTTATGAAACATGCCTTTGCGGCGGTTTTGCTGATTACGCCGTTATTTGGGATACTTGGGACGATGATTGTAGAACGCAAGATGGCGTTCTTTTCCGATGCGCTCGGGCATTCTGCCTTAACGGGAATCGCGCTCGGCGTTGTGTTTGGATTAGCGGATACCAATCTATCGATGCTTCTGTTCGCAGTGGCATTTGCGCTGTTGTTGAATCTGCTCGCAGGCAGGGGTATGGCTGCAAATGATACCGTCATTTCCGTATTTTCCAGCTTCAGCATCGCAGTCGGACTGGCGATTTTGTCAAAGGGCGGCAATTTCAGCCAATATTCCAGCCTGCTTGTTGGGGATATTTTAAGCATTTCGCACAGCGAGATTTTCTATCTGGCAGCAATCCTTGCGGCAACGCTTGTCTTTTGGGGGTGCTGCTATAACAGGCTCCATGCGGCGAGCATCCACCGTACACTGGCAAAAAGCCGGCGTATTCCGGTCAGGCTGATGGAAAACCTGTTTGCGGTGCTTACGGCGCTGATTGTGACAGTATCGATCCGGTGGGTCGGGATTTTGATTATTAACGCGCTTTTGATTTTGCCGGCAGCCGCCAGCAGGAATATTTCGCAGAATTTGCGCGAGTACCATTTTTTTTCTATTCTGTTTTCAATGTTTTCCGGCGTATTTGGCCTGATCGTGTCGTATTTTGTCAATGCTGCCACCGGGCCAGTCATTGTGATCTTTGCTTCTGTCATTTATTTCATTACTTATTGCTATGGCAGCAGAATCCAATAGACAATCAGGAATAAGTGGTGTATACTATAGGGGAGAACAAAGCAGCATGGGAAAATAATGGACGCCTGTGCTGTGCAATTAGAGAATGCGTCATACGCAAGGGTGGGAGAGAATGAGATTTAAAAGGATTAACATGGATACGGTACGCTGCATCGTATCGGAGACGGAATTGATTGAAAATGGGCTGCAAATGGATGATTTTTTGCAGAACGATGGAAAGACCGAGGAATTTTTACGAAAAATCGTATCAATGGCAGAAGAAGAAGTTGGATTTAAAGTACAGGGAGGTCCATTATCTGTACAGGTCGCAGTATTGCCGGAGCATTTGCTGGCACTGACATTTTCCGAACGGCCGGACAGTAATATTTTGAATATTTTACAGAATTTAAAATCGGCGGTGGACAGTCTTTCAAACATGGGAAACCGCATCGGGGAAAATGCAGAAGAAGAACCGGAACAGCAGGATCGGGACACCTTGGTAGAAGGCTGCGACAAGCGGCTGTACATATTAGAATTTCAGGATATGGACCAGATTATCTCTTATGCAAAATCCATCGTACTGGAGGAGCCGGTAGTCAGCAGCGTCTATCGGATCAAGGAGCATCAGGTATCCAGCTACTACCTGCTGATTGAACGCAATGGCCTGGGCGACAAAGAGATTTGCAGGGTGATCAGCGCTTCAGTGGAATTTATGAAAAACGCTTCCTCAGATATGCATAAAGCGGCATACCTCGCCGAACATGGGACTTGTGTGCTGCAAAAAGATGCGCTGGAGGTTTTGCAGAAGCTGTAGCAAAGATGTACGGGAGGTTTTGCAGAAGCTATAGAAATAGCAGCAGAAATTTTAATGGAAATTTTTTAAGCGGAGGGATGGTAAGGCTCTTCGCTTATTTTTTGGCAATGCAACCGCAAGTTTACATGAAAATCTGTAAAAGCAACACAAAGTTGATAGCAATTTACATCATGCAACAGTATGATATACACGAAAACAAGTAATACAGATACATCAACTGCCGGCACGCAGCAAGAGCTTTTGCGGACTGGGCTGGCAGGTACGATGGGAAAGAGAGGAGCTATGAATTTTACAGAAAATCTGAGGGTACTGCGTGAAAAAGACGGCATGACGCAGGAGCAGCTTGCGGAGCGGATGGAGGTGTCCAGGCAGACGATTTCAAAGTGGGAATCTGGAGCGAGTATGCCGGAGCTGGAGAAACTGGTACAGTTGACGGAGCTGTTCGGCTGTACGATGGATGGGCTGCTGAAGGGGAACTTAAGCCTGGATACCCAGAAAGAGTCGCAGCTTTATGACCGGCATGGAAACTGGGTGGCAAAAAAAGCGGCTGCTGCGACAGGCATTTGTATTATGAGCTTTGCAGCGCAGCTTGTAGGGGAATATATAAATCCGTCCTTTTTTGGAGAAAGCGCCGTGCTTTTTCTGGTTGGCGCCCTGCTTGGGACGCTTTTATGGGTGCAGGTCGGGATGAATGCGTCGCATTTCCGCGAAAAGCATCCCTATATTGAGCCGTTTTATACCGAAGAGGAAAAAGAACGCTTTCACCAAAAGTATGTTTCACGTATGATTACAGCGATTGGTATTTTGATCTGTTCGCTGATTGTAATAAGCTCGCTCTATACAGTATGGAATACGGATGAGGAGCGCCTGGACGCGTACGGCGGATTTATTTTTCTTGCAATGGCGTCTGCCGGCGTGATGCTCATTGTACATACAGCCCTGCTGGCGTCGAAATATCATGTGGAGAAATATAATGCGGAAAATGCGTGGGATGCCTCAGAAGAAGGCAGGGCGAATGCGAGGCGCATCGGCAAAGCCTGCGGCGGCATTATGGCAGGGGCGGTGCTTGTATGTATCGTACTGTGGATGTTTCGGGTGCCGCAAATGGCAGCAGGGGTGCCGCTTGTGATCGGAGGGATTTTGTGCGGCATTGCGAGCATCTTTTTAAATAAGAAAACAGTCTGAATGATATGGCAGCCAGACAGATGAAAGCAACTGCTGCGGGCTTTGGCTGCCATGTGCAAAAAGAAGAGGCATGGAAGCGCCCCTTCTTTTTACGTGCCCGGCACAAAGATTACATAAAATTAGAAGTCTGTCAGGTCAGCTTTGCGTTTTTCTAAAAATGCAGTCATGCCTTCCTGCTTGTCATGCGTAGAGCATGTAACGCCAAAGAGGTTTGCTTCCATCTCAACAGCATTTTTGATATCCATATCATAGCCGTTATTAATCGCAGCTTTTGCAATCGATACAGCATAGCTTGCCTTGGATGCGATCTTTGCAGCCATAGCCTTTGCGGTCGGCATTAATTCTTCTGTAGAAACGACTTTGTTTACAAGGCCGATACGGTATGCTTCCTCTGCGTTGATGCTGTCGCAGGTGAAAATCATTTCCTTTGCGCGGCCCATGCCGACAAGGCGCGCAAGGCGCTGTGTGCCGCCGAAGCCAGGGATGATGCCAAGGCCGCATTCCGGCTGTGCGAAGGTTGCGTTGTCAGAAGCGATGCGGATATCACATGCCATGCAGATCTCACATCCGCCGCCAAGAGCGAAGCCGTTGACAGCAGCGATCGTTACCTGGCGCATATTTTGTAATTTGAAGAACGGGGCGGAAGCGCGCATACCGAAAGCACGTGCCTCAGCAGCGGTAAAGTTTACCATCTCAGCGATATCAGCGCCTGCTACGAAGGATTTGAACGCATTGCCCTTTTTGTCAGCGCCGCCGGTTAAAATTACGACTTTAATATCATCTCTTGCTTCGATTTCTGTCAGGACAGTGTTCAATTCGTCCAGTGTCTCGCTGTTTAAGGCGTTTAATGCTGCCGGCCTTGTGATTGTGAGAACCGCGATTTGATTTTCAACCTCAAGTGTTAAGTTGTTCATTGTTTGTTTCCTCCTAGAATTATGTAATTAAGATTGCTTCATACTTCTAATTTATAACTTTGTGAAAGATATGTCAATAAAAATACGTGAAGATACCGGTATTTTTTGGGATACTTGCGTATTATATTGCATGGGGCATAAAATGTAAGGATCAAATATGAAATGCAGGAAGGAACGAACAGGATATGAGAAACGAAAACCAGATGAAAAGGTGGAGGCAGGCAGCAGTGTTTGGAGTGCTTGTTGCAGTTCTGCTTTTTCCTTCACGCTCTGTACAGGCAGCGCAGGTAAATGTGGATGCGGTCGTATCGGCTGCGGCGCAGATCCTGTACCATAATGAGGGCAGCTACAATTCTGTAAACGCAAATGATAACGGGGCAGTATCCATAGGCAAGCTGCAATGGCACGGATGGAGGGCGCTTTCCCTGTTGCAGACGATTGTGCAGGCAAATGAAACGCAGGCGCAGGAGCTGTTAGGAGACACTTTGTATGCAGAGGTTGTGTCTACAAAGGATACGACAAAATGGAGCACAAGAAAGCTGTCAGCAAAAGAAGCTGCGGCAGTCAAAAATCTGCTGGCTACCGATGAAAGCAAGGCGGCGCAGGATGTGCTTGCCGTTACGGATATTACAGATTACATAAACCAGGGGCTGCGGCTTGGCATAACGAACGAGCCTGCGCTTGTTTATTTTGCTGACCTTGCAAACCAGGGCGGCTCCGGCGCTTCCGGGCGTGTGGCAGCGTCCGCATCCAGGTATGCCGGCAGCTACGAGGCGGTGACGCTCAATGAGCTGCACGAAGCGGCAATCTGCGATTCGGTCATGGGCGCGTATACAAGCAGGCGGTTTGAGACCTACAAATATGCGGCAGGGCTTGGCTGGAGCTACTGCGGCGCGTCAGATTCGTATATTCCGTACGACTATGTGTCTGCAAGGGATTTGGGCACGGCATGGGTACAGCGTGCGTTAAATACATGCATGAACGCGCAGCTTGCTGTGACAAATACATATGACGATGCGACAAAGGCGTCTGTAACAGCCTACCAGGCCGCAAACAAGCTGGAGGTTGACGGCTATGCGGGCAAGGATACGATTGTCGCGCTGATCAAAGCTGTTTTTAAAGGGACTACGGTGCAGGACCCGGGCACGTCTGTGCCGCAGCCGGATATCCCGCAGAATCCGTCTGTTACAGACCCTAACATCACGATCAAGGATCCGAATACAGATACGCAAGAGCCGGGCCTGACAGAGCCAGATCCGCTGCCTCCTGTGCAGGAGCCGGAGGAGCCGGTGAAAAAAACGCTGGAGGAGACGGTGTTAGAGTCGTCCAAAGCAAGCTATGCAGTCAATGATACGAGCAAAGGGTTTCAGCTTGAGGTAACAAGCAGCCACACAGAGGAACCGCTTACGTACCGTTCGTCTGAAAGCGCAGTACTTACGGTTGACAGCACGGGCATGGTAAAAATTACAGGCGCAGGCAGCGCTCAGGTGGTCGTAAAGCAGAGGGAGACAGACACCTATGCCGCGGCAGAGCTTACCATCCCGGTCACTGTGTATTCGACAGACCCTGCGGACTATCCAAAGCCGACAGGCGCGCTGTATGCAGAAAAAAAGATGAAAAAACAGCATGTACAGTGGCTGCAGGCAACCCTGATTTCCCTGGACGGTGCAGATGTGACCGTAGACGGGGGATGGACGAAAGCAATGACAAAGCTGGTAACCGCGTTCCAGAAAAAATGCGGCATCACAGCAGACGGGATTGTCGGTGACCAGACGCAGGACCTGCTCAGGCAAATGCTGTTTGTCAAGGCAAAGAAGCCGGAAACGACGATTCAATGCAGTGCAAAAGGAAATACGATAAGCTGGAAAAAATATATAAGGGCGAACCGCGTCTATATTTACCGCAAGGAAAAAGGCGGCGCCTATAAGCGGATCAAAACGATTACAAATATGCAGAAAACAAGCTATCAGGATACGTCTGCAAAAAGCGGCGCAACGTATTATTATGTAATAAAATATGCGCTGCAGCAGAACAAAGTACTGGTAAAAAGCCAGTCTTCCAAAGGAGTGACAGGCATACGCAGATAAAATCAAGGAGTTTACATGCTGAAAGATTATCCTATCAGACAATTAATACAGCCCTTGCTGGAATGGTATCCCCATCATGCAAGGGTTTTGCCGTGGAGGGAAGACGCCTCGCCGTACCGGGTGTGGGTATCCGAGATTATGCTCCAGCAGACGCGCGTAGAAGCGGTAAAGCCCTATTTTGAACGCTTTGTAAATGCATTGCCGGATGCCGCTTCTTTGGCGCAGTGCCCTGAGGAGCGGCTGTTAAAATTGTGGGAAGGGCTTGGCTATTACAACCGTGTAAGGAATATGCAGGCTGCGGCGCGTACCGTTATGGAAGAATACGGCGGCGTGCTGCCAGCGGACTACGAAGCGCTGCGAAAGCTCAAAGGGATCGGCAATTATACGGCAGGCGCGATCGCTTCGATTGCGTACGGCATTCCGGTTCCGGCAGTAGACGGAAATGTGCTGCGGATCTTGATGCGGGTTTCGGAGGACGATTCTGATATTATGAAGCAGTCTGTGAAAGCGGAGGCGGAGCGGCGGCTGCTGCCTGTCATCCCGAAAGACAGTGCGGCTATGCTGACACAGGCGATGATGGAGCTTGGAGCGACAGTCTGTGTGCCAAACGGGGAGCCAAAGTGTACAGAATGCCCATGGCAGCCGTTATGCCTGGCGTATGCGCATAACAGCTACCATGGGCTGCCGCATAAAGGCAGGCAAAAGCCCAGGAAAATAGAAGAAAGAACCGTGCTTGTGATCCGCGACGGGGAAAAAGTACTGCTGCACCGCCGTCCGAAAAAGGGGCTTTTGGCAGGCATGTATGAATTTCCAAACCTGGAAGGGCATCTGACAAGGGAAGAGGTGGTGCAGTATGTCGAGGGCATGGAGCTGCTTCCGCTAAAGATCGAACCGCTGGAACAGGCAAAGCATATTTTTTCCCATATCGAGTGGCGGATGACAGGCTATATGGTGCGGGTGGCGCAGCTAGACGACCCGGTGCTGAAAAAAGCAGGCTATGTATTTGCAGAATCCCGCGTATCCGAAGAAAAATACGCGATTCCGTCCGCTTTTGCGCGCTATACAAAATATATGGATATCCATTTGGGAATCCGCAAAAAAGGGATCTGAAATAAGGGGAAGCCGGTGTTAGGGGACACCGGCTTTATATGAAAAAGAAAATAAGTAATTAGCTTTGGGAGGAACCCTGCCATATCTGGCAGGGTAACGCATTCTTTGCATCGCTGCAAGAGCGCGTTTAAAATATGAAAATGATTATTAATTAGTAATTGATGTTTTGTATCAACTGTATTTATCATAAAGGGTATTTGTGAAATCCGTGTGTGAAAGAAATGAGGATATTGTAAATAAAATGTGAACTTTTATATATCTTTCCAGATCCCATAAAAATGATTGGAATTTTGCGAAAAAATGTGTATAATCATGTTTGAGCGAAAAAATATTAAGAAAAGACTGGGAGGAAGCTATGTACGATAGTATTGTAATCGGCGCCGGCATTGCGGGAAGCGTCGTAGCAAGGCAGCTCGCAGAAAAAGGACGCCGCAGGGTGCTTGTTTTGGAGAAGCGGGAGCATATTGGCGGCAACTGCTATGACAGGCGGGATGAATACGGGATTCTGGTACATGAATATGGGCCGCATATTTTTCATACAAATATGGAGGAGGTATTTGACTGGCTGTCCCGGTTTACGCAGTGGACGCTGTATGAAAACGGGCATCAGGTCGTTGCAAATATAAATGGCAGGCTGATGCCGGTTCCGTTTAATTTGAATACCCTGCATATGGCATTTGAAAAAGAGCAGGCGGACGCGCTGGAACAAAAGCTGGTGGACGCGTACGGGTACGGCAGTAGGGTGCCGATTATGAAGCTTAGGGAAAACCCGGATGCGCAGGTTCAGGCAATCGCACAGTACGTTTATGAAAATATTTTTTTGAAATATACGATGAAGCAGTGGGGGCAGACACCGGAAGAAATAAGCCCGCAGGTCACCGGCAGGGTGCCGGTGCTGATTTCCTATGACAACCGCTACTTCCAGGATAAATACCAGGGTGTGCCGAGCGATGGCTTTACGGGGATGTTTGCACGTATGCTGGACTGTGAGGGGATTACAGTCGAGATCGGTACAGACGCGAAAACCCGTCTGGAATTTGGAGAAGAGGAGATCCGTTTTGACGGGAAGCGGTTTGACGGCAGCGTGGTCTATACCGGGGCGCTGGATGAGCTGTATGGCTGCAAATACGGCAGGCTGCCGTACCGGTCGCTGCGATTTGCATTTGAGCATTTTGCAAAGGATGATTTCCAGGGGCACAGCGTCGTCAATTATACGGTCAGCGAGGAGTTTACCCGTATTACAGAGTTTAAGCATCTGACAAGGCAGAAGGACGCAGACGGTACGACGATTATCAGGGAATACCCGTTTGCCTATACTGGCTTAGAGGGGGAAATCCCTTATTATGCGATTATGAATCCCCAAAATCAGGCATTATATGAAAAATACAAACAACTGGCACAGCAGCACAAAAATATGTATCTGCTCGGCAGGCTGGCGGAATATCAGTACTATAATATGGATGCCATGGTAAAAAAGGCGCTGGATCTGGCAGATGTGCTGCTTGGCTGCTAAAGGAGAGTGAAATGAAGTTATTATCAATCGCAATACCATGTTATAACTCGCAGGATTATATGGAACGCTGTATCGATTCGCTGCTTCCGGGAGGGGAAGACGTGGAGATCCTGGTCGTGGACGATGGGTCTAAGGATATGACGCCGGAGATTGCGGATGCTTATGAAAAAAGATACCCAACGATCGTAAAAGCCATCCACCAGGAAAACGGCGGGCATGGGGAGGCCGTCAATGCTGGGATTGCGAATGCAAGCGGATTGTTTTTCAAAGTCGTTGACAGTGACGACTGGGTAGATGCGCAGGCATATGAAAAAATCTTGGATACGCTGCGGGAGATCGTCGGTTCCGACCAGGCGCTGGATATGCTGATCTCTAATTTTGTCTATGAAAAGGAAGGCGCAAAGCATAAAAAGGTGATGAAATATACGTCTGCGCTTGTCCAGGACAAGATTTTTACGTGGAGCGACGTGCGCTGGATGCGCAAAGGGCAGTATCTTTTGATGCATTCGGTTATTTACCGGACGAAGCTGCTTAGGGACTGCGGGTTAAAGCTGCCGGCGCATACGTTTTATGTGGACAACCTGTATGTCTATATCCCGCTTCCGTATGTAAAGACGATGTATTATCTGGATGTGGATTTTTACCGCTATTTTATCGGGCGCGGTGACCAGTCCGTAAACGAAACCGTGATGATCGGGCGTATCGACCAGCAGATCAAAGTAAACAAGATGATGATTGATGCGTACGACCTGTGGAAAATACCGAATAAAAAGCAGCGGAAATATATGTTTAACTATCTGGAGATCATCACTGTGATTTCGACCGTGTTGCTGATACGGTCAGGCACGAAGGAAAATCTGGAAAAAAAGAGGGAATTGTGGCGCTATATCAAACAGGCGGACCTGCGCCTGTTCCACCGCCTGCGCAACGGCATTATGGGCAACACGATGAACCTTCCAGGAAGGAGCGGGAGGAGGATTTCGATTGCGGCATACAAGATTGCGCAGAAAGTTGTAGGATTTAATTAGGGGGCATTAATTCAATATGAGGGCAGAACGAGATATTGCATTATGCGCTGTCGCAGATGCAGGGGTCAAATCAAAAGTAATGAACGCTATGATACAAAAGAGGATTCCATATGCGGAAGAGTGGCATAAGGTGCCGCTGCTACGCCGGAGGAAATACGAGGGGGCGAAGGAAGTGTGTATTATCGTTACGCACCATGACCAGGCTGACCAGGCAAAAGCCCAGATCCAGGCAATGGATGAGGTAGTCAGCAGCCGGGTATATTTTGATTTGAAGGGGCTCACAAAGCTGTCATAACAATACTCCAGGCAGGCAATCCATGCGCTTTGCCTGCCTGGGGAAAATATTCACAAAATAAACGTCATTTCTTACCGCAATTTCTGAACACAATTCCAAGATACATATTTGCAACCTTTCCGTAATATGATAGAATAATAGGGTGTTTTGGAAAAAGCACATTTTTTTCAGGAAACCGGATGCGCCATGGGAACAAGCCGTACTGCTTTGGGAGCAGCAAGTTAAGGACAGCAATTCGGATGAGATAGGGAGGATTTTGCATATGGCTGTACATAGAAATGTTGAAGCTGAAAATAAAAAAGAAACTGCAAAAACGGATCATAAAAGGATGGGAAAGAATAAGGAAAAAAGGGCAGCGAATCAGTATGCGGCTGCTTATAAAAAGCTGCGGCAGCAAAAAGCAAAATTTCTGAAAAGAAAGCATCAGCAAAACAAAAAACTGCAAAAGAGAAAGCTGAAAAACAAAAAGCTGCAAAATAAAAATCTGCAAAGCAAAAATCTGCAAAGTAAAAATCTGCAAAATAAAAATTTGCAAAATAAGGAACGGCAAAGAAAACGGCAGCGTACAAGCTTGCAGCAGGAAAATGGCTGCTATTTAAAGTGCAAGCGTACCGCAGACCTGGTACTGTCAGGCGCCGCGGTATTTTTCTTGTCCCCGCTGCTGCTTGGGATTAGTATTGCGATTAAACTCGATTCCAAAGGCCCGGTGATTTTCCGCCAGACACGCGTTGGCATACATAACAGCCATTTTGAAATCTATAAATTCCGCACAATGTATGCGGATACGCCGAAAGATATGCCGACGCATCTTTTGAAAAACCCGGATGCGATGGTGACCAGGACAGGCGCTTTTTTACGGAAATACAGCCTTGACGAGCTGCCGCAGCTTTTTAATATCCTGCGCGGCGAAATGAGCATCGTAGGCCCAAGGCCGGCGCTGTGGAACCAATATGACCTTGTGGCGGAGCGTAAGAAATACGGCGCCAACGATGTGATGCCGGGGCTGACCGGCTGGGCGCAGATCAACGGCAGGGACGAGCTGGAAATCCCGGTCAAGGCAAAGCTGGATGGGGAATACGTCAAAAAGTTTGGCTTATGGATGGATCTTCGCTGTATCGTCGGTACGGCATTTGCAGTCGCCGGGCATAAGGGCGTTGTGGAAGGCGGCACAGGCACGATGGAAATGGAAAAAAAGGAGAATGCGCAGCCAGCCGGAGGGGCGGCTGCGGCACAGGCTGTATACGCCCAGGTAAAGGACAGCCTGTCAGGCGGGCAAAAAAAAGTGCTGATTACCGGAGCCGGCAGCTATATCGGGACGGCGGTGAAGGAATGGCTGTCTGCGTTTGGCGGCAGCTATCAGGTGGAAGAGCTGGATATGCATGGGGATCAGTGGAAAATGCATGATTTTTCAGGCTATGACACCGTGTTTCATGTAGCGGGCATTGCCCATGCAGATACTGGAAGCGTATCAAATGAGCAAAAACAGCTATACTATGAGGTGAACCGTGACCTTGCGCTGGAGACGGCAAAAAAAGCAAAAAGCGCCGGCGTCGGGCAGTTTATTTATATGAGCAGCATCATTGTTTACGGAGAGAGCGTCAGCCCGTTTGAGGAACGCCGGCGGATTACGGCAATGACAAGGCCGCAGCCTGCCAATTTTTACGGCAACAGCAAATGGCAGGCGGACAAAGCGCTCAGAGAGATGGAAACAGCAGGCTTTAAAGTGTGCGTCCTGCGCCCGCCGATGATTTATGGTGCCGGCAGCAAAGGGAATTACCCGGTATTGGCAAAGCTTGCGGCAATTACCCCGATATTCCCACAGGTGAAAAATGAACGGTCAGTGCTGTATATTGACCATTTGTGTGAATTTGTACGCCTGATGATCGAAAACGAAGAAACGGGCGTGTTTTTTCCACAGGATGCAGGCTATGCCGATACGGCAGGCATTGTGTGCATGATTGCGCAGGCGCATGGGAAAAAGGTCAGGCTGCTCAAAGCGCTCGTTCCATGCGTGCGCCTTGCGTCAGTGCTGCCGGGACGGTTCGGAAGGCTGGCAGGCAAGGCGTTCGGCAGCTTTAGCTATGAGATGTCTTTAAGCGAATATCCAAAAGGAAATTACCGCATTCACAGCCTTAAGGAGAGCATTCTGATTACCGAAGGCGGGCGTGCGGACAGTTGAATTTGAAGGATTCTATGCCGATAGCGCCGCAGGGTGAACAGGAACAGACAAGGAGAGACAAATGAAAAATATGGAGTTGTGGATACGCAGGTTTTTTCTCGTATGTTATGATATATGTGTCGTCGTGCTTACCTGCCTGCTGGCATTGCTGGCAAGGTTTGATTTTCATTTGGACTGGATTCCGCAGGATTACCTGAATATGTGTGTGCAGATTATGTGGATCGCTTCTCTGATAACAGTTGTCAGCTTTACGGTATTTCGCCTGTATTCCAGCCTGTGGACGTATGCGGGCTCGACGGAGCTGATGTATATTTGCAGTGCGTGCTTTGTGGATGACGTCGTGCTGACCGTCTATGTGCATGTGCTGCATGGCAGCGATACGTATCCGATGCCGCGCAGCTTTTATGTATTTTACGGGCTGTTTTTAATGCTGTTTACCATATGCGGGCGATATTTTTACCGGACGCTGCGCATGATAAGGACAAGTATGGCGGGGCAGAAACAGGAACGCAAAAATGTGTTGATCGTAGGCGCCGGAAGTGCGGCGAACCTGCTGATTAAGGAAATCGTGGACAGCAAATATATCCATATGAATATCGTAGGCGCGGTGGACGACGATATGATGAAAAAAGGCAGCTTTATCCACGGGATCAAAGTATACGGCGGCCGCCATATGATCCCGGAGCTGGTGGAGATCCTGCATGTCAATGAGATCATGATTGCCATACCGTCATGCCCGCCGAAAAAAATGAAAGAGCTGGTGGAGATCTGCAAGGAAACCGGCTGTGAGTTAAAGCGCCTGCCTGGCATGTACCAGCTTGTCAACGGCGATGTCAGCGTGACAAAATTAAAAGATGTCGATGTCAACGACCTGCTTGGGCGTGACCCGGTGCAGGTAGACCTGGATTCTATTATGGGGTATGTATCCGGCCAGGTCGTTATGGTAACGGGCGGCGGCGGTTCTATCGGCAGCGAGCTGTGCCGCCAGATCGCATCGCACAGCCCAAGACAGCTTTTGATTGTGGATATTTATGAAAATTCTGCCTATGATATCCAGCAGGAGCTGCGGCAGCGCTTTCCAGAGCTGGATTTGGTAACGCTGATCGCGTCTGTCAGAAATACAAAGCGCATGGACGATATTTTTGCCACGTACAGGCCCAAGATCGTATACCATGCAGCGGCGCACAAGCATGTCCCGCTTATGGAGGACAGCCCGAATGAAGCAGTCAAAAACAATGTCCTTGGCACCTGGAAAGTCGTACAGGCGGCGGATAAATACAAGGCGCGCAGGTTTGTCATGATCTCGACAGACAAAGCGGTCAATCCGACGAATATTATGGGGGCAACAAAGCGCATCTGCGAAATGATCATCCAGACGTATAACAACCGTTCAAAGACAGAGTATGTTGCAGTACGGTTCGGCAATGTCATCGGCAGCAATGGGAGCGTGATCCCGCTGTTCCAAAAGCAGATCGCCGCAGGCGGGCCGGTCACTGTGACACATCCGGATATTATTCGCTATTTTATGACGATACCAGAAGCCGTGTCACTGGTGTTGCAGGCGGGTGCCTATGCAAAAGGCGGGGAGATCTTTGTGCTGGATATGGGGGAGCCGGTACGGATTTTAGATCTGGCAAAAAACCTGATTTTACTGTCCGGGCACAAGCCAGGGGAAGATATCCGCATTACGTTTTCAGGGCTGCGCCCCGGCGAAAAGCTGTATGAGGAGATGCTGATGGAAGAAGAAGGGATGCAGGAGACAGCCAACAAGCTTATTCATATCGGCAAGCCGATCCAGTTTGATGAGGAGAATTTTTTGCAGAAGCTGGAGGAGCTGCGGGAGTATGTTGTAAATGAGCCAGAAGATATCCGCCAGGTTGTGCAGCGTATCGTGCCTACGTATGCGATTCAGGACGCGGAAGATGAAAAACGGTTGCAGGAAGGATAAAAGAAATGATTCGGATTGTAAAGAAGTTTGCCGGCATTATGACCCATGAGCAGAAAGTCCGGGTAGTGATCCTTGCGGTACTGATGGTCGTCGGCGCCGTCCTGGAGATGGGCGGGGTATCTCTCGTATTTCCGCTTATGACTGCTGTGATGGACAAAAATTTCCTGGATAAATGGTATATGCAGGCTGTTTGTGACATATTTCATATCCATACGGGCGGCGAGGCGATGATGCTGATTCTTGGCGCGCTGATCTTTATTTATATCGTGAAAAATGCGTTTTTATTTTTTGAATACTATTTGCAGTACCGGTTTGTCTGCAATAACCGGTTTCGGGTGCAGCGCCAGCTTTTGCAGGTATATATGTACCGGCCGTATGAGTTTTATCTGAATGCAACAACAGCGGAGATCATGCGTATTATTAATACGGATGTTGTAAATGCCTTTAACCTACTGACGACAGTGCTGAATTTTTTTACGGAAATCATCGTCAGCGCTGCGCTCATTATTATTATCCTTGTGATCGATCCGGTTATGGCGGTGCTGATCGGGCTTGTGCTTGGCTTTATTATGCTGCTGATCTTCAAGGCAGTCAAGCCGGTGCTGCGCAGGGCAAGCCAGCGTTTTATGAAAAACACGTCCCTGTCCAATAAATGGCTGCTGCAGTCTTTAAACGGGATAAAAGATGTTAAGGTCAGCCACAAAGAAGAATATTTTATCGAAGAATATGCGGTATATGGAAAAAAAGCGATTGATGCGGAAAAGATCAACAGCGTCGTGACAATGCTGCCGCGCCTGCTGATAGAGGCGGTCAGCGTATCCGCCGTACTTGCCGTTTTGATGGTGCTGCTGATGATGGGGAAAAGTATTGACGACTTGATGCCGCAGTTAACGGCGTTTGCCTTTGCAGCAGTCCGCCTGCTGCCAAGTACGACCAGGATCAGCGGCGCTGTAAATGCAGCCGCGTTCCAGGAGCCGATGTTAGACAACCTGATCCGAAACCTGAATGCGGCAAAGGCATACGAGCAGCAGAAACAGGAAGAAGAGACAGCGGAACAGCAAAAGCGGCGGGAAGCAGAAAAAAGCGGCAAAAAACTGACTTATGAAAAGCAGTTTGAACTATCGCACATTCATTTTGCATATCCGAACGCCGAGACGAAGGTATTAGAAGATGCGGATATGGTTATTCCGGCAGGCGCTTCTGTCGGCATTATCGGCGCTTCCGGCTCCGGCAAGACGACAGCCGTAGACCTGCTGCTCGGACTGTTAAAGCCGCAGTCCGGCAAAATATTGACAGACGGGCAGGATATCCGCGAGGATTATTATGGATGGCTTTCACACCTTAGCTATATCCCGCAGACGATCTATATGCTGGATGATACGATCCGGGCAAACATTGCCTTCGGCGAGCAGAAGGATGCGGTTGATGATGCACGCGTCTTAAAAGCTGTGGAAGAAGCCCAGCTCAAGGGCTTTATCGACAGCCTGCCGGATGGGCTGATGACAAAGATCGGCGAACGCGGGGTACGGCTTTCCGGCGGACAGCGCCAGAGGATCGGCATTGCAAGGGCGCTTTATACAGACCCGGAGCTGGTTATTTTTGACGAAGCGACTTCCGCGCTTGACAATGAGACGGAAGCAGCGATTATGGAGTCGGTCAACAGCCTGCACGGAAGAAAGACGCTTGTTATTATAGCACACAGGCTGACAACCATCGAAGAATGTGACTATATTTTCCGAGTGGAAAACGGAAAGATTACGCTTGTAACGAAGAAATAGAAAACGTGAAAACAGAGAGGATAAAACTATGCATACAGTCATTATGGCAGGCGGAAAAGGGACAAGGATTGCGCAGGTACGCGCAGATGTGCCAAAGCCGATGATGCCGGTTTTGGGAAAACCGATTTTGGAGCACCAGCTTCAAGTATTAAAACGACAGGGATACACGAAAGTTACACTTGTAATCGGACACCTGGGGGAGCAGATCAGGCAGTATTTTGGCTCCGGGGAAAATTTCGGCGTTTCCATCCAATATATCGAAGAAAGCGAGCCGCTTGGGACAGCAGGGGCGCTGTATTATCTAAAGGATCAGGTCAAAGAGGACTTTTTATTGTTAAATGGAGATATTATATTTGATATTGATATTGCAAGAATGCTTGCTTATCATAAGCAAAAAGGCGGTATTGCAACGATACTGACACACCCGAACAGCCACCCGTATGACAGCGGGCTTGTAATCTCATGCCAGGACGGGCAGGTCGCAAAGTGGCTGGCAAAGGAAGACGAACGCACTTACTGCCGCAACAGCGTCAATGCCGGGATCCATATTTTATCTCCTGGCATATTTGCATATTTTAAAGAGCCAAAAAAAGTAGACTTAGACCGCGAAATCTTAAAAAAGCTGATTCCGCTCGGGCAGCTATATGCCTATACGTCGCCGGAATATATCAAGGATATGGGCACCCCAGAACGTTATGCGCAGGTAGAGCAGGACATGAAAAACGGAAAGGTAAGGATGAAAAACCTGCATGAAAAACAAAAAGCAGTCTTTTTGGACAGGGATGGGACGCTCAATCTCCACAAAGGCTTTATCACGAGGGCGGAAGAAATCGAGCTGTGTCCGGGCGTGGCGGAAGCAGTCAAAATCATTAATGACAGCGGATATCTGGCGATTATCGTATCCAACCAGCCAGTGATCGCAAGGGGCGAAGCTGACTTTGCAGAAGTAGACCGAATGATGGACAAGATCGAAACCTTATTAGGAGAAGGCGGCGCCTATATCGACGACCGATTTTACTGTCCGCACCACCCAAACGGAGGTTTTGCGGGCGAGCGGCCGGAATACAAGATCAAATGCAACTGCCGCAAACCAGAACCAGGGCTATTGTTGCAGGCAGCAGAAAAATATCATATAGACTTAAAAAAATCCTATATGATTGGCGACAGCTACAGAGATGTCGGCGCAGGAAACAATGCCGGATGCACCTCTTATTTGCTGGACGACCATGAAGGGAATGATTATGATTATCCAGACCTGCTGGCATGTGTGAAAGAGATATTTGGTAAGAAATAAAATGATCATAAGAGAAACAAAAAACAATAAAAGGCATACACAGCGTGCTTTCTATTGTTTTTTGTTTGCTGTTTTTAAAAGTAAACACTTATAGTCCAAATTCTTTCAGCAGCTTTTTTAAGTATTCCTTGTCTGAAGACGCTTTTTTCAGATCTTCCAGCCTGTTATTTGTAACAAGTATTTGTGTTAAAAATAAAATCTGTTCTTGGCCTTCTTCCATGCCGGATGCCCGGCCTTCTTCAAAAGTATGTTTCATATGTTGTTTTTCGTCATATTCTGTTAAAAACATAAGCAGCACCTCACTTCGGCTTTGAATCAGCAGGCTTTTTAAAATATCCTGTTGGATGCATGTATCAATCGCAGCGTTAACAGCTCGTTCCAGCGAATCTCCATTGTTCAGGTTTTGATTTACTTCGTCTACAAATTTCGCATATTCCCATAGCCTGTGGCATCGTTTCATTAATGCGTCATTGTGTCCCAGGTTGATATTAAGCATTCGTACCCGACATTCCAGTACAGGCGCTTCACCATCCTTTAAAGGTGGGAAAAATGCGTCAGAAAGTTTCAGCGCTACGTCATCCGGCTGGCTTTCACGTCCGTTATAATTTTCCTGACAAATACATTGCTCCACCAATGTATCATATGAAATTTCAGTTTTCTCTTTGCCATGTACTTTCCTCCATTATAATCAAAATGAATCTATAATACAATAATTAATTTGGGTAAATAAATGAATGAGTATAGATATAATTTCTGAAAAAATAGGCAACAGACAAAGGCTGCCTTTTCCTGATTTAGATTAAGATAAAGAAATCTTTTTCTTAATCTGTATTATAACAGACGAAACGATATTTGGCAATGATTTTTCATGAAAAAATGAGCCAGGCATCCAATCCTTATGGGGATGGGACAGCAAGCAGGAAGATTGCAGATGTGCTGGAGGCGGTCTGCTGCTTCGTTACTATTCACGGCTTGGGGCCGCTCATAGTAACGATTCGGGGCGATATTGAAAGTTTGCTTCGCAAAATCGCCCCTCATTTCTGAATCATGGTCTCACGGAACGCGCAGCTAATGCGCGTTCCTGACCCGTGAAAAGTAACGCTGCTTCTAATTTCATAAAAAATTAATCTGCCGGACAGGTTGTAATATTTTCCAATAAGTGTTAAAATGGAACAAATCATAAAGAAAGAGGAGGAGCAACATGTCTCAGAAGATTAAGAAAAAACTGGCGTTATTTTTAGCAGTTGTGATGATGCTCACAGGTATGCCGATTTATGCGAAGGCAGCGGCGGACCCGGCATTTCAGACAACTTACTCGACCTTTTATGAAAACCGTGCCAACCAGGGCATTTATGATATCCAGGTCAACAATGTGCAGAAAGGCTACATATTAAAATGGCATATTACAGGAAAAGGCAAGAAGTATGCATCTTTTGACACTCAAAAAGTGGTTGCCAAGGGTACGACCGCTACAAACAAGCTGACGATCGACAGCAATGGGGAAATGGCGTTCGCAACTGGCGAGCGTATTCGGATTACTGTAAATGTATATACAGCAAAATGGAAATTGGTAAATAAGATTACGTTTGCAGGAAAGCTGCAAAGCAAGGCAAAGTCTGTCAATATCGATACGACTGGTATCGGTGACTTAAAACAGTTAAAGTCCGGCGAGACTTATAAATTCCGGGCAGTGATGACACCAGCGAATGCAACGAGCAAGGTATACTGGCAGGTAAAGGATGCCCAGGGGAAAGACTGCTCTTCGCAGATTACGGAGGACGGAGCATGGACGCCGCTGCAGTCAGGGGAATACACGATTACAGCGACTCCGAGAAATTCGGCCAAGGGCGCGGCGCTTTGTACGAAGCAGGTGCAGGCGACAGTCGGTACGTTTATTGAGAAAATTGAACAGACTGCATCCAATGCATTTCGCATGACTTTTGCAACAGCTCCGGCTGCGAAGTTTAAAGAAACGGATTTTTCTGTAAAGTCAGGAGAATCTGCTAATGTAGTGAAAAAAGTAAAATATTCCGAAGATGGAAAAACCGTAGATGTGACAACAGCAACAAGCTTTTCGGACGGAAAGGTTTATACGGTTTCCTGTGCAGGCTATACAAAAGACTTTACAGCCAGTGTAGGAAAGCCTACCAAGCTTACAATTACAACAACGACTGCACAGGCAGGCAAGTATACGACAATTGAATATGCGCTGCATGACGCAAAAGGAATCGATGTCACAGAGACAGTCAAAAACGGCTCTTTCCGGTATACGGGGACGGTCACAAACGGGCTGTTAGACCAGCAGACGAACAAGCTGTTTATGACAACGATCGGCAGTATTGCCAATATTACATTAGAGTATACCGGAATTGACGGTACTCGTTTAACAGATACAAAAACAATTGTCTGCGTGGAACAGAAAGCAGAAGAAGCGGCAGATTCCAGGTTTACGCTGACAAAGAGCGTCCAGGCGCCGACCTTCCGTGACGCAGATGTGCGTGAGATTGCAATTGGGGATACGATGTATGCACACTTTGCAGCGGTAAATGAGAACGGAAATGAAATTGTGTATGACAGCGTGACTTATGCATCATCAGATCCGGACAGCCTGATTGTCAGTGCAGATGGAAAGCTGACGCCAATCAAGGCAGGAACAGTAACTGTTGTAGTCACAGCATTGCAAAGCAGTATTCCGGTTACTTATTCTTACAGCGTTACAGTGAAAGCAGGCCGTTATCTTGCTTCGATCCAGATGAAGGAGACGGCGATTGCGATGTCAAACGTAAATATACAAGGCTATCAGAAGGAAATCCCGATCACTGCAATGGACCAGTATGGGGAAAGGCTTGTATTAACCAATGCGACAGGAACGGTCACAGAAGCATATGGGCGCCAGATTGCCAGCTATGATCCGGTGAACAACACGATCGTTGTTAAAACCCCAAACGCTACAGTCGGGATTTATAACTGTGTGCTGGCGCTTACCTATCATGGGGTGACCTTAAATCAGAATTTTACGGTTATTGTATCAGCCCCGGTCAGCGGCGCTTATACTTATCAGGTAGAAATGAGCAGCAATACGGTAGACCTGGCGGTCAATGAAAATACAGAAGGAAATAAAGAAGTGGTAATCCATCTTGCGGAATACCGCGGTGGTGTGTTTAACAAATACGTGAATTTTACTTCAGCGCAGATACAAAAAGGCAACGTTACTTATGCGGCGGATATGATGACGCCTGCCACAGGAAGCGCGATTACAGGAACCAGGGATGAGCTGCGCCTGACGCCGCTTACGATTTTAAATGTGACGGACAACAGTGGGGTTGCTATGTGCAGAAAGGCAGAACAGGGTATCTATGCAATTACGCTTGGATATTCACAGGCTCAGTATACAGGTTCTTATGGACAAAAGACAGTGACTGCGAATCTTGAGCTGACAAACACGCAGAGCACACCGGAGTTTGGCATTAAGAACCTGACGACAAGCCTGACCGTACAGACAGCATTACAAATGGCTATGGATTGTATTCAGATGTCCAATGGGGATACCATTACAGACTGTACTGTAACCGGAAATTCACAGCCTGGCTCCTCTATTATTGTCAAGAGCGGCGAACAGGTTAATATTAGTACCATTACAGTCAGGACGGTTGTTACAATTAAAGACCAAAGAAAAGTATATGTCGATCACGTAATGCCAGTCGGCAGGACGTTTACAAACCGATAAGGCGAAAGGAATGGATCTCAGGCAGTTTGTCTGGATTCGAAAAAGCCAGAAACAATAATAGGACAAAGATAAACAGAAGGGGTGTTGGAAAGAGTTTTCTGACACCCCTTTTTTGACAAATCTGTTTTTGCGTGCTTCATCGGAAATTGCTGTTGTATTTCGGCGATGAAAAGATCTGTATATTTTTCATAAAAGTAGTTGAATTATAGTTGCAATTGCAGTATAATAATTAAGACGGAAATGAGTATGTATCATGAACTGCATATGTGACTGTGTATGAAAAAATGAAAAAGGAGGAGCCTAAAATGTTGGATCAGAAAGATTTAGAATCGATTAGGGTAATTATGAAAGAAGAGATTACAAAATCAGAAGAAAAGATAATGGGAGAAATAGTAAAATCAGAAGAAAAGATGAGGGGAGAAATTGCAAGATCAGAAACATCGATGAAG
>CAMWXD010000024.1 GCA_947178105.1 uncultured Eubacterium sp. | reverse complement strand
ATAAACCAAGGATATAGTCTGCTTATTGGAACCCCCAAGTAAAGTTACACTATCAAAGACAGTTTGTGAATTGAAAAATACCATGTTTTCGTGTATAATTTGGAAAAGAAAGTGAAACTGAAATCGGGATTTGGAGAAAACGAAGCTATGAATAAAATTACTATCATTATGGGTGAATATCCGCAAAATTGTGGGTTAAAAAAAGAATCAATTGAATGGATTGTTTTGAAAGAAGAACAACAACGCTGTCTGTGCATTAGCAAGTATTTGTTGGACTGTAAACCCTATCACGATTTTTCAAAAAATATAACATGGCAGGGCTGTACTTTAAGAAGTTGGCTTAATCATGATTTTTTAATGTTGGCTTTTTCAGATGAAGAACGTGAAAAAATTCTTCTTTCCACAGTAGAAAACCCATCTGGAAACACCCAAGATTATATTTTTTTGTTAAGCACTGACGAAGTAGAAGAATTATTTGATGATGAAATGGAAGATTATGTTGATTATGAAGAGCGCGGGGCAATAACGACTGCTTTTGCACGATTACAAGGAGCATGGTTTATTGATGAGAATTGCGAAGAAGAGAATAAAGGCACTTGGTGGTTGCGATACTATGGAGACTTTTGGGACAAAGAGGAAGGGAAATACAATTTCATAAGCTGTGTTAATTTTGATGGATACATCGAACGGGCAGCACAAGGTGTAGAAGGGACGAACTGCTGTATTCGTCCTGCATTCTGGTTAAGAATAGACTGAGCAATTCCAGTTTATCGGAAAGTGAAATAGAATGAAAAAATCAAAAGTTGTGGGAGTAGTGGAAAATGCTGGAAACAGAAAGCCTTATTTTAGATAAAGCAAAATTTTCAGACTGGGAAGAAATGGTACCGCAATGTCTGGTCACATCCGAAAAGCGCAAGGTATATGGAATGGACTATTACTGCAAGCGATATTGATCGGCGTCACGCTTTATTTTCATAGAAAAAGAGAACAAAAACAAGGAACAAACGTATGACGACGCAAAAAAACAGGCACTTGCAGTGATATACAAATGCCTGATATAAATCATAAGATCAGCAAACGCCTGATCGAACCCCTTCCAGTTCCTCTTCAATCCGCAGCAGCCGGTTATATTTCGCCACCCGCTCACTCCTGCACGGCGCCCCGGTCTTGATATACCCAGTATGCATCCCGACGGCAAGGTCTGCGATAAACGTATCCTCTGTCTCGCCGGAACGGTGCGACATAATCGTGCGGTATCCGTTTTCCTTTGCTGTACGGATGGCGAGCATCGTCTCTGTCAGGCTCCCGATCTGGTTTGGCTTGATCAGGATGGCATTGGCGCAGCCGTTGTTGATGCCGCGCTGCAAGCGTGCCACATTTGTAACAAACAGGTCGTCTCCGACGAGCATGATCCTTTTGCCAAGCCGTTCTGTGATCTTTTTCCAACCGTCCCAGTCTTCTTCATCCAGCGGGTCTTCGATGGAAATAATTGGATATTTGTCAACCAGCTTTTCATAATAATCAATCATCTCGTCTGTAGAACGCATAATCATCTGTCCGTCCGTATCTGGTGTCAGGCAGTTGCAGTCTGGCTCGCAGATACACCCGTCTTTGATCTCCTCGGTTACAACCGTCGTCCCTTCACAGTTGCATTCTGTCTCCTGGGTGTTGCCGCGCTCAATCGTTTCGGCATTTTTACGGATCAGGGATTTGGTTTCGCCTGGGAAATAATACATCGCGGCATCTTCCTGGAACAGCTCGCTGGCTGCTGCGTCCATCGCAAACGAAATATCCTTTCCCGGTTCAAAGCCTGCGCTCCTTACAGCTTTCATCAGATAATCCAATACTTCAAACGTATTTTTTAAATCCGGCGCAAAGCCGCCCTCATCTCCGACGCCTGTGCTGTGCCCATCATTGTCCAGCAGTTTTTTTAACTCCTGGTACACCTCGGCACACCACTGCAAGCCCTGGCGGATCCCTGTGGCGCCAACTGGCATAATCATAAATTCCTGGAAATCGATGCAGTTTTTGGAATGGGCGCCGCCATTTAAAATATTCATCATCGGTACCGGAATGGTTCCTTTGCCGCAGCCTCCGAGATAACGGTACAGCGGCAGCTTCAATGCATCCGCACAGGCTCTCGCACATGCCATAGACACGCCGAGCACTGCGTTTGCGCCAAGCGAGGACTTGTTTTTTGTCCCGTCCAGCTCAAGCATCCGCTCATCGATACGGTTCTGCTCTAACGCATCCTTGCCGATTAACGCCTGCGCGATCTTTCCGTTTACATTGGCAACTGCCTTTTGTACGCCCTTTCCATGATAAGCCTTTTCGCCGTCCCGAAGCTCCATAGCTTCAAACTGCCCGGTACTGGCGCCGGACGGTACGTCTGCCCATGCATATACGACTTCCCCGGTATGCCCGTTTTCCACTACGACCTCTGCCTCTACCGTAGGATTTCCACGGGAATCCATAATTTCCCTCGCATACACATCTATAACCTCTAACCTTGCTGACATATTAGCCTCCTTTTTGTTCTGAAATACATCCTTTACTATCCCCAAAAAGAAGGAGCCTCATACATCTGCAAGATGATATTTTTTACATGCTTTTCATCGGCTGAATGTTGTTTGGCACAGGCACAAAATCCTCTGCCGGCTGTTTTTGAAATTCCTTTGACAAGAAAAACAGCCCGAACAAAATCCCATTCAGCAGCAGAGCCTGCGGAACCATCTCCCAGGTCAACTGCTGGTTTTCCATGATTTCTGCCGAATAATTGTTGGCAACTACAACCGACAGGTTGTTATTTAAATAATGCAGGATGACAGGAACCCATATATTGCCGGTCTTTGCATACGCCCAGGCAAAAAAGATACCCAGTGTGATGCACGTAATAAGCTGGGAAGCTGTCATAATCAGCCCCATATCCGGCGTCGTATAATAGAAAAAGTCCAAAAAGATATGCCAAAGCCCCCAGGCAACGCCCAGTACCAATACGCCGCCCCTCATGCCGTAGCGCTTTTGCAGCAGCGGCTGCATATAATAACGCCAGCCGTATTCTTCTCCCAAAAATGGTGTAAAGGCAAGCAGAAAGTTTACCGGAAGGAACAGCAGGTAGCTCCAAGTGCTCGGATTTTTGAAGATCTCAAACATCATGCCCGCCTGCCCCATCATCGCATAGCTAATCCAAGCCCTGCCGAAATACAAAAGCAAAAAGACAAATACGCAGCCAATAGCAGCCTTTACGTTTCGAAAACATAGCCCATAAGCCGCCCGTCTTTTCTTTCTTGCCGCCAGCAGCATGATCCAGCAAAACATGCTCCCGCCGATGATCACATACTGGGAAAGGACTGCCCATAGTGAAACCGGCTGTTCAGACACAGACAACGTTTGTCCTGGCAAAACAATACAAAGTACCGACAGGACAAGCATTGCCGCTGTTACAAGCAAAAAGCACAGAAAAAACCACCTTGGCAGCAAATGCTCCTTCCACTCGGTCAGCAAATACGCAAGCATCACGCCCGCCGCCGGATAGTACATCTGCGCACTTGGAAAGACACTCATTTCCGCTGATATGGTACTTCCATACCAGGTAAGGCATCCCATCATATACGTCACCCCAAAGGCAACAAAAAGAAAAATCAGAAACTGCTTTTTTATTTTCGTCATGTCTGTCATTTTATACCACTCCTCTTCCTTTTGATAACAGGATTCTATCATTTCCCCGTATCTTAAATGGATAAAATGCCCAGACGGTTTTTTTCCTGCCCAAACGGAAAGCTCCCCGATCCTTATAAACTGCTCAAAACCTTAGCCGCATTCCCTTTGAGCATACATCTGCCATGCTCCATAATATACGCTGCCATGCTTTTTATGCAGCATGACCCATCCATATATTCATCCGCAAGGCAAAGCAGTGCCGCCGCATCGCGCACCTCATACCCCTTTGCCTGTGCCAGCAGAAAATAACTCCCCTGATGGATATACAGGGATGTATGTTTACTAAGGCCTGCCCTCCTGCAAAAATCTGCCATGCCAAATAAACTGTCCGATTTCAATACGACAACTTCCAGGCCAGCCGCAGCCTGCTCTTCATCTACGCTGAATGTGATTTCCAGTGATTCATCTGCTAAAAACGCCGCGTGCACTGCAATACTCTTTCCCTTTTTTACAAACCCGGTTTCCTGCTGCGCCCGGTGCATGACCTGTCTGAAAAAATCTGCTGTGCGCGCGTCATTTTGATAGATCATGCGCTTATCCATCCCATAATCTGCAATTTCTTTTTCTGTCAGCACACATTGTATCGTCTGCTTGTCTAATACTAAAAATTCCATTTCCCCTCCTGTCTGATGCTATTCCATCCAAATATGTATCCGTTTTCCCAAACACGCTGCCACACGCACGAGAAAATCCAGGCTTGGATTATATTTTCCGCTTTCCAGCCTGGAAATATTTGATTTTTTCGTCCCGGCGCGTTCTGCAAGTACTTCCTGTGTGATATGCTGCTCCTTGCGTACCTGCTTAATCTGGCTGATTACCTCAAGCCTTGGTTCAAGCTTTTGTTCATCCATTCTTTCATTCCTTCGACTATTCTTGACATCATTCGTCATACAACTAAAAAGTTATCATATATGATAACTTTTTGTCAATAAGAAATTGAAAAAAAGGCTCGCAAACGCAGCGCACTTAAAAATTTCATAAATTTTCCCTTTTCATCCGGCAAAAAATATATTATAATATCAATCAGGGCTGTCCTGCCCTTATTTTACTATAAAGGAGTTTCTGCTTTATGAGCGTTTATACCTGGATTACAATAATAGCAGCAATTACATTTGTACTTGTGGTGTTTCTGTTTTTCAGAAAATTTCTGGCTGGAAAGGAAAACGGCCTGATTATATTTTCTATTGTGTTGCTTGGAATCATCAGCTCCGCCGCCCTCTATGTCTTTACTTCGATACAGGGCACGCAAATCCTCTCCTATGAGCTGGCAACGGAATACCAGATCAAAGAAGAGACGTTTCGCACTACGGATGAAAATACAGCCAATTACCTTCACGCTGCCTATGCCTTTTATGCAGAAAACGGCGTGCAGTACCAGCTTCGCGGCACACAGCTCTTACAGGAGCCGGATGAGAAGCCTGCATTTATCGGCATCTATACATGTGAAGCTGTCGACGGCTATTCCTGGTGCTATATGAAAAAAGGCACGGTCATCCGACACACGCTGACTACCCTTTCTCATGACGGCAAAAAAGCATCCAGCCAGGAACAGGATGCTGTGCAGGAATAAAACAACCCCTATAACAAACAGCTTGCCTGAGCTGTTACACAACCATAAAGGCAAGACATAAAAAAGGCATCGCAAAAAGCTGCCGGCAGTTTTTCCAATCCTGCCGGCAGCTTTCGTTTTCATTTCTTTTTTTACAGGTGCAGCACCCGTTCTTTGATTTCCTGTGTGCGCCCCTGGTTCCAGAACTGCGTCCCGATATATCCACATGTACGTCTGGCAACATTCATCTTATTTTGGTCTGTATTGCCGCAGTTTGGGCATTTCCAGACCAGTTTGCCATGCCTGTCCTCGATAATATCGATCTCACCGTCAAAACCGCATTCCTGGCAGTAATCGCTCTTTGTATTCAGCTCCGCGTACATAATGTTGTCATATATATAGCGCATGACAGACAATACTGCCTCTAGGTTTGTCTTCATATCGGGCACTTCCACATAGCTGATCGCTCCTCCCGGCGACAGTTTTTGAAACTCTGCTTCAAATTTCAGCTTTGTAAACGCATCAATTTCTTCTGACACATGCACATGGTAGCTGTTTGTAATATAATTCTTGTCCGTCACGCCCGCAATCTTGCCAAACCGTTTTTGCAGGCACTTGGAAAACTTATACGTCGTAGACTCCAGCGGTGTCCCGTAAACCGAAAAATCAATATTTTCCTCCGCCTTCCACTTCGCGCAGGCATCGTTCATATGCTGCATGACTGCAAGCGCGAAAGGCTTTGCCTGCGCATCGGTATGCGATTTCCCTGTCATATATTTCGTACATTCATACAGCCCTGCATACCCAAGCGAAATCGTAGAATACCCGCCATATAATAAAGAGTCGATTGTTTCTCCTTTTTCCAGCCTTGCCAGTGCCCCGTGCTGCCACAAAATCGGCGCCACGTCGGACGGCGTTCCCTTTAAGCGGTTATGGCGGCACATCAGCGCACGCTTGCAAAGTGCCAGGCGCTCGTCAAAGATGTTCCAGAACTGTTCCATATCGCCGCCCGAAGAACAGGCGATATCTACAAGGTTGAGCGTTACTACCCCCTGGTTAAACCTTCCGTAAAATTGAAACTTGTCATGTTTATCCTTGTATACGGTCAAAAATGACCGGCAGCCCATACAGGTATAGCAGTTGCCCTGCTTTAGCTTTTTCATCATCTTTTCTGATATATAATCCGGCACCATGCGCTTTGCCGTACACTGCGCCGCGATTTTTGTCAGATAATAATATTTGCTGTCCTCATGGATATTATCTTCCTCCAGCACATAGATCAGCTTTGGAAACGCAGGCGTAATATAGATTCCCTGCTCGTTCATCACGCCTTTGATCCGCTGGTGCAGCATCTCCTCGATGCAGATCGCAAGGTCATCCCTCGTCTGTCCTTCTTCCACTTCGTCCAGGTACATAAATACGGTCACAAACGGCGCCTGCCCGTTTGTCGTCATTAAGGAGATGACCTGGTACTGGATCATCTGTACCCCCTGCTTGATCTCGTCACGGACTCTTTTTTCCGCAATCTCGTTGATCTTTACCTCGTCAAGCTCCAGGTCTTCTGCTGCAAACTCCTCCCGCACCCTCCTGCGGTACTTTTCCCGGCTGACCTGCACAAACGGCGCCAAATGCGACAGGGAAATGCTCTGGCCGCCATACTGCGCACTTGCGATCTGCGCAATGCTCTGGGTCGCGATATTACATGCCGTCGCAAAGCTCTTTGGCGGCTCGATCAGCGTCTCGCTGATGACTGTCCCGTTTTGCAGCATATCCTCCAGATTTACGAGGCAGCAGTTATGCATATGCTGTGCAAAATAATCCGCATCATGGAAATGGATGATCCCTTCTTCATGTGCTTCCACAATCTCTTCCGGCAGCAGGAAGCGCTTTGTAATATCCTTGCTGACCTCGCCTGCCATATAGTCCCTCTGCACGCTGTTGACCGTCGGATTTTTATTGGAATTTTCCTGCTTTACTTCCTCATTATTACATTCAATCAGGCTAAGGATCTGTTCATCCGTAGAATTGGATTTGCGCACCAACGCACGTTTATAGCGATAAGTAATATAATTTCTGGCAACGTCAAACGCACGCTGGTTCATAATCTCATTTTCCACAAGATCCTGAATCTCCTCTACATTCAACGCACGCCCCATCCGCTCGCAGATTTTCCTCACATTGTCGGAAATCAGCGCCACTTGCAGCTCATTCAGCCTGGCACTCTCCGGTACGCTTAAGTTTGCCCTGCTCACCGCCTGGCTGATCTTATCGATGTCAAATGTCATCTCTGAACCACTTCGTTTAATAATCTTCATAGCTTACCCTGCTCCTTATTCCCTAATCAAACCTGATACCGCAGCTTTGCAGTTTCCTGTTGCTGCTGCAAAGCTGCACAAATGCTTATGAATGATATTGTACCCAAACACGAGTTCATTGTCAATGCTAAATACTAGATCTATGTATATTTAGTAAAATTTCTCTTTTATCCTACAAGATATTGTGTAATTATAGTTTGTCTTGTACAACTTCATGATAAAACGCCCTTTGTAGATAAGACGTCCGTAATACGTTCGTCCATACTTACCGCCATATCCAGCGCTTTTCCAAAAGCCTTAAACATCGCCTCCATCATATGGTGGTCATTCTCCCCATACAGTACTTTGATATGCAGGTTCATGCCTGCCGCATAGCTGACCGCATAAAAAAACTCCCTTGCCATCTGCGTATCCATCTCTCCGCACCGCGCGCCCGAAAAGCTGGCGTCATATACAAAATACGGCCTGCCGGATAAATCCAGCGCACACAGTACAAGCGCCTCGTCCATTGGAAGGATAAAGTAGCCGTACCGGCGGATTCCTTTCTTATCTCCTGCCGCTTCCCTGATCGCGCTGCCAAGGACAATTCCGGTATCTTCGATGCTGTGGTGGCAGTCTATTTGTGTATCCCCCCGGCATACCACCTCCAGGTCAAACAGCCCATGCCTTGCAAACCCGTCAAGCATATGGTCAAAAAAGCCGATCCCTGTGTCCAGGCTGCTTTTACCTGTGCCATCCAGCTCCAGCCTAAGCGTAATCTGCGTCTCTTTTGTATCCCGTTGTACCTGTGCCGTCCTGCTCACTGCACTGTCCCCTCACTTTTCTTTTTTTCATGCTCCTGATCCCATTTGGAAATCAGCCTTGTCCGCACCCACTGCGGATCGTTGCTGTAGTGTCGCTGTACATAGCTGCAATACTCCCTGCGGGTCATTTCCTGAATACTCCTGCGCTCTCCCATATCTCCTTCTCCTTTGCCTGGGTGTCGCCTGCCATAGTGTAGTGTGCCCGGCAGACATGTAATTTGTATCGTGTTTCTTTATTTTAATCGTATTGGTTCGTTCTTTCAAGTATTTTTTCTATAATTTTCTAGTATAATTTTCTAGCATAATTTTGTGTAAAAAAGAATACGCCAGCGCAGCCATTACCGCATTTTAAAAGTAACACTCAAAAACTGATATCGAAAAGGGGCTGTCGCACTAAGAAAAACAATCCTTAGTGCGACAGCCCCTTCCTGTCCGCTTTATTTTCTGTCCGCTGTATTCCGTGCCCTTTAATATTCAGGCGGCATAATAATCGCAGCAATCACATATGCCAGTACCCCGCTGCCGCCTGCCACGCAAAATGCTACCCAGATCAGACGGACAATAGTCGCGTCAATATTAAAATACTGTGCAATTCCGCCGCATACACCGCAGATAAACCTGTTTTGATTTGATTTTACGAGTTTTTTCATATCCATTGATTTTTCCTCCATTTGTAATTTTATGATCAAAAGCTTCTTCCCGCCATGCCTAAACCATTATTCTATCGTATTATTTGCAGCTTATCCGCAGCCTATACATGCTTATGGAGGCAAAATTGCTTCTGTCATTTTTTCATCCTGCTACTCAATGCAGATCTGTCCCATGCCGCATTTTAATGTAAATGTTGCCTGGGCGCCGTTGTTGAACTGACTCTTTTTTGCAAACCCGCTGTAAGTACTGTTTCCGATTTCGATGGTGCCAGCACCGCATTCCAGCTCATAATTGACGCTGTCGACTCCTTCGTCAAGCTCCATATTAATCGTTCCCATTCCACAGTCGATCTGCGCATCCCCTTTGATATCTGCACCAATATCCATCGTTCCAAGGCCGCAGTCCAGCTTTGCTGTCTGAAAGCTGCTGTCTGTAATATCAAGCGTCCCTGCCCCAACAGACGCCACAAATGCGTCTGCTGCCACATCGCTTAGGGAAATCTGCCCTGCATCCACATCCACGGTCAGATTTTTTGCCGAAAAGCTGCTGTCAGCCTCTACCACTCCGGCATCGGCGCGGATATTGACGTTTTCTAGCTGCATCCCTTCTGGTATCTCCAGATAGACATACACATCCTTGCGTGCGCTTCCTGTCCGCTCATCCTGGATGGTAAGCCTGCCTGATTCACACGATGCCGTTACATCGCCAGCCGAATCACTGACCGATACCTGCACCCGGCTGTCGTCAGATTCTTCAATCGACAAATAGCCATGCCGCAGGTCGATCGTAAGGTTCTGGATACTGGATGCATCCGCGGCAAAAATACCCATGTCGCCGGAAAAATCATCCCCGTCATATTCATAATACGTTACTTCGTCATACAATCCGACAGACCCATCGCTGCTTTCTTCCACCACATCCGCACTTTCCACCGCATTATAGTTATGCACCTTTTTTTCGGCTACTGCCACCATATCGCGCGCCCTGTTTTTTACCCATTGGAAATCCATATCCCAGACTCTGCTTCCCCCACCGAGCACAATGCCTAAAATCAGTGATGCAAAGCCAATTCCGATACAGCCTGCTGTAATATATAAAATCCCTTTCATTAACCTGTTCATGCCGCACTCCTCCCCCAATGCAGTATTCTGTCAAATAAACCTGAGAGCTGGCGAAACGCCCATGGCAGCAGCTTCCCGCACAACAGCAGCAGCAATACGGTACTGATCCCGCCGCCTGCGATCAATAGCATCCCTGTTCCCAGCAGCAGCAGCCCGCTGACTACGGCAAGCGTACACAACCTGACAATCGCTACAATCGTACATACGATCCCGCCGATCGCACAGCCTACCGAACAAACGGCAAGCACAACCACCGCGGCAATCACCACGCCTGCGACTCCCAGCACGCCCGAAAGCGCCGCGCCCCAGATTGGGGAAGTAAATACTGCCAGGATCACAAACAAAATCCACTTGGAACGCCTGTCAGAAGAAAATGCCCTGCTGCCGCCCGCTCCGGCTGCTCCTTCTGATCCGCCTGTGCCGTATTGGTCATACCGCCTGTAAGCAGCTCCCTTAGAATCAGAAGCATTCTGATATCCTGTCCCGCCGCTTTGCCCGGCAGTATCTGTCCCCTGGGACTGCTGCCCGCTGCTTTTTTGGAAATCACTCCCTGAAAAAATGCTTTTATAGCCCTGGCGCTGCCCATAAGACTGCTCTCTGCCGTCACGCACCTGCGGCGGGTTTTTCAAGCCCCCTGCCATATCGCCGGTGCTGCGCAGCGCTTCTTTAATGCTGTCCGCGATTGCCTGCGGCGACTCCAGCTCTTCAATAACGACAGCCTCATTTTCCTCTCCGGCATCTTCAAAATAGCCGCGGTAATAATCCATCGCCTCATCCCGTTCTTCTTTGGGGATATCATACAATAACTGTTCCAGTTTTAATAAAAATAACTCTCTGTTCATGTTAACTCCTCTCCCGAAAACAGTGCACTGATTTTTCTCGAATAACTTTTCCATTCATCACTATACAGACGGAGCTGTGCCTCGCCTGCGGATGTCAGTTTATAGTATCTGCGGTTCCTGCCGCCGCACTCTCTGTCATAGACTTGCAGGCAATCATCCTTTTGCAGGCGGCGCAGCACCGGATATAACGTGGATTCTGACACTTCGATCGTCCTGCGTACATCCTGCGTAATCTTGTATCCGTACGTACCTTCCTCATCCTTGGATACAACCGCGAGTACGATTGCGTCTAAAAGTGCAGCGCCTGTATTAAAAACCATGCCATCACTCCTTATTCCATTATATTATTTATTGTTTGATATTACTTGTTGTTTAATACTATACGTTATATAATATCATTTGTCAAGTGGTAATTTTATCACCAACTCAAAAGCAGCCGTATTGCACACATATAATAATAAATTGCCTTCATCGGCACCCGTTTCAGCAGCTTTGGATGCTCCATCGAAAACTTCTGGTTGTGCACAGCGAGAAATCCGGCAAGCGCGTGGTTCCACCGCCTGTCCCGGTATTTAAACGTCAGCGCACGCATCTGGCTGCGCAGCAGCTTTTCCCCGGACAGCGGCATCATGCAGACGTCCCCCTGTGCATGGGCACGCTTTAGCATTTGCAGCGCTTTTTCACTACGCACGACAAAGCCTGTATATTTTACTGGCTTCTTTTTCAGCTCAGAAAGCCAGACATCCCCAAAACTCACATCCGCACACGCTGCAAACTGGTCTTTGCAGCGCAGGCAGCCCTTGTCAATAAAAAAATAGGCATTTTTATACGCACAGACGGATTTCGTATAGGAAAACTCCCGCTCACTGCCGTCCTCGTATACGACGCTGGAGCCGCCTCGCCAATGCCCTCTGCGGTAATACAGGCGCTTTGCCCCTTCGCGCGGAATACGGCATTTATCAAGCGCATATTCCGTTGCGCGCCTGTCATGCGCCCCGCTGCAAAACAGCCCGATTTTATATACGATTTTCTCCCGCAGCAGGGCATCTTTTTGCAAAATCACATCCAGGGCACGCATCATACAGGGCGTCAGCACCACCGCAACCCTGCCGTCAAACGAGCGTACCTGATCTAAATGCGACAGCATCGGTATTTTCATATAGACACTGGACGACGCTTCCAAAATCTGCTGTTTTGTTGCCGCAATCTCCGTCTGGTACGTAAGCTCGCCATTTTTTGCAAATGCCGTCTTCACTACCCATGCGCCGTCGATCTCCCCGTTTTGCAAAAGGCTGCACAAAAGCGCTGTCACCATTCCGCCGGAAGCAGCATTTTTGCGTATGCCGGGATCACATGCATATCCCATCCCGCACAGCAGATATTTTCCGGTATAGGATTGCGGGTCGTCGAGGCGGATGACATGATTCATCATTTTTTGCTCTTTATTTTGATTTTCTTTTTGCGCAAGTATCTGATCTAATATTTTTACGATATGTTTGATATTTTTTTCCGAACTTTTTTGTACTGCCGGCAGGTTTTCTTTGATGCTGCGCCGGATTAAATCCCTGTTTTCCCAAAAATGCGCAAAGCCCTGCTCCAGCTTTGAAAGGCTGAGGCTTAAATAGTCCGACGCATATTCTGAAAGCCCAAACTGCTCCATAACCTCCTGATACTTATGGCTCCATCCAATCAGCATGACCGGCACCTGTTCAGACAGGGCAAATACCATCGCATGAAAGCGGGACGCAACGAGGCACTCACACTGTGCAATCAAAGCGCGGATCTCCTCCGCATCCATCTCTTTATGCTCCCAGACCAACCCTCTTTTGCCATGTTCCTTTTGTCCACGGCATCCTTTTTTGCCATGCTCCCTCTCCCAATATGCCCTGGCGATCTTATCGCCTGTCATCAGGTCGTTATTGCGCGGTTTTTTCGAATGTATCCGCGCCGCATTGGCAAACATGCATACCTGAAAGCCGCGCTTGTTTAAATACGCAATAAACGCAGCCATAATCTTGCAGTAATCTATTCCGGCTTTTTTACACCTGCGTTCTACGACAGAGCTGACCGACAATGCCGCTGTATGGGAAAATCCCGCTTTTTGGCAGCGCTTTTTTATACGTTCTTCTGCCTCTGGCGCAGGCGGCATCGTAAACGCCCCGTCTGCATAGCATACAACCCGCTCCCTGATCCCGGCGGCACGCAGATGCCTATACGACAGGCGCCCCCGCGCAACGACCAGCTTCATCTTCGGAAGGATCCATTTTGCAAGTATTCGGTTGTATCCCTGATGAAACGGGCCAAGCGCCTGAGAATATTTTACAACTGGAACTCCCATCAGCATCGGAATTGCCGCACATACAAACGCGTACGTGTTCAGGATCCATCCCCGGCTGTCCGAAAACGCAATCCCGGCTTCATCAATGACGAGGTCTGTCTTTTCATATGCCTTTAACATTTTATTTTTTAACAGCAGCGCCCTGACCGGCG
Organism: uncultured Eubacterium sp.; assembly: GCA_947178105.1. Classification (GTDB taxonomy): domain Bacteria; phylum Bacillota; class Clostridia; order Lachnospirales; family Lachnospiraceae; genus Eubacterium_J. The sequence continues at coordinate 44,188 of CAMWXD010000024.1, read as the reverse complement.
CACACCAGTGAAGCATCTTCCAGCATACTGCACAGGGAAACGCCAAAAACAGCACCCTCTGCGGCTGTGCCGGGACAATTTTGACAAAATCATGCGGACACTGCACACGGTCTTCCGAAGGATAGACGCTCATCAGATACAGATGCAGCCGCTCCCCATACACTTCCCGAAGCTGGCCAATCGAGCTTTGCAGCATAGCAGCCGCCCCTTTATTTCCGCTGTAGCTCGCCGCTGTGACCGCGACCGTTGCCTTTCCTTTTTTCGAATCCATTACAATACACCCCTTTTTTGCCATATTCTTTTTACTATAAATTATAAAGGAAATCCGCCGCCAATACAATATTTGCTGCAACAATCCGACGCAGATCCGACACTATATCTATATACATAAAAACTGTAAAGGAGGCACTTTTCTATGAAAAAACAAACCGCAGCACTTTTGCTTGCCACTGCCGCAATTACCGCCGCTGCCTGCGCAAAGCCTGCCACGGCATCGCCCGCTCTGCAAGCACGCACACCGGCGGCACCGTCCGCTCTGCAAGGACACGCACCTGCCGTAACTGCACCCACACAGCCTAACGCCGCAACGCTTGCCGCCGCAGACACAGATCTGTGCCAACTTCCGCTTAAGGACGCATTCAGCAAAAAACAGGAAGAACAGCCCCGTATGCTTGTCTACAACAGCAAGCTGTATATCGATACCGGAGAAGTATCCACCGCAGGCAGGTGCGGCGTCATGGACGGAACGATTCAAAAGACAGTTTCCGCCGGCAAAACCCCGACCAAAGAGCTGCAATCCAACTTTGGAAAGGGCTATGGCTTCCAGCTCGGCACCCGTCCAAACCGCCTGGAGGTAGAGATCGGCGATACATGGCACATTTTTGCATACAATGAAAACAATTTTGACGGCGTATCCATAAAAGTAAAACGGCATAGTGCAACATCCGCCGTACTGACAATCCAAAATACAAAATATTCCAAAATCATCTTTGGGGAAGCATTCCTGCTGGAAAAGAAAGACTATAAGACAGGGGAATGGAGAGAAGTCCCGTATCAAAATTCGGACATCGGTTTTCACGATATCGGGCTGCTTGCTGACAAAGGAATCCCTGCGACATGGCGTGTAAACTGGAGTGCGATCTACGGCACTTTAAAGCCCGGAACTTACCGTATTGTTAAGGAATTTAAAGAAGACAGCAAAGACACGGCAGAGGTTTATACGCTGTCGGCAAAATTTCGAATTGAAAGCGGTAGTGCAGCCAAGAACTAATAGCCTGCTCCTGCTTATTTCAACATTCAAAAAAGAGCCAGTTCCAGGCTCTTTTTTATATACAGCGAATAATTGTTCGAATCTCTTCTTCTGCCTCATGCCTATGATCTTTTAAAAAATTATTGTAATTTGACGCTAACTGCAATTCATACTGTTTTGCCTGAACTAATTCAAAAAAGGTATGTCCTTCCAACAATTTATCATAATCCTTTTCCGTAAACGTTAAAATACAAAAATTACTTTTTTGATCTTTGCTCAATTCTACCATACGAAGTACTTTAACAAGTCCATTCGCATCCTTAAATCCCTCCGATTTTCCTGTTAATCCCTTTTGCGTAAAAATAATACCCGTCGATATGCCGGAAACCGTCATCAAGCTATAAAATTTCCCAACATATGTTACATCCAGGGGTTTTTTGTAATTTTTACACTCTCCCAAAAAAAGTTATCTTTAATAGGAATTAAATCTCTGGATATCCCAAATGTTTGCAGCGCTTGCCTGACTCTGTCAGAAAAAACAATAACTTCATCTATTTCATTTGTTTGTGTATGTACATTTTTAAATATTTCATAAAAATAACTTTTCCGAATAATAAATTCGACTACATTTTCTAACCGATCTCCTTTGCCTTTTGCAGTTTCACATTCCTGATCGATAGGGCTTCTTAATATATCAAGCAATTTCCGAAACTCAGCTTTGTCTTTTTGCGTCCATTCCGTAAAAGTCTTAAATCGCTCCAACTGATTTGTAACGATTTTATCCATATACTCTTTTACATTATAGCTTTCTTTCCCATTCGTCATACATTGATTACCTTATACAGCACAATAACATTTTCTTCTAACGTGAACTTCTTGGTACAAAAATCACAATACAAGTCTTCGTCAAATTCCTCTAATGAATCTAAAAATTTACCAGTACTTTTCCCGCAATCATGACAATAAATTTCATACAAGTTTGCCAAAAAACCTTTTCTCTTCAAATCTTCAAGCATCTGATAGGACGTATCAATGGATACTGCAAGCTTCGATTTGAAATGCCCTGCATAAATATAATCTCCAACCCTGATTACAGAAAAATATTCATTTATTTTCCTCTGCTGATAAGGCGTTAGTTGATATTGCAATATTAAGTTCTTTATAGCATCGCATAAGGTATTCTTTGACACTGCCCATCAGCTCCTCTCCAACCAATTCTCCATACAACATAAACAAACTAAAATCCGCATCTTTATAATTATGTGTGATGCCAAATTTAATGCCCGAACGGTCCATTCGTATTTTTACCATCGGCATGTCTGATTTTACCTCGATTTCCGTAATGAATGCTTTTAATTTTCTGCGTATTTTCTGGGTATCCGAATTTTTATCAAACAGCTCCTTCTGATCTGCAAGAAATGATTCCAGTTCACCCAAAATTGGAATAATACCAGCTTCATCTTCATACGCCTCCAGATAAGCTGTCGTTCCATTCCTTGTCATCCGCTGTGCAATGATCGTAATATCATCTTCTTCTGATTTCATATACTCAACGACTGCCTTGAAATCTATATTTTCTACCTGCAATCCTATCATATCGTTAAAATATTGCAGTATTGAATAAATCTTATCTTTATAAAAAGTATTCGAATTTCGATACGCTATGCCAACTCTGTCAAATCGTATTTCAAGCAGCCCGGATTCCTTATCAATAATCGCCAGAATCACATACTTTATGCTTTTCCCGACATCGTTCTTTAATTTATATGAAAATTTAAAATAAATATTTTCACCCAAAATATAAATGGTAGGTTTCCCAAAATCATCCACTGCAACCTGTGCTTTTCTATCAAAGATATTTACTTCTTGGCTTTTTACCAAGGCTTCAATCTTTTGAATCGTCAAGTTCAGGTATTTAAAATAGCAAAAATGCTTATATGGCTTTCTATATTCATAATCTTCTACAACTGCTAAAATACTATCTCTTTCGAGCATATGGCGAAATTTGTCTTCTAATGTCTCGTCTTCTGTCACATCTACACTGCCATTAAAATTTAATGTCAGTTGCTGGTTGTGTTTCTTGTTATTAATCACAAATCCATCATCCACAGCCTGTTTTAAAATTGCCTTTTTCACATAGGAAGGATACATGTCCAATATTGTACTTTGAAAAATATCTTTCTCCAAAACGATACCTCATCTTTATTCGTAATTATCCATATTATATCATATATTAAAATTCCGGCAACAAATATTCAACAAACTGCTGTAAAATTTTCCATGTTATCAGACAGGCAGGCACCTCACAAACAGCCTGCAAATACTGTAGAATATAAAATAAGGGACAGCCGCCATACCAGCAGCAATCCCTCACTTTTCTTTATTTATCCATAGTTTTCTAAAATCCCGGAAACAACATCCTCCGTAAGCGCAAACGGTGTATTTTGCGCGAAACGTTCCTGAATCACCGATTCTGTCAGTTTTTGCAGATCCGCTTTGTCAATGTTTCGTTCCGCAAAGCTTCTGAGCCCAAGCACATCGTCCCGGAATGCACGAAAGCCTTCGGATAGCGCCTTTCCAAGCTCTTGCGGCGTCAGATCCGGCGCCAGCCCAAGCTCTAAAATATTTCCGGTTTCCCTGGCCTTTTCCGGCTTTACAAGCGCAGTGTGATACATCACGCCCGGCAGCGCGTAGGCACATGCCATGCCATGCGGGATATGGTATTTCGCACCGATGATATGCCCGATGGAATGCGCCAGATGGGTTCCTCCATTGTTAATTACCCAGCCGCCAAGCGCTGCCGCAACCATCATCCGCTGCCTTGCCTCTAGGTCATTTCCGTCCCGTACGGCCTTCGGCAGATATTTTACAACCAAAAACATAATCTTTTCGCAGATTGCATCTACCACAGGCGTCGACAATGTGGACGTATATGCTTCAAAGGCATGAGAAAACACATCCAGCCCTGTCTGAATGGTCAGTCCGGGCGGCATGGATTTTGGCAGGTTCGGGTCTAAAATAACATATTCGCTGACTGCTTCATCCGCCAATACCGCTAATTTCTCCTGGTTTTCGACATCCGTCACAACGAGCGCATTGGACAGCTCGCTTCCCGTCCCGGAGGTTGTCGGAACCGCAATTAAGCCAAAGCAGCGTACTGACGCCTGTTTGTCGTAAATATAGTCTTTGATCCTGCCGCCGCAGGTTCTTACAATATTAATCCCTCTTGCCGCATCGATCACGCTTCCCCCGCCGATTGCCACGACACAGTCGCATTTTTTTTCGGCAAAGATCTGCGCGCCCTTATCGATCAGCTCCATCGGCGGCTCCGGGACGACCTTATCATAGATGACAGCGCCTATGCCCGACTGTTCCAAAAGCTCCAATACTTTTTTGATGATATCGCTTTCCAACAAAAACTGGTCAATTACGATCATCGGAGCAGACCAGCGGTTGCCCTGTAACGTCTCCAAAAGTGTCTGGCTCAGGTCTTTCGTAACCGTTACCTTTGCTTTTTGTTCAAATTTATAGTCTGCCATAATACCTCCAACTGATTAAAGCCCTAACTCTTTCGACACTTTGTCGGCACGTTCGCAAAATTCCCTTACCGCAGGGATATTTTTCTCGATCACGCCGTCGTTGAACTTAAGCGCTGTCTTTGACAGGGAATCCACGCCAAACGGCTTAATTGTACGGATGCATTCCTCTACATTGTCCGGCCCTAAACCGCCAGCGATAATAACCGGCACATCCACAGCCTGCACAATCGCAACATCGATTGCCCAGTCATGCGTCATCCCGCTGGCACCGATGCCGGTATCCTTTGCAAGCCCTGTATCCGTCAGCAGGTAATCACAGAATTTTGCATATTCCTTTGCCCGGTCGATCGCTCCTGGCCCGTCGACTAAAATTGCCTGCATCAGCTCCACGCCAGGGCATTCCTTATGCAGGCGGTCTGCAAACGCCTGGTCTGCGGTAAAATCCATCCCCGCGATATGGACAATATCCGGCTGGATTCTTTTTACGATAAAAAAGATCTCCTCTGGGTCTTTATTTAACATAATGGCAACTGCCTTAACCCCTCTTTTTTTTGCCTCTTCAAAAATCTTGTCTACAACATCGTATGGAACACGGTGCGCTGGAACGCCGCCAGACTGCATCGGCACAAGCCCGATATGGTCTGCCCCTGCGTCCATAACCTGTACTGCCTCATTGTAGTTTACGATGGAATAGATTTGCTTTTTTACCATTGTGGATACTCCTCTCTGCTCTTAGTTTTCAGATTTACTTTTCCTGTTTTCTAGATCTCAGGCATACTTTCTTCCAGCCTTGACAAGATCGCCTGTGCCGACAATTCCGGCGCCACCGCAAGCGGGGACTCCAGGTTGATGCTTGCCGCTGCCTGGGTCAGCAGCCCGGTTTTCTTTAACGAAAGATCGTCGCCATACGTAAAACGTGCCCATACAATCGTCGCCATCGTACAGTCACCGGCGCCGTTTGTGCTTACGACTTTTTTTGCAAGCGGACGGACAAGGATGCTCTCTTTGTCTTTCGCGCACAAAATCCCCTGTTCTCCCAGCGAAATGAACACATGCTTCACACCTTTTTCAATCAGCTTTTTCGCCGCTTCACAGGCGCTATCCTCGTCTGTCACTTGCACTCCTGTCAGCAGGACAGACTCATACCCGTTCGGCTTTAGCGTATCAATCTGATTCAGGATCCCCATAATACGGCCTGTCTTTGCGACAGATACCGGGTCTACAAATACAGGTGCCGTCACCTTCTGCCCGATCCATTCGATCGTTTCTTTTGGCAGGTTGCAGTCCAGGACAACGATTTTTGCCTGGTTGATAAACGCAAGCTTTGGTTCCAAAAACGCAGGCGTTATGTTTTCCAAAATGTCCATATCGTTGATTGCGGTTACCAGGTCTCCATTATGATCGTTGATGTACAGATAAGTAGAGCTTTTCTCTCCCTTAAGTTCTTGTGCATAGTCCAGCCGAACTTCATTTTTCTCACACTCTTCTTTTACAATCCTGCCCCAATAATCATCGCCGTATACGGTAACCAGATAGGTCGGTATGCCTAATTTTGCCAGGTTATGCGCAATATTCTGCCCAACGCCCCCGACATTCATCCCCACCTTGCCGATGTTGGAATCCTTTTCCCGGTAAACCGGCCCTGACAAGCCAGCGATATCCAGGTTCATCCCGCCGACTACCACAACATATTCCTCATTCGCTGCCATGTGTTCCCCTCCTTTTTTATTTTCCGAACCGATACTGGAATTATACAAAAAAGGTTGACAAAAATCAAACATATATTTACAATATAAACAAATGTTTATTTGCAAGCAGAAAAATGTCCTGCGGGACAAAAACAGGAGGCATTTATGACAGAACGAGAACTTGAGATACTGGAATTCATAAAAAACGACCCGCTCATTTCCCAGGAAAGCCTGGCACAAAAGCTCTCCATCACCCGTTCCGGCGTCGCCGCACATATCCATAACCTGATGAAAAAGGGATACCTCAAAGGAAAGGGCTATATCATCAACGATATCAAATTTGTAACCGTCATCGGCGGAAACAATATTGATATTTTAGGCATACCCAAAGAAAAACTGATTGTCCAAAACTCCAACCCCGGCAAAATATCCTATACATACGGCGGCGCCGGCCGCAATATCGCCTATGCGCTTTCAAAATATGACGTTTCCAACTACTTCATTTCCGTCTATGGAAACGACCTGAACGGGGAAAAATTTATCAAGCACTGCAAGGAGCATAATATCGATACCCAATGCTGCGAGAAAATCCACGGGGCGCATACCTCTTCGTTTATGTATATTGACGATTTCAACGGCGTCAAATTTATCGGCATCAACGATATGGACATTTACCAGAAAATGACGCCTGCCTTTTTGTCAAACTATTTAGACCGGATCAACGCTTCCCAGTACTGCGTTGCAGATACAAATATCCCTGCGGAATCCTTTCAATATCTCTATGCGCATGTAACAGTACCCTTCCTCGTCAAAACGACCTCGATCCAGAAAAACGACCGTATGATCCAGGATAACCAGAAAATCTTCGCACTCATTACCAATCCTTTGGAACTCAAAGAGCTGCTTGGCTATTATAAGGAGCCGTATATCGGTCTCGAACAAGCTGTACGGTTTTTGCAGTCGAAAAATATCGAGAACATCCTTGTATTTTCTGTCAGCCAGGGGCTTTATTTTTGCGGGAAATCACAAAAAATCCACCTGAAAAAACCGCTTTCCAGCATCGTCAATACAGCGGGAGCTACCGCAGTCCTGACAGCCACGGTAATTTGGGGGCTGCAAAATTCTTTCTCCTGGAAACGGATCTTAAGATATGGATATGCCGCCATCGGTATCACGCTGCAAAGCCGGCAGCCCGTTCATCCCAAGCTTTGCACAGCAACGGTGTTAGAACAGGAAAAACTGCTGTTTGAAGCAGATTCACCAGATTCCTGAAACGAAAACCTGCCGGCAAAATTGGCACGCAACTATAAACATTCGTTTAGAAAATAGAATTCCTTTGCAAATATACCAAAAAACATTTATGCTGTAATAACAATCTTTTTCTGAAATGAGGTTTTCTATGTACGAAACAATTTTATTTGATATTGACGGCACTTTGCTGGACAGTGAGAAAAACCTGCTCACAGCGTTTCGCTGCGCCCTGTACGATGTTTTACATACTGCTTATTGTCTGGCAGAGCTTGAAAAAATCATCGGGTTACCTGATACAAAAGCCGCCGCCGTCTTTACAAAAGACCCCGAAAAGCAAGCCCGCATCGTAAAGCTATGGACGTCCTATGTAAAAAACAGCCCCGCTGCACCGCCGCTCTTTGACCAGGTAACGCCAACCCTGCTGGAGCTGAAAAAACGGCATACAAAAATCGGGATTGTAACCTCCAAGACGCTGGAGCATATGCAGCATGATTTTAACAAACACCAGATCAACCATTTGTTTGACGTCATCATTACCTCTGACCAGGTGCGCCATCCAAAGCCGCACCCGGAGCCGCTGGCGCTTGCACTCCAAAAAACCGGCAGTAAACAAGCATCTACCTTGTACGTCGGAGATACTTATACAGACCTGTTATGTGCCAAAAACTGCCGGGTTCCGTTTGCGCTTGCTGCATGGGGCGCGAAAGAAGACCCGCGGCTTGCAGAAGCTGACTACAGGCTGCAACAGTTTCAAGACCTGTTAACCTTAGAGGATGCCTGCAAAGGATGCTTTTAACAAAACAAAAAAACATCCGGCAAAATACATCATAGACGCATTTTGCCGGATGCCGGACAGCAGTACTTTGTGTTTTCTGATGCCTATACCGCTGAGAACTGGTCTTTTCCTACTGCACATAACGGGCATTCAAAATCCTGCGGTACATCTTCCCATTTTGTCCCAGGCGCAATCCCGCCTTCCGGGTACCCTTTTTCTTCATCATATTCCCATCCGCATACATCACAAATATATTTCATCGCTTTTCCTTTCTACTTTTGCTCTTTCTATTCTATTTTCTATTCTGCTTTCCAAAGGCTGTGCAGGTTGCAGTAAGCATACACTGCCTCTACCTCATCGCCTTCACAAAGCGCAAAGCATACTTCCGGCTTATTGCCTGGCTGCAACGCTTTGCGCTGGTTCCCCTGCTTCGTCTGCAAAGATACCCATTCAATAAAATGCTCCGGCATCATTGGGTGCTCGGCAGAGCCAACAGTTACTTTTACTGTATTTCCCTCAACCGTATAGACAGGGACATGCTTTTCCACTGCCGCATCGGTTGTGCCCGGGACGATTTCTTTCATTTTCTGCCCGCAGCACATCACCGGAACCCCTGCATCCTTGACCATTGCAATGATATTTCCGCAATGCTCGCAAATATAAAATTTCTGTTCCATAGTTTTATACCTCTCTTTCCTGTTTCCTTCTTCCAACGATTTTTGCTTTCGTATTTTTAGTTGCATCTCAAACGTGGTGACATCATTATAAAATAGTCCCTGCTAAAAATCAAGCGAAAAAACAATATAGGAAGTTATTTGGGGACAGTTCCTTATGAGCACATCTTATGTTCACATCTTCATCTGTTCCACCAGGCTTCCCTTCTGTACCAGACTCAAACCATAACGGGCAATTACCCGCTGCAAAACAAATAAAAGCAGGATATAAAGCAGCACCGGTACCCAAGGATAGGTATAGGACAGGTTCATACCAGCAAGAAGCTGCGCCATCACCAGTGCGTAGCCAAGAAGCCCACCCGGCAGCACAGTGCAAAAGGCAGATATCCCGGTATAGTGGGCGGTTTCTCGATAAAGCATCCGCCGAAGCTGGATTTGCGTCATACCGACTGCTTGCAGGATTCCCAACTCCCTCTTACGGGAATACAGATTGGTAAAGCTCGTATTCGCCAGGTTAATGACACCGAATATAACCACAAATACAGCAAGGCTATAGAGAATGATTTGCGTGGAACGATATTCGTTTTGATAGTAGGCAGCGTTTTCCAGCTTCGAGGACAGAAAGAGGTTTTCCTCCTGCCCATACATCTCTTCCAAAGCAGCGCCTGCCTCTTTCGTCTGATTTGCCTCTGTTTTAATTTCATAGCCATACACCGTACTCATGCCTGCAAATCGGTCTAACGTGCTGTCAGCCATCATAAAGCTGCTGCCCGTCAGGGAAAGCGGCAGATACGCCGTACGGTTTTTCTGTAGCCAGCCAGTCGGGTCGACGACTGCTAATACCGGAAGCTGTTCTTCCCGCAGGTTGCCGCTTCCATCGTAAAAGGCAAATGGAACCAAATCGCCTGTGGAAAGCGGATGTTTGCGAAGCTGCGTCAGGTAATTATTGACCACGATCAGACAAGGCTGTTCCAAAAGCTCCTCATAGGAAGCAGGCCCATCGTATGCCATCTGCCGAAGCAAGTCAAAATCAGCCTTGGAAATGCCATTGACATAGAGCGGCGTTTTTTCTTTCTCCTGGTCTTGGAATAAAGTCGTACAGCCAAACAAAAGCCTCCAGGGCTGAGCGTTTACCACGCCCTTTTGCTGCTGCAATTCTGCTTTCAGCTCTTCGCCCAATATGCCGTCCGCCTGCAACGAGGACTGCATTTTCATCTGTCCCTCCAGGCTGTGGTCACTACCAAAGCCAGAGGAAGGGCTGGCTTCAAGCTTATATTCTCCATTTGGAAAGTCAATCTTTACGCTGGCAATCGGATCATAGGAAACGACATAAGAAGCAATCGTCCCAAGCAGTATGCCGGAAAACATCAGGGAACTAAGCGTGAGCATACGCTTTTTCCGGTTCCGTTTCAGGTTTAGGGCTGCCAGATAATCTGGGGTAAGGCGCTTATTTTTGAAACCAGATTTTTTTCTCTGAGCCTGACCGAGCGGTTGTGAGCTGTCGGATGCTTGCGAATACCCCAAATAGCCCAGTGCCGCAATCGGAGCAGTCGTAGCAGCGATATTTCCTGGTTTCCAGAGGGAGAGCAGGACGGAGGCAACGGCAAGCAGCGTACACAGAAGCGCCGCACAGAGGCTGCGCTTGAGATCAAAGCCGCCTGGGACGAGTACGTACCCCAATCCCCCGCCGATAAAAAGCCCAGCCAGGCTCCCTTTTAATGCCAAGGCCGCTCCTTCCCATAAAATCAGGCACCTGACTTGTCTTTTTGTCATGCCAATCGTCCGAAGCTGTCCGTACTCACGCACCCGTCCAGCAATAGAAATATAAAATACTGTATGGATGACGATTCCGGAAGCAACCAAAATCAACAACGTAACAAGAAAGAACGTCAGGTAGTCTCCCTTTGTCAGCCTGGAAAGCGAAACCATCGTAAAAAAGGCATCGTTGAGCTTAATTTGTTCTGCTGAAATACCAGTTGCAGCCGCGAGGGCGACAGAAAGTGCAGCGGCGTCCTTTCGCTGCATTCCAACTGCATTTTCCAGAGAAACAATCGCATTAACCTGTTCGTTTCCAGCCTGATACGCCTTGCCAAGCAGCATAGCAGCGCAGGGAAGGGAGACGTAGACATGCTGGCTGTTTTTGCTTTTAGAGGCTTTGTCATAAATGGCGCTAATCCGATAATCCCGTACCACGCCGTCTCCCAGGTTGATCGGGAGCGTATCGCCGGGTTGTATCTGACTGGCATTTTCTGTCCCGGCATCTTCTTCCAGCAGGCCAAGGTATTCCTGCGAAACCATAATATCCAGCCCACCCTCTGGGAACTCTCCGGTATAGGAAATCCGGTCATGTTCCAGGTTCTGCTTATCCATCCAGTTAACTGTCAGCCGGACAGAACCGCTTTTTTGCCTGCCGACAGCAAGCTCTCCTCCTGCCCAAGCAATTCTGGTATCCTGCCGAAGCTGCTCTAGCTGGGAAAGAGTAATGTTTTCAAAAGTAACATGTGTGCTGTTTGCCTGGAGCCGGAGCTTTTCTGTCTGGGTTCCGTCGAGATAGAGGAAAAACGCGAAAATCAGTGCAACAGAAAGGGTGATAGCAAGGCAGGCAAAAAAGTTCCGGGCGCGGTTTTTTGCCTGGCTGCGTTTGGCAAGCTTGTGTATGATCGCCTGGTTGTAGTTTCGGTCTATTCTCATTCGTCCCACCTGCTTTCCACAATTTTGCCGTCTTCGATACGGATAATCGTATCGGCAAGCTGTGTGATTGCTTCGTTATGGGTAATCATAATGATTGCCTGCCCGAAGCGTATGACAAAATTTTTTAATAGCCCAAGCACGTCCTGGCTGGTACGGCTGTCCAAGTTTCCTGTCGGTTCGTCCGCCAACAAGATGGCTGGCTTGGCTGCCAGTGCCCTGGCAATCGCTACCCGCTGCTGTTCTCCGCCGGAAAGCTGGTTTGGCATACTCTGCATCTTCTTTTCCATCCCAATCATCGTTACAATTTCCCTGATAAACTCGTGGTCTATTTTGCTTCCGTCCAAATCAAGCGGCAGCACGATATTTTCATAAACATTCAACATCGGCACGAGGTTGAAGGACTGAAAGACAAATCCAATCTGCCTACGGCGAAACAGCGTCAGTTCTGTATCATCCATCCTTCCAAGCTCCCGCCCGGCTATGTGGATGCTTCCCTCCGTAGGCGTATCCAGCCCGCCCAGGAGGTGCAGAAGGGTAGACTTGCCGCTGCCGCTCGAACCAACGATAACTGTAAACTCTCCTTTTTCCACAGATAAATCGACCCCGTTTAAGGCTTTGACGATGGAACTGCCGCTGCCATAATACTTTTTTAGATTTTTTGCTGTCAAGATACTCATAGTGCCGGTTTGGCTCCTTTCTATATGGGTTTGATTAAATGATAGCGCGGCAATATTGCAAAATCCTCTCAAACCATAAAAAAAAGGCTTCAATTTTGTAACCTTTCACAAAAAAGCTATGCATTTTGAACATTGGGCAGGAATAAAGAAAAACAGCTCCCCTTACCGGGAGCAGAAGCAACAGTAATATAGCCGCCCTGCCGTTCCAAAATTTCTCTTGTCAAGTACAGGCCGATACCGATCCCCTCTTCATTATGGACACGGCGTTCCCGGTAAAACCGTTTAAAAATATCGCTTTGGTGCTTCGGCTCGATGCCGATCCCAGTATCGAAGATCTGAATGCGTGTATAAAACTGCCAGGGCTCTACCTTTATACGGATACTACCCTTGGACGTCGTATATTTTACCGCATTATCCAGCACGTTGAAAATTGCCTCTTCCGTCCACTTTGGATCAAAATGGAGCCGAAGCTGCTCCGGGCAATGTACGTTAATCAGCAGCTCTTTTTGGCTGGCAGCAGGCAGTACGGCAGAAACAGCCTTGGATAACGCTGGAAAAAGAAGTGCGTTTTCCTGCCGCAAAAGGAGCATATGGCTTTCCAGCCTGGACATCTTAATCAAAGACTGCACCAGAAATTCCAGCTTGTGGATCTGGCTTTGCATGACCAGAAGAAACCGTTGCCCGTCATCTCCTAATTCCCCGCTTTCCTTTAGAGAATCGCTGTAAAGGAGGATGTTGGAAAGCGGCGTTTTCAGTTGATGGGAAATATCTGAGATCATCTGCTGTATCTCTTTGAGCCGTAAGGCGCTTTCCTTTTTAGAATACTGCGCCAGGCAAGAAATCGCCTCCAGCTTTGCCCTGATTTTTGAAGATTGCGTCTCCAAATCCGCGCTGCTGGCAAACCGCCCGTCCCGCTCCCTGCGCCCTACGGTTCCAGGCGTCTTTATCTCTGCGTCATAGGCATTCAAATAGATGCCAGAGACGATACTGTCTAAATCATCGCAGATGGCCTGTGTCAGGATTCGGTACTGGCGGCTGAAATAGAAGTAGAAGCCAAAGGCAGAGAAAAGGCTTCCCGCAAGGAAAACCAGAAAAAAAGAAACCGTTTGCATTAACATACTCCTCTCGTTTTCATCCATTGATAGCCCATTCCATAGACCGTCTTAATATAGGTATCATCGCTATCTTCGATTTTTTTCCGCAGCCGGCTGATGTTGATAGTCAGGGTATGCTCGTCTACGAAATTGCCGTCCTGATCCCAGAGACGTTCTAAGAGAAGCCGCCTTGTTAAAATTTGTCCGGGATGCTTGCAGAAAATGACAAGAAGCTTATATTCTGTAGGGCTTAAAAGCAAGGGAACGCCCTGTTTCTTTACCGTCATAGCCTCAAAATCCACTTCTAATTCCCCGAACGAAACCAAAGCGGTTTCCGCGGGGGTATCCGCATGAAAAGCGGGAGCACAACCTGTCTGGCAGCGCTTTAAAACTGCCTGGATTCGCTGCATAAGGATTTTGATATTAAAAGGCTTGGTGATATAATCGTCCGCCCCAGCCTCAAAGCCCTGGATCACGTCATCATCCATATCCTTGGCAGTCAGAAAGACTATCGGGGCGGGGCTTTTTTTGCGCAGCTCTTTGGCGAAATGCAGGCCGCTTCCATCTGGGAAATTGATATCCAAAAGAAAAAGTGACCACAGCTCGTCCGCAAGCAGTGCGGCAGCTTGTTCTAACGTATAGGCAGGCACAGGCTCATAGCCGTTTTTTTGCAGATGATAGCAGAGCCCGTCGTTTAACAGCTCGTCGTCCTCCACGATTAAAATTTTTTTCATAGCAGATCGCTCCTTGTAAAAAGTATGTGATGGTTTCGTTGGCAAAAGACTGCATTTTGAAACGCTAAGCACTAGGCTTTCCGCAAAAGATACGCCGCAAAATCCCCGATTACCGTAACCAGCCTGTGCAGCACCCCTAATACAACGACCTTGTCCCTGCCCATCACCGGAGCCAGCAGCAGCGTCAGCGCCATTTCCCGCACGCCAATCCCGCCCGGCGCTCCCGGTACCACAAACCCAAGCACCCAGGCGATCATATAGGCAGCAATGATCTGCAAAGCCTGGCGCAGCCCCGGCCTGCCGCCCAGGTACAAGTAAAATGCCGCAAAAATCGCGCCCAAAATCCATAACACGGCAGCGTAGCACAAAAAACATTTCAGAAAGGTACGAAAAAACCGTTTGGAAAATAAATGTTCAAAAAACGGTTTCTTTTTAAAAAGCCGCAGCAAATACACGGCAACGAATACCATACAGGCTACCGCTGCTGCCACACCGATCCAGAACATAACATCCATCCGAAATATCACACCGTCGGCAAACGGCAGGCTTGCCATAACGGCACGCAAAGCCTCCTTAAAATCTGCAAAATCCAGGCACGCCCCCAGCAAAAAGGCAGCCAGTACAAGGCTTATCACCTCGCAGATGCTCGCCGCGGCAATCTGCTTTTGAGACAGTTGAAGCTTACGGGCAAACAAATTGCGCTCCACATAATGCATGACATTTCCAGGCAGATATTTTCCAATATTGGCTTTCGCATAGACACGCACTGCTTCCCTGCGGCTGCACCGCCTTCCCGCAAAAAATTCCAGCCACAGGCACCATGCGCCTGCGGATAAAAATACCGTTGCCGTTTTGAAGCATACTCCTGCCATACTAACGAGCAGGAAGGCGCGCCAGTCTGTGACCCAGGAAACATCAAAATCCGTACGCACAAGCGCAGCCAAAACAAAAATCACGGATACTGCACAGACCGCATGACCCATGATTTTTGCCCACTTTTTCATAAACGCTGTTTTTTCCATTCCCAAACCGAAATCCCCTGTTTCATTTTTATTTATTGTATCTTTTGTTTGACCGTTGTCTGTATTTCACTGCTTTGAATTTGTTTTTCCGATTTCATTTTCGCGTTTTGCGCCTGCTTTTCTGATTTTGGTTTTATGCTTTGCGCCTGCTTTTCTGATTTTGGTTTAGTATTCTGTGCCTGCTTTTCTGATTTTGGTTCTTCTGTTTTATATTTGCGTTTGCTTTTGCGTTTTCGTTTTTCTGTTTTCGCTTTTTTGTTTGTTTTTGCTTTTTCCTCTTTCTCTAATCTCACACCGTCATAATCCATCCTGCGCACATGGTACTGCACATCCTCCAGGATTTTCCGGTTGGATGCAATCACATCCGCCAGCAGCCCTACAATCATCGTCTGAAATCCGAGCAGCAGCAAAACCGCCGCCAGAATCAGCGACTGAATATGCCCGCTGCCGACCCCATTGAAATAAAATATCAAAAACCGCACGCCGACTGCTGTCCCGCACAGGAAAATCAAGCTGCCGATCGTTACAAAAAACTGCAGCGGCTTATACATCATAAAGACATGCCCCAGCGTAAGCACAGACTTTTGAATATAGCCTGTCATACTTTTCATCAGCCTGGACGGGCGGATTTCCTTGTTCGTACGCACTGCGACCGCATCCATCGCAAGCCGCGTCCTGCCCGCCTGTACGATCGTCTCCAGCGTATACGTATATTCGTTCGTCACATTCAGACGCATCGCGGCTTCCCTGCTGTAGGCGCGAAAACCGCTCGGCGCATCGGGGATATCTGTCCTGCTTGCCTTGCGCACGATAAAGCTCCCTAAATGCTGCAGCTTTTTTTTCAGCGGTGAAAAATCTTCGATCGCATCGATCGGGCGCGCCCCGATCACGATATCTGATTTTCCCTCCAGAATCGGGCGGACAAGCTTTTCGATGTCCGCGCCCTCATACTGGTTATCCGCATCTGTATTGACGATAATGTCCGCCCCGTTGCGCAGGCAGGCGTCAATGCCAGCCATAAACCCCTTCGCCAGCCCCCGGTTTGACCGAAAATGAACGATATAATCCACGCCCCATTCCCATGCGACGCCTGCCGTATCGTCCAGGCTCCCGTCGTTAATGATCAGATATTCGATCTGGTCAATCCCGTCGATATGCTTTGGCAGCGCATTCAAGGCTGTCTCCAGTGTCTGTGCTTCATTGTAGCATGGAATCTGAATGATGAGCTTCATATTTTCGCCCCGCGCCGCCTAGCCGTTGTTGAGCAAAAGATATACACAGCCATATACGCCTGCGTCATTGCCGAGCTGCGCCAATGCAAAGTCTGCGTTTCTGCAAGCCTGGAATGCACGCTCTATGTAGTATTTACGGATAACCTCTGTAATCACGGTGCCTGCCTTGGATACGCCTCCGCCGATGACAAATACCTCCGGGTCTACGATGCAGGCTGCATTTGCCAGCGCAGTCCCAAGCATTTTGCCCATCTTTTCCAGCACTTCCACTGCCAAGTCGTCTCCTGCCTTTGCCGCATCGACCACCGTCTTTGCCGAAAGATTCTCCGCGCCGCGCAGGGAGCTGTCCCGCTCATCCGCTGCCAATGCCCGCTTTGCCAGGCGTACGATCCCGGTTGCAGAAGCGTACTGCTCCAGGCAGCCGCATTTCCCGCAGCCGCACTTTTCCTCTTCCTCCTCATCGACAAATACATGCCCGATCTCGCCGCCTGCGCCATTTGAGCCGTTAATGATTTTGCCGTCGATAATAATGCCGCCGCCAACGCCGGTTCCAAGCGTAATCATAACTACGTTTCGATAGCCTTTGCCGCCGCCCTGCCACATTTCACCGAGCGCCGCTACATTTGCATCGTTGCCGACCCTGACCTTAAGCCCGGTCTTTTCTGAAAGCTCCGCAGCTACATCCACGCGCCCCCAGCCAAGGTTGACGCAGCCCATCACAACCGCATCCTGCACGACAGGCCCAGGCACACCGATGCCGATGCCTTCCACATCTTCCTTTGAAATGCCTTCCTGCACCAGCCTGCCCTCAATCACTGCCGCTACATCATCCAGGATCGAGCTGCCATGATTGTCCGTATTCGTCGGAATCTCCCATTTATCCACCATATGGCCTGTCATCTCAAACAGGCTCATTTTAATTGTTGTCCCACCGATATCTACGCCGAATCCATATTTTTTCATAAATTGTGCTCTCCTTTTACCGATTTTTGGCCCCTTTGTCCTTTTCATTTAGTATAGGAGAATTTTCCTGCTGTGTCAATGCGCAAACGACAACAATTCTTTTAAAATCTGATTCACCAGCGCCGGATTTGCCTTGCCCTTCATTGCCTTCATCGTCTGCCCGACCAAAAAACCGGCTGCTTTTTCCTTCCCGTTCCTGTAATCCTCCACCGACTTCGGATTGTCCTTTAGCACCTGTTCCATCACGCTGCGCAGCTCCCCTTCATCGTTTACTGTCTTTAAGCCCTTTTCCTCGACATATTGTTCCGGGTCTGTGCCATGCAAAAAAACTTCCTGGAACACCTCTTTGGCGACCGTATTGTTTATGGCGCTGGAATCTGCCAGACATACGAGCTTTGCAAGCTGCCCTGGGTCAAGCAAAAGCGTATCCGGCTCCTGCCCGTTTTCCCGCAGCAGGCGCATCGTCTCGCCCATCAGCCAGTTGGACACTTTTTTCGGTTTGCCGCAAATTTTAGAAGCTTCCTCAAAAATATCCGCCATCCGCTTTGAGCCAGTCAGGATGTCCGCATCATACTCTGGCAGCCCATACTGTTTTTGATAGCGCTCTTTCCTTGCATCCCGCATTTCAGGCTGTTTGCCGCGGATTTCAGCCAGCCATTCGGCGCTGATTCGGATTGGCGCCAGGTCTGGCTCCGGAAAATAACGATAATCCTGCGCATCTTCTTTCGAGCGCATCGCATAGGATTCCTCTTTTGCATCGTCCCAGCGCCTTGTCTCCTGCACGACTGTCCCGCCGGACTCTATGATCTCAACCTGGCGTCTTTTTTCATGCTCGATCGCCCTGGTAATCGCCTTAAACGAATTCAGGTTTTTCATCTCGGTACGCGTACCGTATTCCGACGAGCCGGCCGGGCGCACAGACAGGTTGACATCCGCACGCATCGAGCCTTCCTGGAGCTTGCAGTCCGAGGCGCCAAGATACTGGATCATCATGCGCAGCTTTTCCAGATATGCAATGACCTCCTGTGCCGAGCGCAGGTCTGGCTCGGAGACGATCTCAATTAACGGCACGCCGGAGCGGTTATAGTCCACATAAGATACCGCCTCCCACTCATCATGGATCAGCTTGCCCGCATCCTCTTCCATATGGATCTCATGGATCCCGACCAGCTTTTTGCCTGCCTCCGTCTCGATCTCTACCCTGCCGTTTCTGCAGATCGGCTCATATAGTTGGGATATCTGGTAGTTTTGCGGATTGTCGGGATAAAAATAATTTTTCCGGTCAAATTTGCTGTAGGAAGCAATTTCACAGCCTGCGGCAATGCCTACCGCAGCCGCATATTCCACCACCTGCTTATTCAGCACCGGCAGTGCACCAGGCATACCTGTACAGACCGGGCAGGTGTGGGCGTTTGGCTGCGCCCCGAATGCTGTGGAACATCCGCAGAATATTTTCGTTTTCGTCGCTAATTCGACATGGACTTCCAGCCCGATGACAGTTTCATAGTCTCTCATTTCCTGACGCTCCCTTCTGGTTCTTTATGCCCTTTGGCATGGCTGATGCCCGCCGCGGTATCCTGCCCCTGCGCATACGGGCACCGTGCATAGCCTCCTCTTGCCTGTTCCAATGCAAAAGCTGCGCGGATCAGCTTTTTCTCCTGAAAACAGTCTCCGATCAACTGCATCCCGACCGGAAGCCCTGCCGCATCCGTCCCTGCCGGCAGCGAGATACCCGCAAGCCCTGCCAGGTTGACAGATACCGTATAAATGTCCCCCAGATACATCTGGAGCGGGTCTTTTAAGCTCTCGCCGATTTTTGGCGCAGTATAAGGCGCCGCCGGGCATAAAATCATGTCGTATGAAGCAAACGCCCTGTCAAATGCCTGCTTGATCAGCGCCTTCGTGCGCAGCGCTTTTAAATAATACGCATCATAATAGCCGGAGCTTAAGACAAAAGAGCCAAGCATAATCCGCCGCTTTACCTCGGCGCCAAACCCTTCGGAGCGGGTCTTTTTATACATGTCATGCAGCCCTTCATACTGCTTGGCGCGCCAGCCGTACTTGACGCCGTCAAACCGTTCCAGGTTGGAGCTTGCTTCCGCACAGGCAATGACATAATATGCCGGAACGGCATACTTAACAAGGCTTAAGTCAAACTCCGAGACCTCCGCGCCAAGGCCGCTTAGTACCTTCGCTGCACGCAGTACGGTTTCTTTTACTTGTGCATCCAGCCCTTTTTCGAAATAATCTCTCGGAATGCCGATTTTCATCCCCCTGACATCAGGAACAAGCGCAGATGTAAAATCCGTATCCTGGCGTTTCACCGAAGTCGAATCCTTCGGGTCATGCGCAGCCAGTACCTCCAGCATCGCCGCACAGTCCGACACGTCCTTTGCAATCGGTCCGACCTGGTCTAACGAAGAGCCATATGCGATCAGCCCATAGCGGGAGACTGTGCCGTACGTCGGCTTGATGCCTGTCACACCGCAAAAAGCGCTTGGCTGGCGGATCGAGCCGCCGGTATCCGAGCCGAGCGCACAGACACACTGCTCAGCCGCAACTGCCGCACACGAACCGCCCGAAGATCCGCCTGGCACATGCCCAAGATTCCATGGGTTTTTCGTCGGCCCGTAAAACGAAGTCTCTGTCGTAGACCCCATGGCAAACTCGTCCATATTTGTCTTGCCGACGATCACCGCGCCCGCCTGCTTTAACCGTTCTACTGCCTCCGCCGTATAAGTCGGCACAAAGCCAGACAGCATTTTGGAGCTGCACGTCGTCAAAAGCCCCTTTGTGCACAAATTGTCTTTGACAGCGACAGGGACGCCTGCAAGCGGCCCCATGCACGTTCCTGCGTCAATTTTTTTCTGTATTTCCCGCGCCTGCGCCAGGGCGCCCTGCTCATCCACCGTTACAAAGCTGTTAAGATCCGGTTCTTTTTTCCGTATCTGGGCAATCGTGTCCTTTACGGCTTCTTCCACAGAAACCTCTTTCGCACGAATTTTTTTTCCAAGTTCAACGGCGCCAAAGCTTGTAAGCTGCATAAAAAAACCTCCTATATGTTCGGCACTGTAAAGCAGCGCCTCTTTTTACCTGAATGTGTTCGGCACCGTAAAGCAGCGCCCCTTTTTTTCCGGCGCGTTCAAAAGCGTAGCTTCGTGCCCGTCCGTATTTGCCACCACATCCTCGCGGAATACGTTTTCTGTCGCAAACGCATGTGACAGCGGCTCCGCCTGCGCTGTATCCAGCTCCTTTAGCTGGTCGATATAAGAAAGCATCTGCTCCATGTCTTTTTTCGCACCTGCCTTTTCCTCTTCCGACAATTCCAGCTTTGCCAGAATCCCTACATATTCCAGTGTCTCATCCGAGATGCTGTTTGCCATAGTATCACTCCTTTCTGCCGCATGTTGCCTGTACGGCATCGTTCAGCCATCAAACTGCTTTCCTAATTCTCCTACTCACGCACTTTGATATGCACTTCCCGAAGCTGCTGCTCCGTCACGGTACCCGGAGCCCCGCACATCAAATCCTGCGCGTTTCCGTTCATCGGGTACGCAATGACCTCGCGGATATTCTCTTCCCCGCGCAGAAGCATCAGCATCCGGTCAATCCCCGGCGCCATGCCTGCGTGCGGCGGCGCCCCGTACTGGAACGCTTCATATAATGCGCCAAACTTTGCCTTCAGCGTCTTTTCGTCATAGCCTGCGATCGCAAATGCTTTGACCATCGTCTGCAAATCATGGTTGCGCACAGCCCCTGACGAAAGCTCCACGCCGTTGCATACGATATCGTACTGGTAGGCAAGGATTTCGTAAGGGTCTTTGGTTTCCAGCGCCTCAAGCCCGCCCTGCGGCATAGAAAACGGGTTATGGGTAAACGCAGGCTTTTTTGTCTCCGGGTCTTTTTCATACATCGGAAAATCATTGACATAACAGAACCGGAACGCGTCCTTTTCCAGCAAATCCAGCTTTTCTCCGAGCTCTGTACGGATCATGCCCGCATAATATGCCGCCTTTTTCTGCGTATCTGCAATAAAAAAGATAGTGTCCCCGGTTTCCAGCCCTGCAAGGCTTTTCAGCTCTTCTTTGAAGCAATCCGGGATAAACTTATCAATCGGTCCTTTGTACGTGCCGTCTGCCAATACTTCCAGGTATCCCAGGCCGCCCATGCCGATGCCGGTTGCAAAATGCAGCAGCTTTTCGTGGAACCCTTTGGACATATCTGCATGGACACGAATCGCGCGTACCGTCTTTCCTAAAAACGGCTGAAACGTGCATTTCTGAAAAAAGCCCGTCACATCAATAATCCGAAGCGGATTGCGCAAGTCCGGCTTATCTGTGCCGAAAGCAAGCATCGCCTGCGCATAGCTAAACACCGGATAAGGCGCTTTTGTAACCTTGCTGCCTTCTGGAGCAAACGTTTCAAATACAGCGCTTAACACCTCCTCGCCTGCGGCAAATACTTCCTCCTGCCCTACAAAGCCCATCTCGAAATCAAGCTGGTAAAATTCCCCCGGCGAACGGTCTGCCCTTGCGTCCTCATCCCGAAAACAAGGCGCGATCTGAAAATATTTGTCAAAACCGGATACCATCAAAAGCTGCTTATACTGCTGCGGCGCCTGCGGCAGTGCATAGAATTTCCCTTTGTGCTTTCTGGAAGGCACGATATAGTCTCTGGCGCCCTCTGGCGACGACGCGCATAAAATCGGCGTCTGGATTTCTAAAAATCCCATTTCTTCCATTTTACGGCGCAAAAATGCGATCACCTTTGACCGGAAGATCAGATTATCCCTGACTTTCTGGTTGCGAAGGTCCAGATAGCGGTATTTTAAGCGCACTTCCTCGCGCACCTCTCGGCTCGTTTGGACTTCAAACGGCAGTGGCTTGTAAACGTCCCCCAGCACCTGGATCTCATGCGCTTCCAGCTCGATCGTCCCGGTCGGGATCTTTGGGTTGTACGTCTCCTCATCCCGTTTTTCCACTGTCCCTTTGACTGAAACCGCCTGCTCCTTTCGTATTCCCTGCAGCAGGCTGCTGTCACGGATCACCACCTGCATCACGGCATACATATCCCTGACGTCTAAAAAAGACACGCCGCCGTGGTCACGGATATTTTCAACCCATCCGGCGACTCGTAATTCCTTATCCATATCCGCTTCGCTTACCTGGTTCATTGTCACATCTCTGTAAATACTGCTCATATTTTCTGCACTCCTTTTCTTTGATTCCGGAGCCGAAAAAAGCCCCGGAATACTGTTTTTGTATTCCGGGGCGAATAAGCAATGCCTGATTTCCTTATCCGCGGTACCACCCGCCTTGAGCAAGCTGCAAACCAACTGCCAAAAGCCCCTGCTTTGCCTGTTCCTGCTCCACTCTTTGTGCTTAACGCGCACGACGTACCAGCCTACTTTGCGCAAGCCTTTGTGCCTGCGGTTCAACTGATCTGCTCTGGAGCGTTCCCTTTATTTCCTCTTCCAAACAGCGCTCTCAGTCGGCGGCGCCGTATTCCTGTCGGCATCTGAAAACAAGAGTCTCCTTCTTCGCATTTTGTTGTCTGTATTTTTGATGTGACCTATGTTAACATAACCGTTTTTTAAATGCAAGCGAAAACACCTGCTTTCTCGTTTTCCGTTTTTTCTTAATCCTTTGCCTGATTGCGCTTCATTTTCTTAAGCACTTCGGCAGCGCTGCGTATCTACATCCTTTCAGACATCTTTAATGCTTTCTGAAACTCCAGCATCAGTTCTTTGTTCGGAATCCAAAGCTCTCCGTCGTGGTAAGCCAGCAATCCATACCCGATCATAGCCGCATAGATTTCCTCTCTGTCGGCAGGAGGATTTTGCCCAGCCGCATATTCCTGTGTGATTTCCATTCTGACAGGCATATGATTGACCAATTTTATCACATCGTCCCGGACAGCTCCTATATTATATTTCAAAAGAAATAACACCTCGTCCATCCTGCCGGTTTTTGTCCAATAGCTTTGGCACTTTCCGTTCAGCAGTGCAAGTACAACAGAGCGTGGATTATAGATCTTGCTTCCGTCGTCCGCAAGATATCCGTCATACCACTCGCAAATATCGCCGGCAGACAGTTTTGACTGTCTGGCGCAAAGCATCCGCACCTCGCTTTCCGTAAATCCAAACCAAATGCCAAATACAGAATCATTGAGCATCGTATATTCATCAAACATATTTAATGCTGAGCCCGTACTATATTTTTTAATCGGCAGCACGCCTGTCATATACACAAGCGCCACATATGGCTTATCTTTTAATAAATCCCTTAAAAATTCCAGAAAATCGCTTTGGTTTTCCTCATATAACGCATGGCTGAAAATATAATCCCATTCATCAATGATAAAAACAAATTCATCTCCTGTAGCTGTCAGCAGGTCAGACAAGCTTCCGTTTTGCAAATCATCTGCATCTGGATAAGCTTGTTTGATATCCTTTCTTAAGATGGATTTAAAACGCCCTATATAGTCCGAATAAGTATTTCCATTTCCGGGCAGTTCATTCATGGAAATACTGATTACATGATACTGGTTCAGATGTGCTGTATAACTTCTGTTTGTACTGATCGTTAAAGAATCAAACAGTTCTTTGGACGGATATGCCTTTCCATAATATGCCCCAAGCATCTTCAAAACCGATGTTTTTCCAAAACGGCGCGGTTTTGTGATGCATAAAAACCGGTTCTTCGTTTTTATCCGTTCGTTTACTTTTTCAATGATCGCAGATTTATCAACAAAATACCGATCATTTTTAAGCATTTGAAAATCTTTGTATGCTGCATCTGTATCCAGGTATAATGCCATAGCTCGCCTCCCTGCATCCCTACATTTCTTCCATCTCACCGTCTGCAAACGAAAAATCCGCTTCCGCCGCTTTCACCAGCTCATACTTTGCCAGCCGGAAGCAGTCAAGCATCACCGGAGAAAAGATCCCGCACTCCCCTTCCTGTATCATACGTACCGCCTCGTCCTCTGCATAAGGCTCCTTATAGACCCGCTTGCTGACAAGCGCGTCAAATACATCCACAATCGAAACAACCTGCGCCCAGATCGGAATTTCATCCCCTTTCAGGCGGTCTGGGTATCCCCTGCCGTCATAACGCTCATGGTGGTAGCGGCAAATATCATAACAGTACTGGTAAAACTCTGTCTCCTCCAGCTTGAACTGCTCTAGCAGCTCACATCCATAGACTGTATGCTTTTTCATCTCCTCAAACTCTTCCGCTGTCAGCTTACCCGGCTTTAACAGGATACTGTCAGGAATCGCCACTTTCCCAAGGTCATGCAGCGCAGACGCATTGACAATCAGCGCCACCTGCTCCTTTGAAATCTGGTACTGCGGATAATACTTTCTGACATACTTTAACATAATCTTCGTCAGATACTTGACCCTGTGGATATGTTCCCCGGATTCCAGGCTTCTAAACTCCACGACCGAGCTAAGCGCGTTTACCAAAAACTCATTCGTCCTTTCCAGCTTTTCCTTGCTCTCCCGAAGCTGTTTCGTACGCTCCTCAAGCTTCTTTTCAATATCAATGCGGTGCGCGAACAGCTCGATCAGGTTCATCGTACGCCGCATCACGACTTTTGGCGCAAACGGCTTGTAAATAATATCCGAAACGCCGTACTCATAAGCCTTCTCGTCGGTATCCGCAGTCGCTTCCCCTGTAATCATAATGACCGGGATCACATCCATATATCCCCGGTCTGTCATAAATGCCAGCACATCCAGCCCGGATTTGCCCGGCATTAACAGGTCAAGAAACACTAGGACGATCTCGTCACTGTGCGCCTCAATCAGCTCAATCGCCTGCATCCCGTCAGACGCCTCTAAAATCTCATACTGCTCCTCAAAAATGACCTTTAAAATCTCACGGTTGATTTCCTGGTCATCTGCGATTAAAAGAATATTCCTCTCCATAAGTACCTTCTCCTGTGCCTTTGTAACAGTCCAGGCAAGCCTGCCCTGCTCCGTTACGTCCATTACTGTTTTCACCTGCCGCGTCATCCGCAGGCTGCATCCGGTTTTATGATAACATACAACCTGCCCAATGCTCAAGGGCTGATAGAAAAATTATTTATTTTTACTTTTCCAGATTGAAATTAGCAGCCCATTGTGATAAAGTTATACGCAAGAGCATATGTGTATCGGCAGACAGATATTTTTCAGCAAATTTGGGAAAGGATGCTTCTATGTATATTCATATTAACCGTCAGATACTTTTTTATGAAAAAACAGGCGAAGGCCATCCCCTGCTTCTTCTGCATGGAAATGGCGAAGACCATACGATCTTTGACGCCCTGGTTCCCCTGCTTGCACAGACACATACCGTATACGCCATCGACAGCAGAGGGCACGGCGCAAGCAATCCTACCGAAGATTACAGCTATCCTGCCATGGCGGAGGATATCGCGCAGCTTATTACCTCCCTGGAAATCCAATCGCCCATCCTGTACGGATTCAGCGACGGCGGCATTATCGGCATTTTGCTTGCCCTGAACTATCCCGGGCTGGTCGGGCGTCTGATTATCAGCGGCGCAAACTTAAACCCGCATGGCATGAAACGCGCCTTTGTGCATAAAATCAAACAGCATTACAAAAAAAGCGGCAGCCTCTTAGACCGGATGATGCTGGAGGAGCCGAATATTGACCCCTCTATGCTTTCCAATATTACAATCCCGGTACTGGTGCTTGCCGGCGAGCATGACATCATCAAGCTGTCGCATACAAAGCTGATCGCCAAGGAGATCGCCAACGCACAGCTTAAAATTATCCCGGACGAAGACCATGGGAGCTATATTATACACAGCGATAAACTGTATCCGTACATTCAGGATTTTATTTTCTGAACCGGACTTTTTACAATAAAAAATGATTAGAAAGAATGAGGACTTTATTTTATGGAACAACTGATCCTTCCAAACAGTTATCAGTCAGCGTTAAATCTGCATGACACACAAATCGCCATCAAGACAGTCAAAGATTTTTTCCAAAACCTGCTGTCTTTGACGCTGAATTTATCCCGCGTATCCGCGCCGCTGTTCGTCACACCGGAATCCGGGCTGAATGACAACTTAAACGGCGTCGAGCGCCCAGTCTCCTTCGATATCCGGGAAATGGACGGCAAGACGGCGGAAGTTGTGCATTCCCTTGCAAAATGGAAGCGCTTCGCCCTGCACAAATACGGTTTCCATGCCGGCGAAGGGCTCTACACCGATATGAACGCGATCCGCCGCGATGAGGATACGGACAACATCCACTCGATCTTTGTAGACCAATGGGACTGGGAAAAAGTCATTACAAAAGAAGACCGTACGATGGACTACCTGCAAAATACGGTAAAGATGGTATACAAAGTACTGCGCAAAACAGAAAAATATATGGCAGTCCAGTATGATTATATCGAAGAAATCCTGCCGCATGATATCTATTTTTTGACCACCCAGCAATTAGAAGACTTGTACCCGGACAAAACACCGAAAGAGCGCGAATACCTGATTGCAAAGGAAAAAGGCGCTGTCTGCCTAATGCAGATCGGCGATTTGCTCGCCAGCGGAGAACGCCACGACGGGCGCGCGCCGGATTACGACGACTGGGCGTTAAACGCTGATATTTTGGTCTATTACCCGGTGCTCGATATTGCGCTGGAGCTGTCGAGCATGGGCATCCGTGTAGACGAAACGTCGCTGAAAGAGCAGCTTGCAAAAGCCGGCTGTGAAAACCGCGCATGCCTGCCGTTCCAAAAAGCGATCCTGGACAAAGAGCTGCCTTATACGATCGGCGGCGGCATCGGACAGTCGCGGATCTGCATGTTCTTCCTGCGCAAAGCGCATATCGGGGAAGTACAATGCTCGATCTGGAAGCCGCAGATGGCGGAAGCTTGTGCGGCGCATGGGATCCAGTTGCTGTAAGAAATCCGTGCAGAAAAGAACCCGCCGACATCACGTTCCTCCGCCGAGAGTGTGATGTCGGGATCGGCTTTTGCGAGCGGATCATATGGAATGCCATATATTTATTCTTTCCCGCAGTAATATTCAAAATATTTCTCCCGCAGACAGCGGTAAGTCCCTCTGGGCAAATAAATTTTCTGTCCATTATCCAACTGCATCTCTTGGGCATTCAGGCTGTCTATATGCTCCAGATTAATGATATAAGAAACCCCCACCCGCACAAATTCCTGACAGCCACAACACATATCATAAATCTTTGCAATCGTCAGATTCTGAATCAATTCAGTTCCATCTGCCATATAGATACATTGACGTTTCCCCTGGGCTTCACAGTACAACACATCATTTAATGGCACTTTTATGGTTTTCCCTTTCTCTTTTAGAAGAATATATTTCCTGCGCTCCCGCTCTGTCTCTTTCAGAAACTTGTCCAGTTTAGAAAATAATTTATCTTCTGATACTGGCTTGACCAGATAATAGGAAGCCTCCACTTCAAATGCCTCCAAGGCGTGTTCCCGGGACGTAGTAAGAAAAATGATTTTTGTCTCACTTCCCATGTCACGGAGTTTTTTTGCCGCCTCCATTCCCAGAGGAATATTTTCTCCCCGCTCCCCCGGCAAATAAATATCCAGGAATAACAATTCCGGTGCATAGCTGCCCTCTTTGACCATATTGAGCAGTTCGCCCGTATCTTCAAAACGTTGAATCAAAAAATTTAAATCGGGATTTTCCTGCTCATAGGCACTCAATAATTTTTCTGTTTTTTCTATATCTGCTGTTTCATCATCACAGAGCGCAATCTGAACTGTCATACGAACCCTCCATTTTTAATCAGCCTGCATTTTTTCCATCGGTTCTATGTTCATAACCAGACGGAACACAAACACACCCTTCTCATTTTTAAAATCATATTCTCCCCCATACTTCTCTGCTGTCCTGATAATGCTGGTAACTCCAATGCCTCCGGTAAATTCCGACTTCGGTTTTCCATCTTTTAACTCCGCTTCTCTCCTGCAGGTGTTACTGCAGCAGATTACCAATTTTCTTTTTCTTTTCTTAATCATTAAATGTATGAAGCAATTCCTTTCATCAGGATACTTTTTCACTTCCATACAGGCATAAATCGCATTTTCATAAGCGTTAGCAAGAATTGCTGCCATATCAATACTGGGTATCATCAAATCTTTTCCGATTTCTACCTCCAAAGAAACCTCTATTCCTTCCCTTCTCGCCTTCTTTGTATAGGCTGACAAAATATTGTTTACTGCTACATTGGCACAGATCATTTCCGGTGCCCCCTGCTCCGTTTCTTTTTCGTACTCTTTCAGGTACTGAAGCAGTTCCTCCTTCTGTTCCCTGCGTACATATTCTGCTATGACAGCATTATGGTGTCTGGCATCATGGCGGATACGCTTGCCCAATTCCACAGACTCTTCCAGAAGCTCTATCTGACGCTCCAAAAGCCTGTAGTTCATCTGCATCATCTGATTTTCTCTCTCATATTCCTTCTCATTCCCGACATGGCAATAAAAATGAAAGATAAGTAGCTGCAGGGTTCCTGTCAGAATAAAGTTAGTGACAATCTGAAAAATACGCATTGGTGGCATTTGCTTGTTCAGGATGGGATTCATAATATAGCCGATTCCCAATAAAATACAAATAATCATAACAGCAACACTAAACCTGTCCGCCTCTTTCTCGATATAGTCTCCAAATCCCTGAATTGATTTGCGTACATATCTGTCAATCAGATATGCGAACATCAAAATCAGCAAAATACGCACAATGATATCCGCCCATACATTTCTGTCAAAAAAGAGAATGGAAACTTCCAGCCCGCCAATCACGAAAATCGCCATCAGCCAAAATACCAATGCCAGCTTATAAACTGTCAGATAAAAGGAATCCCTGCTAATCCAAATGGAAAAAACCGAAAAAGCCATATACATCGTAAATGCCACCATACGCACACAGCTTTCCCAGTCTGCCAGATACCAAATACAGCCAGGGACAGTCACAGCCATGCAAAAAATTCCATAATACAGTATTGTCTTTTTCCTTTGAAATCTCGACTGACTGATCTGGGTGAATAATATAATTACTCCCACAAGACTTATCGCAAACCGTATAAATGCTATATATACAGAACCGCCTAACATAATTTTTCCCTTTCCAGTCCGGACAATACTTGCCTCTACATCTTCCCTTGCAAAATTGCAAAATAATTGTTATATTATAAACATAACAGACTAACTTTTCAATCCTCTTGGAATGATTCGCACTTTTAGGGGTATACATCGTATAAAAGAAGCACACTGCTTTCGCTATATCTGAAAAGCCATTTAACTAAACCAAGAAAAAAGCACCCAAACCCAATGTAAGGTTTCGATGCTTTCATCAATCACTCTGTTATTTTATTGTAATCTTCCTATTTTAAATTTTCCGGCCCGAACCCATATGGCAGCATCTCCTCCAACGTACGCTGTATCCATTTGTCCTTGCCGTCAGCAAGCACGATCTGGAATGTTTTCGGGTTACAGAATTCCATCATCACCTGGCGGCAGACACCGCATGGCGCGCACAGCACATCCGCCTCTTCTCCCTGCGGCCCTCCGACAACCGCGATTTTTTCAAATTCACGCTCCCCGTCATAGACCGCCTTGAAAAACGCAGTACGCTCCGCACAGTTTGTCGGGCCATACGCCGCATTTTCAATGTTGCAGCCATGGTAGACCTTTCCGCCCTTTGTTAGCAGCGCCGCTCCTACCTGAAAGTTGGAATACGGTGTATACGCATGTTCTCTTGCTTTCTTTGCTTCTGTAATCAATTCTTCGTTTGTCATTTTTTCCTCCATTCCATCGCGTTTTCAACGATATTTTTTTCAATCATGATTATGTATGCCGGCTGTCTCCTGTCACTGCCTGATACAGGCGCATCCCGCCATAATCACAGGCTGCGGCAAGAAATGCGCCAAATACAAGCACCGGCGCCAATACCATCCATTCCCCGCCTGCGGCAAACGTACTGAAACACCCTATAAAAGTTCCTGGACAGTAATCGAACCATTCATATTTTGCGATAATGCACATCACAAATGTAACCACAGCACACCAGATTCCCGCCGATCCAAGCGCAGGGAACATGCCGCTTAGCGCAAGGAGCGCCATGGCACATAACACTCCTGCCAGGTTTGTCGGGATTGCTTTTTTCAGTCCCGCAACACCGTGCTTTCCGCTTGCAAAATACGCCGTACACCCGGCAAAGCCAGCCCAGCCAGGAAGCCCTATGGCTTCCGCCAGGCAAGACCAGGCTCCGCAAAGCACTGCTGTAACGATACTGAGCGCAAATAAGGAACTCATCTTTTTTTTCATTGCAAATCCACCAAAATGGAACTTCCAATCGTCCCCTCCGGCATCGGGACATTAAAATTATCCGCAACCGTAGCCCCAATGACAGCAAATGTCTGCGCATCGGCAAGCCTGCCGCAGCCCTTCATAGACGGCGAATAGGCAAGGAACGGCACTTTCTCCCTTGTATGGTCTGTCCCTGTATGCGTCGGGTCATTTCCGTGATCAGCCGTAATGATCAAAAGGTCGTCCTCCCGCAGCAACTTTAGAAATTCGCCCAGCTTGACGTCAAATTTTTCCAGCTCCTTCGCATACCCGGCAACATCCCGGCGGTGCCCCCACAAGGCGTCAAAATCAACCAGGTTTACAAAACAAAGCCCACTGAAATCCTTCTTTGCAATTTCAATCGTCTGTTCCATGCCATGTACGGAGCTTTTGGATTTATTGGATTGCGTCAGCCCTTCCCCGTCAAAAATATCAAAGATCTTCCCGACAGAAATCACATCATAGCCCGCAGCCTTTAAAGCGTCCAAAGCCGTCTTTCCATATGGCTTTAACGCGTAGTCATGACGGTTGCTCGTCCTTTGAAACTCGCCCTTTTTCCTACCGACATACGGCCTTGCAATCACACGTCCGACTTTCCATTCATCCTTCATTGTAATTTCCCTGGCAATCTCACAGCAGCGGTATAATTCCTCCAGTCCAAACGTCTCTTCATTTCCGCAGATCTGCAACACAGAATCCGCAGAAGTGTAGACAATCATATGCCCCGTCGCAATCTCTTCCTCTGCAAGCTCCTCCAGTATTTCCGTACCGCTGGCGCTTTTGTTCCCGATAATCGTCCTGCCGGTTCTCTTTGAAAGCTCATCCAAAAGCTCTTTTGGAAACCCCGTTTCTGTAAATGTCCGAAACGGCGTTGTAATATGAAGCCCCATCATTTCCCAGTGGCCGGTCATCGTGTCTTTTCCCGTGCTCGCCTCATGCATCTTCATAAAATAGCCCATCGGCTGCTCCACAGGCGCTGCCTGCTTAAGCGGATGCAGGTTCGCCATACCCAGCTTTACAAGGTTTGGAATCGCAAGCTGCTCCACATTTTGGGAAATATGCCCAAGCGTATCCGTCCCGGCATCCCCATAGGAGGACGCGTCGTCTAACGCGCCCACCCCTAAAGAATCAATGACTATCGTAAATATCCGCTGATATTTCTTCGCACCCATATCTGATCGACCATCCTTCCTTACATTAGAATAACGCCACAATACCGACAATTGTCGCGCTTAAAATACTGACCAGCATACCGCCAAGCATCGCCTTAAATACAAGCCTGGACAGCGTGCTCTTCTTTTCCGGGCAAAGCACTGCGATACCAGATACACAGATCCCAAGGCTGCTTAAGTTTGCAAACCCTGCAAGCGAAATGGAAGCAATCATTGCCGTCCTTGGTTCTAAGGAAGCAATCTTACTTCCCAGGTCGCCAAATGCCACAAATTCGTTCATCATCATTTTCTGCCCCAGCAAAGCGCCTTCCATCAGCGCATCCTGCACATCCAGCCCAAGCAGGAAACCAAACGGCGCAAAGACATAGGAGAAAATTTTTGTCAGGCTCAGGTCGCCGATTGCTAAAATCATATTTACAAACGCTACCAGGCCGATAATTGCCACAAGAGACGCTGCAATGGAAATCACCATCTGCATACCAGTAGCCGCGCCTTCTGCGATTGCGTCGATGATATTGTTATTATTCCCTTTATTATCCATCTTTACGTCTGTAATGGACTTTGCAGTCTCCAGTTCCGGCAGGATGATTTTGGATACCAAAATACTCCCAACCGGTACCATCACGCTCGCAATCAATAAGTACTCCATCGGAATCCCGCAGGCATTGTAACCAGCTAAAATAGATACCTCCATACTGCCCATGCCGGATACCAAAATGACAAAAATCTCACTGTCTGTCATATTTCCGATATATTTGCTGACTAAAACCGGGCTGCTCGTCTGCCCTAAAAACATATTTGCAACTGCCACAAAGCTCTCTACCTCAGTCGTCCCCATCAGCTTGCCGACTGCCCTTCCGAGCCATTTTACGACAAACCCGACAGCACCGACGTAATACAGCAGGTTGATTAACGCAGATACGAAAATAATGCCTCCCAGCGACTGTACGACAAATACACTAAACCTAGATCCATCCGCAAGGTCGCCAAATACAAACGATAATCCATCCTTTCCGCAATTTACGACAGCCGTAACTCCATCGGACGCAATCGTAACCAACTTCTGCCCAAGCGGAACCTTTACGATAATCACCGCAAGAACCGTCTGGACAAGGATTGCTTTTAAGACCAGTTTCCAGTTCACGCTTTTACGATCCCAGGACAACAGCCATAAAAGCCCAAGAATTACAACAATGCCTAACAGGCTCATAATCAGCTTCATTCTTCTATTTCCTCTCCCCGGTATATGATTTATTTTTCTTTATCTGCCTGAATTAACTTACGGATCGCCGCTACCGCAACTTTAATCGCGCTTTCCGTATCATGCACCATAGGATTATCCATGCCAAGCGCATTCCGTTCCTGATTCCCTACAACAAGGAAATTCGAACCGCAGCGCACACGCAGATGAAGCGCCGCGATAAACAATGCCGCCGACTCCATTTCCGAAGCTTTGCAGCCCATACGCTTCCATGCTTCCCACTTGTTTAACAGCTCATAGCTGACTGGCATCCGCTCCGGCTCGTGCTGGCCGTAAAATGCATCCTTGCACTGCACAACGCCCATATGGTATGGAAGCCCCAGCTCCTTGCAGGACGCTGCAAGCGCACCTGCCACTTCAAAATCCGCGACTGCCGGATATTCAATCGGCGCATACTCTCGGCTCGTTCCTTCCATACGTACCGCACCTGTCGCAACGACGATATCTCCGCCTTTTACATCCAGGTCAATCCCTCCGCAGGTTCCTACGCGCAGAAACGTATCCGCACCGCACAGCACCAGCTCTTCCATCGCAATCGATGCCGAAGGCCCGCCAATGCCTGTAGAAGTCACGCTGACCTTTTCTCCGTCCAGGTACCCTGTATATGTAACATACTCCCTGCTGTCAGCCACCAGCTTCGCATCGTCAAAATGCTTTGCGATTTTCGCGCTCCTTTTTGGGTCACCCGGCAAAATCACATAACGTCCCACATCTCCTGGCCGAATCTGCAAATGATACTGTAACCCTTCTTCTCCTGAATAATTTTGCATAACACATTTCCTCCTTTATTTTCATATTTTTAGCAATCCGCTTTTCTTACTCTTCATCGGAAAGGACTTCCATCAGATTTTCCTTAAGACGGTTATACTGCTCCTCACAAATCACAATCGTATTGCCCTGTTTCGTAATCAGCCCATCCTCTTTCAGCTTATTGACCGACCGGGTAATTGTCTTTACACTCAGTCCCGTAAAATCAGACAATTCCTGCCTGTCATTACAAAGCTTTAAGCACCCGCCTACCGCATATTTCTCGTACCTGTTCGTAAACAGCATCGCCAGCCGGTTCGCACCCTGTAAAAACAAAAATGCCCTGACATTGCGCGCCTGCTCAAGCATATATTCTCCCATCAGCTTCGCTTCATACTTTAGGGAAATAATATCCGTACTCATCCACTTGGCAAACTGCGCCTTCGGTATCTTTACGACCGTACAGTCCGTGACCGTTTGCAGCGTCGTCGTATACCGGTCAATATCCATAATAATCTCCATGCCGCCGTACGCATAGACCTTTGTAAACAGCATGAAATCAAAGGATATCCCATAAATCCTGTGATCCGTCGCTTTAATAGTTCCGTCGCCAATAAAATAAACCATATCCACAGGCTCGCCTTCCCGTATAAAAGTTGTCCCTTTTTGCAATTTTTCAATGACGAAATTCTCCAAAATCCAGAGCGGGGCATTTTTGAAATAATCCTGAAACTGCTCCCGCCTTTCCTTGTCAATCCGCTTTAAAAACGGCAGCACTTCCTCCAAATATACTTCTTTCATACGTTTCTCCTGACACTCCTGTTATACTATCCCCATCAAATGCTTATTTCATACTCCAGATACACCTCCTTTAAGCATTGTGCTGAATTCTCGTTTTTATTATGTGGAAATCATATATCTTTTGCATATGTTTTGCAAGGACATGTGTCCCTGTTTTGGTAATTTTTTTATCATTTACAAAAAACTTTCATCTTTTATAAAACTATAAGATGCAAGCAAAAAAGCGGAGCATACCGCTCTACTTTTTTGCCTGCATCTTATCTATTTTGAAACACCATTATTCTTTTTGCCCTGTCGGAAACAATCACTTTATAAATCCTGTTTTCTTCCATACACTATACCCCTGCTATCATATCATCAAGATAAGCGTCCAGTTCATCAAGCGTACATCCCACTCTGCCTGCAAGCCTGTCTTCCTTGACAGCAAGTAATTCTTCCCTAAGCCTTAGCATTTTTTCCCGTTTGCTGTAAGTTTCTATGTCCATGACCACCAAATCGCCTTCACCATTTTTCGTAAGAAAAATTGGTTCTTCGGTTTTTTTGCATAGATCGGCAATCTCGTTATAATTCTGACAGATTGCTGCTGATGGACGAATATTCATAGTAACACCTCCTCGTATATTTTGATAGCTATATTGTTTATATTATACATATTTAATACGATCCAGTCAATGCATACCAAAATATACGTATTTAAAAGCTCTCCTATAGCTTTTTGACATCCTTTATACCACCCGCCTCTGCATCCTCCGATACTCTTTCAGCCTGCGGTAAAACGTCGCCTGGCTCATACCGCTCTTTGTAAGCGCCTCGTCAATCGTGATCTTTTTACGTTCCCATTCCCCTACAATCAGCGGGAATTCCTCCGGCACTTCCACTTCCGGCCTGCCAAACCGCACACCCTTCGCCTTTGCAGCCGCGATCCCCTGCTCCTGGCGCTTTTTGATATTTTCCCGTTCTGACTGCGCCACAAAGGATAAAATCTGCAACACCAGGTCAGCAATAAACGTCCCCATCAAGTCTTTGCCGTTTCTCGTATCCAAAAGCGGCATATCGATCACGCAGATATCCACGCCAATCTCCTTTGTCAAAATCCGCCACTGCTTTAAAATCTCCTCATAATTGCGCCC
This sequence comes from uncultured Eubacterium sp., assembly GCA_947178105.1. Taxonomy (GTDB): domain Bacteria; phylum Bacillota; class Clostridia; order Lachnospirales; family Lachnospiraceae; genus Eubacterium_J. Next base: position 8,130 of record CAMWXD010000024.1, on the reverse strand, counting down.
CAGGCGGTCAATACTCAAAATATAAAGCAAATCCCCTTTTTTCATCTTCTGCACCATCCTGCTATACTGCGTCCGCTCAAAATCTCTTCCTGACTGCTTATCCATATAGATGTCAGACGGGCATACGCCTTTTTCCTGCATGGCAACCAACTGCCTGTCCTCGTTTTGGTCGGTACTGGATACCCTTACATAGCCGAATACTGCCGCCTTTTGCCGTATCTTTTTTTGCATTTCCTTTTGCATTTCTCTTTGCATTTCTTTTTGCATTTTCTTTTGCCTCCGCAATCCGTTCTTCTTTAGTAAATCCCCAATCCCTGCATATTTCATACAGGATCTTGACTATTAAACTATATCCTGAACAGGCGCGCAAATCAGCAGAAAACGAAAAAACAGCGGGCGTGCCGCTTCACAGTTTTTGTGAAACGCAGCACGCCCGCCTAAGATATCTTTTTTAATTACGGTTTCCTTCCTGGCACTATTTACTTACAGCACGATACACGATGTCGATACACCCTGCCCTTATTTCTAAAGCTTCCAGATCTCGTCATTATACTGCGCAATCGTACGGTCTGCCGAGAAAAATCCCGCCTTACTGATATTGACAAGCATCATCTTCGCCCACGCCTTGCGGTCTTCATATGCTGCAAGCGCTTTGTCTTTGGTCTCTACATAATCCTTAAAATCTGGGAAGGTCATAAACCAGTCTTTGTTCAGCAGTTCATGATACAGCCGCTCTAAGTTCTGTGTACACCCGACTGCCTTCACCTCATCGCTAATAATAAAATCAACCGCCCTTTTCAGTTCCTCGTCCTTTTCATAATAATCCCTGGATACATAATCCGCCCTTGCATAGCGGTCAATTACCGTCTGGCTGGACTCGCCGAATGTAAAAATATTGTCCTCTCCTACAAGGTCTGCAATCTCTACATTTGCCCCGTCCTTTGTGCCCAGAGTTACCGCGCCGTTTAACATAAACTTCATGTTGCTCGTACCCGATGCTTCCTTTGACGCCAGCGAAATCTGCTCTGATATATCACATGCCGGAATCAGCTTTTCCGCAAGCGTCACGTTATAATTTTCTACCATAACGACTTTTAAGTATGGGCTTACCTGCGGGTCGTTGTTTATGATTTCTGACAGGCATAAAATCAGGTGGATAATATCCTTTGCGATAATATACGCCGGAGCCGCTTTTGCACCGAAAAATACAGTTATCGGGCGTACCGGCAGCTTGCCTTCCTTGATCTCAAAATATTTGTGGATCACATATAACGCATTCATCTGCTGGCGCTTGTATTCATGCAGGCGCTTGATCTGGATATCGTATACCGAATCCGCATTGATCTCAATATTCTGCGTATGCTTTAAATAATCCCGCAGCACGATTTTTCTTGCTTCCTTAATCGCTAACAGCTTTTCCAGCACCGCATCGTCATTCACAAAGCCAGCCAGTTTTTCCAGCTCCATTGCGTCTTTTTTAAATCCAGGCCCGATCAGCTCTTCGATATAAGAGGATAGCTGCGGGTTGCAGTATAACAGCCAGCGGCGGAACGTAATGCCGTTCGTCTTATTGTTGAATTTTTCCGGGTAAAGCCTGTAAAAATGGTTCAGCTCCGTTTCTTTTAAAATATCCGTATGCAGCGCTGCCACGCCGTTGACGCTGATGCCGTAATGGATATCGATATGCGCCATACATACACAGTTGTCGCCGTTAATAATCGCTACCGCAGGGTCATGGTATTTCTGGTTCACCCTGTTATTCAGCTCAAAAATAATCGGCACAAGCTGCGGCACTGCCTGCTGCATAAAGTGCATCGGCCATTTTTCCAATGCTTCCGCCAGGATGGTATGGTTTGTATAAGCACACGTTTTCGATACGACACCGATCGCTTCGTCGATCGTAAGCCCCCGCTCCATCAACAGCCGAATCAGCTCAGGAATGACCATCGTCGGATGCGTGTCATTGATCTGGATAACCGCATAATCCGCCAGGTCATACAGGTTGGAGCCTTTTGCCGTACATTCATCCAAAATCAGCCTTGCCGCATTGGACACCATAAAATACTGCTGGTACACTCTGAGCAGCCGCCCGCTCTCATCACAGTCATCTGGGTACAAAAACAACGTCAGGTTCTTTGCATACTGGGACTTGTCAAACGTAATGCCATCCTGTATCAAAGACTCGTCCACCGATTCCAGGTCAAATAAATGCAGCTTTGTCGTGCGGTTTTCATACCCTACCACATCAATATCATACATCCGCGACTGTACCGAAAATCCGCCGAAATGGATTTTATAGGTTTTATCTGTCTTTGTCAGCCAGGACTGCGGCGTAATCCATGGATTCGGCTCTTCTTTTTGCAGATTGTGCTCAAATACCTGCCGAAACAGCCCCAAATGGTAATTCAGCCCTACGCCGTCCCCGTTTAGCCCAAGCGTCGCAATCGAATCCAAAAAACATGCCGCAAGGCGCCCAAGGCCGCCGTTTCCCAAAGAAGGCTCCAGCTCGATTTCTTCAATATCCGCCATCGATTTGCCGCATTTTTCCAGCTCCTTTGTTACCTCATCATATAAGCCGAGGTTAATCAGGTTATTGGATAGCAGCTTTCCGATTAAAAACTCGGCGGAAATATAATAAAGCTTCTTTTTCCCCTGGCTGCTCTCTTTTTCCTTTGCCTGTTCCTTTACATACTCCAATAACGCTGTGTAGATTTCCTCATTTGTACATTCGCCCATAAAACGCCCGAAGCGTGACTTTACATATTCATTTGCTGTCATTTCAGATTCCTCCCGGTTTTGCATATTTCATTTTGTTTCGTTTTGTTTGTTTCGTTTTGCTTGTTTCTTTCTGTTTCTTTGATTTATCAGTTTCCTTTGCTGCATGTATTATATGTTAAATTGTGGATATTATTCTTGCAGTATCCTATGATGATATGGTACAATCCTATCAAATGATACCTGCAATCTTTCCATAGACAAACGGGGCAATCCAAATGAATCTGCTGGAATACGAAAATTATCAGGAAAAGAAAACACATTTTGACGCATCCTTTCCATACAATACTTACCTTTGCTGCATACCGCAGGACTTTTTGTCCGTACCGCTGCACTGGCATCAGGAAATGGAGATTATCTATATAAAAAAAGGACGCGGCGCCGTATCGGTCGACCTGTCCTCCACCATCGTAAAAGAAGGCGATATTATCCTGGTAGCGCCAGGGCAGCTACACGGCATTTCGCAGTACGAAAGCTGCCGGCTGGAATACGAAAATATCCTGTTTGACTTAAACCTGCTGATCTCCAAAAGCAACGACAGCAGCCTGGACTTTTTCGCGCCTCTCCAGCACTCCAACATACTGGAAAAAAATATTTATACGCCGCAGGATGAAAAATACACAGCCATTGCACGCTGCCTCGACAATGTCGACGAGATCTGCAAGACCTTTCCGCACGCATACCAGCTTGCAATCAAAAGCTGCCTGTATGCGCTGTTCTACGAACTATTTGCTGGCAAAAAGATCCCGCCTGCTTCCAAAGTGCAGCTTGCTTCCCTGGAAAAATTAAAGCTCATTCTTAAATATGTAGAAAACCATTTTAAGGAAAAAATCACGATCAGCCAGATCGCCGGCTTTTGCGACTACAGCCCGTCGCACTTTATGAAATATTTTAAAAACGCCATGGGCATGTCCTTTATCGAATATTTAAACGACTACCGGCTGACGATGGCGGCAAGGCTGCTGCTTGCTTCGGATTCCACCGTCCTTTCCATCTCGCAGGAAGTCGGCTTTGAAAACCTGTCCCACTTTAACCGGAGCTTTAAGAAAAAATTTGCACAGACGCCGAGCGCCTACCGGGCTGCGGCAGCGGGAAATGGAATGGATGCTCAGCTTTAAACAGGCTCTCATCAGCAATTCCCCACATACACATGCTCCACATACTTCCCCGCCACATTCGCCAGACGGTACACCGTCTGCACATCTACCGCTGGCACATCCTGCATCTGATACCGCGGAAAAAAGCGTGTCACATGCAGCGGGATCTTCTCGCCAATCCACCTCGCCTCCTCTTCCATCTGCGGGACATCATCATTCTGCCCTGGCACAATCAGTGTCGTCAGCTCCACATGGCAGTCCTTCGCAGCTCTTTGAATAAATGCCTTTACCGTCTCCAAATCCCCGCCAAGCCTGCGGTAGCAATCTTCACGAAAACATTTCAAATCAATATTCATCGCGTCAATAAATGGCAGCACCTCCTCTAACACTTCCATCGAAGCAGAACCGTTTGTTACCAGAACGGTTTTCATACCTGCCTGCTTCACCAGCTTTGCCGCATCGCGCACATACTCCCATCCGACAAGCGGCTCATTATAAGTAAACGCCACTCCGATATTTCCGGCACGCTCATATTCCAGTGCTTTTTGGACAAGGCGCTCTGGAGACAGATATGCCGCCCGCTGCACATCAGCGCCGCACGCCTTATACTCCATCGAAATCTCATAATTCTGGCAAAAAGGGCACCTTAAATTGCACCCATAACTGCCAACCGATAAAATCCTGCTGCCTGGATAAAACCTTTTCAGCGGCTTTTTCTCAATCGGATCAAGCGCAAGCGCCGTCACCTTGCCATAGCTCTCACACACAACCTTCCCGCCTTCTTTTTTCCGCACACCGCAAATCCCATACTGTCCTTCCTTTAGCCTGCAATGATGCATACACGTCCGGCAAACCGTCTCCATCTATCTGTCATTCCTTTCCTCATTACGAAAAAAACCTCCGCCCTGCGGCAAAGGGCTCAACTTTCAGCTCAGCCATGGCGCACAACTTCAAACCGTTCCAGCATCACGCCCTCTTCCATCTCCCCGATGCCTGCCTTCTGCTTTGCAATCGCCACCTGATCCTCTACCGTATCCACACCCTCCAGATTCGGCAGCAGCAGCCCGCGCCGGTATCCCTTTGTCACAACAACGCCATAACGCTTTACATCCAGCTCATCTAGCGAAGAGATTCTCTCCATACCGCCCAGCACATCCACACTGATTACAAGCCGATCCAGCTCATCTGGCATAATCGGCGAAAACCGCGGATCCTTTACCGCCGCACTGACTGCATTATGGATGATCTCTTCTGCAATCGAAGGATATACGGACTGGATTGTCCCGATACAACCGCGAAGGCGCAGTGCCTCCCCGCTCTCACCCCGGTTCCGGCTTTTGATTTTAATGGAAACAAAGACGCCCGCCCTGTCCTCGTACATTTCTTCCGGCAGGTTTTCAGGCACCTTGATCTGTATGCCTGTCCGTACATATTCCTCAATCGTCCTGCGTGCAAGCTGCACATAAGCATCCTCTTGGTTCGTTCGTATTGCCATGTAAAAGATCTCCTTTTCTGCTCTAAAATCATTCTTTTCTAAAATTCATTCCTGTAAAATAGATTCATAAGTGCAAATCCCATAACCAACCCCAAACGGCCCCTCATAGGAAAGCCGCCTCGCCTGTACCTGCAATCCTTCCAACGCCCCTGCCATCATCGTAAAGGAACGATGCCCGCACTCGCCTGCCTTTTCGCAGAAATCCTCTGAAAAATGAAGCAGCTTTAAAAAGTCCGCTTTCCCCATCACCTCCATCACACGCCTGTCATACTCCGGCCCTTCTTCCCGGTATCCATAAGGCCCATCCGCCTTAAGCCTGTGCGACAAGTCGCCGCTTGCAATCACAACGGTCTTTCTGCCCAACTCCTCTGCTGCCTTTCCTATACACTGCCCAAGCTCATAATGGCTGCGCAGCGGCATTCCCGACAGCCCGATACGGACAAGCTTATACTCTCTCCAATATTGATTCACAAAATATAACGGCACCATCGTCCCATGGTCCAGCCGCCCATCCTGCTGCCCGTCTGTCCCAGCCGGCAGACCTCTTACAGCAGCCTGCCCACAAAGCTTTTCCACAAACTCTGTATCATAATTAGCTTCTATTGCCACATGCGCAGCACGAAACTGCCCAAAATCCCCTCGCGCAGCCCTTCCCGGCGATATATGAAAATAGTCCGCATACATCACCTGGTGCGGCGAAATCACCACCACCGTCTGCGGCTGATGCTTCCCGATCAAACGGGCTGCCTCCTGATAAGCATCGATTGTCTTTTGAATCTTTTTCTCCTCGCCCCTGCCGATCTCCGGTACGATTAACGGCGGGTGCGGGAGCATACATGCTGCTGAAATAGCCATTGGTATCCCCCTTTTGCGTGTACATTATTTTCCACTGATCGTTATTGAAACTATTGTAACACGCACCTATGCCAGCAGACAACAAGCAATTATATTTTATTTTTGCTATTTAAACCGCTATCTTTATTGCACTCGTTGATCAGTGCAGCCAGTCCTTTGGTTCAAGTATTTAAACAGATTATAACATACTTTATCGGAGAAATTTCATTGGTAAAGAAAATGTAGTGGCATACATATTGTTTGATGTAATCGGCTCCGCTTTACAAAAAATTTCTTGCTTCCTGCTTTCGGATGTGCTATATTAAACATAGAAAAGGGAAAGCCATAGAAGCGGCTTACCCCAACTGTATTTACTTACCTCTACAATTTACGTTGTAAAGGCAAGCCGTCACTATTGGTGGTAGTGGCGGCTATTTCTTTTTTCCCTTATTTCATAGGCTTTCTGGTGCTTCAAATAGTAGATTTACACCAATTTATACACCATTTTTTTAAATTACTTTTAACATGGATGCAATATTTTTCATTTCCTGTGCTTTCCTATCCTCTGTACAATGCACGTAAATATCCATTGTCACTCCGATATTGCTATGCCCTAAAATAGATTGAAGTGTTTTCGGCTGCATCCCTGCTTCTGCACATCTTGTAGCAAAACTATGTCTTAGTGTATGCATGGAAAAATGTGCAATCCCTGCTTTTTTGCATATCCTCTGCAAGTCTTTGTTGTATGTAGAGTTTTTAATAGGATTACCATTCTTTGAAAGAAATACGAAATCATGGTATTCTATCGATATGACATTCAATGATTGCATTTTCTGCCTTTGGTTTTTCAATATACAGATTGCTTCTTTGCCCAATGGAATATCACGCAATCCTGGCTTGCTTTTAGGGCTTCTGATTTCCCACTCTCCTGTAGTTGTCCTGTAATCAATAGTCCTTGCTATATGAAGCGCTTCTTTTTCAAAATCAATGTCATGCCATTTTAAAGCTGGCAGTTCATCGACACGTAATCCAGTCTGCAATATAAGCGCATATTGGTTGTAATTGCTTTTCCCTTTTACTGCTTCAAAAAAGTCTTTTGCTCATCAATAGTCAATACCCTTTCTGCTTTCGGTTCTTACCAATGCAATCCGCTATATTGTGCTTAAACCTGTCTTTGTAATTTTGCAGTGTCCTTGTTTTTATATTGCCAGCTTTGAAATTCTCAATCCAGTAATCAAACCATGCGGAAACTGTCATATCTTCCCATGCGCTTATGCTCCCATGCTCATTCTGAAACTGTGCATCTGCAAGCCAGTTACGGCATTCCTGCACCTTCTTAAAATACTTTTGGTGCCTCTTCCCATCCTTTCCAGTGAAACGTGCTGTATACAAGCCATCTTTGCGCTGGCTTATGCCGATTCCAAGCTCACGACCTTTTAATGATTTACCCATTCATTTACTCCTTTCGTTTAAGAAAAGAGCCTTGATACCGTATATCCGTTATACCACACCAAGGCGGTATTTGTCTATATGGCTGCAAGATTTATATTTCTACTGAATCCGATATATATTTATCAAACTTTTCTCGCTTGATAAGTTTCTTTTTGCCAATATATAAGACAAAAGGGCAGTTAGGTTTCTTAGCCAGTTCATTCAGTTTGCAGATTCCAATATTTGAATATGCAGCAACTTCTTCAACGGTTAATGCTGCTTTCTGCCAAATTGGAACAACAATGCTGTTTGTTTGCTGATTTGCAGCAGTACATCCATAATTGCTATTGTTCTTGTCTGCATCATGTTTTTTGCTTGGTTTTGAGACTTTTACTTGTCTGTTTGTATTCTTTTCCTTGCTTCTTGCCAGCAGCATACAAGGCTCTGTGAGATTAACCGAAATATCTAATTCTTTGAATTTTTTGTTGTTGGTGAATA
>CAMWXD010000023.1 GCA_947178105.1 uncultured Eubacterium sp. | reverse complement strand
GTGGGAAAATGGAGATACCGTTACTTTGATTACACGCCCGCGCAGGTTTGGAAAAACGCTTGCCATGAGCATGATGGAGCATTTCTTTTCCATAAGATATGCTGGCAGAAGTGACCTGTTTGAAAACTTAAGCATATGGAAAAAAGAGACATACAGAGGGCTTCAGGGGATATATCCGGTGATTTTCCTAAGCTTTGCCGGCATCAAGGGCAGTGATTGGGAAACATCGAAAAGAAAAATATACCAGTTAATCATAAATTTATATGCAGATCATAAATTTCTTGTGGACAGCGGTTTTTTAAAAGATGAAGACAAGGAGTTTTTTAAGCGGATTTCGATTGGGATGAATCCGGCGGATGTGGAAATGTCAATCAGCCAGCTTTCAAGATATTTATATATGTATTATGGAAAGAAAGTAATTATATTGCTGGACGAATATGACACGCCAATGCAGGAAGCTTATGTGAATGGGTACTGGGATGAATTGGCGGTTTTTATACGGGGCTTGTTTCATGATACGTTTAAGACAAACCCGTATCTGGAGCGTGGCATTCTGACAGGCATTACGAGGGTCAGCAAGGAATCCATTTTTTCAGATTTGAATCATCTGGCTGTGGCTACCGTGGTTTCCAAAAAATATGCAGATGCGTTTGGATTTACGGAGCAAGAGGTATTGCAGTCATTGGAAGAGTATGGGCTGCAAGAACGGGCGGATGAAGTGAAACGATGGTATGACGGGTTCCGGTTTGGTGATTTGGACAGTATTTACAATCCGTGGTCTATCACGCAGTTTTTAGATACGAAAGAGCTGAAAATGTACTGGGCAAACACAAGCTCAAACAGGCTTGTGGGAAATTTGATTCATAAAAGCGACACAGGCACGAAATTAATTATGGAAGATTTGCTGCAGGGAAACTCGTTTTTGGCGCAGATTGAAGAAGAGATGATATTCAGTGAACTTGATACGAAAAAATCTGCTGTGTGGAGCCTTCTGCTGGCAAGTGGATATCTGAAAGCGCTGCGGGCGGTAAAAAATCGCAGGGGAAAAACCGAATATGAGCTTGCGCTTACAAACAGGGAGTCCCTATCTATTTTTGATGAAATGGTGACGGGCTGGTTTTCAAATAACAGGATGGATTATTGACACTGGTGCACAGCCTTCTTGGGTGAAGCAGCCGGAAAATTTTTATCATGGCTTTGTTTTGGGGCTGATTGCGGACTTAAGGGAACTGTACAAAATAACTTCCAATCGGGAAAGCGGAAGCGGCAGATACGATGTCCTTATGGAGCCTTACGATGCAAAGCTGGATGATGGGATCATTCTTGAATTCAAGGTACATGATCCAAAAAAGGAAAAAAGTCTTGCAGATACGGTGCAAACAGCGATCAGACAGATCGTGGATAAAAAATATGCGGTTGTTTTGGAAACGAAGTGCAGCCGAGACAGGATTCGTGTTTATGGTTTCGCTTTTAGAGGAAAAGAGGTTCTAATTGACGGTGGGTATATTGGACAGTTTGAGGAGACGAAATAAACAGCCTGGCTGCCTTTATTTGCAATGAAAAAAGTATGATATGTATCAGTGCTACAGTGGGATAGATGGCGGAGGTGAGAATCTGTATGGCAAGAACAATAGCGATCGGAGAACAGGATTTTAGTAAAATAATTGAGAAAAATTATTTTTATATAGACAAAACAAATTTTATAAAAGAGTGGTGGGAAAATGGAGATACCGTTACTTTGATCACACGTCCAAGGCGGTTTGGCAAAACCCTTACCATGAGGATGATAGAGCAGTTTTACTCGATCAAATATGCTGGAGGGGAAAAGTTATTTCAAAACTTAAGTATATGGAAAGAAGATAAAAAGAATCCTGAATCAGCTTGGACAAGATCAGCTTCTGTACTAAACTACACAACCGAATAATTGAGATTGATTGGTTAGATACCGTTGACTTTGTTTTGAAAAAAGGTTATAATGTACTAAACTACACAATTGTTTAACTGATGATGTTGAGTTTAGTGTGGAGGTGAATTTATGCTTAATCGTGAGGACAAGAAATTTCTCAGAGGAGTTTTTTCAAAATATGATTATATTATGACCACTTCACAACTGAAGGAAGAAAAACTGTTTTATCGAGATATTCAAAAAATGCTGAGCGATGGATATATCGAAAAAATCAAAAGGGGCTATTACGTTTGGGTAGAAGTATCGACTAAAACAGAAGTCCGAATTATCAAAGGTATGTTCCCCGACGCAGTCCTCTGTATGGAAACAGCTCTATTCTATTACCGATACAGTGACCGTAATCCTGCTGAATGGAGTATTACCATTGATAAGAATGTTTCGAGAAATCGTACAAGCATTGATTATCCGTTTGTAAAGGCTTATCGGGTTGAGCCGCCATTGGTAACCTTGGGGGAAACAACAGGAGAAATTGATGATATTAAAATCAGAATTTATGACCGTGACCGAACGGTTTGCGACATTCTGCGGAATATGAACAGGATGGATAAAGAAGTTTTTAATAAGGCTATCCAAAGCTATGTTAAAGACTCTCAAAAAAATATTCCTAACCTTATGGAATACGCAAAGGTATTGAGAGTTCAGAAAAAAGTAAAAGATTTGATTGGAGTGTGGTTGTGATGGCTGATATTGCGGCATCTGTTTTGGCAAAGCTAAGGAACAAAGCGAAGGCGGCTGGTATCAGCTATCAGCAGTGCCTACAACTTTTTATGCAGGAGGAATTTCTGCGGAAGCTCTCAAAATCTGGACGGAAAGAGTTCCTAATTTTGAAAGGTGGCCTGTTCATTTATACGCTTACCAATTTTAAAAGCAGAGCAACCATTGATGTGGACTTTCTTCTTAGGAATATGTCGAACTCCATAAATGTTGTTGAAACTTTAATAGATGAAATACTTAAAGTTACAACAGGAAATGACTATATCGAAATGACGGCAAACGGATTTGAAGAAATATCACCGCAAAGGAAATATCACGGTATCAGTGCCCAAATCATTGGGAAGATAAAAAATGTTCGAGTTCCATTCAATATAGATATGGGGATAGGCGATGTGATTGTTCCTCACGCAATGGAACAGAAAATTCAGACACAGCTTCCAGACTTTGAAGCTCCTGTTATTTTGACCTATTCACTTGAAAGCACCATTGCGGAAAAGTTTGACGCCATCCTGCAGCGGTTTGAACTGACAGGCAGAATGAAAGACTTTTACGATATTTACTATCTTGCAAGGACTTTTGATTTTGACGGAGCAAAATTGCAAGCAGCTATCTTCGAAACTTTGCAGCAGCGGGGGACTCCCTACAACCGAAATAGTTTTAAGCGTGTTGTTTCACTTGCCGAGGATGTGGATATGCAGAAGCGGTGGAAATACTTTTTAAAAACCATAAAAGATGATATGCTTGAGTTTTCTGAAGTTATTGAGGGAATACAGAAATTCCTTGAGCCTGTATTTGATGCGATTGTAAATGATGGCGAGTGGCAAAAACAATGGATTACAATTAGTGGATGGAGGTCATTATGAAGTTTGAAAAGCTCCATACCCACGACCAGGCGGTCTTTTTGCAGATTGCAGGACGCAGGTACATACCTTGAGGAATTTGCCGAGGAAACAGCGCAGAATCCTTATCATATTGGACAGTTTGAGGAGGCGAAATAAACAGCCTGGCTGCCCTGCATTACTGCAAGAGCGGCCAGGCTGTTTTGGTGAGATCAATAAGGCATTATGATTTCTGCCTGATATCAAATTCCGGATTGAATGCATAGAAGTTTTTCGAATCCAGGTGCTCTTTTACAATGTTCAGCCCTTCGCCGAAACGCTGGAAGTGCACAATCTCGCGTTCTCTTAAGAACCGGATCGGGTCGCATACTTCAGGATCTTTTACGAGCCGCAGGATATTGTCGTAGGTCGTGCGGGCTTTCTGCTCTGCTGCCATATCCTCCACCAGATCTGTAATCGGGTCGCCCTTGGACTGGAATTCACATGCGTTAAACGGAATCCCGCCAGCCGCTTGCGGCCAGAGTGCCAGCGTGTGGTCGACATAGTATTTGTCAAAACCGGATGCAACGATTTCCTCCGGCGTCAGGTTGCGGGTAAGCTGGTGCACGATGGCGCTGATGATCTCCATATGCGCCAGTTCTTCGGTACCGATATCGGTCAGCAGTCCCGCTACATTCCGGTAAGGCATCGTATACCGCTGCGACAGGTAGCGCATGGAAGCGGCTAATTCCCCGTCCGGCCCGCCGAACTGTGATAAGATCACCTGTGCGAGCTTTGGGTTTGGGGTAGAGATATTTACCGGGTATTGAAGTCTTTTTTCATAATTCCACATTTAGCAGTACCCTCCTTCCCATGGCCACGGCTGGTCTGCCCAGAGCCAGTGGTCATCGTTGCTGATACAGTCCATGGTCAGCGGCCCAAACTGTGCTGCGTAGTTGGCAAGTGCCTGGCGGCGCATCTGGCTGTATTTATGGAAAAACGAAAGCGCCTGCTGGTCGTCAGGATGCGTGTCAAGATAGAGTGCCATGTCGTAAGCCATAAAGCTTACCTTATTGATCCAGGATAACAATTCCTGCCTGTTTTTTGCCTGGTTCATGCCCTTCTCACACTCCTTCCAAGAAATGGTTTGTCAAGCTCCGGGAAGATGGTGCCGATGGAAAATGCCTGTTCCGGTTCGTAAGCGTTCGTAAATTGCTGCCAGGGAACGGTAGCCATTGCCAGAAAGCAGGTGCAGTCCACAGCGTTGGAACAGCCGCCCGGCTGCATAGTATACGGCATAGAGCCGCAGTTATTTGACTGATAACAGTTGCACATAGATGACTCCTGCATTGTTTTACTATAAAGTATGCATAGACGGCGGTTTTGGTGCATAGATTAGAGGCAGTTAGTTTTTTTTTTAGTACAAGAATGGAAAAACCGCAGAAATTGTAGATTTTCTTGGAAAGATATATTATAATCATAAAAAAAATAGATGGGGGAAATCATATGTACAATGATGAGAACGTAATCAAGATCAAACATGACGTCCTGTATGAAGTGGCAAAGCTGGCTTTTGACGGAACACTGGAAGAAAAGCGCGACGAGATTCCGGATAAGCTGATACCGGGCCCGCAGCCGCAGTTCCGCTGCTGTATTTATAAGGAAAGGGAGATCATCCGCCAGAGGGTGCGCCTTGCCGAAGGAAAAAACTTAAGAGGCCAGGAGGACAATGTGATCCAGGTTATCGGCTCCGCATGTGAAGGATGTCCGATCTCCAGCTATACGGTTACCGACAACTGCCAGAACTGCCTTGGCAAGGCTTGTATAAATGCCTGCAAGTTCGGCGCGATTACGATGGGGCGCGACCGCTCTTATATTGATCCGTCCAAGTGTAAGGAATGCGGGCAGTGTGCAAAGGCATGTCCGTACAATGCGATCGTTGGCGTCAAGCGCCCGTGTAAGGTAGCATGTCCGGTAGATGCTATTACATACGATGAGTACAATGTTTCCGTTATTGACAAAGAAAAATGCATCCGCTGTGGACAGTGTATCCACAACTGCCCGTTTGGAGCGATTGGTTCCCAGACGTTTATCATCGACGTGATCGAAGCGTTAAAGTCCGGCAAAAAGGTGTACGCTATGGTTGCGCCTGCTACAGAGGGCCAGTTTGGGGCGAATATTACAATGCAGAGCTGGAAAAATGCTTTGAAGAAATTAGGGTTTGAGGATACGATTGAAGTCGGCTTAGGCGGCGATATGACGGCTGCAAGCGAGGCGGATGAGTGGGCGGAAGCCTATAAAGAAGGCAAAAAGATGACGACTTCCTGCTGTCCTGCATTTGTAAATATGGTCTACAGGCATTATCCAGAGTTAAAAGGCAATGTATCTACGACTGTATCCCCGATGTGCGGTGTTTCCCGTATGATAAAGTCAAAAGACCCTGAAGCGTATACGGTATTTATCGGGCCTTGCATCGCTAAAAAATCTGAGGTCAAAGACCAGAAAATCGAAGGAAATGCAGATGCAGTGCTGACTTACAGCGAGATCCGCACCATTATGAAGGTAAAAGACATCGCTTTGGAGCCAGCGGAAAATGAATACCAGGAATCCAGTATCTTCGGCAAACGCTTCGGCAATTCCGGCGGCGTGACAGAGGCGGTGCTCCAGTGCTTAAAAGAGACCGACCAGGAAATGGACGCCAAGGTATGCAGGGCAAACGGCGCCGCAGAGTGCAAGAAAGCGCTGCTTTTGATGAAAGTCGGCAAGCTGCCTGAGGACTTTATCGAGGGTATGGCATGTAACGGCGGCTGCGTAGGCGGGCCAAGCGCATTCCAGGATCAGGTTAAATCCAAAAAGAACAGGGATGCCCTGCTGTCTCAGGCGGATGGACGCGGTGTACATGGCAATCTCGGCAACTATGAGATGGATCAGTTCTCCATGCACCGTGCGTAAGATCCTGCCTTGTAGTATTTAGAGTAAAACATAGACACTCACTGTCTGTTCTGGATGGTGAGTGTTTTGTCTTATACAAAGGAAGCAGACAAAGAGGTGCCTATGAAAAGTACGCAGATCCAGTTTCATCCGTCCCAGACAGAAGCGATTACCCATACAGCCGGCCCCTGCCTTGTGCTTGCAGGCCCCGGCAGCGGAAAAACCGCAGTCATTACAAAGCGGACGGAGTATTTGATCACCCATGCCGGGGTAGCGCCGCATCGGATTTTGGTCGTTACCTTTACAAAAGCTGCTGCCGGTGAGATGCGCGCCCGTTTTGAGCAGATGACACAGCATCAGTATCCAGGTGTCTGGTTTGGCACCTTTCATGCAGTCTTTTTTACAATCTTAAAACATGCCTATCATTATACCGCTTCCAATATTGCAAGAGAAGACGTCAAGTATCAGTTTATGCGCGAGATTATCGCGAGAAACCAGATCGAGTGCGAAGATGAGCCGGAGTTTGCCGGCAACCTATTAAGTGAGATCAGTGCGCTGAAAAACAGCGGCACAGCAGTGGAAAATTATTATCCGGTACACTGCGGCAAGGATGTCTTTCAGCTCGTTTTCCGGGAATATTCCAGGTATATGCAAAACCAGAGGCTGATTGATTTTGACGATATGCTTGTCTATACAAAAGAGCTGTTTGAGCAGCGTGCGGATATCCTTGCCGCCTGGCAGCAGAAGTTTTCCTATATTATGGTAGATGAATTTCAGGATATCAACCAGCTCCAGTACCAGATCGTGCGGATGCTGTGCGGGAAGGAGGCAAACCTGTTTGTCGTCGGGGATGACGACCAGTCGATTTACCGTTTCCGCGGTTCTAAGCCGGAGCTGATGCTGCATTTTCCAAAAGACTATCCTTTGGCGCGTGTCGTGCGGCTTTCGGTCAATTACCGTTGTCCCAAGGAGGTTGTCTTAAGGGCGGGAAAGCTGATCCGCCACAACAAGAGCCGCTTTGACAAACAGATCGAGAGCATGGGCGCAGGCGGCACGACATTTCGGATCGCAGCGTTTGATACGGTGCAGGAGGAAAATAAGGCGGTGATTGAGCTGATTCGCCTACAGGCGAGCCGGGGGATCCGTTACAGCCAGATCGCGGTTTTATATCGCACGAACACGCAGCCCGGCCCTTTGATCGCAAAGCTGATGGAGTATAACCTGCCGTTTCGGACAAAGGAGCGGATTCCAAACCTGTATGAGCACTGGATTGCCCAGGATATCAAGGCGTATTTCCATCTGGCGCTCGGAAGCAGGGAGCGTCGGGATTTTCTGCGTATCATGAATCGTCCAAAGCGGTATATCAGCAGGGAAAGCCTTGCAGGACAGGAAACCGTATCGTTGGAAGCCTGGATGGAATTTTATGAAGGGCAGCCCTGGATTGCAGAGCGCATCGAAAAGCTGTCCTATGATTTGCAGGTGCTTTCACGGATTACGCCGTTTGCAGCGGTCAATTATATCCGCAAATCGATCGGGTATGACGCGTATCTGTCAGAATATGCAAAAAACCGCCAGATCCCGGAAAACGAGCTGTTCGAAACGCTGGATGAGATTTTGGAAAGTACAAAGGAATACAAAGCGTTAGATGATTGGCTCGCGTTTACGGATGCATATACGCAAAAGCTAAAGCAGGAGCAGCAAAGGCAGAAACAGCCGGATACGGACAGCATATCGATCTTAACGCTGCACGCTTCCAAAGGGCTGGAATATGATATTGTCATTATCCCGGATGTCAACGAAGGCCTGATCCCGTACAGGAAAGCGGTGCTGGAAGCCGAGCTGGAGGAAGAACGCCGGATGCTGTATGTCGGCATGACACGCACAAAGCGGGAGCTTTTTTTGTCTTATGTAAAAACGATACGGAGTAAAAAAGCAGATCCGTCCTGTTTTTTATCTGAATTGTTGTAATGCCATTTTTTTGGGGATTATTTTCATCTTTTTGCATAGAAAAGAAAGAAATTTTCAGAAAAACATATACAAAAGCCAAACGTTAATGCTATAATATGCTAAAGGATACAGAAGATACAGGATTTGTTCCAATGAACAGGCAGACAGGAGAAGGCGGAATAGGTATGGAATATACAATCATTGAAGGAAATTATGCGAAAATCGGTGTATCCAAAATGGCTGATACCGTTTATTTTACATTTGAAGGCGAAAAAGAGAAAAAGTGCGCCATTTTGCTTTATACTGCAAATGGCGAACAGGACAGGATCCCGGTTCCCGATGAATACTGTATCGGGGCGCTGCGTTCTGTCGGCATCCGGGGGCTGAAATGGAAAAAATTAAATTATAATTATGAAATTGACGGAAAGCTTGTATTTGACCAGTATGCCCGCAAGGTGATCGGGCGTGAAAAGTGGGCAGACCCAAAGCGTTTGCAGGAGGATTACCAAATACGCGCCGGATTTGACTTTGCAGAATTCGACTGGTGCGCGGATCGTTTTCCAGAGATCCCAAGAGAACAGATGGTCATGTATAAGCTGAACGTCCGCAGCTTTACGATGGACGGCGGCGCTGTAGGCAGGAAAAAAGGGACGTTTGCAGGAGTGATGGAGAAGATCCCTTATTTGAAAGCGCTTGGTGTGACCTCTTTGGAGCTGATGCCGGTCTATGAGTTTGAAGAGCTTGCCGTACAGCCATATGCAGTGCAGGACGTGGAAGGCTGGAGCGATAATGCAAAAGAAGGGTATTTACTGGAAGAGGAAAAAAAACCGCCTCTGAAAATCAACTGCTGGGGCTATCTGCCAGGGCATTACTATGCGCCGAAGGCTTCGTATGCGTCAACCGGCGAGCCGTCGACAGAATTGAAAAAGCTGATCCAGATGCTGCACAAAAATCAGATGGAATGCATTTTGGAAATGTATTTTGATGAAAAAATGAACCAGAATATCGCAGTCGAGATCCTGCGTTATTGGGTGATGGAATATCATGTGGACGGCTTTCATCTGCTGGGAGCGGCGCTGCCTGTGGACGCGATGGCGCAGGATTTGATTTTGCGGCGGACAAAGCTGTTTGCCGAGGGCTTTAGCAGCCGCCTGTTTAAAGGGGAGCCTTCCTACCCGCATTTATTTGTATACAACGATGATTTTTTATATGCATCCCGAAAGCTGCTGAGCAGGAATAACGGGAATATGCCGGAGCTGTTAAACCAGCTTAAGCGCCAGAATGCAGTGTTTGGGTTTGTCAATTATGTTGCCGGCAACAATGGATTTACATTAGCAGACCTGTTCAGCTACAACGAAAAGCACAATGAGGAAAACGGCGAAGACAACCAGGATGGGCTTTTGTGGAATTTTAGCTGCAACGGCGGTGTGGAGGGCGCGACCCGCAAACGGAATATTTTGGAATACCGCAAAAAGCAGATGCGCAACGCCATCGTGCTTGTACTGATTGGGCAGGGCGTGCCGCTTTTGATGGCAGGGGACGAATTCGGCAATTCCCAGCAGGGCAACAACAACTGCTACTGCCAGGATAATAAAACCGGATGGGCAAACTGGGGCAACCGAAAGCGTTTTGCGCCTTTTACAAAGTTTGTGCAGCAGATGATTGCGTTCCGCAGGCAGCATCCGATTTTACGGAGCAGGCTGCCGATGCAGATGTGTGATTATGCGTCCAGGGGCTGCCCGGACTTGTCTTATCATGGGGAAAACGCATGGATTGCGTCTGGAAGCCTGTATCCTCATGCCGTTGGGATTTTGTATTACGGCGCTTATGCGGTGCGTGAGGACGGGACGGAGGACGACTATTTATATATCGGGCTGAATTTCCATATACAGCAGCAATCGCTTGCGCTGCCAAAGCTGCCGCACCGCATGGGCTGGTATGTTGCTGTGGATACGGCGGACAAGGAAACGCCGTTTTTTGAGACGCCAAAGCCGGTAGAGAAAAAGCATCAGATCGAAGTGCCGCCGCAGGCGGTCATGATTCTCGTTGGAAAGTAAATCGCCCAAGAGCGTGCC
This sequence comes from uncultured Eubacterium sp., assembly GCA_947178105.1. Classification (GTDB taxonomy): domain Bacteria; phylum Bacillota; class Clostridia; order Lachnospirales; family Lachnospiraceae; genus Eubacterium_J. The sequence continues at coordinate 47,744 of CAMWXD010000023.1, read as the reverse complement.
ATAAAGCCATAGCAATCAAAAAAGAGCAAAAAATACGACAAAACAGATACAGGAGGGATCTTTAGTACGGATTATGAGAATTGTATACAATGCGATCCAGCATATCAAAACGATTAACCATCACAAAAAGCTTGTCATGCAGGGATGTTTCCGGCTCGGGCTGTACAGGCAGGGGCTGATGCACGACCTGTCCAAATATACATGGCCAGAGCTGCGCATCGGCATCCTCTACTACCGGGATGGCCAAAGCCCGCACAACGGGGAGCGGGAAAAATACGGGTATTCTACGGCATGGCTGCACCATAAAGGGCGCAACAAGCACCATGCAGAATACTGGATCGATTATACTGCGGATACAGACCCAGGCGGCAGGCATGTAGCCGGCATGAAGATGCCGGTAAAGTATGTTGCCGAAATGTTTGTAGACCGTGTCAGCGCTTCGAAAAATTACCGGAAAGAGAAGTACGAGGATACAGACCCGCTGGAGTATTACGAAAAGCGCAAGCATTATATGGTCGTTCATGACAGTACGAGAAAGCAGCTTGAAATCCTGCTGCATATGCTGGCAAAGGACGGAGAGGAAAAGACGTTCCAGTATATCCGCCGCCATATTTTAAGAAACAACCATATGGAAAAGCTGCAGTGCCTGTTTCAGCGCTGCCGTTCCGTTTTGAGCCGCTGATCGACAGGCACGCTGCGGCAGGCATTTGTGCTTAAAGCAGGGAAAAAGCGGCTGCGGCTGTTCGCATATCTTCCGGCAGCGGGGCGGCAAGCTGCATCGGCTGTCCGCTGACTGGATGCGTAAAGCGGAGGTTTCCGGCATGAAGCGCCTGGCGTTCCATCCGGGAATCGTTCGGATTGTACAAAAAGTCACCGATCAGAGGATGCCCGATATGGCGCATATGCACGCGGATCTGGTGCGTGCGCCCGGTGTCCAGCCAGAGTTTTACATAGGAAAGCCCATTGTTTCGCGCAAGTGTCTGAAAATGGGTCACGGCAGGCTCTCCTGCCGGATCCACAGCGCGTTCCAGTATCGTATGTTCTTTGCGTGCAATCGGGGCGTTGATCGTGCCTTCCCAGGGTACCATGCCTTCTGCGATTGCATAATAAGTCCTCTGGATGCTCCGTTCCCGCATTTGTTCATATAAGATGCAGCTACTGTAGGCATTTTTGGCAATGATTGCCATGCCGCTCGTGTCCCGGTCAAGGCGGTTGATGCAGCGGAACGGATAAGATTCGTGCCTTTGCTGCGCATGATAGCACACTGCGTTTGCCAGTGTGTTTTTGTCATGCCCGATCGAAGGGTGCACAGGCATACCGGCAGGCTTGTCCGCGACGAGCAGGTCTTTATCTTCATATACGATGGAAAACTCCAGCTTGGCGGGAAGGATTTTTTGACCGGATAAAGAGTCTTCGCCTGGTTCTGTTAGCTGGATCGTCAAGAGTTCTCCTTTTTTTAATATGTGGTTTACATAAGCCCATTCGCCGTTGACTAAAATGCCGTTTTTTGTCTTTTTTAGTTGGATGATGACGCTGCGCGAATAATGCTTGTCTTTTAAAAAGCCCAAAATGCTCTGTCCGCTTGCAGCTTCATCGATTGGATAAGTAAATATTCGTCTCATAAGACACATTATACAGCAAAATCTGAAAGTTGGAAAGGCACGTAGCAGGAGCAAACAACATAGAATATAAGAAAGTGGCTTTGAGGTGCCGATTTTGCAGACTTTTTTGCCGCCTTTGGATATACAGAAGGAAAAAAAAGTTTTAGAAGAAATGCAGGGAGGAAGCCTTGAGGCCCGAAATACTTTGATTGTGCACAACATGCGGCTGGTGGCGCATATTGCAAAAAAATACCAAAATGCAGATGAAGATATGGAAGAGATGATATCCATAGGGACGATTGGGCTGATTAAGGCAGTTACGACCTTTCAGCCAGAAAAAGGCTCCAGATTGTCAACTTATGCAGCCAGGTGTATTGACAATGAGCTGCTGATGCACCTGCGCAACCGGCGCAAGGTAGCGAGGGAAGTATCTATTTATGAGCCGATCGGGACGGATAAAGAAGGAAACCAGATCAATTTTATGGATATTATTGAGAGCGAAGAACCAGACGTAGTCGAGCTGATGGATAAAAACAGCAAAATCCGGTATCTGCAGCAGCGCCTGCCGCAAATACTGACAGAACGGGAGCTTGAGATTGTAGTCCTGCGCTACGGCTTGCAGGACGATAAGCCGGTGACACAAAAGCAGATCGCAGGAAAGCTTGGGATCTCACGGTCGTATGTCAGCCGGATTGAAAAGCGGGCGCTGGAAAAGATGCGGGCGGAGCTGGAGAGCGAGGGTGTCTGAAACATTGAAAGCAGTTTTAACATCGTTAGGGGTAAATTTAACAGATATTGATAAGATGAAAGAATAAGGAAACCGTAAGGAACTGTTCAGAAAGGAAAGGTTATTTCTGGACAGTTTCCAAAATAATACACAATTCCCCTTCCCATCCAACAGATTTTATGCTATCATAAGCATATCTTTTTTGTAACAGGTTCAAACGCCCGCTTTTTAGCGCGGCATCCAGTATTTCCCAAATATGAAAATAGTAAAATCAAAAAATCCCTAGCTGTTTCAAAGACAACAGGAGGAATGATTTGTACAGTATTGTATCTACCGCGATTATCCGCGGGGTAAACAGCCTGCCCGTACAGGTGGAGGCGGATGTCAGCGACGGTATGCCGATGTTTGAAATGGTTGGCTTTTTGGCATCGGAAGTAAAAGAAGCCAGGGAGCGGGTACGCGCGGCGCTGCGCAACAGCGGCTATTATCTTCCTGCAAAGCGTATTACGGTCAACCTGTCTCCGGCAAATATCAAAAAAACAGGATCGGCATTTGACCTTCCGATCGCAGCAGCCATCCTTGCGGCGCTTGGCATTGTCCCGGCAAAGAGCCTGGAGGCACTGCTGGTCGTAGGGGAGATCGGGCTAAACGGGCAGGTACAGCCAGTCGAAGGCATCCTTCCGATCGTGGCGGACGCGAAGGGGCATGGGTTTGCGCGTTGTATGGTGCCTTACCAGAACCTTGGGGAAGCGAGCCTGATCCACAATATCCAGATGATCCCGGTAAGGACGATTGCCCAGGTGGTCGCGTTTCTAAACGGAAGAGCTGCCCCGCTGGATTCCGGGCGCACAGCAGAGGACAATGCGGCCAGTACCGCAGAAAAAGCACAGACGCAAAGCCTGCAAATAGAACCGGATTTTTCACAGGTCAACGGCCAGCGCCTTGTCCGGCGTGCCAGCGAGATCGCGGCAGCCGGGATGCACAACCTGTTGATGGTCGGCGCTCCCGGCGCAGGCAAGACGATGATCGCCCGGCGCATCCCTACGATCCTGCCGCCGATGTGCAGCGAGGAACAGTTGGAATTGGCAAAGGTCTACAGTATCAGCGGGATGCTGCTGCACGGCAGCCACAGGATGGACAGGCGCCCGTTCCGCAGCCCGCATCATACAGTTACGCCGCAGGGGCTTGTTGGCGGCGGCACAGTGCCAAAGCCAGGGGAAGTCTCGCTGGCGCATAAGGGCGTCCTGTTTTTAGACGAGCTGGCGGAATTTCAAAAATCAACGCTGGAGCTGCTGCGCCAGCCGATGGAGGATAAAAAGATCCAGATATCCCGGCTGCATGGAAGCTGCTGCTATCCGGCGGATTTTATGCTCGTGGCGGCTACAAACCCATGCCCGTGCGGCGCCTATCCCGATATGAACCGCTGCCGCTGTACACAAAGCGCCATTGACCGCTATCTTGGCAGGATCAGCCAGCCGCTGTTAGACCGTATCGACCTTTGTGTTGAGGCATCCCCGCTTGCCTATGCAGACCTGACAAAAGAACAGCACAACGAGAGCTCGGCGCAGATCCGCGCGCGGGTATGCGAGGCATGGGAGGTGCAAAAGGAGCGTTTTGCAGGCAGCGGCATTTATTTTAACAGCCAGATTCCGGCGGACAGGCTAAAGGAGGCATGTATGCTGACGCAAAAGGAAGAGGAGTATCTGCAAAAGATGTACGGGCAGTTGCATTTGACAGCGCGCGCTTATCACAAGGTGCTGCGCGTCGCAAGGACGGTTGCAGACCTCTCGCACAGCAGGCGCGTCGATGCCGGGCACCTTGCCGAAGCGTTCTGTTACCGCAGCCTGGACTGGAAAGATTGGGAAAGGTGGTAAGCTGCGATGGAAGAAAACAGGGCGAAACAGAATGAAAAATACGCCTACTGGCTTGCCTGCATCAGGGGGTGTACGCCCAGGGTGCGCAGCAGGCTCTTTGCGGTATGCCAACATGCAAGGGAAGTGTATGAGCAGCCAGTACAAAGCCTGGAAAAAATTCCGGGGCTTATGCATAAGGATATCGGGCGTATCATAGAATCAAAAAAAACATGGGACATTGACCGCGAGTGGGACGCGCTTGCCCGGACGAAGACGCAGTTTGCCAGTATGGAGCAGCCGGAGTATCCAAGGAAGCTTTTGGAGCTTTCCGACGCCCCGTATGGGATCTTTTACCGCGGCAGGCTCCCGGATACGGCGCAGTTTCGCGCGGCGGTCGTAGGAGCGAGGATGTGTTCGGAGTACGGCAGGGCGGTCGCCAGGGAGCTTGCCAGAGAGCTTGCGGCGCAGGATGCAGCGGTTATCAGCGGCATGGCGCGCGGGATTGACGCGGCAGGGCACAGGGGTGCATTGGACAGCGGCGGCGATACCTATGCGGTGCTTGGGTGCGGCGTGGATGTCTGCTATCCAAATTACCACAGGCAGTTGTATGAGCAGATCGGGCAGCATGGCGGTCTGCTCAGCGAATATCCGCCAGGCACAAAGCCGCTGCCGGCCTATTTCCCACAGCGCAACCGCCTGATCAGCGTACTGTCAGACGTTGTATTTATAATAGAAGCAAAGGAAAAAAGCGGCTCTTTGATTACCGCAGACTGTGCATTGGAGCAGGGGCGTGACGTCTATGCGCTGCCGGGGCGTATTACAGATGCGTTAAGCACGGGATGCAACCGCCTGATTGCGCAGGGCGCAGGCGTCCTGCTGTCGGTGGAGGATTGCATGGAAGAGATGGCGCTGTATACAGCCCGCAAAAAAGAGACTGTATGTCAAAAATCCAGCAAAAAAAATTTGACGCCGCAAAGCACCTTAAAACCGGGAAATTGTGAAATTTTTGACAATTTACATAAATTTTCTCTTGAAAAAGATGAGCTGTTGGTGTATGGTTGTCTTGGTCTTTTGCCAACGGGCTTTGAAGAACTATTGGAAAAAACAGGATTGGACATTCAGGCACTCAGCCAGGTATTGGCAGCCCTTCTGCAAAAGCACCGGATTGAAGAAGTGTTTAAAAATCACTATAAAATAATTACGGAATGAATAAGGTGAGGAGTAGTCATGGCAAAATATCTGGTAATCGTGGAATCGCCGGCAAAGGTAAAGACGATCAAAAAATTTCTGGGGAAAAATTATGAAGTCACTGCGTCGAACGGACATGTCAGAGATCTGCCAAAAAGTAAAATGGGAATTGATTTCGAGCATGATTTTGAGCCGAAATATATTACGATCCGCGGAAAGGGAGACCTGCTTGCAAAGCTGCGCAAGGAAGTAAAAAAGGCAGACCGCATTTATCTGGCGACAGACCCTGACCGGGAGGGGGAAGCGATCTCATGGCATCTGACAAAGGCGTTAAAGCTGGATGAAAAAAAGGAAGTATACCGCATCAGCTTTAACGAGATTACGAAAAATGCGGTCAAGGCATCGCTAAAGCAGCCCAGGGAGATCGATATGGACTTGGTAAACGCCCAGCAGGCAAGGCGCGTCTTAGACCGTATGGTAGGCTATAAGATCAGCCCGCTGCTTTGGGAAAAGGTGAAGCGGGGCTTGAGCGCCGGGCGGGTGCAGTCGGTCGCGCTGCGCATTATCGCAGACCGGGAAACCGAGATCAACGAGTTTATCCCGCAGGAGTATTGGACGATCGATACAAAGATCAAGGTAGCAGGAGAAAAAAAGCGGCTGGACGCAAAGTTTTACGGGACAGAGAAAGGGCGCCTGAAAATCGAAAACAAAGAGCAGGCGGAAGAAATTCGACAGGATTTGTTAAAAGCAAGCTACGAGGTATTGGAGGTCAAAAAAAGCGAGCGTACGAAAAAAGCGCCGTTTCCTTTTACCACAAGCACCTTGCAGCAGGAAGCGTCCAAAGTGCTGAATTTTTCGACGCTAAAAACAATGCGGCTGGCACAGCAGCTCTATGAAGGCGTTGAAATCAAAGGCTCCGGCGTGGTCGGGCTGATCACGTATCTGCGTACGGATTCGGTGCGTATTTCCGAAGAGGCGGATGCCCAGGCAAGGGAGTACATTGGCGGACAGTATGGGGAAGATTACATTGCGCCTGCGGCGGCGGAAAAGAAAAAATCCGGCAAGATCCAGGACGCCCACGAAGCGATCCGTCCGACCGATATCGCACGGACGCCGGTAGAGGTCAAGGAATCGTTGTCCAGGGACCAGTTCCGCCTGTATCAGTTGATCTGGAAGCGGTTTACCGCAAGCCGCATGAGCCCGGCAAAATATGAGACGACAAGCATCAAGATCGGAGCGGGCGATTACCGGCTGACGGTCTCTGCGTCCAGGGTCGCCTTTGACGGCTTTATGTCCGTATATATGAGCGACGAGGATGAAAAGGGCGACCATAACATGCTGTTAAAATCGATCGACGCATCCTCAAAGCTGACGCTGGAGGATGTGCAGACGTGCCAGCATTTTACGCAGCCGCCGGCGCATTATACAGAAGCGGCGCTCGTCAAAGCGCTTGAGGAGCATGGCATCGGACGGCCGAGCACATATGCGCCGACGATTACGACTCTGCTTGCCCGCCGCTATGTGCTGAAGGAAAATAAAAACCTGCATCTGACAGAGCTTGGCGAAGCGGTCAATTCCATTATGAAGCAGGCGTTTTCTACGATTGTCGATGAAGAATTTACAGCAAATATGGAAATGCTGCTCGATAAGGTAGAAGAAGGCGATATTAATTGGAAAGCGATCGTCAGCAACTTTTACCCGGATCTGGAGGACGCGGTGCAAAAGGCGGAAAAGACGCTAGAAAAGGTACAGATCGCAGATGAGGTGACAGATGTTGTCTGCGAGGAATGCGGGCGCAATATGGTTGTCAAATACGGCCCGCACGGGAAGTTCCTCGCCTGTCCAGGCTTTCCGGACTGCCGCAATACAAAGCCGTATCTGGAAAAAATCGGCGTGGCATGTCCAAAGTGCGGAAAAGACATCGTCGTGCGCAAGACGAAAAAAGGCAGGCGCTTCTATGGATGCGAGGCAGGCCCGGACGACTGTGATTTTATGTCCTGGCAGAAGCCGTCTGCTGAAAAATGCCCGAAATGCGGCGGCTATATGGTAGAAAAAGGAAACAAGGAAGTATGCGCGGATGCACAGTGCGGGTATGTCAGAGAGCTGAAAAAAAAGGAAAAGGACACAAACGAATCGGATTAAGGAGTGCCCGCGCACTCCTTTTCCATTTTCTGTCAAAACCAGTTTTTTTGCAGTTGAACCAGGCGGCAGGCTCGATGAAACCCCGGTTTTTCGGCACTGTTACAAACAATTCATACAATTCAAGAAAATATATGTGAAAATCAGTTGAATTATCTGAAAAAAAGTGTTATCATTATTCCATATAGGGCGAAAGAACTTTCAAAGCCCTTCATTTATGCCGACAGAAAAGGAGGTGCAGTTCGGTAATGAGTGTTCAACTGCTGGATAAGACGAGAAAGATCAACAAGCTGCTCCATAACAACAGTTCATCCAAGGTGGTATTTAACGACATCTGCGAAGTGATGACAGATATCTTAAAGTCCAATATCCTTGTGATCAGCAAGAAAGGCAAGATTCTCGGCACGAGCCGGTGCAGCGGGATTGCGGAGATTTCAGAGCTGATCGTGGATGAAGTCGGCGAATATGTTGACGCGATGTTAAATGAGCGTCTTCTTGGAATATTGTCTACAAAAGAAAATGTAAATTTGGAAACACTTGGATTTGTACATAACATAAGGAATTATGCAGCCATTATCACGCCGATCGATATTGCGGGCGAGCGCCTTGGCACGCTGTTTGTATACCGCAGCGATGATCCGTATGATATTGACGATATTATTTTATGCGAATACGGTACTACGGTTGTAGGGCTTGAAATGATGCGTTCTGTCAATGAGGAGAGCGAGGAGGAGACAAGAAAGATCCAGATCGTCCGCTCAGCGATCAGTACGCTGTCGTTTTCAGAGCTGGAGGCCATTATCCATATTTTTGAGGAGTTAAACGGAACAGAAGGCATTCTTGTGGCGAGCAAGGTAGCAGACAGGGTTGGCATTACGCGTTCGGTCATTGTAAACGCGCTGCGCAAATTTGAAAGCGCAGGTGTCATTGAGTCGCGCTCTTCTGGAATGAAGGGAACTTATATTAAAGTTGTAAATGATGTTGTGTTTTCAGAACTGGATGCGGTTAAAACCAGAAATCAGAAGGGAATCTGAGCATGGGGTGCGTGAAGATTCCTTTTTTTGCCGGTTCCGTATTAATATGGAAGGTATTCGACAAAAAAAATAAAAGATCGAGTAAAAATACTCTTGTAAAAATTCTGTGATTAATTATAATGTATTATAGGGTAGAAATAAGAAGATACAAGGAACGAAGTTCCGTCAGGATTACGAAACAAGTCAGGAGGAAAGCATATGTTACAATCATCTGCATTTGATTACATTAATGTGTTAGATAAAGCCGCAGATGCAAGCTGGCTGCGGGAAAGTACGCTTACAAACAATATCGCGAATGCAACGACGCCGGATTTTAAACGCTACGATGTGGATTTCCAGTCTTTGCTGGAGCGCGAACTGATGGATTCCAAATACAACCGGAATCTGGACAAAAAGGTACATAATATCAACCTGAGCCATTTGACGGCGACGTCGCAGATTGATATGGCGGCTGAGTCATTTTCATACCGCCTGGATGGAAATAATGTAGACATGCATACGGAAAATGTAGAGCTTGCTTCAGAACAGCTCCGCTACCAGGCGCTGACTGACAGCATTTCACAGGAATTTTCGCGTATGCGTACGGCAATGAGCAAATAACAGAAGCTGATAAGCTTTAGAAAGGGTGGTTATATGGCATTATTTCAATCATTTGGGATCAGCGCGTCAGGTATGACGGCACAGCAGTTCCGCGCGGATATTATTGCGGAAAACCTTGCGAATGTAAATACAACGAGAGCGGAGGATGGGGAAACTTACCGCCGCAAAGTCGTATCGTTTCAGGAAAAAGGCGTAAACCGGTTTGACCGTTATTTAACCGAGAGCAGGAAACGCGGCAGCCATATCGGAAACGGCGTGAAAGTCGTGGAGGTCGGAGAGGATACGACGACAGACTTTATTATGGAATATGATCCGGCGCATCCCGATGCGGATGAAAACGGATATGTATCTTACCCGAATGTCAATCTGGTGACGGAAATGACAAACCTGATTGATGCGAGCCGGGCATACGAAGCGAATATTACCGCTTTTGAAGCGAGCAAGTCCATGGCGCAGGCTGGGCTTCAGGTCGGCAAGTAGGAAAAGCGGCAAAACAGGGCAACCGAATTATGAAAATAAAGTAGGAGTTGGCATACATGGAAGTTACAAATATTTCAGGGGCGGAGGCGGCGTTTGCCGCGGCCCAGAAGCAGTTTGATATTGCAGCACAGGAAAATATCGAGGATTTTGAGACGGTTTTCCAGTCCGCGCTCGGTATGGTAAATGAGACAAACGACCTGCACAACGATGCAGAATCAGCGATGATCCAGTTTGCAATGGGACAGTCGGAAAATACGCACGACCTTTTAATCGCGCAGTCAAAGGCAAATATTTCATTGCAGTATACAGTGGCAGTCAAAGATAAGCTGCTGGAGGCTTACCGCGAGATTATGCAGATGCAGATTTAAAAACAGTAATTTGAAAACAGTCCTGGTTCGGGCGGCTTAAGTAGTGTCATAAGATTGATATAAGATTGGCATAAGGGTGACATAAGAAAAAGAAGATGGACAAGACAGCCAGGCGGCAGACGGCGTGCGCCTGGAAAAGGAAAAAGGGCCAGGATCTTTGAATACGGAGAGTGGGATTGAAATGCCGGATAGAATAAGAGAGTTACTAAACAGTATTGTAGAATGGTGGAAAAAATTTACGAGAAAGCAGCAGACGATTATTGCAAGCTCTGCGCTTGTCGTAATCATTGCGGCTGTCATTTTGACTTTTGTACTGACAAAGCCGGAGATGATGATTATTAAGATCTGTGAGAACGCCAAGGAAGCGTCCACAGTGCAGACGCTGTTAAATGATGCAGGGATTTATAATGAAGTATCGGATAACGGGCTGACGTTTACGATCAAAAAGAAAGATTCGGCAGCGGCTAATATCCTGCTTGGGTCAAATGCGATTGTTACCGAAGACGATAGGCTCAAAGAGCTTTTGAGCGGCAGCCTGAGTACGACAGAGGCGGACAAGGCAAAGCTTGTAAAGGAATATCAGGAAAATAAGATTGCATCTGTCTTAGAAACTTTGGAAAATGTAGAACAGGCAAACGTAATGCTGGATATCCCCACGGATGACGGCACGCTGATTGCCAGTGAAAAGGAATCGTTTGCAGAGGTGTTTTTAACACTGGACGGCGAGATGAGCGAGGAGCAGGCGCTTGGCCTGGCGCGCATGATTGCAACTGGGCTTGGCAATAAGACGACAGACAATATTTCGATTATGGACAGCAACTTAAACCTGCTGTATTCCGGGGGCATGGGCGGCGAGCTGACAACTGCGTCCGGCATTATGGCGGCATCGCAGCTTTCCTTCCAGCAAAAGGTGGAAAACAAAGTCAAAGGCAATATCAAAAATGTCCTGCTTGGAACCGGGCAGTACCAGAGCGTAGAGGTTGGATTAAACCTGCCGCTGAATTTTGACAAGTCCAACACAAGCAGAAAAGAATACGACGTAGGAGAAGGACGTGACGAGGGCTATTTAAGTAGCGACCGTACCTATGATGAAGAGACGACTTCCGGGAATGCCGGCGTGCCGGGCACAGATGCAAACGGAGAGGACGGCAATACGTATATGCTCAACGATGGGGAGCAGACCCAGCAGACAATCTCCGATTCTTCAAGGGACTATAATGTAAACGAGACGATTACCAATACAGAAAGCGGTATGGGTGATATTATATACGAAACGGCATCTTTGGGCGTGACTTTGCGGACTTACATAAAATATGACGAAGACGTCCTGAAAAATGACGGCACTCTGGAGGGGACAACCTTTGAAGAGTACCGCGCGCAGATCGAAAGCCAGGGCGCACAGAGACAGGAAGTCGAAGACGAAGTGATCGATGTAATCGCAAAAGCGACCGGTATTGACGCAGAGCGGATTTCTGTGATTGCTTACCAGGAGCCGCTGTTTATCCCTTCGGAGGGAAGCGGGCGTACGTTCTCTGATTATCTGGAGATTTTGCTTGCCGTACTGATTTTTGCATTACTGGGATTTGTAGTATTTATGAGCACACGCAAAGAAAAAGCTCCAGAGCTGGAGCCGGAATTATCGGTAGAGACTTTATTGCAGACGACCAAGGAAAACGAAGAAGAGAATCTGGAAGATATCGGCTTCAAAGAAAAATCTGAGGCAAGAGTACTGATCGAGAAATTCGTAGAAGAAAAACCAGAAGCCGTCGCATCGTTGCTGCGCAACTGGCTGAACGAGGACTGGGAATAAGGAATATTGAGGGAGAGACATGGCAGATAAGATGAGTGGTCTCCAAAAAGCGGCAGTTCTTCTGATCGCGCTGGGACCGGAAAAATCGGCAAGTATATTCAGGTATTTAAAGGAAGATGAGATCGAAGAGCTGACGCTTGAAATCGCAAATACAAGAAGTATTGCGCCGCAGCTCAAAGACGATATCATCAATGAATTTTATCAGGTGTGTCTGGCGCAGCAATACATATCAGAAGGCGGTATCGGCTATGCAAAAGACCTGCTGGACAAGGCGCTTGGCGAAGAGCGTGCACAGCAGGTGATTACAAAGCTGACAGCATCGTTGCAGGTGCGCCCGTTCGAATTTGTGCGTAAAACCGATGCCAGCCAGGTGCTGAATTTTATCCAGGATGAACATCCGCAGACGATCGCTATGATCCTGTCCTACCTGTCTCCAAACCAGGCGTCTATGATTATTGGCTCGCTGGATCCGGAAAAACAGGCGGATGTTGCAAAACGTATTGCGATGATGGACCGTACCTCGCCGGATGTCATTAAAGAAGTGGAAAGCGTACTGGAACGCAAGCTGGCGTCGCTGGCAAACCAGGATTACACGATTGTCGGCGGTGTCGATGCAATCGTAAGTATTTTGAATACGGTAGACCGGAGTACAGAAAAGCATATTATGGAGACATTGGAAGTCGAAGAGCCAGAGCTTGCCGACGAGATCCGCAAAAAGATGTTCGTATTCGAAGACATTTTGCTGCTGGACGACCGTGCGATTCAGCGTGTGCTGCGTGACGTGGAAAACAGCGATCTTGCAGTGGCGCTGAAAGGCTCAAACGACGAGGTCAAAGGTGCAATCCTCAAAAACCTGTCCAAGCGTCTGGCTGCCATGATCGAGGAAGACATGGAATTTATGGGCCCGGTAAGGATGAAAGACGTAGAAGAAGCACAGCAGAAGATTGTTGCTGTTATTCGTAAGCTGGAGGATTCCGCTGAAATCGTTATTTCCAGAGGCGGAGGTGACGAGATCGTTGTCTAATTTATATAAAGCACATGTCAATATAAACAAAGGGGAAGCTTATACCCGTGTCATCGATTATAACGAACTGCTGGAGCAGAAGCTGACGGCGCTCTCTTTTGAGCGTCAGGCACAGCTACAGAGGGAGAAGATGGCAGAACGGAAACAGTCCGGCGAGGAGGCACAGGAAGGTGAGGCAGAAGGCGGGCAGGCGGAATTTTCCGAAGGGCTTTTGGGCGTCAGCGTCGATGTTTCCCCGGAGCTGGAAATTGACTATGTAGAACGCGCCAAGGAACAGGCGGACGAGATCATGGCAAAAGCGACTGCGGATGCAGAAGCGGTCTTGAAAAAAGCTGTGCAGGAAGCAGAAAAACTGAAAGAAACGGCAAGAAAGCAGGCGCAGGAGCAAGGATATGCCGAAGGGATGGAACGTGCAAAAGCACAGGAAGGCCAGATGCGCGCTGAGCTGGAGCAGTTACGCGAACAGCAGGAGAAAGATTATGCAGACCGCCTGCATACGATGGAGCCGGAGCTGATGGATGCCGTGATCCAGGTCTTTGACCAGGTGTTTCATACAGAGCTTGCAGACCATCGGGCGGTGCTGCTGCATTTAATCCGGCGTACAGTCCAGAATATCAAAAACAGCCGTGAATTCCGTATTTTTGTAAGCGCGGATGATTATGCAGAAGTATCCGGGCGCAAACAGGAAATTATAGAAAAGATCGGCGGCGAAGTGACACTGGATATTATTATGGACGAATCCATGCAGTCCGGGCAGTGTACGATTGATACCGACGAGGGGATCTTTGAATGCGGAATGGATATCCAGCTTGCAAACCTGACGAAAGATTTGCGGGCACTGTCCTGCTCTACATATAATTGAGGATTAAAAAGTGGATGGAGTCATAAAAAGGCAGTATCAGAAATATATTACGTTACTGGATAAAAATTATTTTAACCGCTATGGAAAGGTAGCCAAGGTTGTCGGGCTTACGATTGAGTCGTTAGGGCCGGATGCCAAGTTAAATGACCTGTGCCGGATTGTTATTGACAGGGAAAACGGCGTTTTTGTCATGGCGGAAGTCGTCGGATTCCGCGATAAGCATATTTTACTGATGCCATTTGAAAGCGTAGAAGGCATCGGCGTCGGATGCATCGTGGAAAATACGGGGCGTCCGCTGTCGGTTATGGTAGGCGACAATATTCTGGGACATACGTTAGACGGGCTTGGCAGGCCGACCGATGTTGCTGAGCTGGCGCTGGAGCAGGAGTATCCGGTCGATGCGATGCCGCCGGACCCGATGTCGCGTATTATTATCCGGGATGTGCTGCCGCTTGGCGTCAAGGCGGTAGACGGGCTGATTACCGTCGGCAAAGGGCAGAGAATCGGGATCTTTGCAGGCTCCGGTGTTGGAAAAAGTACATTGATGGGCATGTTCGCACGCAATACAAAAGCGGATATCAATGTGATCGCCTTAATCGGCGAGCGCGGGCGTGAAGTCCGCGAGTTTATTGAAAACGATATGGGCGAGGAAGGCATGAAGCGTTCCGTCGTCATTGTAGCGACCTCGGATAAGCCGGCGCTGATCCGCAACAAGGCGGCAAAGACCGCAACCGCGATCGCAGAATATTTCAGAGACCAGGGCAAGGATGTCCTGCTGATGATGGATTCCCTTACCCGTTTTTGTATGGCGCAGCGTGAAATTGGCCTTGCCTCAGGCGAGCCTCCGGTTACAAGGGGGTATCCGCCGAGCATTTACTCCGAGATGCCAAGGCTGTTAGAGCGTGCGGGGAATTCTGACAAAGGTTCGATTACCGGGCTGTATACGGTGCTTGTAGACGGCGATGATTTTAATGAACCGATCACAGATACGGCACGAAGTATCCTGGATGGGCATATTGTATTATCAAGAAGGCTGGGGCAGAAAAACCATTATCCGGCGATCGATGTGCTGGCAAGCATATCCAGGTGTATGAGCGCGATTGCCGCAGACGACCATAAAAGCGCTGCCGGAAAGCTGCGCAATGTCCTTGGTACATACGATGAAGCAGAAGACCTGATTAATATTGGCGCATATAAAAACGGTTCAAACGTGGCGATTGATTATGCGATTCAGAAAATCAATGCGGTCAATCAGTTTTTAATGCAGGGGACTATGGAAAAGTTTACTTTTGAAGAGATTACGGAGCGCCTGGAAGCAATTTTTCATGATTAATAAGGGACCGGATCAATGGCGAAGTTTATATTTAAGCTGCAAAGCATTTTAGATATCAAGTTAAAGCTGGAAAGCCAGGCAAAAACAGCATATGGCCAGGCAAATGCAAGGCTGCGCAAGGAAGAGGCTGCATTGCAGATGCTTATTACACAGCGTTCCATGTATGAAAAGCGTGCGGTAGACCTTGTCAATGGGCAAATCAGCATTCGTGACATTAAGGAAAACAAACAGTCCATTGACATTATGAAGTCCAAAATCCGCGCACAGATGATGGTTGTCCATACGGCGGAAAAGCAGGTAGAGGCGGCACGACTAAAGTTAAATGAAAGAATGGTCGAGCGTAAGACCTTTGAAAAGCTGCGGGAGCGTGCATTTGAGGAGTTTAAGCAGGAAGTGGCTTATGAAGAAAATCAGGCAGTCAATGAGCTTGTCAGCTATACGTATCATGGGGAAAGCACATAAGGAGGGTATCTAAATGCCGGAAGAAGCAATGGCACAGGCAGATGCCAAAAAACAGGAAAAAGAAAGAAAAAAAGAAGAAAAAAAGAAAAAAAAGCTGGAAAAGAAAGCTGCCAGGCAGGAACAGGAAATGGTAGAAGAGCAGGAGACCGTCGGCGGCAAGCTGATCGTGGCACTGGCGACGATCGTCATTATTGCGATCTGGCTGGGGATCCTGGCACTGTTAGTCCGGTTGGATGTAGGCGGGTTTGGCTCTACCGTATTGTACCCGATTTTAAAGGATGTACCATATGTCAATAAAATCCTGCCGGAAGTAAGGGCGGATGAGGATGAAAACGCGGATTACCCGTTTACGACCTTAGATGAAGCCATCGCGCGTATCCAGGAACTGGAGGGAGAGCTGGACGCAGTACAGCAGGCAAATAAAGACGACGGCTCCCAGATCGAAGACTTGCAGTCGCAGGTACGCAAGCTGAGAAAATACCGCGATAACGAAGCAGAGTTTGAAGCGCTGCGCCAGGAGTTTTATGAGGAAGTTGTGTTTGGGGACAATGCGCCGGACATTTCCGAATACCAGAAATTTTATGAAGCAATCAATCCTGACAATGCAGAAGTCTTATATAAAGAAGTGATTGAACAGCAAGAATACGACAGCGAGGTAGACGATTACGTCAAGACCTATTCTTCGATCAAGGCAAAAGAAGCGGCAGCGATCTTTAATTCCATGACGGATAACCTTTCACTTGTAAAGCGTATCCTGGAAAAGATGTCCGCACAAAGCCGCGGCGATATCCTCGCTGCAATGAACCAGGACACGGCAGCAAAGCTGACGGAGATGCTGGAGCCGTCGAAGAGGTAGAAACATAGCTTATTTCCATTTATTTGTTAAAAGAGTACAAAAGTACTCATAGAGAAGAAAACAAAGAAAGGAGGAAGGCGGAAAAGAAAATCAGAAATACCAGTTTCAATATACAGAAAGGAGGCAAAAGATGCCAGCAATTCAATTTATGGCTTCGAGCACAGAGACAACGCCCGTTACAGGCGTATCTGGTTCGAAAACACAAAAGCTCCAGGGGCTGCAAAGCGCGTTTACCAATTATATGAAACAAAATTCGTCTTTTGGACAGACGGCGCAGGCTGCAAAAGGGCAAAACGCGGTTCCGCAGGCGAAAGCATCAGGCGGCGACAGCAGTGTCAAGCAGCAATATGAGCAGTACCAGAGCAAATCTGCCGCGCAGGCGGAAAAAGTAACAGGCGCAGACAGCAGCCAGGCGGATAGCGGCACGGTCAAGGAAGCAGTAGAAGAAGCAGTCCAGGAGATCAAAGAGAGCATCAAAGAAAACCTTGGTGTGGATGAAGAACAGCTTGAGGCTGCAATGGAGCTTCTTGGCTTGACGCAGGCGGATTTATTAGACCCGCAGCAGCTTGTTGCACTTGCTGTGGAACTGACAGGCAGCGAGGACGCTGGGATGATGCTGTTTACAGACAATTTTCAGGTTGTTATGCAGGAGACGTCCGCCATTACTGATGGACTGTTGCAGGAGCTTGGGATGTCTATGGAGCAACTGATGACGCATGTCCAGGAGGCTATGGAAAACGTTGAACAGCCAATCGAAACGATGCTGCCAGACGAGCAGGCAGCCGATACACCGGTACAGGAGGCGCCGCAGCAGACAGTGACGGCTCAGGAAGTACAGCAGGCGCCGCAGGCAGCCGTACAGCCGCAGGAAACACCGCGTACAGAAGCCGTACAGACAAACCAGGCGCAGCAGGCACAGCCGCAGGAAGATGCAAAGACAGCACAGGATGCACAGCAGGCGGTTTCCGTTTCCGAAGCGCAGCCGCAGGAGGAAAAACAGGTACAGCAGGCACAGAACCAGCCGCAGCAGGAAAATGAACAGGATGCACAGCAGCAGACAGCGCAGGCACAGCCGCAGGATGCGCTGAAAACAGCGAAAGAGCCGCAGGAGCAGACGCGTTTTGATTTCCATGCAAATGTACAACAGCAGGAGCCGGCAGTCAATGTACAGGCGCCGCAGAATCTTTCATCCGAAGCGCCGCTGCCGCAGATCAACATGCAGGATGTGATCGACCAGATTGTAGAATATACGAGAGTCAATTTATCCGAAGATGTAAAGTCGATTGAGATGCAGTTAAATCCGGCAAACCTTGGAAAAGTATATCTGCATGTATCCGAAAAGCAGGGTGCAGTTACTGCACAGTTAACCGCGCAGAATGAAAACATCAAAGAAGCGCTCGTACAGCAGGCAGCGATTTTAAAGGATAACTTAAACCAGCAGGGCATTAAAGTCGATGCGGTCGAAGTGTCCGTAGGCGCACATGAATTCGAGAGCAACTTGGAGCGCGATGCGCACAGCCAGGAGGAGCAGGCAAGGCAGCAGGAAGAAAATAACCGCAGGCATTCCAGGCGCAGCATTCACCTGGGGGATGGGGACAGCTTAGACGGTATATCCGGGCTGATGTCCGAGGAAGAAGCGCTTGTAGCAAGGATCATGCGCGACAATGGCAATAATGTTGACTTTAAGGCATAAACAATACTCATAGAAAGGAGAATACTTATGGCAATTATTCAGGAAGTAAAAGACGGTAAATTTGTAGATGGTTCCTCAGAATCTTCTTCCAGCACCAAAAACGGCAAGAAAAAGAACGTAGACAACACTATGGGACAGGAGCAGTTTTTGCAGTTGCTCGTTGCACAGATGCAGTACCAGGATCCGCTGGAGCCGACAAGCAATACGGAATGGGTGGCGCAGATGGCGACTTTCTCTATGGTAGAATCGTTAAACAGTATGCAGGAAGCATTTGCCAAGCAGTCGGCAAACGACTTGGTCGGCAAATATGTATTTATTAATGACGGCGACAATGGCTTTGTCAGAGGCAAGGTAGATTATGTAACAATCCAGGAAGGAAAGACAAAGCTTTCCGTAGGTGATAAGCTTTACGACCTCGACAAGCTGGATACCGTATCGGACCAGGAATACTACGAGGGAGCAGTGCTTGCACAGGAGCTGCATGAGATGATACAGCTTCTGCCTGGTGAAAACAATATAACGATCCAGGATGCAGGGCTTGTAAAATCTGCCCGTGACGAATATGAAAAGCTGACAGATACCCAGAAGAAGTTTGTGGATAAAGCAGATATTGATAAGCTGACAGCACTGGAAACGAGGATCGACGCGTTTAAAGCGACCGAATTTACCCATACGGTGAACAACCTGCCGTCTGTCGGACAGATCGAGTCGGCTGACGAAGAAACGCTGGCAAAATACAACGAGCAGGTTGCAAAAGCGGGCGAGCTTTATGAAGCTTTGACAGAGAAACAGCGCAAGAATGTAGCCGAAGAGGTAATAAAGCAGTACCAGGCTGTTACGGAAGCTGCGAAAAAGGCAACGGATAAGCTGAAACCAGACGGCGGCGACAGCACCGACACAGACGTAGCCGCGATTTTAAATAAAATCCTGGCTGAATTGCAGGCACAGGGCAGCGGCAATAACAATAATAACAGCAATGACGCCGAAGGAAATTAACAAGCCGTAATCTTTGCAGGGTAGACATCGCAGGGAGGCTTTGGATATCAAGCAATAGGATGGAGTTGACATTATGAACGGAATCGAAAAACAGTTCACTTCCATACAGCAGATGACGGATCAGTATCTGACACAAAAAAATGATGCTGCTCAAAATGAAGCCGATGCAGGCTCACGCGTATCTTTTGAGGAAGTGCTAAGAAAGACCAGCCAGTCCAGACACGAGCAGGCAGGCATCCAATCTTTAAAGTTTTCCAAGCACGCATCCATGCGCTTAGAAAACCGCAACATCAGCCTTTCCAGAGAGCAAAACGAACGTCTGGAATCCGGTGTCAGAAAAGCAGGCGAAAAAGGAATCCAGGATTCCCTGGTTATTGTTGATTCACTGGCATTTATCGTAAACATACCGAACAAGACGGTAGTGACTGCGTTAGAGAAAAGTGAAGCAGATGAAAATATCTTTACAAACATTGACGGCGCTGTGATTATATAGGCCGGACCTATCAGGAGGCCGCGGCTTTTGACTGACAGAAAAAGCCGCGCAGCGCCTCAAAATATTGAAGTAAGAATCAGGAGGTCATTACATTATGATGAGAGCATTGTATTCGTCGGTATCAGGTCTTAAGACCCACCAGACGAAAATGGACGTAATAGGTAACAACATTGCAAACGTAAACACCGTCGGGTTTAAATCTTCCCGTACGACATTCAGTACAATGATGTACCAAAGCCTGTCATTTGCCTCTGGGGCAAACGTCGATACAGGCAAAGGCGGCGTCAACTCCAAGCAGATTGGTTTGGGAGCAACTTTCGCATCCACAGCAGTCGATATCGATACCGGCGGCGCATCCGAGTCTACCGGAAAAGCATTCGACTTAAAGCTGTCTGATAAAAACTCCACCAGCTTTTATATCGTAAACACCGGAACAGAAAATGTATTTACAAGGGCAGGCGCTTTCTACGTAGACGGCGCAGGCAACCTCTGTATGGAGTCCACCGGCTACCAGGTGATGGGCTGGCAGGTAGACGCAAATGGAAATATCCGTAAAGATACGGTATCCCCGCTGCGTATTATGTCTGCGGAAAACCAGACTTCAAATCCGGAATATACGACGAGGGCGGTTTGCTCCGGTATTTTGGATGATAACAACTCGAATGTAAACTCTGACAAAGGTTATGCGATGAACCTGAAAATCTATGATAACCTGGGGTATGCTTATACGGCGAAGTTTGCTGCGCAGAAGCTGGATGAAAAGGGGCAGTATACCATCAACCTGACAGATATTTTAGACAGCAACGGAAAATCAATTCTGACACAGGATACGGTAAGGCTTGACCAGTTGTGGGGCGGCGGACAAGGAAGCAGTGTTGATATTACAGATAATTATAAAGTAGCTGACGGCATGGGAAATGCACTGGGTGCGATTGTAGACCAGATGAATACGACCAATGGTAACTTAACGTACAATTTTTCATCAGATTATCTGAACGAAATATTTGCACCGGATGCAAAGTCGCAAAAATTGCCTTCTGGATTGACAGCGCAGCTTACAATAAGCGCGGATGGGCAGACAAGGACTTTGCAGATCGTGGACGGCAATAACGCACCTTTTGATATTACGAATTACAATCAGCCGATAGCGTGGATTGACACAGCAAATAATAACATTTCTAAAACAACAACGGTACAGGAAAGATTGCAAGAAATGTATACGGCTGGACAGTTGACTACGGAGACAACGACAAATCCTGATGGTACTACTACATCTATTACGATTGTATCTGCGGATCAGATCAATGCCCTGGCGCAGGAGCTTGGATTTGCAGGAACGTGTCCGACAACTCCTCGGATTATTTATACACCGGCAGCAGCAGGGGGAACAGCCTCCCTTGGTGGAGAAGGAGGCGCAACTGTTACAGGTTTCGATTTGAATACATTTTTTGGTCATAGCCAGACGATCAATTTATTTGATGCACAGTATCTGAACCAGGGGTATATTACAATAACAGGCGAGGTTGTCAATGACCGGGGCGTGTTTACCACAGATGTGCCAAAGGATGCGGAAATCCGCTATGTGCGCGGGGAAGGCGGTGCGTGGTCTTATACGGTTGTAACGCCGAGTACGGATGGATACCGGGCACAGTTTTCTACAGCAGATGGTTCCCTGACTTATATTGGTTCCGAAGGCAATAAAACACAGACGCTGCGGTTATCCAATTTCCAGTTGCAGGATAACCCGTTCTCCGACATCGAGATCGACTTCTCTACTTTAAAGAACCTCTCCAATGGCGGTTCTTCTACCGCAGCAATGGCAGGAGGCAACGCTGGCGAAGGGGAAGGCAAACAGGTCGGTACGATGATTGGGCTTTCTGTAGACCAGTCCGGCAGGATCTACGGCAGCTACAGCAATGGTAACACGACACTGCTTGGGCAGATTGCGGTGGCTCGTTTTGCGAATGCTTCGGGCCTTGAGAGCATCGGTGAGAACTGCTACCGTACGACGATGAACTCCGGACAGTTCGACGGCATCGGCGTAGAGATGGACTCTGACGGCTCCACGATCGACAGCGGTACACTGGAAATGTCCAACGTAGACCTTGCGACGGAGTTTACGATGATGATTACGACACAGCGCGGCTACCAGGCAAACTCCCGTGTCATCTCTACCTCGGACAGCATTCTGGAAGAGCTTGTAAATCTTAAGAGATAATGACGGATAAGAACGCAGCTTTGACAATGCGTGGATAAAGAACGGCAATACAACGGCTGGAGGCTGGGCTGTCAAAACATGAAATGCCCAGCCAAAAACCAGCCGCTGTATTTTGTGGGCAGGCGCTGCTTAGCGGCAGGCTTTCCCAGCAGGGCAGAATGCCAAAAGGCAGCGTCTGCCCACAAAATACAGCGGCATCCCTACAGCCAGACAACTGCAACGTATCAAAACGGCTTCGTCCTATAGCCACACAAGGAGGCAGCACCATGATTGAAGTAACCAGACTCAATGATACAAAATTGTTAATCAATTCAGATCAAATCGAATTCGTCGAAGAAACCCCGGATACGGTCATTTCTTTTTTATCTGGAAAAAAAATAATTGTAAAAGAAAGTAGACAAGAGATACAAAATCTAGTAATATTATATAGAAGAAAGATATTAAATGATTGTCTAATATTCCGCGGCCAGGCTGAACAAGCCTAGTGGTACATAAGGAGTGTTATACAAGAGAAAAATTTAATGGTAGGTGAAAAAAATTGGATATAGCAACTTTATTAGGATTGGTAGTTGGTATTCTTATGATGATCTTTGGTATGACCTTCAGTACGGATACCATGTCCTTCAACTTTCTTGTCATTACGGACTCCTTCATAGATATTCCGTCCGTTTTGATTACGCTCGGCGGTTCTCTTTGCGGTGTTATAGGATGTAACAAGCTGCCGGATACGATTAATTCTTTTAAGGCGTTTGCGCTGACGTTTCAGCAGCCAAAGGCGGATGCGGCGGAGGCGATCCGCAACATTATCAATATGTCAAACATCGCCAGAAAAGAAGGCTTGCTTGCACTGGAAGAAGCTGCAAACGGCGTAGAGGATGATTTTTTGAAAAAAGGCATTATGCTTGTTGTCGACGGTACTGACCCAGAGCTGGTGCGCGGCATTCTGGAAACAGATCTTTCCTGTATCGAGACAAGGCATAAGACAGTCATTGCTTTTTATGAAAAGTGGGGCGCGTTAGGGCCTGCCTGGGGTATGATCGGTACGCTGATTGGATTGATTAAGATGTTAAAAGACTTAAGTGACCCGAGTTCGATCGGCCCGAATATGGCGGTTGCGTTGCTGACAACCTTTTATGGCTCTGTCATTGCAAACTGGCTTTGCGATCCTACAGCGTCCAAGCTGAAAGTCAATAACGATATTGAGATGATGGTAAAGGAGATTACCGTGGAAGGGCTGCTGTCGATACAGGCAGGCGAAAACCCGCGTGTAATCGAGGAAAAATTGAAATCATTCCTGGCTCCGTCAGTCCGTGAAGGACTTAGCGGCGGCCCGGGCGGTGAAGGCGGTGAGTAAGATTGGCTAAACAGAAACAGGAAGAAGCTCCAAAAGGCTCGCCGGCGTGGATGGCGACGTTTAGTGATTTGATGAACCTGCTGCTTTGCTTTTTCGTACTTTTGTTCTCGATGTCTTCGGTAGATGAGGATAAATTCGAGCAGTTGATTGCATCGCTCCAAAGCCAGTACAGTATTTTAAATGGCGGCGGCGCTTCGGTTGGTGAAGGCAATATGGTGTCCGCCGGGATTAACCAGATGCAGAAATACGATGTATATTTTAACCCGAAGGCGACGACCTCCGGGGAAGGCAAATCAGACGCCGAGGAGCAGGATATCCTGCATACAATGGCGGATGATGACGGGGCAAACCATTTTACGGAAGACGGCTTTTCCGACAGCGAAGGCCAGGAAGACGGCGTGGAGTCTGACAGAGACCTGAGCGATAACCAGGTAACAGGTATGGAAGAGACGCAGATTACGGAGCAGACTGCCAAAGAGATGGTGGAAGAGGCTGAGCTTCGTGAGTCGGAGCAGATGGCGGACAAAGTGGAGCGCCTTTTGAACAAATATGGCATTCAGGATATGGTGGAGGTCGACTTTAACGGGGAGCATGTATCGATGACATTAAATGGGGCGATTTTATTTACGTCCGGTTCGTCTGACTTGGCTCAGGATGCGCTGCCGTTAGTGGATAAGATCGGCAAAATACTGCGCAGGTTTAACGGTAATATGATCGAGATTGAGGGGCATACGGACAATGTACCGGTGCACAATGCACGGTTCCCGGATAACAATGTGCTTTCTATGTACCGTGCGCTGTCGGTGGCGGACTACCTGCGGGAAACGACTTCGATCGACCCTGCAAGCATCAAGTCCTCCGGGCGCGGGGATTATGTGCCGATTGCAGATAACGGGACGCCGGAAGGGCGTGCACAGAACCGCCGGGTTGAGATTAAAGTGTTTAATTCTTTCAATTCGGAACAGAATTAGCACACTGGAATGCAACAGGCTGTAAGTAAACAGCAAAAGCAGAAAAACAGGATTGTTGTAATTGAATAAATATATAAAGGATGGGAAAACAGATGAAAAAGAATTTAATGTCTGTATTGATTATGGCACTTGTATTTGTAAATGTAGTGCTTTCCGCAGTCATCATGATTACGCTTGTGCCAGCGGCGAAACAGTCAAACGAGCTGATTACAAAGGTAAGCAGCGCCATTGACTTAGAAGTAGAAGGCGGAAAAATATATAACGCGAATACGATCCCGGTAGACCAGACGGCAGTCAGGACTCTGACAGGTGAAAATGTCGGAACGTTTACGTTAAAGAAGGACACGGACGGCAAGGATCATTATGTCGTTACGAAGGTTTCGATTACAATGGACAAAGAAGACAGTGATTATGAAGAGAAAGCTCCGCAGATCGACCAGGAAGGAAGAGAAGTCCTGCTGCAGGAGATCGTTTCGAATACATTCCTCAAATATACGTATGATGAGATACGTACGCCAGAGGGACAGGAAAATGTCCGCAACGATATGCTGTTGCAGATGCAGGAATTGTTTGATTCCGATTTTATCGTTGCTGTGAATTTCTCTGAGACAAATTATCAGTAAACAATTTTCAAAAACAAATGACAGGTGGTGAGATTCATGGCTGACGTTCTGTCTCAAAGTGAGATAGATAATCTACTAAAGGCACTCAGCAGCGGCGAGGTCGATGTAGATGAGATGAAAGATACAGAAGAAAAGACAGTCAAGAATTATGATTTTGCAAGGCCTTCCAAATTTTCAAAAGAGCATCTTCGGACGCTGGAGATTATTTTTGAACATTATGGACGTCTGCTGTCTACAAACCTTCCTGTATATTTAAGGAAAAATATACAGGTGGAAGTAGTCAATTCGGAAGCGCAGACTTATTCGGAGTTTGCGAATTCGCTTTCGAATCCAATGCTCTTGGGGGTGATTAATTTTGCACCGTTAAAGGGGAATATTCTGCTGGAGATGGCGACCAATATCGGATACGCCATGGTAGACAGGATGCTGGGAGGCTTGGGAGAGCCTTTGGCAAAAGCGCGAGAATTTTCAGAGATCGAGCTTTTGATTATTGAACGGCTGTTGACAGTCTGTGTTAATCTTTTGAGGGAACCATGGAAAAATGTTGTGCAGCTTAGTCCGCGTCTGGAGCGTATAGAGACCAATTCACAGTTCGCACAGATCATTTCTCCGAGTGAGATGATCGCGATTGTTACGATCAACCTTAAGATCGGGGAGGTAGAAGGCCTTATGAATGTGTGCCTTCCTTATATTACGCTCGATGTGGTTATGGATAAGCTGAATACAAAGTTTTGGTATTCCAGCCAGCAGGAAAAAGAAGAAATTTCCTATAGCAATATGGTGGAGAACCTGCTGGAAAAAGCGCCAATACCTGTCAAAGCAGTGTTGGGCAACAGTGCTTTTTCAATCAGTGATTTTGCCAGGCTGCAAGTAGGTGATATTATCCGTTTGGATACGAAGGTTGAGGATGAGCTGAGTGTTTATGTCGGAAGCATGAAAAAGTTTACGGCGCTTCCCGGTGTGTCGGGCGATGATTATGCAGTCAGGATAACGTCAATTATTAGAGAGGAATAGAGTAGATTATGGATGGAGTATTATCACAGGAGGAGATCACAGCGCTGCTTCAAAACGGCGGAGACGCGCCTGCCGCAGCTCCCGAAGCGTCTGCTTCGAGCGGAGTGCAGGTGACAGCAGAAGAACGTGATACGATTGGTGAGATTGCAAATATCAGTATGGGTACGGCAGCTACGACATTGTTTTCGCTGGTCAATCATAAGGTGGATATATCTACGCCGGTTGTAGATATGGCTACATGGGACGATATTGTAAACCAGTATGAGAGGCCGTGTGTATTTATCCGTATCGCTTATACCGTTGGCCTGGACGGCAGCAATCTTTTAGTATTAAAGGAACAGGACGTCAAAGTCATCACAGACCTGATGATGGGCGGGGACGGCATGAATACGGAAGGAGAATTGGGCGAGCTTCATCTGAGCGCGATCAGCGAAGCAATGAACCAGATGATGGGTTCGGCAGCGACGTCTCTTTCTTCGATGTTAGATAAGACAATCGATATCAGCCCGCCGGAAGCAAACCTGATTGATTTAAAAGACAGCCTGGATGAAAAAGAGATTGATGAATTTTTAGCCGGAGACTTTATTAAGATTTCCTTTAAGATGGAGATTGGAGATCTCGTAGACAGTACCATTATGCAGTTGTATCCAATTTCGTTTGCAAAAGAGATGTGTGAAAGCGTCAAGAGCAATATGACGAAGGATGTGCAGGAAAATTCAGCGCCTGCTCCGGCACCGCAGCCGCAGGCAGCGCCGCAGCAGACAGCACCGCAGCCGCAGATGATGCCGCAGGCAGCGCCGATGATGGGAGGACAGCCAATGATGCAGGGAGCACCGATGATGGGACAGCCGATGATGCAGGGAGCGCCGATGCAGATGCCGATGATGGGACAGCCGGTGAATGTACAGCAGGCACAGTTCCAGAGCTTTTCGGGTGATTTTAACCCGGCGATCTTCCAGAAGGAAAACATCGACCTGATTATGGACGTACCGTTGGAAGTCACGGTTGAGCTGGGGCGGACGACAAAGTCCATTCAGGAAATTCTTGATTTTGCACCAGGTACGATTATTGAATTAGACAAGATCGCAGGAGAACCGATTGACGTACTTGTAAATGGAAAGTACGTTGCAAAAGGGGAAGTTGTAGTGATCGAAGAAAGTTTTGGTGTAAGGATTACAGAAATTATAAAATAATTTGCTAACATTTATTGTTTTATGTTATAATAGAAAAAGAAGCTCCAGATGGAGAAAAACAATAATATTAGAAAATAAGGGAGAACGTATATTATGGCAAAGAAAGTATTAATTTGTGATGACGCAGCTTTTATGAGAATGATGATCAAGGACATCTTATCTAAAAACGGCTATGAGATCGCTGGAGAGGCTGAAAACGGTGTAAAGGCTGTTGAAAAGTACAATGAGACAAAGCCGGATCTGGTGCTGATGGATATTACAATGCCGGAAATGGATGGTATCCAGGCGTTAAAAGCGATCAAAGAGATAGATTCGAGTGCATGTGTCATCATGTGTTCTGCAATGGGGCAGCAGGCAATGGTTATTGAAGCCATCCAGTCTGGTGCAAAGGACTTTATCGTAAAGCCGTTCCAGGCAGAGCGTGTATTAGAAGCTGTGAAAAAAGTAGTTGGTTAACATGGTGCTCATAGCTTCAGGTGTCTCCATGTGGAAAAGTCTGGGACAACTGATCTGGGTTCTGGTTTTGTTTGTCCTTGTATTGCTGCTTACTTTGCTGACTACGCACTTTATTGCAAGGTATCAGCGGGGGCAGGTACAAGGCCATCAGAATCTCAGGATTATCGAGACGATGAGTGTTTCAGCAAATGGCTACATACAGATTATAGAAGCAGGAGATGTATACCTTGTCATTGCAGTGAGCAAAGACCATATCGAAAAATTGGCTGAGCTTACAAAAGATCAGCTAAAGCCGCAGGCATTTGAAGATGCAGCGGGGCATAAAATCGAGATGGGTGAAAGTTTCCATGACATTCTTGACAAAGTGAAAAAGCATCTTCCAAAAAAATAAGGCAGATTGTAAGAATGAGTACAGGAAAGAAAAAATATTGCATGGCGTCATTTATGCTTGCCATAGTGACGCTTACCATAGTAGCGCTTACCATATGCCTGGTGTACTCTACCCCAGAGCAGGTGTATGCCGTTTCGCAGGATGGGATTGGCAGTTTTGACTCTGCAAGGGGCGAGGAAGAAGAGACCCCCAATTATAGCGACGGGCTCTGGATTAGCTGGCCGAATGAAGAAGGAGGGATTTCTGCTCCTATTCGGATGCTGATTGTCCTTACGGTGCTTTCTTTAGCTCCGGCAATCTTGATTATGCTGACATCTTTTACGAGGATCATTATTGTCCTGCATTTTGTCAGAACCGCATTAGGCACACAGTCATCTCCGCCGAATCAGGTGTTAGTTGGCTTGTCGCTTTTTTTAACGGCATTTATTATGGCGCCGACCTTTTCGGAGGTGAATGAGAATGCGCTTAAGCCGTTAGACAGGGGTGAGATTACGTTAGAAGCTGCCATTAAGGAAGCCGAAGGCCCGTTTCGCGAATTTATGTACCCGAAGACAATGGAAAAGGATGTCAATATGTTCTGTGAAATTGCGGGCGTTACGTATGAGTCAACTGAGGACATCCCTATGACAGTGCTGATCCCGAGCTTTGTGATCGGCGAGCTTCGCAGGGCATTTATTATCGGATTTATCATTTACATTCCATTTATTGTGATTGATATGGTCGTATCGAGCGTATTGATGTCAATGGGTATGATGATGCTTCCGCCGACGACGATTTCCATGCCGTTTAAAATCCTGCTGTTTGTACTGGCAGACGGATGGAATCTGGTGATTGGCGAGCTTGTCAAGACATTTTTCTAGCGGCTTGCGATGAAATACAGACGAAGGAGGGGATCCTATGTTTACAGAAGGCCAGGTAATGGATATATCCAGGGAAGCAATTTATACGATTATCTTGACGGCGGCGCCGCTTTTGCTGACGTCTCTGATCGTGGGCCTGATTATCAGTATTTTTCAGACGGTGACATCGATCCAGGAGCAGACGCTGACTTTTGTGCCGAAAATACTGGCTGTATTTGCTGTCATGCTGTTAGTCGGGGCATGGATGTTAAATAATATGTCCGGCTTTATGACACAGTTATGGTCTGATTTCAGTAAGTATGTTTGATAAAGTAGGTTGATTAGGATAGGAATGTATGATGTTCAGTGCGACGTACTCCTTACAGACATTTGAATATTTCCTGTTGATACTGGTTCGGATTTCCGCCTGTGTGTTTGTTGCGCCTTATTTTAATATACGAGGTGTCCCGGCACGGACGAAAATCGGGATGGCAGGCTGCATTGCAATTCTTCTGACTGGCGTATTGCCAGATCAGGACCTTGCTTACACAGGTATAATGGAATATGGGGTTATTGTGATCAAGGAAGGAATTACGGGCTTGCTGATTGGTTATTCAGCCAGTATCTGTAATTCTATTGTTTTGTTCGCGGGTGCGTTGATTGATATGCAGGTCGGGCTGTCCATGGCACAGGAGTTTAACCCGATGACGCAGATGCAGGAGAGTATTACGGGCAACTTTTACAATTACATGGTAATGCTGATGATGCTGGCGACAAATATGTACCAGTATGTCCTGCGTGCAGTCTGCGACTCTTATCAGCTAATCCCGGTCAACCAGCAGGTATTCCAGTGGGAATATCTGCTCAAGGGAATCACCGATTATATGTCGGCATTGATTATACTTGGATTCCGCATTACGCTACCGGTATTTGCCTGTATGATGATTGTCAACTGTGTGCTTGGAATTATGGCAAAGGTATCGCCGCAGATGAATATGTTTGCGGTTGGTATGCAGTTGAAAGTGCTAATCGGGCTGGCGGTTATGTTTTTTGCAGTTATGCTGCTCTCCGATGTGACAAGCTCTGTGGCACAGGAGATGAAACGGCTGGTTGTATATATGGTAAAAGGGATGTATGTTGGTGAATAAAAAAGAGTGGTATATGCCGCTGGATCTGCAATGGTTTGCCAAAGACGGCGAAGGCGGGGAAAAAACAGAAGAGCCTACCGCGAAAAAGCTGACAGATGCCAGAAACGACGGCAAGGTTGCAAAGAGTAAGGAACTGGATAATGCGGTAGGGCTGCTGCTGCTGTTTGTATTACTGCAAGTGACCATGTCCAGTCTCGGGGGCGGGATGCTGGGCCTGTTTGAT
This sequence comes from uncultured Eubacterium sp., assembly GCA_947178105.1. Classification (GTDB taxonomy): domain Bacteria; phylum Bacillota; class Clostridia; order Lachnospirales; family Lachnospiraceae; genus Eubacterium_J. Next base: position 17,795 of record CAMWXD010000023.1, on the reverse strand, counting down.
ACGTTTTATAGCCGAATTCCCGAGTACGTAAAAGAAAACGGCAGGGGAATGACCGGCAGGGCGGTATCGCAGATGTTGCAGCCGGCGATTACAGAAGCTTTGTTTATGGTGCTGCCATTTTTTGCCGTTGGATTTTTTGCCATGGTTGTCATCAATATCCTCCAGGTAAAATGGAAGGTAACAACAAAACCGTTAAAGCCGGATTTCAAAAAATTTAATCCAATCAATGGGTTTAAGCGCATTTTTTCCAAAGATTCTCTGATGGAGCTGGCAAAATCCATTGCAAAAATCGGCCTGATCTTATGGGTGGCATATTCTTCCATTATGGAACACCAAAGGAACCTGCTCCTGTTGTATGGTATGTCGCTGATGCAGGCAATTATGTTAGTTGGCTCCGTAGTCATTGATACGGGCATGAAGATCTCGATGGCTTATTTTGTCATTGCCATTGTGGATTTTATTTATCAGAAGTGGAAGTTTAAAGACGAGATGAAAATGACCAAGCAGGAGGTCAAAGACGAGTATAAAAATACAGAGGGTGACCCGCAGATCAAAGGAAAGCAGCGCCAGAGGATGCGCGAGGCATCGCAGCGGCGTATGATGCAGGATGTGCCGAAGGCGGACGTTGTTATTACAAACCCGACGCATTATGCGGTAGCGCTCAAATATGACGCGGAGGAAGCGCAGGCGCCGATTGTGCTTGCAAAAGGTACTGATTATCTGGCTCTCCAGATCAAAGAAAAAGCAAAAGAAGCAAACGTAGAAATCGTAGAAAACAAGCCGCTGGCGCGTATGCTGTACGCGAATGTAGAGATCGGAGAGGAGATTCCGCCGGAGCTGTACCAGACGGTGGCGGAAATACTGGCGGCGGTATATCGTATGAAGAATAAGCTGTAAAAAACGTCCCGAAAAAAGACAGAAAAAGCGCGGAAAACTAAAAGAACAGGTGGCGCGCAAAAAGCACGAAAAAGTACAAAGCATAAAAAAGTATAGAAAAATAAAAAACATATGAAACGCATAAAAAGGAACAGAATCGTACGAAAAATATCCGAAAAGTACGAAAAAAATAAAAAAGGCACATAAACGTACAGACACAATGGATCTACATATATGGTGAAGATAAAGGCGGGGCAAAGCATCTGCGAAAATGCAGTGAGGATGCCTGCGCCGCCGCATGGAAAGGGACAGGAAGTTGTGTAAACGCAAGTTTGTCAATTAGAATGATGTAAGAGAAGTGAAAAAATGAAAGAACAGATCGAAGCCGGAAACGGCTGTATGTATAAAACTGGAAACTATACGAAGGAAAGGTGGGATAGTGAGAAATGAAGAAAGCAGACGTAGGTGTTGCACTGTATTTGCTGGCGGCAGTTGTATTCTTTATTGTACCTATCCCGAATCAGTTATTGGATGTGATGCTGGCGCTCAATATTTCGGTTGCGCTGGTAGTACTGTTTAACTGTCTGTTTGTGCAGGAGGTTCTGGATATGTCGTTTTTCCCGACCCTGCTGTTATTTACGACGATTTTTCGAATCGCGCTGAACGTATCTTCCACCAGGCTGATCTTAACGACCGGCGACCCGGGAAATGTCGTTGCGACATTTGGGGCGTTTGTCGGCGGCAATGATATTATTGTCGGCGCCATTGTCTTTATTATCCTGGTTATTATCCAGTTTGTCGTAATTAATAAAGGTTCAGAGCGTGTATCTGAGGTAACGGCGCGTTTTACGCTGGACGCGATGCCTGGAAAACAGATGGCGATTGACGCGGACTTGAATACAGGCGCGATCGATGACAGGGAGGCGCGCAACCGCCGTGAAAAAATACAGATGGAATCTGCATTTTTCGGCTCCATGGACGGTGCTACAAAGTATGTAAAGGGAGATGCGGCTGCCGGGCTTTTGATCACAGGCATCAACCTGATCGGCGGGACAGTTATGGGCATGACGCGCGAAAGCCTGGAAGCAGTAGAAGCTTTGCAGAAATACGGGATCTTAACGATCGGTGACGGGCTTGCATCGCAGATGCCGTCTTTGATGATCTCGCTTGCGACAGGTATATTGGTTACAAAAGCTTCCAAGGAAGCGGATTTCAGCGAGGTGCTTGTATCACAGTTGTTCGGCATTCCGAAAGTACTGTACTTAGTCGGCATGACGCTTGCCTTTTTAGGCATTACGACACCGTTAAATACAGGGCTTTTTATTGCGTTTGGCCTGATGTATCTGATTGTCGGCAGAGGCATGGATAAGAGTATGGCGGTGGAAGCGATTGAGGAGGAGACTACGCAGGCTGAGGAGGAAGCAGAGGAGATCCGAAAACCGGAAAATGTCGTATCCCTGCTTCAGGTTGACCCGATTGAGCTGGAGTTTGGCTACGGGATTATTCCGCTTGCGGACGTGAACCAGGGCGGCGACCTGTTAGACCGTGTCGTTATGATTCGAAGGCAGATCGCGCTGGAACTAGGAACGGTTGTCCCGATTATCCGCCTGCGCGACAATATCCAGTTAAACCCGAACCAGTATATTATTAAGATCAAGGGCATCCAGATTACAGAAGGTGAGATTTTATTTGACCATTACATGGCAATGAATCCGGGCTATGTGGAGGAGGAGATCACGGGGATTCCGACGTTTGAGCCGTCCTTCCACCTGCCGGCGATCTGGATTACGGAGAGCCAGAGGGAGCGTGCGGAGAGCCTTGGCTATACAGTCGTTGACCCGCCGTCTATTATTGCGACCCATCTGACAGAGGTCATCCGCAGCCATATTGCAGAACTGCTTACAAGGCAGGATGTACAGAACTTAATCGACAATGTAAAGGAAAACAATCCGGTTTTGGTCGAAGACCTTGTGCCGAAGCTGCTTGGCATCGGCGAGATCCAAAAGGTGCTGCAAAACCTGCTCGCCGAAGGGATTTCCATTCGCGACCTGCTTACGATTTTTGAGACACTGGCAGACCACGCGGCGACCTCCAGGGATACCGACGTGCTGACCGAATATACGCGCCAGGCGTTAAAGAGGGCGATTTCCAGCCGTTATTTTATGCCGAATGAGGCGACCAGCGTGATTACGCTTGACCCGAATATTGAGCAGGAAATTATGTCATCGGTAAAGCAGACCGAGCAGGGGGCGTACTTAACGATCGACCCAGAGCGGACAAAAGCGATTATGGCTTCTGTGGAGACAGAGATCGCAAAGCTGGAAAATCTCGGCAAGAACCCGATCGTTGTTACCTCACCGATTGTGCGTATGTATTTTAAGAAAATGACAGAGGAATATTTTAAAGACCTTATTGTAGTGTCTTATAATGAAATAGATTCAAATGTGGAATTACAGTCAGTAGGGATGGTGACAGCATAAATGACAATCAATAAATTTCAGGGCAAGACTGAGAGCGAGGCGATCGAAAAAGCAAAAAAGGAAATGGGGCCGGATGTCGTGATTATGAGTGTCAAGACAATCAAGCCAAAAGGAGTTTTCCGTGCGTTTAAAGGGATCGCGTACGAGGTCACAGCAGCCCTTGAAGAAAGTGAATCTGATAAAAAAAATCCATATGCCCAGGCGGATGCGCCGCAGCAGGCAAGAAAGCCGGAAAGCATCAACCTGACTGCGGACGAGGCGATCCGGCTTCCGGTAGCCTCTCAAAACCGCCTGGACGAGACAGCGGGGCTGGTGTTGCAGCAGCTCCAGAAGCAGAATGGAACGGAAACGCCGGAATATGCGCCGCAGCAGGCAGCATCCGGCACAGGCACACCGTCCGCTGCCTTTGCAGCCGCGGCATCCAATACGGCTACAAGCACGTCTGCGCTGGAGGAGCGGCTCGACAGCCTGCAAAGCCTTTTGGAAGACCGTATTTCGGCTGAAAAGAAAAATCAGGAGGATGGCATGGGAGAGGCGAATGGCCAGGCACAGGAAGGGTTTTCTTTTGTGAAAATGCTCTATCAGACACTTTTGGATAACGAGGTTGACGAAAAATATGCCAACCAGATTTTGGACGAGTTGGAAAAAATTACAAATAAAGGCAGTAATATCGATTATATCTTATCTCATATTTATCAAAAGCTTGTATTAAAGTTCGGCCAGCCGAAACCGATCGAGTTTGTGAATTCCAGGCCGACCGTTGCTTTTTTTATCGGGCCTACGGGCGTGGGCAAGACGACGACGATTGCCAAGGTGGCTTCCCGCTACAAGGTCGACGAGGGAAAAAAGGTAGCGTTTTTGACAGCGGACACCTACCGCATTGCGGCGACCGAGCAGCTTCGCACATATGCGAATATATTGGATATGCCGCTTACGATTGTATATTCAGCGGAGGAGATCAGGGATGCGGTAAACAATTTGTCAGAGTATGACCTGATCCTTGTGGACACTGCGGGCTTTTCCCATAAAAATGTAGCACAGTGCGAGGATGTGAAAAATTTGATCGGCGGGGTATCCGCCGAGTCTAAAACGGAGGTGTATCTGGTCTTAAGCGCAACGACAAAATATCGTGATTTGCAGGATATGTGCAATATTTATCAGACGTTTGCAGATTATAAGCTGATCTTTACCAAGCTGGATGAGACCTCATGTTACGGCAACTTGTTAAATATCCATTTGTATTCGGGAGCTGACCTGTCTTATGCGACGTATGGGCAGAACGTACCGGATGATATAGAGGTATTTGACACACAAAAGATTGTTAAGAAATTACTTGGAGGGGATTGAGTATGGATCAGGCAGAACAACTGAGAAACGTGGTAAAATCAAAGCAGCCCCGTTCTGTATCCAAAGCAAGGGTTATTACAATAACCAGTGGGAAAGGCGGGGTTGGGAAATCGAATATTGCTGTCAACCTTGCTGTCCAGCTCCGCAGGCTTGGGAAGAGAGTCATTATTTTTGATGCGGATATGGGCCTTGCCAATGTTGAGGTTATGTTTGGCGCAATCCCGAAATATAATCTAAGTGATATGATATACCATGGTAAGAAGATGGAGGAAATCATTACCGAAGGCCCTATGGAAATCGGATTTATTTCCGGCGGAAACGGGATTACCGGAATGAATAATTTGACAAAAAACCAGCTTTCCAGGCTGGTCAACAACTTAAACGAGCTGGACGGCCTGACTGATTTCATACTGATCGATACAGGGGCGGGGATTGCGAATAACGTGATGGAATTCGTATCATCCAGCCCGGAAGTGCTGCTTGTGCTGACGCCGGAACCAAGCTCCCTGACCGATTCCTATTCGCTGATTAAGGCGCTGTATGGAAATCCGGGCTTTGTCCGCCACAGCACGAATATTGAGGTCGTTGTAAACCGTACGGTATCGGTGGATGACGGGCAGGTGGTCTATGAAAAGCTAAGCTCTGTCATATCCAAGTTTCTCCAGGGAGAAGTGCATTTTTTTGGTACGATCCCACAAGACGGGCTGCTGGAAAAATCGGTGCGCGCGCAGAAAATCGTTTCTATGACTGCGCCGAACGCGAGGTCTGCAAAGGCATTTGAACGCCTTGCCCAGAGCCTGATTGAAGGAGAGCCGAATATCGAGCCAGAACGACAGGGGATTAAAGAATTGTTTTATAATTTTTTTAAGTAGCAACATTACAAACGAAAAACGTAAGAATTGAAAATGAGAGAGAAAGAAGTTCTGATGCGTTATGAAAAAAAATATTTTAGTTGTAGATGATTCTGCACTCATGAGAAGGGCTATCTGTGATATAATTAATTCAGGTGATGAGTTTGAAGCGACAGACACATGCAGAGACGGGCTGGAAGCATATGAGAAAATCAAAAACAACAGCTACGATGCAGTGCTTTTGGATATTAATATGCCGAGGATGAATGGGCTGGAGCTTCTGCAAAAACTGCAAAAAGAGAATATTCGTGCCACAGTGGTCGTTGTCAGCTCCCTGGCAAAGGAAGATGCAAAGATCACCATACAGGCGATGGAGTATGGCGCGATCGATTTTATCACAAAGCCGGAAAATATCATTGAGGCAAAGGGAGTGCAGTTCCGTACGGAGCTTAGCAGCCTGTTAAACTCTATACTTCCGCAGGCAAAGACGGCAAAGGCTGCTCTTTCGCAGCCGGCAGCTTCCAGGCAGACGCCGGGAAGAACGCCGGGGATGGCTTCTTTCGCAGGAAAACAGCCGGGGACGGCTGCATCGAAAACGCCGTCGGCAGCATCTACAAGGGCAGCGCTTTCAGCAGCCGCTGCGCGTGCATCAGCAGCCGCTGGCAGCGCTTCGTCTGCGGTAAACGCAGCAGGCACGGCGTCTGCGGGAGCGGCACGGACAGTGTCGCGCAGGGCATCTGGCGGGAGCGGCGGAAAAAAGCTGATTGCGCTTGCATGTTCTACCGGAGGCCCGAAATCGCTGCAAAGCGTGATCCCGTATTTGGATAAAAACATGGATGCGCCTATGGTACTCGTACAGCATATGCCTACGGGATTTACAAAGTCTATGGCGGAACGCTTAAATGAGTTGAGCAAAGTCCAGGTTAAGGAAGCGCAGGAGAACGATGTCCTGAAAAAAGGATGCGTCTATGTAGCGCCGGGCGGCTATCATTTGGAGGTTGTGGCGGCAAAGGACGGCACACATAAGATCCATCTTTCCGATGCGCCGGCAATCGGCGGGCTGCGCCCATGTGCAAACGTGATGTATCGGTCTTTAAAACGGTCGTCGTATGACGAGATCGTCTGTGTGGTTTTAACCGGCATGGGGGCGGACGGGACAGACGGGATCAAGGAGCTGAACCGGGCAAAGCCGATCTATGTCATTGCCCAGGATGAGCCGACCTGCGTCGTATATGGGATGCCAAAGGCGATTGCGGAGGCCGGGCTTGTCGATGAAGTAGTGCCGCTTACGAATATTCCCAAAAGAATCATTAATCAAGTGGGGGTAAAATAAGATGGATGTAAGTCAGTATCTTGAGATATTTATTGATGAGACAGCAGAGCATATCCAGAGCTTAAGCGACAATATTATGGCGCTGGAAAATGAGCCGGAAGACCATGACGTCATCAACGAGATCTTCCGTGCGGCCCATTCCTTAAAAGGGATGGCGGGTACGATGGGCTTTAAGCGGATGCAGCATTTAACGCATGATATGGAAAACGTATTCCAGGAGGTGCGTAACGATAAGATCAAGGTCAACGGCGATATTATCGATGTGCTGTTTCAGTGCCTGGATGCGATTGAAGGTTACCTGAATATTATCAAAGAGACTTCCGACGAAGGCACCAATGACAACGAGGGTATTATTGCGGCTTTAAACGGTATATTAAACGGGGATGCGGCGCCTGCTGTAAAGGACACAAAAGAGGCGGCGGATCAAAAGCCTGCACAGGCAGAGGAAGCTGCCGCAGGCGGGCATATGAAAAAATTCCTGCAACTTGAGCTTTCCGAAGCAGAGCGGGAAAGCCTGAAAAATGCGGAGGACAGCGGAAAAGTGCTGTTCGGATTTACCGTATATGTACAAAAAGAATGCCTGTTAAAGGCGGCAAGGGCGTTTCTTGTGTTTAAAGCAGTCGAGGAGTTTGGAGAGATCCTTGTCTATCATCCGGGCGCGCAGGATATTGAAGACGAAAAATTTGACCTGGATTTCAGCTTTCTGATGTCCGCAGACGAGGAAGGCGTAGATAAATTCCTTACAGTTGCAAAAGCAGTATCGGAAATCGAGGATGTATTCGGTGAGCAGATCAAATACGAAATGCTTGTAGCAACGTCCGATAAAGAAAAAGAACCGGAAGGAGAAAAGGCAGCATCCGCTGAGCCGGCAGCGCCTGCGGTCGCACCAGCCGCAGCGGTACAGGCAAAGGGAGACGCGGCTAAAACAGCCGGTACGGCGGCAAAAGGAAAGCCGGTCAACAAGCCGGTGGCAAACCGTACGGTGCGTGTCGATATTGAAAAGCTGGATGCCCTGATGAACCAGGTCAGCGAGCTGATTATCGCAAAGAACAGCCTTGTTTCGATCAGCTCCAGCGACTCAGGAGACGGGACACAAAGCCAGTCGTTCCGTGACCAGATTGAATATCTGGAGCGTATTACGACAAGCCTGCATGAATCTGTCATGAAAGCGCGAATGGTGCCGATTGAAAGCGTCGTGGCAAAATTCCCGCGTATGATCCGTGATTTATCGCGCAAACTGGATAAAAAAATGGAGCTGTACATGTCCGGTGAGGATACGGAGCTGGACCGTACCGTTGTCGACCAGATCGGCGACCCGTTACAGCATTTGCTGCGCAATTCTGCTGACCATGGGCTGGAAAGCGCAGAACTGCGTAAGGAAAGAGGAAAGCCGGAAGTCGGCTCGATCAACTTAAAGGCATACCAGGAAGGCAATAATGTCGTGATCGAAGTCGGCGACGACGGCAATGGAATTGACACGGAAAACGTAAAGCGCAAAGCGATCGACCGCGGGCTGGTTACGCCGGAGCAGGCGGAAAACTTAAGCCAGAAGGAGATTATCGATTTTCTGTTTATGCCAAGCTTTTCCATGGCGAAGAAGATCACGGATGTATCCGGCAGAGGCGTCGGGCTGGACGTTGTAAAGTCCAATATCGAGACGCTTGGCGGCGACGTAGAGGTAAAGAGCAAGCTTGGCGAAGGGTCTACGTTTATTGTGCGCCTTCCTCTGACACTGGCGATTATCCAGGCATTGCTCGTAGAAGTACATCATGAGCTGTTCGCGATTGCGCTCGGGTCGATTATTACGATTGAGGATGTGCCGGTTTCTGAGATTAAATATGTGCAGGCGGAGGAGGTTATCAACCTGCGCGGCAATGTCATTCCGCTGATCCGGCTGAACCAGATTTTAGATATTGAAGAGCCGGAGAATGCGCCGGAAAGCCTGACGGTTGTAATTGTAAATAAAGGGGAAAAGCAGGCGGGGCTTGTTGTGGATAACCTGCTGGGCCAGCAGGAGATCGTTATTAAATCGCTCGGAAAATTTATCAGCAACAGCAAGATCATCAGCGGTGCGACAATCTTGGGCGACGGTGAGATCGCATTGATCCTGGATGTGAATACATTGATGTAAGGGAGGTGCCGAAAGTGGATTATATAGAAACGACAGAAGAAGCAAAAAAGCAGTACATAGTTGTAAAGATCGGCAGTGAACAGTACGGAATCGATATCAGCTATATTGATAATATTGTCAGGATGCAGAAAATTACAAGGGTGCCAACCTCACAGTTTTATTTTAAAGGCGTGATCAACCTGCGCGGCGAGGTCATTCCGGTTATGAGCATCCGCAGGAAGATGGGGCTGGAGGATGATGTATATACAGGAGCTTCGCGTATTATCATTTTAAAATTTGAACAAAAGGATGCGCTTGGAATTGTTGTGGATGAAGTAAAAGAGGTCATTAACCTTGGGCCGAATGAGATTGACAAGCTTTCTCACAGTTCCAGGGAATCCAAGGAAATGTTTATCAATGGCATCGGCAAAAACGGCGATGAGCTTGTTTCATTGTTTGATATTAATGCAATTATTGATGAGCACGAGGCTGTATAAGGGAGAAAAGGGGATAGTGAGACGGCCTTGTGCGTCTCACTATATCTTATAGTATCAGGAGAATATTGAGTAAGATTCAATCCATGCAGGGAGAACGATATGGGCAAATTTACGTTTGACGAAATAAACAGTATGTATTTTGACGTATTAAGGGAAATCGGCAATATAGGGGCAGGAAATGCGACGACTGCGATTGCGACGATGCTTGGCATCAAGCTGAGTATGGAAGTGCCGAATGTCAAGCTGATGGGAGTCGAGGATTTGAATACGGCGATTGGTTCAGAGGAAGAAGAGATCGTTGGCATTTATCTCGGAGTACAGAATGATATTTCCGGCAGCCTGATGTTTTTGCTTAAAATGGACGACGCACACAATCTGGTAAACCATCTGCTCGGAAGGGACGGTGCGTATAAAGCCCCGTTTGATGAGATGGACTTGTCCGCGATGAAAGAGATTGGAAATATTATAGCGGGCGCTTACCTTTCCGCATTGTCGGCGATGACAAACCTGAATATTTCACCGACCGTACCTTATATAGCTGTAGATATGGCAGGCGCTATTTTAAGCATTCCGGCGATTCAATTTGGGCAGTATGGGGATAACGCGCTGCTGATTGAGACATCATTTGGAGGTGAAACGGTATTTGAAGGTTATTTTATCCTTTTACCGGAGTTAGATTCTTATGACAAGATCTTGACATCACTTGGAATCATGCTTTAATAAAGTATATGTGGGGTGGTGAGCGAACAGATGAGTCAGATGATAAAAGTTGGAATGGCGGACTTAAATATTTGCAAAAGTCCGAATGCGATCACAACGCTGGGGCTTGGCTCCTGTATTGGGATTGCGCTCTATGATCCGGTAACGAAAATTGGCGGCCTGGCACATATTATGCTGCCGGACAGTACCAAAATCAGAAATAATTCCAATATTGCCAAGTTTGCGGATACGGGCATTGTGGAGCTTGTCAACCGTATGGTTCGTGCCGGCGCCAGCAGGACGCGCATGGTGGCAAAAATTGCCGGAGGAGCGAAGATGTTCGAGGTATCCGGGACGGATACGATCGGCAGTATTGGAGAGAAAAACGCGCTGGCTTCAAAGAAAAAGCTAAGGGAGCTGGGCATACGACTGATTGCCGAGGATACCGGGCTGAATTATGGGCGAACCGTTGAGCTGCATTGCGATACGGGGGAATATTACATAAAATCAGTGGGAAAGCCGCTGAAAATAATCTGAAAGTACTGGGGGAGTTTTATGAAGACAAAACAAATTCCTGCAATGGTTACATTATTTGCTGCGTTTGTAATGTGTATCATATCGTATGTGAATGATTTCAGCCTATCATTTTTCATCCGTACATCATTTTTTGTGCTGCTCGGATTTTTCCTGTTGGGAGTTGTCATCAAGATCGTGCTGGATATGAATGTGTCGCAGGTTGACGAAGAATTTGTGACAGCGGATGATCTTGGCTTTGCAGACGGAGAAATCATCGAGGATATGGAATTTATCGAAGAAGATCAGGAAGCTTAGCAATATTAAGAAACTGCCTGGAGGTTAAACATGAGTAAGGTTTCGAAAGAAAAACTTTGGGAAATGTATCAGATCAAGCAGACGCCAGAGCTGCGGGAACAGATTATCCTTGAATATGCGCCGCTTGTGAAGGTCGTTGCAGGCAGGCTGAGTATGTATTTGGGCTACAATGTAGAGTATGATGACCTGGTCAGCTATGGGATTTTCGGACTGATCGACGCGATTGATAAATTTGATATGGACAAAGAAGTAAAATTTGAAACATACGCTAGTCTCAGGATCCGGGGCGCAATCTTAGACCAGATCCGAAAAATGGACTGGATTCCCCGCACAGTCCGCCAGAAACAAAAAAAGATCGATGAGGCGATCAAAAAAGTCGAAATGAAGACAGGCAAAACAGCGCTGGATGAAGAGGTGGCAGAGGAACTGGGCGTCACAGGCGACGAGCTGACCGAATGGCAGTCGCAGCTTAAGGTTACCAATATCGTATCCTTAAATGAATTTATTGACCAAGGCTCGGAGCCGGTGATGGACGCCAGGCACAACTCTCATTTTATCCAGCCAGAAGAGCAGGTACAGGAGACAGAACTGCGGGAAAAGCTCCAGGAAGCGATGGAGCAGTTGACGGAAAAAGAAAAAAAAGTAATTTTGTTGTATTATTATGAAGATCTTACGTTAAAGGAGATCAGCAGGGTTTTGGAAGTATCAGAATCCAGGATATCGCAGCTCCATACAAAGGCGTTGTCCAAAATGCAGAGGACAATGGGGCCTTATATGGATATTTTATCAAGGAAATAAAAGAGAAGGTGAGTAAATGACAGTACGTCCGGTCCATTTAAACGGAATGATACAAAATACGCAGGATGTCAGTGCGATCAGGCATCAGGAGAACCAGAAGCCAGCCGTCGAACAGCAGAATATCCAGATCCGTGAGCAGCAAAAGGAGCAGAGCCAGGCACAGGAAGTCCAGAAAAAGGATAACGCGGACAATGACCAGAAAAAGTTTGACGCCAAGGAGAAAGGCTCAAATGCGTATACAAACCAGCGTAAAAAAAAGAAAAAAGAGAAAAAAGAAAATCTGCCGGACGGCAGTGTGAAAGTCAAAAAGACGATGTCCGGCGGCTTTGACATTAAAATATGACAAAGGTGCAGAGGTTATTGGAATGACTATCATAGAGATCGTATTACTGGTTGTCGGGATGGCTTTTATCCTGGCAAGCTTCTGGGTGGCGGAAAAGCTGTCGCCGGATGAACTACATCATATTTCGGAATTGAGTAAAGAAGAAATGGGCGTGATGCTGGAGCGCGAGCTGGAAAAATCAAAACAGCGGGTCGTCGATATTGTAGAAGATACGATTGATGCCAGTAAGGAGCGTACAGAGCGTGCCTTGGAGAAACAGACAAATGAAAAAATCATGGCGATCAATGAATATTCGGATACTGTGATTGAGAAAATGAATAAAACGCATAACGAGATTATGTTTTTATACAGTATGCTCAATGATAAACATACAGAGCTGACCGATTTTACATCCAGCCTTACGCAGCAGCTCCAGGATTTGAAAGCGCAGGAAGAGGAGATGACGAATGGTTTTATAGAGCAGATAAAAAACCAGGTCACTATCCAGGCGCAAAACCAAAAAGCACAGCCTGCCGCGGCGGAGCAGGCTGCGCCTAAGCCTCTGTCCGGGGCTGCTTCGTCCAGGGAGCCGTCCAAGGAACAGGCTCCTGCGGCAAACGCATCCGCGCCGGCACAGGATTCGCAGGGAACGCCAGCCGAGCCTGCCGCACAGGAGGCTGCGGATAAGGAGGCGGAAGAAAAAGAAGTCAATGTCAAGGATGAGATTATAAGGCTTTATGAACAGGGAAGGGATTCGGTAGCCATAGCCAAAAACCTTGGCCTCGGTGTCGGCGAAGTGCGCCTGATCCTGGGACTTTATAAAGGAGACTGATTCTAATGAGATTTAAATATTATTTACGTGGGGCAGGCATTGGTGTCATTGTAGCGACACTGGTTCTGTCAGTCGCGTTTTTATTTCATGACAATATCTCCGATGAAGAAGTCATCCGGCGTGCGATGAAGCTGGGCATGGTCATGCAGGAAAGCAATGCCGGGACACTGGCAGATCCTCCTGCGTCTGACGCTTCATCGGCTGACTTGGAAGGCGGCGCAGGCGAGCCTGGCGGCACAATCACAGATCCAGACCCATTAGCGGGCGACTCGGATCCAAACGGCACAGGGGAAGCTTCCGGCTCACAGGACGGCACAGGCGCAGCAGATGGAGAAACGGACCCGCAGCAGCCGTCAGAAGGCGAGCCATCCACAGATCCTGAGCAGGGCCAAGATCCAGGAGAGGCTGACGGCAATCCAGACAGCCAGGATAACCAGGATCAAAAGGACGATAAAGACAAGCAAGGCGATAAAGACGATTCAAAAAGCAAAACAGACAACAAAACATCGGATAAAAAGCCGTCCGGCAATAAAACAGACAACTCTGAGAAAACGTCAGACGACAAGCCGGAAGACTCAGACGAAGTGGAGATCGTCATAGAATCCGGCGACGTGTCCAGGATGGTATCTGCAAAAGTATTTGAAGCAGGGCTTGTGGACAGCGCAGATGAGTTTAATTCTTATCTTGGGGCAAACGATTATGACAATATGCTCCAGCCAGGGACTTATAAAATAAAAAAAGGTTCCAGTTTTCGGCAGATCGCGCAGATCCTGACGAGGCAGTAGCTGTATTGGCAATCGTTGTACGGCAAGTCGTTGCGAAGAAAATCGATGCATTGCAAAAAATACTTGCATCCAGAAGTTACCTGTGTTATAGTGAACAGGTCAAAAAAATCACATATGTGGAGCAATACAGGTGCCGCTGCATACAGCCGGCTGCATCTTTTTTGGATACACTGCCTTGCAGAGGTTGTATTGCGCTTGGAAGCATATGGCAGCAAAAACCAAATGGAGGAAAAAAGAATGAGTGTTATTTCAATGAAACAGTTACTGGAAGCCGGTGTTCATTTCGGACATCAGACAAGAAGATGGAATCCGAAAATGGCTCCGTATATTTATACGGAACGCAACGGCATCTATATCATTGACCTGCAAAAATCCGTAGGAAAAGTAGACGAAGCCTACAATGCAGTAGCAGATATCGTGGCAAACGGCGGTACGATCCTTTTCGTAGGCACGAAAAAACAGGCACAGGATGCCATCCGCACAGAAGCAGAACGCTGCGGCATGTATTACGTAAACGAAAGATGGCTCGGCGGTATGCTGACCAACTTCAAGACGATCCAGAGCCGTATTGCAAAATTAAAGAGCATTGAAAAGATGGAAGAAGACGGCACCTTTGACGTCCTTCCGAAAAAAGAAGTGCTTGCATTAAAGAAGTTGCAGGAAAAATTGGAAAAGAACCTGGGCGGCATCAAGGAAATGAAGCGTATTCCAGATGCAATCTTTATTGTAGATCCGAAGAAAGAAAGAATCTGCGTACAGGAAGCACATACATTGGGCATTCCGCTGATCGGCATTGCAGATACAAACTGTGACCCTGAAGAACTGGATTTTGTCATTCCAGGCAACGATGACGCGATCCGCGCCGTAAAACTGATCGTTTCTAAGATGGCGGACGCTGTTGTGGAAGCAAAACAGGGAGAAGCCGAGGAAGTAATGGAAGCGGATGAGGCGCCTGTAGAAGAGTAAGAGGCTGTCGAAACCCGCACAGTCCGGGCGGCAATACAGACTGTATCAGATTTTAATTTTGGAGGAAAATAAAATGGCTATTACAGCAGGAATGGTAAAAGAACTGCGCGAAATGACCGGCGCAGGCATGATGGATTGTAAAAAGGCGTTGGGTGAGACAAACGGCGATATGGAAGCTGCCGTAGAATATTTGAGAAAAAATGGACAGGCAAAAGCAGAAAAGAAGGCGTCCCGTATCGCAGCGGAAGGTATCGTAAAAGTCGTTGTAGAAGACGACAAGCGCGCAGCAATCGTAGAAGTAAACTCTGAGACAGACTTCGTTGCAAAAAACGAAAAATTCCAGGCTTACGTAGAAAAGGTAGCAAAACAGGCATTAAATTCCAATGCAGCCGACCTGGATGCATTTATGGAAGAAGCATGGCTGGAAGATACAAGCAAGACTGTCAAGGATTCTTTGGTAGAGCAGATCGCAGTGATCGGCGAGAACTTAAAAATCCGCAGATTTGAAAAAGCCCAGGCAGAGAACGGCTGCGTCGTAGATTATATCCACGGCGGCGGGCGCATCGGCGTTGTCGCAGTCGCAGAGACAACTGTAGTTAATGATGCTGTCAAGGAAGCTGTAAAAAACCTGTGTATGCAGATTGCAGCCTTGAATCCAAAATACGTCAGCAGAGACGAAATCAGCGCAGATTACATTGCACATGAAAAAGAAATTCTCCGTGCCCAGATCATGAATGATCCAAAAGAATCACAAAAGCCGGAGAAGGTGATCAACGGCATGATCGAAGGCCGCGTGAACAAAGAGCTGAAAGAAATCTGTCTCGTTGACCAAGTATACGTCAAAGCTGAAGACGGCAAGCAGACCGTAGCACAATACCTTGCACAGGTATCCAAAGAAGTCGGCACAACCGTATCCATCAAGAGCTTTATCCGTTTTGAAACAGGTGAAGGCTTAGAGAAGAAAAATGAGGATTTTGCGGCTGAGGTTGCGGCGCAGATGAATGCGTAGAAATTTGTCGAAAACAGGCGAATAGAGATAGGAATGAGAACCCTTGCAAGTGGTGTGAATGCGCCATTTGCAGGGGTTTTTATTATGCAGTGTGTATAAAAGTTATAATGGATATTGTTTATAGAATGTGGTAAAATAAATAAAAATAGAAATCGGGAGTTGATTTTATGCTAGTCAGTACAGATAAGAAATGGGATTATGCATTAGGTATGATTAAAGTAGATGGACTAGAACCATCTCCAGAATTTAAAAAATTAATTGAGAAAGAAAGTCGTGGAGAGATGACCACTTATATCCACATACAGATATTCTGAAGAATCTTGCTGATATACGGGACAGAGAAAGGTTGTCGTGTATGGAGGCAGAATATACGAGTATACGGCTTGCGGAACTTGTAGTAGGAGAATCCGCCAGCCGTTTTAATTTTGCATCACTTTGCGATATGCATTATTATATTTTTCAAGATATTTACGATTGGGCGGGAAAAATTAGAATTATAAATATTGAAAAACCAGAGCCGGCATTAGGGGGGTATTTCAATCGAGTATTCTGATTGTTTTGATATTGAAAAGGACGTCACATTTGTCTTAGATAAAATGAATCAATATGCTTGGGAGAAAGCAACGCTTGAAGAAGTGGCAAAAATGTTTTCCCAATATTTAGCTGAACTTTGGAAAGTGCATCCGTATCGAGAGGGCAACACGCGCACGGTAATTACATTTTGCAGCCAGTTTATAGAGAGTAAAGGATTTTATATAGATAGTGATTTGTTTAAAGATAATGCACAATACATGAGAACTGCTTTGGTTGCGGCAAGTGCTTTGTTTTCAGATTTGGGGTAAACAATGTAGTACGCATAATAGAATTTAACAATGAAGATGAATTTTATTACCAGATAGAGAATGATTTGACAAGCTATATATATGAGCCAGATTCCAGATGCTACAAATTGAAAAATATCCAGACGCTGAATGAAACTCACGCCTTAGTTTATTTTGAAATACTGGTAAAAGATGAATTATAAGTAAAAGAAATACTCCTGATTGAATTTAGGGGTATTTTTGAGGAAATTTATATTTAAAATACTATACCCATTCTCACAAAATATGCTATAATATTCCATAGTCAGATCAGGACAGCGTAGGGATAGTCTGGTGGTTGTACTTTCCGGAAACGGAAAGGAGGTACATATGGATACGTTAGAAGTTTTGACGTTGCTGTTAGTTATATTCGCAGCTTTATCTTATCTCGACAACCATCATAAAAAGTAAAACGGCTATCTCCTACGACCAATAGGGGATAGCCTGTAACAACTTAAATCAATACTATAAGTTTCCGGTGACAATCATCGGACAAGCCAATATCCTATAACTGTCTCTAATCTGATTATAAATGATACCTTGCTCATTTGCAAGCGTTAATTTAGGAAATGGGGATGTTTTTTGTCCCCATTTGTTACTTTTCACGGGGTGGGGAAACATACAGCAATTGTTTGTTAAAAATGCTGACTGGTATTTCTTTGTGTTTTTCGTCTAAAACAGCTCAATTTTCCTGATTTCTACCCGAAAGACTGTATTTACTTAAAAATATTTATAGTGGCTTTCACTAAATTGAAAAGTTATCCACATTCGATTTTTGTCCGCTTTTCTGTTATGCTTAATCATATGGAGGGACTCAGGATGGATTATGAAAACATCATCCGCAGCCTGAATGTGGAAATAAAAAAGCTGCGGCGGAGCGTGGCTCCTTTTCTTTTTCGCGCAAAGAAATTACACGCCAATGCATCCATGCCGCCATCCAAATGCATTGGCCGTAAAAAAATTACAAACAACAGGGAGAAAACCGGAAAGAAGCCCGGCGGCCAGTAAGGCCACCCGCACCATCCGCGCAAACCTGTGAAACCGGATAAGATTCTGGATTAAATAGTATAATTGATTATGTACTGAAAACAGAAACGTGTTGTTAATTTTATTTGCAGGAGATAAACAGATATGATAATTAGCGAAATAACAGATATGGATATAAAGGCAGTTTCGGATGTTTTAATATCTGCATATGA
>CAMWXD010000022.1 GCA_947178105.1 uncultured Eubacterium sp. | reverse complement strand
TTCACAATGGCAAATGTGATACAAGCCTTGCAGAAGCCAACCCTTGTCATCGCCCATAATAAGACGCTTGCAGCGCAGCTATATGGAGAATTCAAGGAGATGTTCCCGGAGAATGCCGTGGAATATTTCGTCTCCTATTACGATTACTACCAGCCCGAAGCCTACGTTCCATCTTCGGACACATACATCGCAAAGGATTCTTCCGTCAATGAAGAGATCGATAAGCTGCGGCTGTCTGCGACTGCGGCGCTTTCTGAGCGCAGGGATGTGGTCGTTATATCCAGTGTTTCGTGCATTTACGGCCTGGGCAGCCCGGAGGACTTTCTTGGGATGATGGTGTCGCTGCGTCCGGGGATGGTTCGTGACAGGGATGATGTGATCCGCGACTTGATCGATATTCAGTATACGAGGAATGAGATGGACTTTCACCGGGGGACGTTCCGCGTGCGCGGAGATGTGGTGGAAATTATTCCTGCGAGCAGCGCGGAACGGGCGATCCGGGTAGAATTTTTTGGCGACGAAATTGACAGGATCACGGAGATTGACGTCCTGACCGGAGAGGTGAAGGCTTCTCTGGAGCATGTCGGCATTTTTCCGGCGTCGCATTATGTTGTTCCGCAGGAAAAGATCAACCGGGCTTGTGTGGAGATAGAAAAGGAGTTAGAAGAACGCGTCCGGTATTTTAAAGGCGAGGATAAGCTGCTGGAGGCGCAGCGGATTGCGGAGCGCACGAATTTTGATATTGAGATGCTGCGGGAAACGGGGTTTTGCAGCGGGATTGAAAATTACTCCAGGCATCTTGCGGGGCTTGCTCCTGGCGCGACGCCGCTGACATTGATGGAATATTTTAAGGACGATTTTCTCATTATTATAGATGAGTCGCATATTACGGTGCCGCAGATCAGGGGCATGTATGCAGGTGACCAGTCCAGAAAATCTACGCTGGTGGACTATGGCTTCCGCCTGCCCTCTGCGAAGGATAACCGGCCGTTGAATTTTGAGGAATTTGAGTCCAAAATTGATCAGATGCTGTTTGTATCAGCTACGCCGAATGTCTATGAAAAAGAGCATGAGCTGCTGCGTGTGGAGCAGATTATCCGTCCGACCGGGCTTTTGGATCCGAAGATCGATGTGCGTCCGGTGGAGGGGCAGATCGATGACCTGATCTCAGAGGTAAATAAAGAGACGGCGAAGAAGCATAAGGTGCTCATTACAACGCTGACCAAACGCATGGCGGAAGATTTGACAGCATATATGCAGGAGGTCGGCATCCGTGTGAAATATCTGCACTCGGATATCGATACGCTGGAGCGCGCGGAGATTATCAGAGATCTGCGGCTGGATGTGTTTGATGTGCTGGTAGGCATTAACCTGCTGCGTGAGGGCCTGGATATCCCGGAGATCACGCTGGTAGCGATCCTGGATGCGGACAAGGAAGGTTTTTTGCGTTCAGAGACTTCGCTGATCCAGACGGTCGGCAGGGCGGCGCGCAACAGCGAAGGGCATGTGATTATGTATGCGGACAAGATTACGGATTCGATGCAGGCAGCGATCAGTGAGACGGCGCGCCGCCGGGAATTGCAGCAAAAATATAACGAAGCGCATGGCATTACTCCAAAGACGATTGAAAAAGCAGTGCGTGATTTAATCAGTATTTCGAAAAAGGTGGCTGCGGAAGAGCTGAATTTTGCAAAAGACCCGGAATCTATGAACCGCAAGGAGCTGGAAAAGCTGATTGCACAGGTGAAAAAGAAGATGGAAAGCGCGGCTGCGGACTTAAACTTCGAGGCGGCTGCCGAGCTGCGTGACCAGATGATGCATTTAAAGGAGATGCTGCGGGACGCGCAGAAATAATGGTGCATTTATGAGGAAAATGCGATGGGACGCGCAGAAATAATGGCGCAGAAAATGAGGAAGAGAAGAAAACATGGGCAAAGAAAGAAAATATATCAAAATACGCGGTGCAAATGAGCACAATCTGAAAAATATTGACCTGGATATCCCACGGGATGAATTTGTCGTCTTGACCGGGCTGAGCGGTTCCGGCAAATCGTCGCTTGCATTTGATACGATTTATGCAGAAGGCCAGCGCCGTTATATGGAGTCGTTGTCTTCTTATGCCAGGCAGTTTTTAGGGCAGGCGGAAAAGCCGAATGTAGAGAAGATCGAGGGGCTTTCACCGGCGATTTCCATTGACCAGAAGTCTACCAACCGCAATCCGCGCTCGACGGTCGGTACGGTGACGGAAATCTATGATTATTTCCGCCTGCTGTATGCGCGGATCGGCATTCCGCACTGCCCAAAGTGCGGGAAGGAGATCAAAAAGCAGACGGTAGACCAGATGGTGGATCTGATTATGGAGCTGCCGCAGCGGACAAAAATACAGCTCCTTGCGCCGGTTGTGCGCGGCAGGAAGGGGACGCACCAAAAGCTGTTGGAGCAGGCAAAGCGCAGCGGCTATGTGCGGGTGATTGCGGATAGCAATATGTATGAGCTGACCGAAGAAATACCGCTGGAGAAAAATAAAAAGCATAATATTGAGATCGTTGTAGACCGCCTGATTGTAAAAGAAGGCATAGAAAAGCGGCTCGCAGATTCTCTGGAAAGCGTGCTGGAGCTGGCGGACGGACTGGTGATGGTAGAAGTGCAAAAGCCTGGGCAAAATCAGCAAACCGTGCAGTTTTCGGACAGCTTTTCGTGCCCGGACTGCGGCATCAGCGTGGACGAAATCGAGCCGCGCAGTTTTTCTTTTAACAACCCGTTCGGCGCGTGCCCAGACTGCTTTGGGCTTGGTTATAAAATGGAATTTGATGAAGGACTGATGATACCAGATCCATCGTTAAGCATTGCGCAGGGCGCGATCCAGGTAACCGGCTGGCAGTCCTGCACGGATCTTGCCAGCTATACGTATGCCACGTTAAAAGCACTGTCGCAGGCATATGGTTTTGATTTGGATACGCCGTATGAGCAGCTCTCGGATGAAGTGCGCGATATGCTTATTAACGGCGCTGACAGGGAGGTAAAGGTGCATTACCGCGGGCAGCGCGGAGAGGGGGTCTATGACGTCCAGTTTGAAGGGCTGATTAAGAATGTCGGGCGCAGGTACCGCGAGACAGGCTCGGACACGATGAAGCAGCAGTATGAAGAATTTATGCGGGTCACGCCATGTAAGGCGTGCCGTGGACAGAGGCTGAAAAAAGAAGCGCTTGCGGTCACGATCCATGACAAAAATATTTATGAGGTCACAAATCTTTCGATTAAAAATTTGCAGCAGTTTATGGCAAACCTGCCGCTGACAAAGCAGCAGGAAATGATCGGCGCACAGATCATCCGGGAAATCCGCGCAAGAGTCGGGTTTCTTGTGGAGGTCGGGCTGGACTACCTGTCGCTTGGACGGGCGACCGGCACTTTATCGGGCGGGGAAGCGCAGCGCATCCGGCTTGCCACGCAGATCGGATCCGGCCTTGTCGGCGTGGCATATATTTTGGACGAGCCGAGCATCGGGCTGCATCAGCGTGACAATGACAAGCTGCTTGCGGCGCTCAAAAACTTAAGAGATCTTGGAAATACGCTGATTGTCGTAGAGCATGACGAGGATACCATGCGGTCGGCGGATTTTATCGTGGACATCGGCCCTGGCGCCGGCGAGCATGGCGGAGAGGTGATTGCGACTGGTACGGCGGAAGAAATTATGGCAAACCAGGATTCCATCACCGGGGCATATTTAAGCGGGCGCATTCAGATTCCGGTGCCTGCAAAACGCAAAGAACCGACAGGCTGGATCACGGTAAAGGGCGCAAAGGAGAACAATTTAAAAAATATCAGTGTGGATATACCGCTTGGCATTATGACCTGCATTACAGGCGTGTCCGGCTCTGGAAAAAGCTCGCTGACAAATGAGATCTTATACAAAGCAATGGCAAGGAAGTTAAACCGCGCCAGGTGTATTCCGGGAAAGCATGATAAAATACTTGGGCTGGAGCAGTTGGACAAGGTGATCGATATTGACCAGTCTCCGATCGGGCGGACGCCGCGCTCCAACCCGGCGACGTATACGGGTGTGTTTGATTTGATCCGCGACCTGTTTGCCGCGACGCCGGATGCAAAGGCAAAAGGCTATAAAAAAGGGCGTTTCAGCTTTAATGTGAAAGGCGGGCGCTGTGAAGCCTGCTCCGGGGACGGCATCCTGAAAATCGAAATGCATTTTCTGCCGGACGTTTATGTCCCGTGTGAAGTCTGCCAGGGAAAGCGCTATAACCGGGAGACGCTGGAAGTAAAATACAAAGGAAAGAGCATCTATGATGTGCTGGATATGACGGTGGAGGAGGCGCTTGGCTTTTTTGAAAATATCCCGTCGATCGAGCGGAAAATCCAGACCTTATACGACGTCGGCTTATCGTATATTAAGCTTGGGCAGCCGTCCACAGAGCTGTCGGGCGGAGAAGCGCAGCGGATCAAGCTTGCTACGGAGCTGAGCCGGCGCAGCACCGGAAAGACGGTCTATATTTTGGATGAGCCGACAACGGGGCTGCACTTTGCAGACGTCCACAAGCTGACCCAGATTTTGCAGCGCCTGGCAGAAGGCGGCAACACGGTGATTGTGATCGAGCATAATCTGGATGTCATAAAGACGGCGGATTATATTATCGACATGGGGCCGGAAGGCGGCGACGGCGGCGGTACGGTCATTGCCTACGGGACGCCGGAGGAAGTGGCGCAAATACCGGAATCTTATACAGGGCAGTATGTAAAAAAATGGTTAGGCGTAAATTCCTGAATCCTCCATTGATTTTTTGCCTGAGATTGTCTATAATAAGATAAATGTGCACCCCAGGATCTTCGGATTATTTGTTTGATTTCTGTAATGGTAAAAACTGCACAAAAAATATGCCAGATTTTACAAAATAATTAAATATTTGTGAAAATTAAAAAAGTGCTAGGAAAAATGGAATTTATTGTATATAATAGGAGTTAATATGGCAAAATAGATGATAGCATATCCGCAGGCACAGCCCAAAAGGAGCGCCTGAATAACGAATACAATATGTGACATAAAAATGCAGAAAAAGACGAGATGAAAGGGGATATCTGTACATGATGGGAGCAGATATTGGAATTGATTTAGGAACAGCCAGTATTTTAGTTTATATTAAAGGGAAAGGCGTTGTGTTAAAAGAGCCTTCAGTAGTAGCGTTTGACCGGGATACGAATAAGATAAAAGCAATCGGGGAAGAAGCGCGGCTGATGCTCGGACGTACGCCGGGCAATATTGTTGCTGTCCGTCCGCTGCGCCAGGGCGTTATTTCGGACTATACAGTGACAGAAAAGATGATTAAATATTTTATTCAGAAAGCGCTTGGAAAAAAGAGCTTCCGCAAGCCGCGTATCAGTGTGTGTGTGCCGAGCGGCGTTACCGAGGTGGAAAAAAAGGCGGTGGAAGACGCGACTTACCAGGCGGGCGCCAGAGAGGTAATGATTATCGAAGAGCCGATTGCGGCAGCGATCGGCGCAGGAATCGATATTTCCAGGCCATGCGGAAATATGATTGTGGATATCGGCGGCGGTACGGCGGATATTGCGGTCATTTCCTTAGGCGGCTCTGTAGTCAGTACTTCCATTAAGATTGCGGGAGATGATTTTGACGAGGCGATTGTCCGGTACATGCGCAAGAAGCATAACCTGCTGATCGGGGAGCGTACGGCGGAGGATATTAAAATCAAAATCGGCACCTGCTATCCGCTGGCACAGCCGGAAACGATTGATGTGCGCGGCAGGAACCTGGTGACCGGGCTGCCGAAAACGGTAACGGTATCTTCCGAGGAGACTGAAGAAGCGCTGCGGGAAGCAACGCTGCAAATCGTAGAAGCAGTCCACAGCGTGCTGGAAAAGACGCCGCCGGAGCTTGCCGCCGATGTGGCGGACCGTGGGATTGTGCTGACAGGCGGCGGGGCGCTGCTGCGCGGGCTGGAAGAGCTGATTGAAGAAAAGACGGGAATCAATACGATGACCGCAGAGGAACCGATGACCTGCGTTGCAGTGGGCACAGGGAAATTTGTAGAATTTTTAGCCGGAAAACGCGATGACGATTAATCGGTTCCGGTTAAAACAGGTACAGACACAGAGAAATGGAACAGAAAGGAAGTAAGCACATGGTAAAGGGGTTATACACAGCATGGACAGGAATGGTCAACGAAATGAACCGGCTGGATGTCATTACGAACAACCTGGCAAATGCAGATACAAATGGCTACAAAAAAGAAGGCGCGACAGCGGAATCCTTTGAATCAAAGCTGGCAATGCGGATCAAGGATTCTTCGGTGCCGACCTGGCGTGCAAAAGCGCTTGGCGATGTCAACATGGGTGTAAAAATTGGCGAGACCTATACAGATTACACACAGGGCAGTTTTAAGGTAACAGACAATAAGTATGATTGTGCGATAGACGGCAATGGGTTTTTTGCCATTTCCTTTACCGATAAACAAGGGAATACTTCCGCAAAATATACAAGAGACGGTGCGTTTACGATCAGCACAGACGGATTTTTGCGTACGAAGGACGGCGATTATGTGCTCAACCAAAACGGTGCGCAAAACGGTGACCCGGCAGCAAACAATTTTATCCAGCTAGACCCGAATCTGGATTTTACGATCGATAAGGCTGGCTTTATTTACCAGAACGACCAGTTGGTCGGGCAGCTCGGGCTGGTTGATTTTGAAAATTATGATTTCCTTTCCAAATACGGCGAGAATATGTATGACCTTGTAGACGGCGGGCAGGTGATCGAAGCCCAGGCAAATATTGAACAGGGCTGTATTGAGGCGTCAAATGTGAAAGTCGTGGATGAGATGGTGACGATGATTACGATTGCAAGAGCGTATGAATCCAACCAGAAAATGATCCAGACCTTTGATACAATGCTGGATAAGGCAGTGAACCAGGTTGGCAGAATCGGTTAATAAGATGTCATGAATAGCTATACGATTAGCAATACGATTCGCGGGCAAATGGTTATGAATACAGGAAAACCTGCCGATAATAAATATATGGGTATTTATACAGTATTTGACCACGGAAGGCGAAGCAGGGCATGGAGTGCCGTGGAAGGAGATTAAATAATTATGATGAGAGCATTATGGAGCGCTGCATCAGGGATGCGTGCGCAGCAGACGAATGTAGATTCGATATCCAACAATCTGGCAAACGTCAATACTGTCGGCTATAAAACAGAAAAGCCGGAATTCAAGTCGCTGTTATATCAAACGCTACAGACAGAGACGACGACTGCAAACGGAGCACAGAAACCGATTTCTGCACAGGTAGGGCTTGGGACGAGAGTCGCTTCGATTACGTCGCATTTTGGCCAGGGGCCGATGCTGGATGTGGAGAGCTTTAGTGCGGTAGCGATCGAAGGCAACGGCTTATTCGGGATTAACGGCGCGGACGGCGAGGCTTACTATACGAGAAACGGGGACTTTTACTGGAGCCAGGGTGCAAACGGGCTGACGCTTTGTACATCAGAGGGCTACCAGGTCATGGATACAAATGGAAATGAGATTATATTGCCTGACGAAGTGGATGCAAGCATGGTTTCGATCTCCAGCGACGGGGCAATCGGCTATACAGATCCGGAGCGGGTGTATGTGCCGCTGAACCAGTCGATCGGCTTATGGCAGTTTAACAATGATGCCGGCCTGCAAAAGATTTCCGGTACATATTATGTGGAAACAGACGCTTCGGGAGCGCCGATGAATGAAGCAAATACACCGGGCTTGCAGCGCAGCAATATCCGGCAGGGATTTTTGGAAGGCTCCAATGTACAGGTAGCGGACGAGATGGTCAATATGATTGTCGCACAGAGGGCATATGAGCTGAATTCCCGTGCGATCACGACCTCGGACACGATGCTGGAGCAGGCAAACAACCTGAAACGATAGGAAGGAGGCTTGAGCAATGAGTATCGGAATCAACGGACTGAATTCCTATATTGACCCGTCGATGACAAGCGCTGTTTCCGGCACGAAGCTGTCGGGCAAGCTGGACAATATGGAAGGTGCCTCTACGGCGGAAGAATTAAAAGAAGTCTGCCGTGAGTTTGAATCCTATTTTATGGAGCAGGTCTACAAAGAAATGTTCAAGACAATCGGCAGCGAGGAAAACGGGGACTCTTCCCTTGCATCGCTCGTTGATTATTTTAAGGACGGTGTGATACAAAATGTCGCAGCACAGACAACGGATCAGTCAGGCGGGCCGCTGGCACAGCAGTTGTATGAGCAGATGAAGCGTAATTATGGGATTACGGAGGAATCTTAAGCGATTTTGAATGGATGTTTGCAGGAATGGGCTGGCTTTCTGAGCTGTTCCTGAAAAGCAGGTGCAGGATGTTGCGAATGGAAGAAAAAGTGCATCCTGCATTTTTTGCGCGCTGGTTTTTCGCAGGAGCAAATAACGGTCAGGAGATGCGATCTTGGAAAAAGTAACTGGGTATATCGATAACTTTATATTTCAAAATGAGGAAAACGGCTACTGCGTGCTGACGCTTGTGAGCGGGGACGGCGAGCTGACCTGTGTGGGAGTCCTGCATGGCGTTACAGAAGGCATGAATGTGGAATTTGCAGGCAGCTATACCGAGCATCCGTCGTATGGCAGGCAGTTTCGGGTGGAGTCCTTTACAGAAAAGGAGCCGGAGGATGCCTTTGCGGTGGAACGCTATCTTGGTTCCGGTGCGGTCAAAGGCGTCGGGGCGGCACTGGCGGCACGTATCGTGCGGAAATTTGGAATGGATACGTTTCGGGTGATTGAAGAGGAGCCGGAACGGCTGGCGGAAATCCGGGGGATCAGCGAGCGCAAGGCGCAGGAAATCGCGGCTCAGGTGGAGGAAAAGAAAGATATGCGCCAGGCGATGATTTTTTTGCAGCAGCATGGAATCGGACAAAACCTGGCGGTAAAAGTATATCGGGCGTACGGTGCGCAGATCTATACGATTATCAGGGAAAACCCGTACCGCCTGGCGGACGATATCCAGGGCGTCGGCTTTCGGATTGCGGACGGCATTGCAAGCCGTGCAGGGATACGCGCAGATTCTGATTTTCGCATCCGCAGCGGCATTTTATATGCGTTGCAGCAGGCAGGAGCTGAGGGGCATACATATCAGCCAAAAGAAGTGCTTGCCGCCAAGGTTGCGGAACTGCTTGGGATAGATGCGGATTTGATTGAAAAGCATTATATGGATCTTGCAATCGCCCGCAGGATCGTGATGAAAGAGCAGCCAGGGCAGATACAGGTTTATGCTGCTTCCTATTATAATATGGAACACAATGCCGCGGTGTTGTTACAGCAGTTGAACGTACGGCGCGAGGCAGGCCGTATGGATCTGGAGAAAAAGATTGCCGCCATTGAAAAACATGCGAAGGTCGTGCTGGATGAACTGCAGCGGGAAGCGGTCTGCGAAGCGGCGGGAAACGGTATTTTGATTATTACCGGCGGCCCCGGCACCGGAAAGACGACGACGATCAATTCGATTATCCGCCTGTACGAAATGGAAGGGATGGATTTTATGCTGGCGGCGCCGACAGGCAGGGCGGCAAAGCGCATGAGCGAAACGACAGGCTACGAAGCGCGTACGATTCACCGGATGCTGGAGCTGAACGGCGGAGTGGAAGGGACGGCTGGATTTGAACGCAATGAATCCAATCCGCTTGAAACGGATGCCATTATAATCGATGAAATGTCTATGGTGGATATCTCGCTGATGTATGCGCTGCTCAAAGCAGTCGTGCCTGGCACACAACTGATCCTTGTGGGGGATATTAACCAGCTTCCAAGCGTTGGGCCTGGGAGCGTGCTCAAGGATATGATTGCGTCCGGCGTATTCCAGGTCGTACGCCTGACAAAGATCTTTCGCCAGGCAAGCCAGAGCGACATTATCGTAAATGCGCACAAGATTAACCGCGGGGAATTTGTAAAGCTGGACAACCAGAGCCGGGATTTTTTCTTTTTAAAGCGCTATGACGCGGATAAGATTATCAATGTCGTGTTGCAGCTAGTTGTACAAAAGATGCCGAAATATGTAGATGCCCAGATGTATGAGATCCAGGTGCTGACACCGATGCGCAAAGGGCTGCTGGGAGTAGGCCACCTGAATACGGTCTTGCAGCAGTACCTGAATCCGCCGTCGCCGAAAAAGGCGGAAAAAGAGCGCGGAGAGACGGTTTTCCGTGAAGGCGACAAGGTGATGCAGATTAAAAATAATTACCAGGTGGAATGGGAGATCAAAAACCGCTATGGCATTGCGGTGGAGCGTGGCATGGGGATTTTTAACGGCGATATGGGCGTGATCCGCAGTATCCGCGATGTCACGGAAATGATTACGATTGAGTTTGACGAAGGGCGTATTGTGGAATATCCGTTTAAGATGCTGGAGGAGCTGGAGCTTGCCTATGCGATTACGATACATAAATCACAGGGCAGCGAATATCCGGCAGTCGTGATCCCGCTGCTGGGCGGGCCGAAAATGCTGATGAACCGCAATCTGCTCTATACAGCCGTTACAAGGGCGAAAAAGTGCGTGACGATCGTCGGCGACGAGCATAAATTCGATGAAATGGTGGGAAACATCAGCGAACAGGAGCGGTACTGCGGATTAAAGGACAGGATTTTGGAGCAGCAGGAGGGGGAAACAGCAAGCCATGGCAGGATGTGAGAAAAAGAGCGGGAAGTGCCGCACGGACAGGCAGGGGCAGCGTGCCGGCAAGCCCGTCGGCAAAAGAGGCATGGAATCTTTGCAGAAAGGATACAGGAAGGCGCTTTTGCTGCTTTACCCGCACCGCTGTCCGGTATGTGGCAGTGTACTGCGCGATACGCTCATTTGCCCGGAATGTGCGGGAAAGCTGCGTTATGTGACGCAGCCTTTTTGTTATTCATGCGGCAAGCCAGTGGAAAGCACAGTGCACGAATACTGCATGGACTGTATCAGAAAAAAGCATGAGTTTTGCCAGGGCCGCGCCGTTTTCCGGTATCAGGGGGCGGTGCGCGGCATGTTATATCGTTATAAATACGGCAACCGCAGGGATTATACAGAGTTTTTTGCGCTGGAGGCGGCGCGCCTGTATGGGCAATGGGTGCGGCGGCTTGGCATTGAATTGGCGGCTCCGATTCCGCTGTCAAAAAAGAGGAGAAAAAAGCGCGGGTATAACCAGGCGGATTTGTTTGGCAGGAGGTTTGCGCAGCTTGTCGGATTGGATTATGATGCCGGGCTGCTTGTACGCGTGCGCAATACGGCTCCGCAAAAACAGCTCTCCGCCAGTGAAAGAAAAAATAATCTGAAAAATGCTTTTAAAATGAACAGAAATGTAGTAAACTTAAAGAGAATCCTGCTTATTGATGATATCTATACGACGGGCAGTACGATCGATGCTGCTGCGCTTGTTTTAAAACAATCGGGTGTTGAGGATGTATTTTATCTGTGCATCAGTATTGGGCAGGGCGGTTAGGACGTGTCGCAGACACGCTCTGGCGACTATTATAATATAGAAAGAAGCGGCAGCTTCGATATCGAAACTAGAAGGGGGCATATTATGGATGTAAGGTCATGTAAGAACTGCAAACGCTTATTTAATTATCTCTCCGGTCCGGTGATCTGTTCGGCATGTGTGGAGAAGCTGGAAGAAAAGTTTAAAGAAGTAAAGGATTATATCCGCGAGCATCCTCATGCAGCATTGCAGGAGGTGTCGGAGGCGAATGAGGTTTCTGTCAAGCAGTTAAAGACATGGGTGCGTGAGGAGCGTTTGAAGTTTTCCGATGATTCTCCGGTAGGGATTGAATGCATGAACTGCGGTGCAATGATTAAGTTCGGCAAATATTGCGACGCATGTAAGGGCAAGATGATTAATAATTTGAGCCATGCAGTGGAAGAAGAGCCGGTAAAGGTGGAAGCGCCGAAAAAATCAGACGGAAACCGGATGCGGTTTTTGGATTCCTAAGGAAGGAGTTCCTTTCGGAATATTACAAAAGAGAATGCAGACGCATTCTCTTTTTTTCGATGATTGGGAACAAAAAAACTTTTCATATACTGTTGCCTGTGTTATAATAAGAACGATATTGTGGAAAAACAGGCATATTTTGGAGGTTTTGCTTATATTATGATAGACCAGGAACGCGTCCGGGAAATGACGAAGCTTGCAGCTTACGAACAGCGGGAAGGAAAAAAATATAAAAAAGCAGTCAGCTATTACCGCGGGGATTTTGCAGCCAGGCACCTGCTGAAAGGTTTTTTTTGCGGCACAGCCGTATATGGCATTTTTCTTGCGTTATGGGGCGTGTGCCATATCGAGGAGCTGATGGCGAACTTAGACAGCATGGATTTGATTGCTTTTGGGACGGCGGTTCTCGTAAGGTATCTGTGCTTTTTAGGCGCCTATCTGGTTGCGGTTGATATCTATGCAAATGTATTTTATGCTACAGGCAGGAAGAGCATGAAGCGTCATTACAGACGGCTGAAGCGCCTGGGCAGATTATATGAGGAACAGGAAAACCGCACGACACCGATGCGGCATTAGGAGGAGAACATGACAGTTTTATTGGAGTTCAAGGAAGGAATTCGCAGTTTTTACGGAAAGTATGAGATTTATCTGCTGCCGGTAGTGAAGTTCCTGCTTGCGTTTTCGTCTTTTTTAATGATTAACCGTAAAATCGGATATATGGAAAGGCTGGACAGCCTGCCTCTGCTGCTGATTCTGGCGCTTGTATGTTCCATTCTGCCGGTATCGGTTATGCTTTTGGCAGCCGGGGCTTTGCTCACACTGCACTGTTATGCCTTATCGATGCCGGCGGGTGTTATCATGTTGGCGCTTTTTGCTGTTATGTACTTGCTGTATTTTCGGTTTGCACCGGGCAACGCGTATTATGCTCTGCTGGCGCCGATCGCATATGTATTGGGAATTCCCTATGTGATGCCGGCTGCAAATGGATTGTTGCAGCAGCCGGTATCGATGATACCAACAATTTGCGGGGTCGTTACGTATTATTTTTTAGAAGGGATTACAGCGAATGAAACAAGCCTTGGGGTGACAGGAGAAGAAGGGGAGTTGCTTGAAAAATTTCAAGAGATTATCAAGCAGTTCGTAGGAAACCGGGAAATGTACTTGGCCATTGCGGTATTTATCGTGACCGCACTGGTTGTATATGTGATCCGCAGGATGTCGGCAGATTATGCATGGACGATTGCGATTATCGCTGGTATGCTGCTGCAATATGTGGCGTTTTATGCGGGATATTTGCAGATCGGCATGAGCAGCATGACGATGCGGCTGACGGCTGGCTGCGGGGTAAGCGTGGTATTGCTGCTGATTCTCCAGTTCTTTTTCTTCAATCTGGACTATACGAGGACAGAACGTGTACAGTTTGAAGACGATGAGTATTATTATTATGTAAAGGCTGTTCCAAAGCGCTATGTGTCTGCGAGGGCAAAATCGCTGAAAAAAATCAGTGATAATGCAAGGAGCGCGCGGGCGGGAAGGGATGCTGTGACCCGCGAGGAACTGATGGAGGAGATGGAGATCAACCTGGATGACGAAGAGTAGCGTTATCTTGTTTTGAGGGAAGGAAGTGAAATTGTGCAGGCATTTATCAGTACAATACAAAGGCTTGCAGAGTGGTTTGCAGAAAAGTATATGTACTGGGTCACTCCGCAGAAAATCAGGCTGACGGATGTGGTCGAGATTTTTATTATTACATTTTTTGTTTACCATGTGCTCAGATGGATCAAGGGGACTCGTGCATGGATGCTGTTTAAGGGGATCGTTGTGATTTTGCTGTTTATTCTGGTCGCAGGGATTTTCCAGATGAATACGATCCTCTGGCTGGCGAGCAGGATGGTAGACGTAGCGCTGACCGCGCTTGCCGTTATTTTCCAGCCGGAGCTGCGAAAGGCGTTAGACCAGCTTGGACGAAAACGGTTTGTGACGGCGCTGTTTGATTTTGGAGTAACGCAGGACAGCGGCAGGTTCAGTGACCGGACGATTAATGAGCTAGTAAAGGCTTCCTTTGAGATGGGCAAGGTAAAGACAGGGGCATTGATTGTCGTAGAACAGGATATTGTGCTGACAGAATATGAGCGTACTGGGATCGCCCTGGATTCGCTGCTGACCAGTCAGCTTTTGATAAATATATTTGAGAAAAATACGCCGCTGCATGACGGTGCTATTATTGTACGCAGGGACAGGGTAGTGGCAGCGACCTGCTATCTGCCGCTGTCGGACAGCATGACGATCAGCAAGGAGCTTGGGACGAGGCATCGTGCGGCGATCGGGATCAGTGAGGTCAGTGATTCCCTGACGATTATTGTATCTGAGGAAACAGGCGCCGTGTCGGTCGCAAAGACGGGGCAGATTTACAGAAACCTGGATCAGGAAGGGCTGCGCGAGCATCTTAAGATTATTCAGAATGCGGAATCAGAGCAGTCCCGTCTGCAATTACTGCAAAGGAGGTTTAAAGATGCTAAGAAACGTCGTAAAAATACTGACTAGGAATCTGGGCTTAAAGCTGCTGGCGTTTGTATTTGCGGTTACGATGTGGATGGCAGTTGTAAATCTGGATGATCCGGTTACCAACAAGCGGTTTACGATAGCAGTTACGATTGAAAATGAAGATGTGATTGAGGAAGCGAATAAATATTACGAGATCGAGCCGGATTCCAATAACGTTACGTTTAGTGTGGTCGGAAACCGCAGTGTCTTGGATGAACTGAGCAGCTCGGACTTTAAGGCAGTCGCTGATATGAGCCAGTTGATACAAAAGGAAGATGAAAATGTAGTGCCGGTAGAGATTATTGCGCTGCGCCACGCCAGCCAGTTGACGATATCCAAACGGACGAGGGAGATCAAGGTGATCCTGGAAGATTTGATGCGCCAGGCTTTTGTCATTATGCCGATAGCGCAGGGAGAGCCGGCGGACGGGTATGCGCTCGGTTCTGTGGTCGTAGAGCCAAACCGCCTGTGGGTATCCGGGCCGAAAGAGGTCGTCTCGCAGATCGATGCGGTAAAGGCGGCGATCGATGTGAGCAATATGAGCACGGATATATCTGACAGCGTCGTACCGGTTTTATACGATGAAAAGGACGAAATCGTAGACACGACAAGGCTGACGCTCAGCCTGGAGATCGTTACGGTAAAAGTGGGCATCGTCTCGCAGAAGACTGTACCGATCAAGGTGAATTACAGCGGAAAACCGGAAGAGGGCTATGAGGTCATCTCAGCAGCCGCGCAGCCTGCCGAGGTAACGATCAAAGGAAAGTCGGATATTTTAAATGCGATCAGCTCGATTGTCATACCAGAAGACGTGATCAGTGTCGAAGGCGCGAATGAGAAATTTGAACAAAAAGTAGATTTGAACCAATATCTGCCGAGCGGCGTTTCGCTGAGCAAGTCTGTGGAAGGCACCGTTACGGTAAAGATTGATATTGAGCAGTTGGAGCGCAGAGTATTTACAGTCCCAATCCGTAATATCGGGGTAGATGACCTGCGGGAGGGCTATAAGATCGAATTTAACGAAAGAAATGTGGATATTGAGATCTATGGCCTGGCGGATGATTTAGACAGCCTGACTGTAAATGCGCTTCGCCCGGTATTGGATGTCAGCGGGCTTGCAGCGGGAAGGCATGTCCGAAAACTGCAACTGGAGCTTGACAGCAGTAAATACATTGTGGGTGAAACGGCGGTGTCCTTTACGATTATTTCAGATGAGAACAATGGAGACGAACCAGGCGAGGCGGATGAACCAGACGCAAATGCGCCGGATGATGGTACGCCAGACGAAAATGAACCAAGTGGAAGTGACAATGATCCTGCGCAGGATGATGCGCCAGGCCAGCAGGATGGCGGACAGGACGATGATACAGCGGCAGATCACAGAAGCCAGGACGGTGACGGGGATGCGCAGGACGCCGAAGATCAGAAGGAAGATTTGGAGGAAGAATAGAAATGGGCAGAATGTTTGGAACAGACGGTGTCAGAGGAGTTGCAGGGGCAGAGCTTACGATTGAGCTGGCGACACAGCTAGGGCAGGCAGGCGCCTTTGTGCTGACACGGGAAAAGGAACATCAGCCGACGCTGATCGTCGGCTGTGATACCCGCATTTCCGGCGGGATGCTTGCCAATGCATTGATGGCAGGCATCTGTTCGGTCGGTGCAAATGCGATTTATGTAGGAGTGCTGCCGACGCCGGCAGTCGCTTATCTGACGAGAAGGCATAAGGTGGATGCAGGGGTTATGATTTCTGCGTCCCACAACCCGATGGAATTTAACGGGATTAAGTTTTTTAACGGAGAAGGCTATAAGCTGTCCGACGAGCTGGAGGACGAGATCGAAGCGCTGATTAAAAATAAAATGAAGGATATCACGCTTCCGGTCGGTTCCGGGGTGGGCAGGATTGACTACCGCTTTGATATCCGGGATGAATATGTAAAATTTATTAAAAAATGCGTACCAGTTGACCTGCATGGGCTGAAAATTGTAGCGGACTGTGCTGAAGGAGCTTCTTATTATACGTCTGTAAAGGCGCTGCGGGAGCTTGGAGCTGAGCTGATCCCTATTCATATCCATCCAGACGGGACGAATATTAACGCAAACTGCGGTTCTACGCATATGGATGAGCTAAAGGCGAGGGTCGTCTATGAAAAGGCGGATATCGGGCTGGCATTTGACGGCGATGCCGACCGCCTGCTGGCTGTGGATGAGCAGGGCAGGCTGGTGGACGGCGACCAGTTGATGGCGATTTGCGGAAACTATATGAAGCAGAAGGGGACGCTGAAAAAAGATACAATCGTCGTTACCGTAATGAGCAACCTTGGATTTACAATTATGGGGCAGCACAACGGCATCCACGTAGAAAAAACAAAGGTTGGAGACCGTTATGTGCTGGAAAATATGCGGGAAAATGGTTATAATATCGGCGGGGAGCAGTCCGGGCATATTATTTTCCTGGATGATAATACGACAGGGGACGGGCTGTTAAGCGCGCTGCATGTATTGCAGGTTATGGTAGATACAAAGAAGAAGCTGTCGGAGCTTGCTTCTATTATGGAGATCTATCCGCAGGCGCTTGTAAATGCAAAGGTACCGAACCATAAAAAAGAGCATTATATGGAATATACGGAGATTGCAGAGGCGATCCAGGAGCTGGAGAACAAGTTCCACGGCGAAGGCAGGGTATTGATCCGCCCATCCGGGACAGAGCCTTTGGTGCGCGTTATGATCGAAGGAAAAGACCAGCAGGAAATCGACAGGGAAGCGGAAAAACTGGCGGAGCTAATTACGAAGATCATGCTGTAGAAAACAGAAAAGGATACAGAAAAAGATACAGGGAAAGAAAATCATATAAGTATGAGGTAAGAAGGATGGTAAGTCAAAAGGTAAAGATAAAAAACCCGACGGGACTGCATCTGCGCCCGGCAGGAGTTTTATGCAAAAATGCGATCGAATATGCCTCCGTCATAACCTTTAAATATGGCGGAGAAAATGTGGCAAATGCAAAGAGTGTATTAAGCGTACTTGGCGCCTGTGTCAAAAGCGGGGATGAGATTGAGCTGATCTGCGAGGGCGAGGATGAGCAAAAGGCGCTGCAGGAAATCATAGCGCTGATTGAATCAGGGCTTGGAGAGTAAATAGGAGAGAAACCATGAAAAAACTGTTGATTACCGGGTGCAACGGCCAGTTGGGGCGGGCATTGAATCGGGAATACGAAGGAGAACAGGTGCAGATCGTCAATACGGATGTGCCGGAGCTTGACGTTACAGACCAGGAAGCGGTGATGCGGCTTGTGCGGGAGCTAAAGCCGGACGTGATTATGAACTGCGGGGCGATGACGGCAGTAGACCTATGCGAGTCCGAATATGAGAAGGCGTTTCGGATCAATGCATTAGGGCCGAGAAATCTGAGTATCGCGGCACGAGAGACCGGGGCAAAGCTGTTCCAGATCTCGACGGATTATGTATTTTCCGGTGATGCCGACACGCCTTATGTCGAGACAGACGCGCCTTGCCCGCAGAGTGTGTATGGTTCGACAAAGCTTGCTGGGGAACGGTTTGCGCAGGATTTTGCAGGACGTTATTTTATCATCCGTACAGCTTGGCTGTATGGGGAAGGCAAAAACTTTGTAGCGACGATGCTGCGGCTGTCAGAATCGAATGACAAAGTGCGTGTTGTCGCAGACCAGGTCGGGTCGCCGACGAGCGCTGCGGAGCTGGCAAAAATGATGCATCTGCTGGAGCCTACCGACAATTACGGTGTGTTTCACGGAACCTGTGAAGGCCAGTGCAGTTGGGCGGAGTTTGCAGAGGAGGTTTTCAGGCAGGCAGGAAAGCATACGGCAGTAGAAAAGATTACGACAGAGGAGTTCGGGGCTGCGGCAAAGCGGCCGGCGTATTCCGTATTGGACAACCAGATGCTCCGGCTGACGACGGATTTTAAAATGCAGCAGTGGCAGGATGCATTAAGTGTGTATCTAAAGGAGATACTATAAGAAAAACCCGCGGCAGGACAGCAGCCTGCGGCAAGAGCAAACGGAAAAGGAGAAGTTGGAAAAAATGGCGAGAACTTATTTGGTAACAGGCGGAGCAGGATTTATCGGGTCAAATTATATCCACTATATGTTCCGCAAATATGAGAATGATATTCACATTGTGAATATCGATGCTCTGACTTATGCAGGAAACCTGGCAAACCTCAAAGGAGTGGAGGACAGGGATAATTATACGTTTGTCAAAGCGGATATCTGTGATAAAGATGCGGTCAGCAGGATCTTCCGGGAATATGACATTGACCGCGTCGTGCATTTTGCGGCGGAGACGCATGTAGACCGCAGCATACGCAACCCAGAGGTGTTTGTACAGACAAATGTGATGGGGACAGCCGTGCTGTTAAACTGTGCAAAAGCGGCATGGGAGCAGCCGGACGGAAGCTATCTGGAGGGAAAGAAGTTTTTGCACGTATCTACGGATGAAGTGTACGGTTCCTTAGATGACGACGGCGGTTTCTTTTATGAGACGACGCCGTATGCGCCGCACAGCCCGTACAGTGCGAGCAAGGCTGGCTCAGACTTTTTAGTAAAATCGTATATTGATACGTACCATTTTCCGGCAAATATTACAAACTGTTCGAACAATTACGGGCCGTACCAGTTCCCGGAAAAGCTGATCCCGCTGATGATCAATAATGCGCTCCATGGCAAAAAGCTGCCGGTATACGGAGACGGGAAAAATGTCCGTGACTGGCTGTATGTGGACGACCATGCAAAAGCGATCGACCTTGTACAGGAAAAAGGGCGGCTTGGCGAGACGTACAATATTGGCGGCCATAATGAAAAGCAGAATATTGAGATTATCCATACCATTATTGAAACGCTGCTGGAGATGCTGCCGGAAGATGATGCGCGCAGAAAGCTTGTCAGCAAAGATTTGATTACGTATATAGAAGACCGCAAAGGGCACGACCGGCGTTATGCGATTGCTCCCGATAAGATCCAGGCGGAAGTCGGATGGGAACCGGAGACAATGTTCAAAGACGGGATCAAAAAAACGATTGCCTGGTACTTTGCGCATGAGGACTGGATGGCAAATGTTACCAGCGGTGATTATCAGAAATATTATGAAGAAATGTATAAGGGAAAATAAGGGCTTCGCCTATGAGTGAAAACAGATTTGTAGTACAGGAGGGACATTTTCATATAGCAGATAGGCACAGCTATGTGCTGACCGGATGGTTTGACGGCGAAAGCATGGAAACGGGTATGCCTGCAAGCGGAAAGGATCCATCGGAGCAGGGATGGTTTTCGGTTTATCTGGACTGCGAGCGGCTGCCTGTGCAGGTGCTTTGCTTTGCGGATGAGTCAGTGCGGCAGAAATATGCCAAATATGACTTAAATGTTACGGCGGAATATGTGATTATCGCAAAGCTGCCAAAAGACCTGTCCAGATACCGCAGGCTGTTTCTTTGCCTTGGGGACGGCAGCCGCGTTTATGAACGGCGCGTTGCACAGCTTTGCAGGCTCCAGGGGCAGTTGGGCTACCGGATTACGAGCATCCAGTCTACCGGGGCGAGCTGTGTCGTAAGCGGGTGGGCGGCGTCGGCAAAGCCGATCAAGATCAATGTATTTGACCAGGCGAAAGAGCCGATGAAGTGTGAGGTCAGCCATTTTCCAAAGCCGGATGTCGCCCTGGAGTACCGGGAAGCGGAAAAGCTGTATGACAGCGGGTTCAGCGTGTCTGTTCCGGTAAACGGCAGAAAGAAGATGGTACTGCAAATCACAGACGGAGAACATTCTGTAACGAAAGAATTCAGCGCAGTCGACAGAAACAAGCTGATGCTGTATTTCAAAAAAGCGAATTATTATATGAAGCGCAATGGGGTCAAAAAAGCCTGTAAGCGTGCAGTCAACGAGCTGTACGAGCTGGTCGGGGATACTGGCAACTACATGAAGTGGCGCAGGAAAAATATGCCGTCGGAGAAAGAACTGGCGAGACAGCGGCGCGCGCAGCATACAAAGAAAGACTGCCCATTGATCTGTGTGGTGACCCCATATCAGGATGCAGCTTCTTTCGCCGCCGCAGCGGCTTCGATGAAAAACCAGACCTACGCCAACTGGAAATGGGTGCTGGTGTGCAGTGCGTTGGAACAGGAGAAAGCGACAGAGCGCCTGGATGCGTATGTGCCAAAAAGCAGGACAGAAATTGTGCTTGCTGACGGGATGCAGGACGAACAGCAGCGAATTGCCAGAGGGATCAGTGAAATACTGCGGATACATGGACAGACAAAGCAGGTACAGCAGGCGCTTTGGATTACGCTGCTGGCGCCCTGCGATACCTTGGAGCCGGATGCGTTGTATAGCTGCGCAGAGCTGATGGAACAAAATCCAGATATGGATTTGTGCTACACAGACGAGGATCAGATTTCTGAGGATGGCAGGAGCTACCGGGAGCCTGTTTTTAAGCCGGACTTGAATATCGACCTGCTGCGTGCGGTGAATTATCTGGGGCATATGGTGCTGCTGCGCGCGGATGTGGCGGCAAAAGCCGGCGCATGGAATCCGGCTTATCAGGCGGATGCGCCGTATGATTATTATTTGCGCGCTGTGGAAGCAGCCGGATGCGTCGGGCATCTGCCGCGTGTGGTATACCATGCCAGGGAGGCCGTAAAGCAGGCGCGTTATATGGGAGACCTTATTTTAAACGCGCATTATAAGCGTATGGGGATACCGGCAGTGGCAAAGATGTCGGAAACGCCAGGCATTTACCATACGGTATATCAATGGAAAGATTCGCCGCTTGTGTCGATCAATATTCCGAACAAAGACCATATTGACGACCTGGATACATGCTTACAGTCGGTGTTTACAAAATGCACATATCCGAATTATGAAATTGTCATTATTGAAAATAACAGTACAGAGGAAAGTACGTTTGCATATTATAAAAAATTGCAGGAGCAGGATGCGCGTGTACGCGTCGTTGTCTGGGAGGATACGTTTAATTATTCAAAGATCACAAATTTCGGCGTCGCGCATTCAAAGGGCGAGTATATCCTGCTGCTGAACAATGATACGGAAGTGATGACGCCGGATTTTATAGAGGAGATGCTCGGATACTGTATGCGGGATGATGTCGGGATCTGCGGTGCAAGGCTGTTTTATTTCGATGATACGATCCAACATGCGGGCGTGATTGTCGGGCTTGGCGGCATTTGCGGAGAAGGCTTTCAGGGATTTCCAAAGGAAAACGGCGGATACCAGAACCGGATTTTCTGCCCGCAGGATTACAGCGCCGTGACCGCTGCGTGCCTGATGACGAAAAAGAGCGTGTTTGAGGAGGTAGGCGGCATGGATGCGGATTTTCAGATTGCATACAATGATATTGACTACTGCTTAAAGGTCAGGCGAACCGGCAGGCTGGTCGTATACAACCCGTTTGCGATGCTGCATCACTACGAATACAAATCCAGGGGAGTCGAAAACACAGCGGAAAAGCTGGCGCGCTACAACCGCGAGGTCGATTTGTTTACGACCAGGTATGCGGACATGATCAGCGCGGGCGACCCGTATTACAATCCGAATTTAACGAGAAGATACCAGGATTTTTCTTTAAGGAGAATTGAACTGCTAAAATAAGAAAATACAGGAAAAGGAGAATGCATCCATGAAGGGCATTATACTTGCCGGTGGTTCCGGCACGAGATTGTATCCGTTAACCAAATCGATATCCAAGCAGATTATGCCGGTATATGACAAGCCGATGATTTATTACCCGCTGTCTACGCTGATGCTGGCGGGCATCCGGGATATTTTGATTATATCGACGCCAAGGGATCTTCCAGTATTTGAGGACCTGTTCGGCGACGGCAGCCAGTTGGGGCTGCGTATGCAGTATGCGGTGCAGGAAACGCCGCGCGGCCTTGCAGATGCGTTTTTGATTGGAGAATCGTTTATCGGCTCGGATGCGGTATCTCTTGTACTGGGGGATAATATTTTTTACGGCCAGAGCTTTTCGAGAGTGTTACAACATGCGGCGAGCCTGAAAGAGGGAGCGGTGATCTTTGGATATTATGTCAAGGATCCAAGGGAATACGGCGTTGTAGAATTTGATGCACAGGGAACAGCGCTTTCCATCGAAGAAA
This sequence comes from uncultured Eubacterium sp., assembly GCA_947178105.1. Classification (GTDB taxonomy): domain Bacteria; phylum Bacillota; class Clostridia; order Lachnospirales; family Lachnospiraceae; genus Eubacterium_J. Next base: position 35,622 of record CAMWXD010000022.1, on the reverse strand, counting down.
AGCCGGAACACCCGAAGTCCAATTATGCGGTTCCGGGCCTTTATTTTTATGACAACGACGTGGTAGGAATTGCTAAAAATGTCAAACCTTCGGCAAGGGGCGAGATCGAGATTACCTCTGTAAACAACGAATATCTGATGCGCGGCAAATTAAAAGTAGAAACGCTTGGGCGCGGGTTTGCGTGGCTGGATACGGGAACGCATGATTCCCTGCTGGATGCGGCGGATTATGTGGCGGCAGTCCAGAAAAGGCAGGGGTTATATGTATCCTGTATTGAAGAAATTGCATTTAAAAGAGGATTTATTGGCAGGGAGCAGTTGGTGGCGCTGGCACAGCCGCTGTTAAAGACCAATTATGGACAGTATCTGATGGATGTGGCGGACGGATTATAAATCAAAGCAGAAAAAGAAGCGAGCAGAAAAAGCAGAAGGGAGCTACAGATGGGGAAGATTACGGTTACAACGTGTGAGATTGAAGGGCTGTATGAGATAACGCCGGCCGTATTTGGAGATGCGCGCGGCTATTTTATGGAGACTTATAACTATCAGGACTTTAAAGAAGCAGGAATCGATGTGCAGTTTGTACAGGATAACCAGTCGGCTTCCAAAAAAGGGGTGCTGCGCGGGCTGCATTTTCAGATCCATTATCCGCAGGACAAGCTTGTCAGGGTGATCCGCGGGGAAGTGTACGATGTGGCGGTAGACTTAAGAAGGGGATCTAAGACATACGGGAAATGGCATGGCGTGTACCTTTCCGAAGAAAATAAAAAACAGTTTTTTATCCCGAAAGATTTTGCGCATGGATTTTTAGTATTGTCTGATTATGCGGAATTTGCATATAAATGTACAGATTTTTACCATCCGAATGATGAAGGCGGCCTGATTTACAACGATCCTGAGATCGGGATTACATGGCCGATCCCGGAAGGCATGGAGCTGATTATGGCGGAAAAGGACAAGCAGTGGGGCGGAATCCGCGCGTTTACGGAGACATACCGGAGATAGTTGCTTCCGGTATCCGGGTTAGGACAGGATGATGGAAAAAGAAAAGCTTGGGAATGTACTGCTTTATATCTCCAAAGGAGAAAAAGGAGCGGAGCAGGCGACGGGGCGGAAAAATGCGGATGACCGGCTGCTGGAGGAGATTGTGTGCGGATGTGAGGAAGAGGATTACCACAGCCGGATTACAGCGGAAAAAAGCTGGACGGCAATGTACCAGTTGGCGGAATCCAGGGCAAACCTGATCGAATGGCTGCGCCTTCCAAAGCAGGCAAAGGTGCTGGAGCTAGGCGCAGGATGCGGGACGCTCACGTCGGCATTGTTAAAAAAGGGCGCGGCGGTTACCTGCCAGGAGGAAAACCAGCATTATGCGAGGTTAAATGCGAAACGGCACAGGCAGGCAAGGGAAGGGCAGCTTACGATCTACGCGGCGCCGTTTGCACAGTGCGCGCCTTATTTGGACGGCAGCTACGATGTTGCCGTATTGGCTGACGTACCGATCGTAGAAGGGGAAGCAGAAAAGCTGCTTTGCCAGGTAAGGCAGCTTTTAAAGCCGGACGGGCTGCTGGTGCTGCCAGCAAAAAATAAATTTGGGCTCAAATATTGGGCGGGAAACAAGGAACCTTATACAAAAAACTATTTTGCCGGGCTGGAGACGGCGGGAGTACGGCTGTATTCCAAAAACAAGCTGCAAAAGCTGCTGGAAGAAAGCGGGTTTGAGCAGCAGGATTTTTATTATCCATATCCAGATGAGCGTTTTGCATTGGATATTTATTCAGACAGGTATCTTCCCCAGAAAGGGGATTTAACATATAATATTACCAATTATGAAGATGACCGCATTCTGTTGTTTCAGGAACAGAAGGTGTTTGACAGTATTATAGAAGAAGGGCAGTTTCCGTTTTTTTCCAATGCTTTTTTGTGCCTGGCATGGGCAGGCTCAAAACAGGAAGATACAAAACAGGAGGCAGTCTATGTAAGATATGCCTCAGACCGCAGCAGGGAGCACGCGGTTTGTACGGAGATGACCGGGCATAGTGTTAGAAAGCGCGCCATGTATGCACAGGGGGCTATGCATGTGGCGCACATATTAGAAGCATATAAGCGGCTGACCGATCAGTACCGGAATACAGATCTTTATTTTAACCGCTGTGAGGAAAGGCGCGATCAGGACGGGGCTGTGTATGCAGAGTTTGAGCGGCTTCATGCCAGGGCGTTACAGGAACAGATTGAACAGGCGGCGGCAGCGGAGGATTTTAAAAAAATCTTTGACATTCTGCGCAGAATCGTGCAGTATATCAGAGAAGGCAGCAGGACAGTTCCGTTTGCAGTAACCGAAGGGTTTACAGAAGTATTTGGAAAGCCGGAGGGGCTTGCGGCGCTTCGGCAGGCTGTATGCAGCGAGGTGTCTGATATTGACCTGATCCTGCCGAATATATTGGAAGGCAGGGACGGCGCCTGGCATGTGATAGACTATGAATGGACATTCTTTTTTCCGGTGCCGCACAATTTTATCATATACCGGACGCTGTTTTTCCTGCACCATGAGAACCCGCAGCGGGAAGAACTGTCGATGGAGCGCCTGCTGCAAGAAACGGGCATCCCTGCTGCGGAAGCAAAGGTATATGCGCAGATGGAGGAAGCATTTCAGCGGTATGTGACCGGAGGGCTTGTGCCGTACCGGGAGATGGTAAACCTGTTGGAGCGCAGATTTTTTAATATTGTGGAGCTGAAAGCGGATTATGACCGCGTAGTGGCGCAGAATGCATTGCTCAAAGGACAGGGAATCTGGAAAGCGGCGAGGAAAATCAAGAAAAAACTGACAGGGAATTAAATCTATGTGGATGAATTCGAAAGAGCAATACAAACGTTTTATTATGCTGCTTGGGACGATACTGATTGTTGCAGTGCAGACGGCGATGTTTGCCTTTTTGTGGTATAACTATTATGCCAACAGAGAGCTGACGAGTATGCGCAAATATTTCAGGTTTTTCTATTATTACCGGAGGGGACACTGGACGATTATTGTCCTGTATGCGCTTGTGCTGATTTTGTTTATGAAAGTGCTTGGAGGCTTCAGGGTGGGCTACCTGCGCAACCTGGACGTCCTGTACTCGCAGATCTTGTCGGTATGTGCAGCGAATGCTGTGGAATATTTGCAGCTTGCGCTGATTGCAAAATGGAAATTCCTGCAATTTTCTACGCCGATCCTGATGCTTGCGATATTGCAAATTGCGGTCGGGGTGATCTGGATCGTAGCGATGCGCAGTATTTACGCCAGGCTGTATCCGCCGCATGAGATGCTGCTTATTTATGGGGATATCAGCCCGAAAGCGCTGATCCGCAAGCTCCAGTCGCGCGGGGATAAGTACCAGGTAAAGGAAACGGTGCATTTAAAAGCAGGGATCGAGACGATTTTACTAAAAATTGCACAATACGAGTCTGTGATTATTGGAGATATCCCGTCCCATGAACGCAACTTGTTTTTAAAGTTCTGCTTCCAGCATAATATCCGCTGCTATTCGGTGCCGAAGATCTCAGATATTATGATTATCAGCGCATCGGAGATCGACCTGTTTGATTCGCCGCTTTTGCTGTTCCGCAACCAAGGTATGACGTTTGGGCAGAGCTTTTGCAAACGCGCTATGGATATTTTCATCGGGCTGGGCGGCTGTATCGCGGCGTCGCCGGTCATGCTTGTGATTGCGGCTGCGATAAAGCTGTACGACGGCGGCCCGGTGCTTTATTCGCAGGAGCGGATTACCAAAGATGGCAAGCCGTTTCGGATCTATAAGTTCCGCAGTATGATCGTAGAATCGGAAAAGCGGGGCGCAAGGTTAGCGAGCGAGCACGATGACAGGATCACGCCGGTCGGAAAGGTGATTCGCAGGCTGCATGTGGACGAGCTGCCGCAGCTTTTTAACGTGCTGATCGGCGATATGTCTTTTGTCGGGCCGCGTCCGGAACGGGAAGAGATTACAAAAGAATATGAGCAGAGCATCCCGCAGTTTCGGTTCCGGCTCAAGGTAAAGGCAGGGCTGACCGGGTATGCGCAGGTGTACGGGCAGTATAATACAGTGCCGTATGACAAATTAAAGCTGGACCTGACATATATCGAAAATTATTCACTCTGGCTGGATCTTAAGCTGATCCTGCTGACCGTAAAGATCCTGTTTCAAAAGGAAAAGTCAGAGGGCGTAGACGACAGCCAGAAAACAGCGTTAAAGACAGAAAAAGGGACACGGTAGGCAGTGAAATGCATGGTGCAGAAATTGGAATGGGTGGGAATATGAAAAAAGAAACGGGCAAGCCAGTGATATCCGTCATTATGCCTGCATATCAGGCTGCGCAGTATCTCGGGCAGGCAATTACATCCGTACAAAGCCAGACATGCAAAGAAGCGTGGGAGCTGCTTATCATCGACGACTGTTCTACCGACAATACGATGGAAGTGGCAAGGACGTATGCGGCAGCAGACCCGCGGATCCGTTACCTGCGCCAGAGGAAAAACCGCGGCGTAGCAGCGGCGCGCAATCTGGGCATCCGAAAGTCACAGGGGATGTATGTGGCTTTTCTGGATGCGGATGACTGGTGGGATGCGGACAAGCTCAGCATACAGATGGAATGTATCCGCCGTACAAAGGCAGTGCTCTGCTGTACAGGCAGGGAGCTGATGCGGCATGACGGTTCGGCGCAGGGACGTACGATTGGAGTGCCGGCGCAGATTACGTACCGGATGCTGCTGCGGACAAATGTGATTCCATGCGGCTCCGTGGTGCTGCGGACGGATGTGGCGAGGGAGTTTGGGTTTGTATGCGACCAGTATCACGAGGATTATATTTTATGGCTGCGGATACTGAAAAAATATGGGACTGCGGCGGGCGTAGATGTGCCTGCGTTAAAGTGCAGGCTGAGCGCCAAAGGAAAGTCCAGAAATAAATGGAAGTCCGCCGTGATGCAGTATGGCTCTTACCGGTATCTGGGATATGGGCGGATACAGGCGTTTTATTATATGGTTTTTTATACGCTGAACGGAGTGTGCAAATATTTTGCGCCTGCCGGCGGCAAACAGATACGAGGAGTGAAAAATTGAACCGATTTATCAGTGATATAAAAAAATACCGCAAATATACAATATACGCGGCAAAATCCGAATTAAAATCAGAGGTGGCGAATTCTCATCTGAGCTGGATGTGGTGGATTTTGGACCCGATGCTGTTTATGATTGTCTATTCGTTTGTGGCAGTGATTGTCTTTCAGAAGGGAGAGCCGTATCTGCCTGTATTTATTTTTATCGGCTACAATAGCTGGAACTTTTTTTCCGGCTGCCTGCGGCAGAGCGTGAAGCTGGTCGCCGCGAACAAATCGATCGTATCCAAAGTGTATATCCCCAAATTTATACTGATCTTTGTAAAGATCTGTTCCAATGGGTTTAAGATGGTGATTGCATTTTCGCTTGTTGTCATTATGATGGCCGGCTACCGTGTTCCGGTGGACTGGAAAGTGGTTTTTCTGGCGCCGCTGTTTGTCGTGCTGCTTGTCGTGACATTTGCGTTCAGCAGTGTGCTGCTGCATTTCGGGGTCTATGTAGAGGATCTGGCGAACGTCGTGACGGTTGTGCTAAAGCTGCTGTTTTATCTGACCGGAATTTTTTATTCGATCAGCAACCGGGTGCCGTACCCATACAGCAGCCTGCTGTTAAAATGCAATCCGATGGCGCTGATCGTAGATTCGATGCGCCGGGTACTGATCTACCAGACGATGCCGGAGTGGGGCGCGGTGCTGGCATGGTTCGTGATCGGCGTGGTGCTATCTGTCGTCGGCGTGCGCAATATTTACCAGCATGAAAACAGTTATGTAAAAGTAATGTAATGCAGGGACAGAGTATTGGATAAGAAGATTGAGAAAGAGATGGATGGATATGGAGGCAGCAAAGGAATATGCAAAAGCAAAAGAATATACAAAAGAATATGCAATAGAAGTTTCAGGCCTGAAAATCCGCTACAAATGCTTAAATCGCATATCAATCAAAAACAGCCTGTTCAGCCTGAGAAAATCTGAGGTCGATGTGTTTGAAGCAGTCAAGGGGATTTCCTTTGCGGTGCCAAAGGGAGAGATTATGGGGATTGTCGGCAAAAACGGCAGCGGGAAATCGACGATGCTGCGGGCAATCGCCGGGATTTTTGCCGCAGACGAAGGGACAATCGACCTGCATGGGCATACGGTATCGCTGCTGTCCATCGGCGTAGGCTTTCAAAAGAAGCTGACCGGGAGAGAGAATATCTTTCTGAGCGGGATGCTGTTAGGTTTCAGTGAAGAACAGATTTTTGCCAAATTGGATGAAATTATAGAGTTTTCCGAGCTTGAGGGGTTTATTGACAAGCCGGTGCGTACGTATTCAAGCGGCATGTATTCGAAGCTGGCATTTTCGATCACGGCGATTTTGGAGACAGAGATCATGCTGATCGACGAGGTGTTAAGCGTTGGGGATGTGCGCTTTAAGAAAAAAAGCTACGCAAAGATGAAAGAATTAATTACGAATGAAGAGCGGACGGTGATCATTGTGTCACATAGTACGGAGACACTTGAAAAGCTGTGTGACACTATCCTGTGGCTGCACGAAGGCAAGATAAAAATGCAGGGGAGTACAGGGGAGGTGCTGCCGTTGTATAATGATTATATGTCGTAAATAAATAAGAAGAAGGATGGAAAGGAGTGTGACATGCAGGTATTTTTCAGTGTCAGTATTTTATTGCTCAGTATGTTGGCATATTGCCTGCTTGGAAAGGCGTTTTGCATCAAATGCCGATTTCGCCCGGCTGTGCCGGAGATATTCTGCATCGGATTTTTTCTGTATTTTGCGGCGTTTCAGATCGTTGCGGAGGCAATGATCCTGACAAAGCAAAGGCTGCATGTGCTTGGCGCGGTATGGCTGGTGCTGCTGACAGCCGGCGTTGCTGCGGCTGCGTGGATTGTGAGACAGGATGCGCAGCCGGATAAAAGCCGCCTGTCACACCAGAAAGCGGCAGGAGGGGGTTCGCGCCTGGCTGGCGCAGGAAGGCTGCTGTTTGCGCTGATGGGAGCTGCGGTTGTCTGTGAATGTGCGACAGCAGTACTGATGCAGCGCAGGATCGGCTGGGATTTTGCTTATTATATCGGGAATATGGCGACGTCCGTAGCCACAGATACGATGTACATTTATGATGGAAGCAGCGGATTGCTGCGCAGCCATCTGGAGCTGCGGTATGCATTGTCCTCGTTTTATATGAATACGGCGTGGATCAGCCAGATAACCGGCATCTCAGCGCTGGTGCTGCAAAAATATGTGGCAGGCGTCTTGTGTGTGCTGCTGACAAACGCGGTCGTATACAGCTTTGCGATGGAGGTTTTTCACAGAGACCAGAAAAAAGCAGCCGTGCTTGTGACCATTACGATCGTGCTTACGATCTTCTGGGATGTCTATGATACGACAGCACAGTTTCTGCTGCTGCGCAACTATGAGGCAAAGTCCTATTGTGCCAATGTCGTCCTGCCGATGGCGTGCTATCTGCTCTACCGCCTCTGGAAAAACAGCGCGGAGGAGCATAGCTGGAAGGAGCTGTTTCTAGTGGCATTTGCAAGCGTTGCGGTTTCTATGTCGTCGCTCGTTTTGGTGCCGGCGCTGATTGGGCTGATGCTGCTGGCGCATTTGCTGGTGGAGCGGCGGTGGGACGGCGCGCTTGCCCTGCGGGGCATTTGCTGTATGATGCCAAATGTATGCTATTTAGTGGTATATTTAGCGTTTACCAGAGGATTGCTGGTCGTGGAGGTATAGAGTATGGCAGGCGTACTGAGACAGTATCAGGGAGATTCGCTGTATCTGGCGGCATTTGCAGTCTGTCTGGTGCTTTTATACTGGAGGGATAAAAAGCAGGGAGGACGTACTGGGAAAAAAGCACTTGCGGCAGTGGTTTTGTCGGTTGTGTTTGTATTTAATGAATTGGCTTATCGGGTTGTGGGCAAAATAACGAATGCGACAACGTATTACCGGTTTTTCTGGATGCTGCCAGTTTTATTTCTGATTGCATACCAGTTTACGGAAGCGTTTTTTGACGGCAGGCGACGCAGGAGGCTGCTTGCGGCGGTATTGTTTGTGATCTGCCTGGGATTTGGGACAAACCTGTTTTTTTTGAACAGGGAGAACCTGAACCTGCCGAAAAACAGTTATGGGCTTGACCCGAATGTCCTTACAATCGCGGATGCAATTATGGAGGATTGGGAAGGCGACGAGCAGCCGAGGGCAGCGTTTGATATGTATCTGGAGTATCAGGTACGTACGTATGAGCCGCGTATTTTATGGGCGATTTCCAGAAATGCGTATTTGTATCAGGCAAAACATGGTTATGATTTTAAAAAATATGTGCATCAGCAGCACATGATCGCAGCAGTCAACGAAGGATTAAAGATGAATCAACAGGCGCTGCGGCGCAGTTTGGATAAAAACGGCGTGGATTATCTGGTAATCCGTACGGAATTTGATATGGACAGCTATCTGTCGCAGATTTCCGTCATGCCGGTAATGCAGAGTGAAAACTACACGTTATACAGAGTGAAGACGGCCAAAAATAAAGAAGGGAAAGAAAGGATTTAGGCGGATGATCAAAGTATATATTTGTCCGAAATGCGGCTGGATGCGCACGGTGTCCCGCAGGAAAAATGTGGAATGTTACAAATGCGGAGAGCAGGAAATGTTTCAGGTCAAACTTACATATGATAAATACAGCACAATGACATTGAAAGAGCGGGAGGATTATTCAGACAGTTGGCTGTATATCCACCTAAGAAATCTAAAGGAGCAAAATGTATAGGAAAGACAACGTCGGATGGACAAAGCATCTGGATTTTACAATTTTGGATATCGTATTGCTTCAGTTGGCATTTATTACGGGATATATCATGCGCCATGGCTGGATGAACCCGTATGCCAGCGAACCATATTTGCGGCTTGCTGTGATCCTTGTCCTTTTGAATCTGTGCGTCGTGTTTTTTAAAGAGTCTTATCAGGATATTATTAAGCGTGACGCGTTTACAGAGCTGGAAGAGGTAGCGGCGACCTGTACGATTATCTTTGTAGGGATGCTTGTTTATCTGTATGCGGCAAAGATGTCGGCGGTATACTCCAGGGAGAGCCTGTTTACGTTCTGGATTATGTCGATTATTTATGAATATATCGTGCACTGCATCTATAAACAGTTTGTGCGCAGCCGTATCAAAAAAAAGCGCAGCAATGCGGTCATGATTATCCTGACCGTAGACCGATATGCGGAGGAATGCGTGCGGGATTTTGAACACGATACGTACCGGGATTTTGAGATCAGCGGGATCGTGATTGTGGACAGGCCGCGCAAGGGCGAGACTGTCCGGGGAGTTCCAGTCGTAGCGAATGCGGATGATTTTTACGAATATGTAAGGACGCATGTCGTAGACGAAGTATTTATCAATGGCAATACAAGGGATTCGAGCGAGGCGCTTGCCAACCAGCTTATTGAGTATGGCATTACCGTCCATTTCAACCTGATCCCGCAGACGGCGCTGATGCCGAATAAGGTGTTGGAAAAATGCGGCAATTACATGGTTCTGACGACGAGTATGCATATCGCGTCGCCGCCGGAGATGTTTTTCAAGCGCGTGATGGATATTGCAGGGAGCCTGGTAGGGCTGGTCTTTGCAGCAGTTGCGTTTGTGATTTTTGCACCGGCGATCAAGCTACAGTCTCCCGGCCCGGTTTTATTCAGCCAGGAGCGCGTAGGCAAAAACGGGCGTATTTTTCGTATTTACAAATTTCGCTCGATGTATATTGACGCGGAGGAGCGCAAGCAGGACCTGATGGACTGCAATGAGATGGATGGCCTGATGTTTAAGATGACGGACGATCCGAGGATCTTTCCGATTGGGCGCTTTATCCGTAAATACTCGATCGACGAGCTGCCGCAGTTTTGGAACGTGCTTAAGGGGGAAATGAGCCTTGTCGGCACAAGGCCGCCTACGATTGATGAAGTCGAGCATTACCAGCTCCACCACAGAGGGCGCCTTGGCATTAAGCCTGGGCTGACCGGTATGTGGCAGGTCAGCGGGCGCAACGATATTACCGATTTTGAAAAAGTCGTGGCACTGGATACGCGGTATATATCAGAATGGTCTTTGAGCCTGGATCTGAAAATCTTGTTTCGTACGATACAGGTGGTGCTGTCTGGGGATGGTTCAAAGTAAGGAAGCAATGTGGGAAAGGAAGGGAATGCATGAAACGGGTATCGGTAGCAATGGCAGTATATAACGGGGAAGCATATCTGGAAGAACAGTTGGATTCCATTTTGCGGCAGCTTGGCGGACGGGATGAAATTGTGATATCAGACGACGGCTCCACAGACCGGACGCTTCGCATCGTACGCTCTTATGCCAGGAGCGATGCGCGCATCCGCCTGGTCTATGGGCAAGGCAAAGGGACAAAGCAAAATATTGCCAATGCCATCGCACATGCAGACGGCGCCTATATTTTTCTTGCCGACCAGGACGACGTATGGATGCCGAATAAAGTGGAGCGCGTGCTTGCTGTATTTCGTGAAAAAAAATGCCATGTCGTTGTGCATGACTGCATTGTGACGGATGCAGAGCGAAAGCAGGTGATCTATCCGTCATTTTTTGCATACCGCGGATCTGGGGCAGGCGTATGGCGCAATCTTTGGAAAAACAAATACATTGGCTGCTGTATGGCTCTGCGGAGGGAACTGGTGCCGTATATTCTGCCGATTCCAGACGATATCCAGATGCATGACCAGTGGATTGGAATTCTCAATGACAGGCATAAAGGCGGCTGCGTCTTTTTAAAAGAGCCTTTGTTGTATTACCGCAGGCACCAGGGGACGGTCTCTGATTTTGGCAGGAACACAGTGCCGGTCATGATCAAAAACCGGCTGCTGCTTCTGCGCCGGCTTGCCGGGCGGTAAATCAAGCAAAACTACGAATGCAGAAAGGGAAAGGAAATGAGCGCATCAAGAGCAAAAAAGAAAAAACACCGAATTATCATTTTTACCATAGAGATCCTGTTATTGCTGGTTGTGCTGGCAGGGCTGTTTGTCTGGTCTAAATATCAAAAGCTGGACCGCCAGCCGGATATGATCGGGACACAGGATATTATCAATGAGGACATGGACCAGTCCGTCCAGGAAGTGCTAAAGGGATATACCAATATCGCGCTGTTTGGGCTGGACAACCGTTCCAACGGCAGCTTTGACGCCGGTAACAGTGATGTTATCATGATCGCAAGCATTAACAATGATACAAAAGAGGTAAGGCTCGTCTCCGTATTCCGTGATACCTTTTTGAACGTGAGTGGCGACGGATCGTATAATTTCCGCAAGGCAAATTATGCTTATAATAAAGGCGGCGCAGAGGAAGCAGTCAGAATGCTGAACCGCAACCTCGACCTGGATATTCAGGATTATGTCGTTGTTGACTTCCAGGCAGTGACCGAGGCAATCGACCTGTTAGGCGGCGTTGAGGTCGAGATCGACGCAGCAGAGGCTAAGTGGATGGATTTTTATATTAATGAGACGTCGCAGGTGACCGGGCATGAGTCACAGTCGATTAGCCAGCCGGGAACGTATACGCTGGACGGCGTACAGGCGACTTCTTATTGCAGAATCCGCTATACGGCAGGCGACGACTTTAAGCGTGCCCAGAGGCAGCGTGAGGTCATATCCAAGATGGTGGCAAAAGCAAAACAGGCGGACCTGCTGACAATCAACAAGATCATAGACTCTGTACTGGACGATATCAGCACAAACTTTACGGCTGGCGAGATGGTATCGCTTGCCTCCCAGCTTATGAATTATGAGCTGGCGGATACGACCGGGTTCCCGTTTCGGCTGACAACGGCAAACCTCGGCGGCAGCAAGGGGTCTGTCGTGATTCCGTGTGATCTGGTTACAAATGTGACGGATCTGCATAAATATTTGTTCAACGATTTTAACTATACGCCGTCCAATACTGTCACAAGCTTTAGCCAGGCAGTGATCCAGGAAACTGGAAAGGGGCTGGATGATGCGGAAAGCACCGGCGTAGAGGCAGACCACTATACAAAGGGGAGCCAGGCGGCTGGCACGCAGCCGGATGATACATCCGATACGGAAGTATCAGAGCCGGCGGCACAGTAGCCATTGATGTGCACACAGGAGAAGGGAGTGTACCGGAATTGGGGAGCAATCAGAATCAGAAGAAAAGAAAGCGGAAAAAACACAAAATTATTATTTTTATCATAGAGATGCTCCTGCTGCTCGTTCTGCTGGCAGCACTGTTTCTCTGGTCAAAGTATCAAAAGATCGAGCATGTCGATAATATCGAAACGCAGGATGTTGTCAACGATGACCTTGGGCAGACGACACAGGAAGTATTAAAGGGCTATACCAACATTGCCATTTTTGGGCTTGACAATGAGAAAAGCGGTGTGTTTACATCCGGTAACAGCGACCTTATCATGATTGCCAGCATTAACAACGATACAAAAGAAGTCAAGGTCGTATCGGTCTACCGCGACACGTACCTGAACGTCGGTACAAGCGCCGAGCCTTATTTCTGGAAGGCAAACTATGCGTATAACCACGGCGGGCCGGAGCAGGCGGTGCGTATGCTGAACCAGAATTTTGACCTGGATATCGCAGATTATGTGGCAGTGGACTTTTATGCGGTATGTAAGGTGATCGACCTGTTAGGCGGCCTGGAGATCAATGTGGAGGAAGGCGCGATGATGGATGAGATCAATATTTACATCGCGGAGACCGCAGCGTACACAGGGCTGGAGCCGCATATGGTCGACCATCCGGGCGTCCAGACTTTAGACGGCGTGCAGGCGACGGCATATTGCCGCATCCGGCATGATTCCAGTGATTTCCGCCGCGCCCAGAGGCAGAGGGAGGTGCTGTCTAAGATTATCGAAAAGACAAAATCCTCCAGCATCTTCACGATCAATAAGATCATCGACGCGGTGTTAGAGGATATCAGCACAGACCTTACCGAGATGCAGTTGATCTCAATGGCATCCCAATTATTAAACTACGAGCTGGAAGGCACGACCGGCTTCCCGTTCGAGCTGTATGTGTTTGACCTGTCCAGAAAATATATTGTGGCGCCGTGCGACCTGGAGAAAAATGTCAGGGAGCTGCACGCGTACCTGTTTGGCGAATATGACTATATGCCGTCCAATACAGTGCTGGAATTAAGCAGGACAATCGCAGCGGATACCGGAAAGGGCGTCGGGGACGAGCAGGTAACCGGCGTGTCGGAGGATCAGTATGCGGGGCAGGAGGCGGATGACGGGCAATGATCTTTTAGGAAGAAACGGAAAGGTATGGTGGTGCATGGTTATGGCTGCTGAAAACAAATTTTGTCAAAACAATCACATACAGCATGTATTTATCATAGGATGTAAAGGGATTCCTGCACAATACGGCGGCTTTGAGACATTCGTAGACAAATTGGCGCAGTACCAGACAGACAGGCACATCCGCTATCATGTAGCCTGCGCTGCAAGCCCGCAGGAGTACGATCCCGGGAAGGCGCGTTATCGCTGCCATCACGCACAGTGCGTGGTGTTTCCATGGCGGCGGCTCGGCTCTGCGCGGGCGATCGCGTATGATGTCGAAGCGCTGCGCTATTTTGTGGCGTATGCACAGAGAAGGCAGATCCCGCATCCGGTCTTTTATGTGCTGGCATGTCGGATCGGGCCGTTTATCAGCCGCTTTCGGCAGCAGATCCATGCGCTGGGCGGGGAGCTTTTTGTCAATCCGGACGGGCATGAATTTCTGCGGGCAAAATGGAGCGCTCCGGTGCGCCGGTACTGGAAATACTCAGAGCGTCTGATGGTTAAGTATGCAGACCTGTTAATCTGTGACAGCCGCAACATCGAAGCGTATATACAGAAAGAATATGCAAAGTATAGCCCAAAGACCGAATACATTGCCTATGGGGCGGAGACAGCGCGCTCCGGGCTTTCGCAGGACAATGAGGAGCTGGCGGCGTGGTATGCGGCGCATCATGTGAAAAGGCAGGAGTATTATCTTGTTGTCGGTCGCTTTGTGCCGGAAAACAACTATGAAACGATGCTGCGGGAATTTATGCGGTCAGATACGAAAAAGGCATTTGTACTCATTACCGAGGTAAACGACAGCTTTCTGGATACGTTAAAGAAACGTACCGGGTTTGACAAGGATCCCCGGATCCGCTTTGTGGGAACGGTCTATGACAAAGAACTGCTGAAAAAAATCCGTGAGGACGCATATGGATATTTTCACGGCCACGAGGTCGGCGGCACGAATCCGAGCCTTTTGGAAGCACTGGCAGCGACCAGGCTGAACCTGCTTTTAGACGTAGGGTTTAACCGGGAGGTGGCAGGTGACAGTGCGCTGTACTGGAACAAGGAAGAAGGCGGCCTGGCGTCAGTGATCCATCATGCCGATGCGATGCCGCAGCAGCAGGCGGAAGCGCTCGGGGCGGCGGCAAGGGAGCGGATTGCAAAATACTACAGTTGGGAATACATTACAGACAGATACGAACAGATTTTTAGTAAAAGGAGCAGGACATGTGTGGAATAGTAGGATATATTGGAAAAAAACAGGCTGCGCCGATCCTTTTGGACGGACTTTCCAAGCTCGAATACAGGGGCTATGATTCCGCCGGGATGGCGGTTTATGACGGAAAGAAGATTCGTGTGCAGAAGGCAGCCGGCAGGCTGAAGGTATTAGACGAACAGACACATGGGGGCAGCGCAATGCCGGGAACAGTCGGGATCGGGCACACAAGATGGGCGACACACGGCGCGCCGAGCGACAACAACGCGCATCCGCATTACAACCAGGATGAGACAATCGCAGTCGTGCACAACGGCATTATCGAAAACTATTTAAAGCTCAGAAAAAAACTACAGAAAAAAGGCTATGAATTCCGCTCGGAGACAGATACTGAGGTCGTGGCAATGCTGCTGGGCTATTATTACAATGATGAGACATCTCCAAAGACATCTCCAAAGGCATCTCCAAAGACATCTCCAATAGAAGCGATCGTAAAGGTGATGCAGCGCTTGGAAGGCTCCTACGCCCTCGGCATTATCTTTGCCGACCATCCAGACTTAGTCTATTCTGTCCGCAAAGACAGCCCGCTGATCGTAGGGCAGAATGACGAAGGCAGCCTGATCGCCTCCGATGTGCCTGCGGTATTAAAATATACGCGTGAAGTATATTTTATCCAAAACGAGGAAATTGCGGTACTAAGCAAAGATGCGGTCAACTTTTTCAATATTGACGGCGAGGAGATTGAAAAAGAGCCGAAAAAGATCGAATGGGACATCAATGCGGCGGAAAAAGGCGGCTACGAGCATTTTATGTTAAAGGAAATGTACGAACAGCCAAAGACGGTCAGCGACACGCTGAATCCGCGCATCAAAGACGGCAGGATTGTGATTGAAGAGCTGGGCATGAGTGACGACGAGATCCGGGCGCTGCGCAAGATCCATATTGTTGCGTGTGGCTCCGCATACCATACCGGCATTACTGGAAAATATGTATTTGAAGGGTTAGCGCGGATTCCGGTCGAAGTAGACCTTGCCAGCGAGTTCCGATACCGCGACCCGATCGTAGAGGAAGGCACGCTCATTATCATTATCAGCCAGTCCGGCGAGACAGCCGATTCCCTGGCAGCACTGCGTGAGGCAAAAAAACGCGGCGCGCTGACGCTTGGAATCGTAAACGTCGTAGGCAGCTCGATTGCCCGCGAAGCAGACCGCGTGATGTATACATGGGCAGGGCCGGAAATCGCAGTAGCGACGACGAAAGCATACTCGGCACAGTTAATCGCCGAATACCTGCTTGCGATAAAATTTGCACTCGTTCGGGGGAAATTAAGCGACGAAGCAGCAGCTTCCATGATTAAGGACCTGAAAGCGATTCCTGCGCAGATACAGATGCTTTTGGCAAATAAAGAAAATATCCAGCGTTTTGCAAACCGTTACCTGGCGGCGCGCGATGTGTTCTTTATCGGCAGGGGCATCGACCATGCCATCTCTCTGGAAGGCTCGTTAAAGCTCAAGGAGATCTCCTATATCCACTCCGAGGCTTATGCAGCCGGGGAGCTCAAACACGGCACGATCTCACTGATCGAAGAAGGCACCCTTGTGACGGCTGTCGTCACCCAGGAGAGCCTGTACAAAAAAGTGCTCAGCAATATCGTAGAAGTACGCACGCGCGGCGCTTTTGTTATGGCAGTGACAAACGAGGATAATACGGAGATAGAAAAAACGGCGGATTATGTCGTCTATATCCCAAAGACAAACCGCTATTTTACCAATTCGCTGGCAATTATCCCATTGCAGCTATTCAGCTATTACGTATCCGTGGGAAAAGGGCTGGATGTAGATAAGCCAAGAAACCTGGCAAAATCGGTTACGGTCGAATAAAGATTTTCCATATAAAGCAAAAAAAGAACCGCCGGCAAAAGGCTGGACGGTTCTTTTTTGTATTTATGATAGCAATCTCTTGCCTAATATGTTATAATCATCCATATCAGTACAGATAAGTAGAGAGATGGCTCCACGGTTGCCCTTTTCAGAAACGGAAAACAACAACCGTAAATAGATAGAAAATGCTATCCTCTACTAGCACTAGAGGATAGCTTGTGTAACTATAAAATAGTTTTTATAAGTTTCCGTCTAAGGGTAATAGGGAACCATATCTCTATTGCCTCTGTACTGATTATAAACGATACTTTGCGTATTTGCAAGCATTTATTTGTAAAATCGGGCACATAAGATGTGCGAAAAGGGGGATTCTTTTTATGATAAAAGCAAAAAGAGCAAAAAAGCTGCTGACACTGCTGTTAACGGCCGCTATGCTGCCAATGTCTGCGGCAGCGCCGCGCCAGCAGGTACAGGCAAATACATCCGCATTGGCGTCCAGCTATAATACAAATCTAAACTATATCGCATATGCTACCGATGTGGAAGACCAGGCGCAGACGAATTACTGCTGGGCATATATGGCGAACGCAGTACTGGAATCTTATTTGATGAAAACATCGGCTGTTTCACAGGTCAATTTCAGCGAGTGGGATATGATCAGCCAGTTAAGCGGCGGCACGTATGCGTTTTCGGATCTGTATACAGGAGGAAACTACCATCAGGCGCTCGCCTACTGGACGAGGGGCAGCGTGTACGGGCCGCGCCTGGAATCAAATTCCAGCCTGACCGATTATTACGTGAGCGAGACCGCAGAGCTGGGCAGGTATCAAAGGGACAACCAGCTAAGCAAGCAGAGTTATATCCAAAATATTAAAAATCTTGTCGTGTCCTACGGCGCAGCGGGTGTCAGCGTTTATTTTACTGCACAAGACCGTATGGCGATGACAAAGGACGGCGCCTATTATTATCCGCAGGAAGCAAGCCCCGGCGTAAACCATGGCGTGACTGTCGTAGGGTGGAACGATGATTTTGCCCCGCAGTGGTTTTACAACAGCCTCACGACACCGCATCAGCCGACAAATAAAGGCGCATTTCTTGTAAAAAACAGTTGGGGCAAGTACGACAGCAGCAGTATCGGCGGAAATACCGGCTATTACTGGATCTCTTATGATAATTATTTTCAGGATGCTTTTGCGGTGACGCAGGTCGTAGACCGCTCCAAGCTATATGACTATATTTATGAGACCGATTACCGCGGGCTGTACGATTTTGCTTCCGGTACCAGCTACAGCCAGTCCTTCCGGCTGAACGGCAGTGCGCAGTGGCTCACCGGATTTTCCACTTATGTAAAAGCGGGGGCAAATTACCGCTTTTACCTGAACAACCAGGAATTGGCAGGCTGCGGCGGCACGATGGCACAGACGGGTTATCATACGTTCCAGCTTCCAAATCCGATCCAGGTATACGGCTCACTGGAGCTGCGCGCAGAGGTTAACGGCAACAGCGAAGCGGTGCCAATCGCCTGCTCCGCCAGCAGCCACGTACCAGACAGCAACAATGTATGCCTGAAAGTATATACGACAAGGACGCCTTATGGAAGCACCACCACGAATCCGTCTAACCCGTCGTGGAATCCAACGACGCCAAATTATACGATTACGGGGGTGACTTTAACGCCGCAGGACTGTACCGTCAGGGCAGGCTCCAGCCAGGTATTTACCGCGACAGTGACCGGATACGGGCAGCCGTCCCAGCGTATTGACTGGCAGCTAAGCGGCAGCAGCTCGCAGTTTACGAGGATTATGGACAACGGCGTCTTGTACGTCGGTGCCGATGAAAGATCCGACGTGCTGTATCTGTATGCGAATGCATATGCAGATTCCACACAGGGGGCATCGGCAAGGATCGAAGTCATCCGCTCCGGTTCCTCAGGCACCCAGGGCAGCTCTGGCACAAATGTGAACGGCACAACAAACTCCGGCACCAATATTACCGGCACGCCAAACGGCACAACGAACTCCGGCACCAATATCACCGGCACGCCAATCGATCCGTCAAATTCCGGCACGAATGGAACCGGTACAAATATCAATGGCTCCCCGGCTGGAGAACAGTCGAGCAACATCAATGGCAGCACCCAGGGCAGCACTGAGCCAGGCGATGAGCCGATCCGTGTAGGGACGTCAGGAAAAGGCGTATATGCTGTCTGGGAAGAGGACGGTACGGCGCAGTATACGCAATGTACTTCCAAGACAGCTACAAGCATCAGCATCCCGGCAACGGTAAGGATTGACGGCGAGATCTATGAGGTCAACGTCATGGATGACGGCTGTATCCGCAATCAAAAGAAAGTAAAAACGCTGACGATCGGGCAGAATGTAGCACAGATCGGAGAAGAAGCTTTTTATGGATGCAAGCAGTTGAAAAAGATCAAGATCAAATCCGAGCAGATCGAATATATCGGAGAGGACGCGTTTCGGGGGATCTCGTCAAAGGCAATCATCTACGTACCGCAAAGCTGCCTGACAGAATACCGCCAGATGATCCGGGAATCCGGGAATACGTCTGTACAGGTAAAAGCATATTGACGGAAGAAATTTGACAAAACTGCGCAAGCCAGACAGAGAATGAAAACTGTGCATAAGGTAAGATGAACCTAAGATTAGGAGAAGATGAAATACTGTGACAGCTCCGCAAGCCGAAAGAAGGGAGAATCTTATGAAAGTAGCAGTTTTAGGAACAGGGTTTGGCGCATATCATGCCCAGTTGTACGCAAAGATGCCAGATATTGACAGTGTGGCCGTATGGGGAAGAAACAAAGAGAAATTGCAGGAATTGCAGGATAAATTTCAGGTTGAAATCACAACGGAGATGGACACGGTCTGGCAGGATGACAACATTGCGCTTGTAGATATTTGCCTGCCGAATCATCTGCACAAAGAGATGGCGCTCAAAGCGCTTCACGCCGGAAAGCACGTTTTTATCGAAACGCCTGTAACGGAGTCTCTGGCAGATGCAGAGGGGATTTTACATGCCGCAGGGCAGTGCGGCAGAAGGGTGTTTGCAGATTTATTTCTGCGGTTCGAATATCCTTATCAATATCTTTATCAAGCGATAAAAGAAAATACGTACGGCAGGCTGAAGGAATTGCAGGTAAAAAGGGAGAGCCCGCCCTGGTGGGGAAATCTGGACAGTACGCATATAGGGCTCAATTTCATGATACATGATCTGGACTTTGTGACAAGATGCATGGGAGAGGCGGAGAATCTTTCTGTGAACCGGATCGATGTGAGAAAAGAGCAGTCGCTTGTAACCGCCTGTCTGCAATATAAAGATGCAGCCGCTTATGTCAGAGGCGCTTCGGCGATGCCCAGGGCATACCCTTTTTCGGTCGGCTATGAGGCTGTATTGGAACACGCCGTGATCCGCTATTATGAGGATGGCTATGCCGATGGGCGGACGGAGACGAAGCTGGAATTGTTTTTAGATGATGAAAAAATGGAAATACCCCTGCCGCAGTCAGACTGCTACCAGTCGGCAATCGAACATGTTGTACAATGCCTGAAAGACGGCAAGCCATCCTGCCTTTCCATCGAAGAAGCGATTCGGACATTACGAGCCGTGCTATCCATGAATCAGATGCTTTAAAGATGAAGGAGACAGTTTTTTGATGGAATGGATCGGTATGCTGCAAAAGGCAGTCTGTTATACGGAGGAACATTTGCTGGAAGACATACATTTTGAGGATGTGGCAAAAGCAGTAAACGTATCACCGTACGAATTTCACAGAGCATTCAGTTTTATCACTGGTATGACGTTCAATACTTATGTCAGAAACAGAAGGCTTTCTCTGGCAGGCCAGGAGCTTGCCGAGACAGGCTCCAAAATCGTTGATATTGCCATGAAATACGGGTTTGAGACACAGGATGGATTTACCAAGGCGTTTACGCGTTTTCATGGAATCGCACCGAAATATGCCAAATCCGCCGGAGCGCAGCTTGTTCTGTTCGGCGCGCTGACGCTCAGAGTTTCTTTTGAGGGCGGCACCAAGATCGATTACCGGATCGAAAAAAAGGAGAAACAAAGGTTTGCGGCGAGCGTCAGGGATTTTCCGGTAGAGATCATTCACGAGGACGGCAATCATGCGATTTCTGATTTTTGGGGTGAATGCTATGCCTGCAATCAAATCCAACTGTTAAGGTCGCTGCAATGTGCAGAGCAAGGCAGGCTGTATGGGCTTTGCGCGCCGCTCAGCGGACAGGAAACAAGCTTTGCATACGGCGTCGGCGTGCTGCTGAGCAGCGAGCCAACAGACGGCGAACAAGTGCTCTTACAGGAAAACGGCTGCCAGTACTGGGATACGGAAGGCTGTACCTATGCGGTATTTCAGTGTGCCGGTAAAGACGGAGACTGTATTGGCACTGCATGGGAGAGGTTCTATCAAGAATTTCTTCCATGCAGCGGTTATCAGGTTTTGGAGGAGACGGATTATGAGGTGTATTTTGATGAAAATACGGCTGGATTATTTTGCGAATTGTGGATCCCGGTTATGAAGTAAGTATGATTTTAGAAATGAAAATGAAATATTCGGGACAGGATGCTCCTTATAGCCTTTTTGGGACACTGTAAATACAGTGCTGCCAGAAAGGCCATAAGGAGTTTTTTTATGTGTCACAAAAAAGACACACAATTTCACGATTTTATGGAATTTTAATCACAAAACAAACACAATTACACGGTAAACTGCTACTTGTAAACAACAAACAGCCAATACTCATTCAAACAAGAATGAACAGCTTATAAAAAGAAAACAGCAAGGATCCATAAGAAATCAGAAACAGAAATCAAAAATATCAAATAAGAACAGAAGCAGCAGAAAGGAGCTTACTATTATGGAAAACAATAATATGAACAACAACATGAACAACAATAACATGAATACGGGCAGCACAGAAAACAATACAAACGCAGCAAACTATACGGCAAATACAGCAGATCCAGGCAATGCATCCGCCAGCCAGACGGAATCCGGTTCTACTTACAGCTACAGCTATCTGAACCAGGAGCAGAAAAATCCAAACAATGTATGGCGCGCGGACGAAAATACAGCCGGTGCCTATGCAGGCGGCAGCTATGCCAATACTCAGCAGGAAACTGGCGGCACCCAGCAAGGCTCATCCGCCGGATATGGCAGCGCTTACAATACCCAGTCAGACGCATCGAATGGGAGTGCTTACAGCAGCACACAGCAAAATTATGGAAATAACTACAGCAATATTTACGGCAATGCAGACAGCCAGTCAGCAGGCTGGAATACCTACAATGATGCAAAGCAGCAGAAAAAAGCAGCGCGCGAACAAAGACGCGCAGCCAGAAAGACGGAAGGCAATACAAATTCCAGCTCCAATTTTGGGATCAAGATTGCAAAATGCGCTTCCCTTGCCCTTGTATTCGGGCTTGTAGCAGGCACGGCATTTGAAGGCTCCAGCTATGTGGCAGGCAGCCTGTTCGGGACAAACGACAATCAGGCTTCTGTATCGCTTGACGAAGGAAGAGAGCAGGAAGTATTAAATATTGGAGGAGATACGCAGACAACGGCGCCTTTGACAGCAACAGCCTCCAGCACAGGCGACGGTGTCGTATCCATCGTAGAGCAGTGTATGCCGTCGATCGTAGCAATCACAAACATGAGCCAGGTACAGTACCAGAACTGGTTTGGGCAGGTACAAAGGTATGAGGTGCCAAGCGCAGGCAGCGGCATTATCGTAAGCGAAGATAATGATTATCTGTACATCGCCACCAACAATCATGTCATAGAATCCGCTACCACACTGACGATTCGTTTTTGCGACGATACAACGGCAGCCGCAGAGATCAAAGGGACAGATGCAAGCACAGACCTTGCCGTTATCCGGGTAAAGAAAGCAGATATTGATTCCAGTACGTTATCTGAGATTAAAGTAGCGACTTTAGGAGATTCTTCTAAGATTAAAGTAGGTTCTCAGGCAATTGCAATCGGCAATGCATTAGGATACGGCCAGTCCGTAACAGCCGGTTATATCAGCGCCCTGGAACGGGAAGTAACGACACAGGATGAAAACAGCGGAAATTCCTATACAAACAAGCTGATCCAGACAGACGCAGCCATCAATCCAGGCAACAGCGGCGGCGCCCTGTTAAATAGCAGCGGAGAAGTCATCGGCATCAATTCTTCCAAGTATAATGATACCGCAGTGGAAGGCATGGGCTTTGCGATCCCGTCCAACACGGCAAAGCCGATTATCGAAGACCTGATTACAAAAGAACAGGTATCAGATGACAAAGCAGCATATCTGGGCATTCACGGCGAAGATGTCACAGCAGCCGTTACAGAAGCCTACAATATGCCGGAAGGCGTCTTTGTAAAAGAAGTATTCAAAGGCACAGCAGCAGAACAATACGGCATCAAGGCAGGCGATATTATTACCAAGCTGGATGGCAGAGAAGTAGCCAGCATGGAAGCACTCCATAACAGGCTGAGCTATTATGAAGCCGGAACACAGGTAGAGATTGTTGTTCAGCGCCCAATGCAGAATGGGTATGAGGAAGTAACCGTATCCGTTGTGCTCGGAAAAAGAGATTAAACAGCATACTACATCCCCGTACAGCAGGAACACCTCCTCTTTCCTGCTGTACGGGGTTTTTGTTTTGGGGATAATTTTTTTAAGGATTTATGACTGACAGCATACATGCGGAAAGCTTAGGAACTGTCACGAAATAAAATATACTTCTTACTTGTCTTTTTCCCCGATAGCGCCAGTCAAAAATCAGTTACATAGCCCGCTATGCGCCTGATTTTTGACTGGCACTCTCGAAGAAAAATCCGGCATAATAAGTACATTTTATTTCGTGACAGTTCCTTAGTTGCAATCGTGAGCAAATTGTGATAAGGTTTTAGAGAGTCGAAACAGTATCTTAGGAGCAAAAAGATGAATGTGGAAATGGATGAATTTGTATTAACAAATGAAATTATTAAAAAAGTAAAAAAAGAAGCATTTGCTTCAGCATATAGGCTCATGGGTGGGGATCTTACAGAAATGATCCTGTATGGCTCTTGTGCCCGTGGCGATTTTACAAATGATTCGGATGTTGATATCGCACTGCTTACAAAATGCAGCCGTGTAGAGGCAAAAAAATACGATGATGGATTGGACTTGATTGCTGCGAATCTGGCAATGAAATATTTTGCCGTAGTGAATTTTGTCTGCCTCCCATATAATGAATTTCAGGAAAAAAAAACATGGTACGCATATTTTAGGAATATAGAGGGGGAGGGGGAAGTGATTTATGGATAAAGAATATGCACAGATTCTGGCCAGGGTAAGGCTAGACAGATCATTGGAGCTTCTGTTGGAGGCACAGGAACTCTTTGCGAAGGAATCTTATAAATCAGCAAATAACAGGGCATTTTATGCTATTGAGAAGGCAATAAAGGCTCTACTGGCTGCTGCCGGCACAGAGGCACAGACACATAGCGGGGCTTTAAAGCAGTTTAACTTTAAGTATATATACAATGGTGATGGGACATTTATACAGGAGGATTATCAGATTGCAGCAAAAGCAGAGCGTATTAGAAGTGCATCAGACTATGATGATTTTTACATTGCCAGTAAAGAAGAAACGCAACAGCAGGTTTTGAATGCTGAATATTTCGTTCGGAAAGTAGAGCAATATCTTGTCAAAGATTGAATTCGTATTGGTGAAGAAAATTATGTTAAAAACAACCTATGAAATCATGCACAAAGACACAATCACCGCACAAACAGACACCCTCGGGCACGCTCATATTTTCTTCCCCGACTTGATGCCCTATGGGTTGTATCTGGAAGAAACAGAAAACGGGCAGGATATGGATACGCTTGTCAATAACGTGTTAAACTTCAACTACTGGTGTGCTTCCAGAGTCCTGACCTTGGATCGGACATATGCAAAAGAAATCCTGGGCAGTATCGGCATGAAGCAGGCGGTAACAGACAAAGACCGGGCGCAGATTGCCCTGTCCTGCCGCTGTACAACGCTGACAGATGTATTTTGGGTCAGATATGAAGGCGAGCAGGTATCGTTTCGGGATATTAATTTGTATGAGAACCATCTTGACAAGGCATTTATCGATATTGCTTTGAGAGGAAAACAATATACAGTACAAAACCAATACCTGGCGCGGGATCTTTCGACAAACGGAGTCTATCCGAAAGCATGGAAGCGGACAGAGGACGGTTTTGTGCTGTTAAAGGATGGCGGAGACAATGCGGTCGGGCGGGAACTGCTGGCGAGCCGGATTTGCAGGTGTTTTGACGTGTCCCAGGTATATTATGAAGCAGGAAGCTTTGACGGAGAAAAGGTTACCGTCAGCAAAAACATCACTTCCAGGGAGTACTCCATCGTATCTATGGAAGCAATAGAGGTCTACTGCCAAAACCATGAAAAGAATACAAGGCAGTTTATTCTGGAGCTGGATCGGCACAATTATTATATGATGAATATAGTCGATTATCTGGTCGGCAATACAGACAGGCATTGGGGCAACTGGGGAGTGTTAGTGGATAATCAGGACAATCAGCCGGTAAGCCTGCATAAATTAATGGATTTTAACCAGTCCTTTCGCGCTTATGATACGATAGAAGGCGCAAACTGCCAGACCGTATTTGGGGAATCCATGACCCAAAAGGAAGCCGCAGTTGCCGCGGTAAAAGAAATCGGGCTGCATCAGACAGCGGAGGTACAAAAATCATTTTTCCAGGAGCTTGTGCAGTATTACGACATGTTTGTGAAAAGGCTGGAGATATTATACAAAGCAACAAACCCAAAAGACAGATTTTCACCCAGACAGGAGGAAAAACAGCAATGAAAAAGAAAAAAATCGTAATTGCCCTCGGACACCATGCGTTAGGCACAACGCTGCCGGAGCAGAAATCCGCGGCAGCCAGGACAGCAAAAGCGATCGCAGGCTTTATCAAGGACGATTACCAGGTCGTGATCACCCACGGCAACGGCCCGCAGGTCGGTATGATTCATATGGCTATGGCGGAATTCTGCCGCATTTATCCGGAATACACCGCTACACCGATGAGCGTATGCTCTGCAATGAGCCAGGGCTATATCGGCTATGACCTTCAGAACGCCATACGTACAGAGCTGCTAAACCGCGGCATCTATAAAAACGTATCTACCGTACTGACCCAGGTCGTGGTAGATCCTTATGACGACGCATTCTACCACCCGACGAAGATCATCGGCCGCGTGATGAATGCCGAAGAAGCCGACCTGGAAGAACGCAAAGGCAACCACGTCATCGAAGTGCCAGGCGGCTACCGCAGGATCGTGGCAGCGCCAAAACCAATCGATATTATTGAAGCGGAAAGCATCCGCACCCTCTTAGACGCCGATCAGGTCGTCATAGCCTGCGGCGGCGGAGGCATTCCGGTACTCAGCCAGTCCAACCGGTTAAAAGGGGCGTCCGCTGTCATTGAAAAAGACCTTGCCGCGGCAAAGCTTGCTTCGCTCGTCGAGGCAGACATGCTGCTGATTTTAACGGGCGTACAAAAAGCCTGCCTGCATTACGGCACGCCAAAGGAACAGCCGCTGGATGAATTAAATATCGCACAGGCAAAGAGCTATCTGGAAAAAGGCGAATTCGAAGCCGGCTCGATGGCGCCGAAAATAGAAGCAGCCATTGACTTTATCGGCGACTCTGCGATCCGCAGGACAGTCATTACCAGGCTGGACAGCGAAAATCCAGAGATTATGACTGCAAATGGAACTTTGATACGCAAATAAGATCGTATATTTGGGGAGATATGTGAGATGGGGATTTATCTGAATCCAGACAATGAAGGGTTTTGGCGAGCAGTCCGTTCTGAAATCTACGTGGACAAGACCGGGATGATTGCCTTTACAAACAGGTATCTGAATACAGAACAGCAATATATTTGCGTCAGCAGGCCGCGCCGATTTGGAAAATCGATGGCATTGAACATGCTTGCAGCCTATTACAGCCGCGGATGCGATTCGAGGGAGCTGTTTGCAGGGCGGTGCATAGAAAAAGAAGAGTCTTTTGCGGAATACCTGAACAAATATGACGTGATCCTTTTAAATATGCAGCAGTTTTTAATCGAAGCAGAAAATGAGTCTATGATAAGCTATCTGGAACAGGAAGTGCTGGAAGAGCTTTTTGAAGCGTATGGAGAGGTTTTCAAAAGGCAGGATCTCGGGCTTGCTGCCGCGCTGCGGCGAATCTACGCAAAGACGAAGAAAAAGTTTATTTTCCTGATCGATGAATGGGACTGCGTCATGCGGGAACGGAAAAAATCGGAGGAGATGCAGCGAAAATATCTGGATTTTCTGCGCAATTTGTTCAAAGACCAGATCTATGTGGCATTGGTTTATATGACGGGGATTTTGCCGGTAAAAAAATATGGGGAACATTCGGCGCTGAATATGTTTTTAGAATATTCGATGACCGATCAGGATGTCTTTGAAGAATATACAGGATTCACGCATACAGAGGTGGAAGTGCTGTGCCAGCAGTTTGATATGGATTTTACGGAAACCAGGAACTGGTATGATGGGTATATGTTTACGAAATATCAGCATGTCTATAATCCAAGGTCTGTTGTAGGGGCAATGAGCTGCCATAAATTTTCCAATTTCTGGACATCCACAGAAGTGTACGATGCGCTGAAAATATATATGGATATGGACTTTGACGGGCTTCGGGCAGCGATTGTGCAGATGATGGGCGGCGGGCGTGTCAGAGTGAACACACGCAGTTTTTGCAATGATATGCGCAACTTTACAGTAAAAGACGATGTGCTGACCCTGCTGGTTCATCTGGGGTATCTTGCCTATGATTCGGAAAGGAAGGAAGCCTTTATACCGAATAAAGAAATCCTGGAAGAATTTGAAAACGCCATGAGTACAGGAGGATGGCAGGAGGTTATGCGTGTGTTAAAGGCGTCAGACAGGCTGCTGGAGGATACTCTGGCAGGAAAGGAGAGCAGCGTCGCAGCAGGTCTTGACCAGGCACATATAGAGGTGGCTTCTATTTTATCTTATAATAATGAAGATTCTCTCAGCAGTGCGATCGGGCTTGCTTATTACAGCGCCAGGAAAGATTACAGAATGATTCGTGAGCTGCCCGCCGGGCGCGGCTTTGCGGACATCGTGTTTCTGCCGCTGCCGCATACCAGAAAACCAGCGCTGGTCATAGAGCTGGAATATAACAAATCAGCAGACACGGCGATCCAGCAGATCAAAAGCAGGCAATATACAAAAGCGCTGGAAGGATATTGCGGGGAGGTTTTGCTTGTCGGGATCAGCTATGAGAAAGGCTGTGCCGGGAAGCGGCATAGCTGTCGGATTGAAAGGCTGGCGGTGGAATGATAAAGATTATGTGCTTTCGCCACGCCACTTGTTGACTTCCAGAATATAAATGGGAAGATGTATACGCTTATTCTGATGCAGATATCGAAATGTTTCAAGAAATTATAGAGTCTTCGGCGCATTTAATCATGGAATAAACCATTAGAACCTATGATGAAAAGCAGATAAGGATAAAATAAATATATAATCAGAAATAAATAAGGTACAAGAATTTTTCAACGAGTGATTGACATAAAATGATTTTGTTCGTATAATACTCTATAAGAGGGAAGAAAATTCTCCCCAAAAAATAGTGATCGCTCCCTGATATGCGGCTTATAAGTGGTCAGGATGACAAATAGTGATCGCTCCCCGATATGCGGCTTATAAATGTTCGGGATTAAAATGTTTGTAATGCCCTGCTTTCCGGCAGGGCATTACTTTTATATTAGGATACAGGAGATGCTCTTATGCCACAGGCTCAGTTATATTTTCTTTCAGATCAGTATTATCAGGATTTTCCTGATGACAAACTTATGCAAAACAAAGATATTATTAATGGAACGCCGCATAGCCGTCCCTGCTTTTTTGCATTTAAAGATACTAAAATAGCCGATATTTATTGGATTGTTCCAATTTCATCAAGATTCGAGAAATTTAAGCGGATAGAACAGGATAAAATCAATAAATATGGACATTGCAATACAATTCGTTTCGGTACAGTTCTTGGAAGAAATACAGCATTTCTAATCCAAAATATGTGCCCTGCAACGAGAAAATATTTAATTGTATACATGGATAAAAATAACTGCCCCATTCGGATTGATGACAGAATAGCCGCTGATATAGAAAAGAATGCACGCCATGTTTTGGCTATAGCAAAACGTGGCTCAAAGGTTATTTTCCCTGATGTGTTCAAAATCTATCGTGGGCTCGAACAGCAGCTTCAACAAGATACGATTATTTCCAAACCGTTCGAAACAGAAAAACTGGATGATCCTATAAAACTAAGCCAAACATGGGGTGATTAACTATTTCCATGGATGGTTTTAGTTTTATTCTTATCTGATTTCATCCATAGGCTATATTCTTTGAAAAAAATATAAAAAAATTTTTTAAAAAAAATTTTGTACACCCCACTTTTTTTTCCCCACCCCCCGTAACTATATAGTGAAGCTGAGTGATACAGTATTCCAGCACAGATGTATTCACTTCATTATTTGAGGCGATGACAGCAAACGTGCTGGCCACAGGAGCTTTCATCGGCCGAAAGATTAGGGTTGGGATGAAAGTGAGACAAAAGTCACGATGATTGCCGAAATACAAGCTGCAAATTGGCAGGTTTGTGCATAGACAATCGGAAACGGATATTGTATACTTAGTTGACAACAACCGATCATGCTTTTCCGGCATGATATATCTTAAGGAGGAAAAGAAATGAAAAAGAGTTTCATGACAAGAGTGCTCGCAGTTTCTTTATCTGCTGCAATGGCATTCTCAATGTCATCAGCAAGCAATCTGATGACAGCGTCAGCGGCATCTACCGTAAATCTGCATACTACTTTTAAGACATTAAAAGTAAATCAGACTTACAAAATGGTGCTGAAGAACAACACTCTGAACTGGAAGATCACAAAGGTTACAACAACCAACAAGGCGATCTGTACAGTTTACGGCAAGACAGCTTCATCTGTTATGCTGAAAGGTAAGGGTGTAGGACGCGCTAAGATTACAGTAAAAGTTAAGACAACAAAGCGCAAATATCCGAAGAATATTAAAAACATGAAATGTACTGTAAATGTTAAGGCAGCCACCAATACAGGGACTGAAGACGTAGCATTCAGTGCAACAGCAGCAGCAAACAGCAATACAGAAGTTCGTGTAAACTTCACACAGGCAGTAGATGCAGCAGCAGTAGAAAACTTCAAGATTACAGAAGAAAACGTATCAGTATCCAAGGCAGAATTAAGCGACGACAAGAAGAGTGTGTTACTGACGATCGCTGGTGCAGAATACAGCAAGAACTATGAACTGACAGTTACCGGCATTAAAGTAGGCGGAACAGTACAGGCGGATCAGAAGCTGACATTTACAACGCCTTCACCAGAAGTAACAAATCCGGTATCTTTAACGGCTGAAAGAGCAATCCTGAAATCTGACGGACAGGATGCGACTACAATTACATTTAAGATTACAGATGCGCAGGGCAATCCTTTAACTGACAAGGGTATGGAAGTAAGATTTACAACCAACCTTGGTAAGTTTGCAACAGACCGTGTATCTATTCAGAACGGTGAAGCAAAGGTTATGTATACTTCAGAAGCTCTGAGTGAGAACCATACGGCAATGATTACAGCAACGATTATCGAAGCTCCGGCAGATACGAAGCTGATTGGTACGTATGCTTCAACAAGCATCAGCCTGATGCCGAACCCGGATCAGCTTGATGATACATCCATCGGCGCTACGCTTACATCCATTACGGCTCCGACGGCAGACCGTATTTATGCTTACTTTAATAAGGAAGTAAATGCAGAAGACTTTAAGGTTGGCGATAAGCCAAATACAAAGAAATTTGATGCAACAATTAAGAGTGGTCTGGATAATGGCTATGGCGAAGGGTCTACAGTAGTGGAGCATGATATTGTAGGAATTCTTCCAGTAGAAAATGATAAGACTGCATTGCAGCTTCTCGTAAATAAGCCTATGGTTGACAACTCTATTATCAAAGTAGAGTTTGAAAATAAAACACAGACAAACGGTATTTATATACCAAAAAATACAGCATACTGCAAACTGACAGATGCTCGTCAGCCAGCCGTAGTCAGCATTAATCCAATTGATCAGCGGACGATTGAAATTGAGTTCTCAGAAGCTGTTTTGCCAAAGAATAAATGCGATAAAGAAGGAAACGGTATAAGTGAAGGAGAAGTTGCTCGTCAGATAGCTTTAACAGCAGATAACCTTGAAAACTATCAGATTGATGGTGTACAGTTGAGCAATGAAAATTATTGGGGTACAATCAAAGTTGTACCTACTAATGAAGAGGTTACTAGCGGATCAAGCAGCAACAATACTCTTAAAAAATTGTCTGAAAAAGATCCGTCAGACGATAATACAGACGAAAACGGCGAGATTAAGGTTGGCACATATGGCAAACGCAATGTTGTTACAATCAAATTAAGCAGAGAAAGGTATCTTGAGGCAGGCAGAACACACAGAATATCCATTGCAAATGTGGGTGACTGGGCTGCGAAGACAGATAAGGAAAGAAATATTGTCAGCACAGAAGGTTTTGACTTTGAAGTGGAAGCAGATAATTCAACTCCTACCTTTACGGCAACAGCGATGTCACCAGAGCAGTATCTGTTAGAGTTTAATACAGATATTATGCCAGTAAGTAAGGGTGATCGGATTCGAACATCTAATAGTGCGTTGTTTGCTAGTGTTATTAAGTTAGAAGAAAGAAGTGGAAATGGAGCTTGGACGGAGATTTCAAATTCTGATTCAGGATCTGGAAAGAATCATCTTAGAATTACGCGTGTGAAAGAAGATGGAACGCTTACAAACAAGTATCTCGTTGAAGTACAGCGTGATTGGACAGACGTATACAATACTTCCGGCACAAGAGACAATTACTACAGACATTCATATCGTCTGACAATTGATGCAGAAAAGATTCTAAATCCAGTAAATGGAAACAGAAATGCAGCTCTTAGTGTAGAGTTGACAGACGATGTTATGAAGACAGCAGACAGCACGAGTCCGGCAATTGAAAAGATTGATGAGGCAGAAGGAAATATCGGTTCTTACAATGTATTTATGACAGAGCCAGTGAAACTGTCTTCAAATGCAAATATTGAAGGGCTTACACCGTCTCAGTCCCAGCAGGGTGGAAATGGTGCTGTCGGAAATATGGGTGTTCCAACTCCAGAAGCACAGTTTGTACATGTAGAAGATGGACGTACAGTAGAAGGTATTATCGAAAGTAATGAATTCGTAGATGCGTATGATCAGATTATCAACGTAGCTCCTGAAACAGAATTGGGCAATGGTGAGTGGGATCTGATTGTAAGAAGTATTTCTGATGACATCGGTAATACAGCAGCGACACTTACAAAGAGAATTTCTGTTGACAATCCTGTAACAGAGACGAACTTCAGAGTAGTATGGGCGGCAGTTGGTTATGATCCAGGCGCTTATACAAGTGGTACTGCTACGTCTTATGGAAAGGCTATTGCAGATGCAAATAGTAACGGAAATGAAGGAAACTGTATTTATGTGAAATTCAATAAACCGGTTACGTTATTTGGCAGTTCCACAAATGCACAGTCAATTAGTAATTACACACTGAACGGTAGTCCGTTGCCAACAGGTACAGAGATCAGAGCACATATTAATGGTTATGATGACGAAGTAGGATTAGGTACAGGCGTAACAGATTCTATTACGATTGTATTGCCTAGAGACAGATTCTCCGGCAGTGGAAACAGCGGAATATATACAGTAAGCAATTTGAATACAATGCTGAATATTTCGAAAACGGTTACATGCTCTACAACAAATGAGATGCTTGATAATGGTGGAATGATTCGTATTCCATTCCAGTTTGGTTCAGCTACAAAATTAGATACTGGTGATTTGGAAGCATCCAAGGTTAATCAGGGTAGTATACATGTTGTAACTCCGATTAGCAGTTTGAATACTACAACAGATGCCGTTTGGGGCAATTCTGCAAAAGAGCAGTTTGATGCAGACGGTATGAAGACGGAGCAGGATTACTATGAGAAATTGAAAGCAGCGTTGGAAGACGAGAAGTATCGTAAAGTTATCCTGACTCATTCTATTAATTTGAATTCAGATGCAGCTAAAAATGTATTTGGTAGAAACAATACATTAACAATTAATCGTGCTGTAGATTTGGATCTGAATGGTTATAATATTGATGGTAATGTTGTAGTATCTACAGATAATTCAGCAGATTCTATGTATATTTTCAGCAGTGGCGGACAGAGTAAGATTACTGGAACATCAAAAGCTGTCTTAACAGTAAATGCTGGAAGAATTGCTGAATTCCATATTCAGAAGGTAACAGTAGAGAGGTCTTCAACAAGTAAAGAACCAGTTATTTTATTGAATGATGTTTGGGTAAATTCGTTTGTTGTTGACAAAGGTGCACGAGTTGTTGGCGATATTCAGTCAGTAGATTCTAATGGGTTTGGCTTAGAATTTGATAAGGAATCAACATTCATAGGTAAAATTTCCATCAATGGATCAGGCGTTACAAATCTTAAAGGAGACTTTGTTGGCAAGGAAGTAACTGTATATCAGAAAGCAGAAATTCGCTTAGATAGAGCTACTATTGGCGAAGGAACTGTTATTAGTGCACTTTCCAGTGGTTCAAAGATCTCTCTTAGAGATGAAAAGAGTAACTTCGAGGTAACTATTGATCAGAATGGTGAGAAGCCTCAGATCATCGCAGGAGCCAAAGATATAGAGGTATACCTTGGAAATACTGCAACAAGTGTGATCGACTTTAAGGCTCACCCAGGATGTGGATTTGTTACTGTTGATTCAGACGGCAAGAAAGAATCTAATAACAGATTATCTGATAACGTTGTTGCAGATACTTATGAAGCAACTAAGCTTAAGAAAGTAGACATTTTACCAGCAGGCATGCCAACTGTAGGTAGTGGGTACGATGATAATGGTAATGTTGTTATTACTACTGGTGCAATTAGTTCTTCAGGCTTGCAATTAACTGCTTTAGAAGAGCGTATTAAGAGTCAGTTAAAGGATAGCTCAGATGATGAAGCAAAAGTAGCGTTCGATCTGTCAAGTTCAAATCTTGTTAGCTTATCAAACAATGTTATTACAGTAAATAGTAACATTAATAATGTGACAAGAAATGACGAACTTATAGTGAGCTTGACATACAATGGTCAGTCATACAAGAGAACTATTACAATCAAGAAAGATTAACAGTTAGTTAGCTCAATTATTTTCTACAATGTATTTGCAATGAAAAGAACCGACAAGGATACTTCTTGTCGGTTCTTTTTGTGGGAATAAGAACCCAAATTGTAAGTGTTGAATAATCTGCCAATATACAAACAGTGGACTGTGCCAAAAATATTCAAGTGGTGCGAACGGAAAAAATGAGTATCTTGCAAGTGCGTTGTGCAGCAAAGTGCCAGTAGTAAGTAACAATGTAATCGAGGAACACTGAGTTGTATTCGTAGAAAAACACATGGACAATGGCATTCACATGAATGATGGACTTTTACAACGAGCTGTTTTGTGCCTTGTATAAAGTACTCAAGCAAAAGAGCTATTTCGAGCATTTTGTAGCAGAACGAAAGATAAGAGCAAAACAGTGAAAAATTATATTTGTAATTAGTATTTTCGGAATATTTAGTAATTGACTATGAATTGTGAATCTTTTTTAAATAACAATAAAAATCGCTTATAAGTTTAACCTGGCCAGATAAAAAGGCTCTTGAAATCTTATTGCAGATGTGCTATATCGAACATAAGAAAAGGGAAAAGCCATAGAAGCGGCTCAACCCCATTAATGAATGACTAAACCCTCCATAAAGGGCCAGCCGTCACTACTGGGAATAGTGAACAGGCAAAAATATATAATCCTATATATCTTTATAAAGCCTTATATTTACAATGTTTGCAGCAGTTTATAGATGAATAAGAAACATATAAACCTATATAATTTCATAAACTGAATTTTACATTGTATTCTGAAAAATAACTTATGAAGCCTTCGTGAAACAACCCTAATGTGATAAACTTCAATTAGGCTTTTGGGAATTTACCCAAAAGCCTGCTATACTTTAGCCAGGATCGGATCAAGAAGTCGTCGTACTTCTAAAGTGCATTCTGCATAGATCTGTAAGAATTCAAGGAAGGGAAAGATACCAAAATACTGCCCAACATATATAATGACCGTTTTCGGCCTGGTCTCCTTGTAGTTTTTCACTACGATTGGCAGGGATTTCCCTGAATATCTTTTCCCTTCGTCCAGGTTCTTGTATATCTGGAAATAAAGGTATCCTACCAGTGTCATTACGATATGGTAGGTGATATAGTTGTATTTTGTGCTCTTGAAGTCCTCCAGTTTCCAGAAATCCTTCATCTGTCGGAAATCCTCTTCGATTTTCGGGCGCAGTTCGTAGGTATTTATGATCTGCCGTGCAGTCCTGCTGGTGTCTGTCGTCATAAATACAAAATATTTATCTGTCTTTTTATCATGCACGACACAAGCATTAATTGGGACATCTGTCCTCGGCTCATCGCTTTCCCATAATGGGCCAAGGCCTGTCACCAGTTGGATCTCCTGTTCCTTCCTTTTGCGGTTTGGATGCTTCTGCCATTTCCCACTGGTGGTGGCTAGTTTTACGGCATCCTGGTAGAGGATCATATTCTCCTTTGCAGGTATGTAAGTGTCCACTTTGCGGACAGTCTTCAAATAGTTCGCCATCTCCCGTGACAGGAATCCCCTGTCATTGATCAGTATGTCATTTTCATGGAAGCAAGAGGTATTCTTAAGCATCTCCCTGCACTGTTCCATGTCATGGGCCTTAAGTGTGCCGAAAACAATTTCTTCTGCGATTCCTGAATCATCCAGGGCGCCTCTTAGGACACCAAGCTTATATCCGCGCATAGTTTCCCCATCTATCTTTACCACAGAAGAATTTTCATAATTCTCATTGTCCAGGTTAACAAGGA
>CAMWXD010000021.1 GCA_947178105.1 uncultured Eubacterium sp. | reverse complement strand
CGACTAAAAAAGAGACTAATGCGACTAAAAAAGAGACTAATGCGACTAAAAAAGAAACTGATTTGAGCGAGATAGAGACAGATTTGGCTGATCTGGACAGAATTGTGAGGAAATTTCAGTTAAACAAAGATGAGACGAAAATTTTGCAATTAATTATGAAAAACCCAGCTATTACACAGAAAGAGATTTGCAAGGATACAGAGATCTCTATGGGAACAATTAAGCGGATCTTGCCAAGGCTGCAGGAGAGGGGAATATTGGTAAGGATCGGAAGCAGGCGGTTGGGGGAGTGGATGATAAAATCTTAAATGACGGTGTAAAGCAAAATTTTACAGGATCTTTACATTTGGATAACCTGCATTTTACCTGGGCATAATAAAATACTGTCAGAACATAAGAGAACAGAAAAGGAGCAGATTATGAAAGATACCATGCAGATCCTGTTCGGTTTACTCGGCGGCCTGGCAGTATTTATTTTTGGCATGAACATGATGAGTGAGTGCCTCCAGAAGGCTGCGGGAGAAAAAATGAAAAGTATCCTGGCGCTTTTGACCAAAAATCCGGTTATGGGTGTGTTGGCGGGCGCTTTGACGACGGCGGTATTGCAGAGCAGCTCCGCGACAACCGTTATGGCGATCGGCTTTGTAAGTGCCGGGCTGATGAGCCTGCCGCAGTCGATTTCAATAATTTTGGGCGCAAATATCGGTACGACGATGACGGCGCAGATTATCGCATTTAAAATTAGCGATTATATATACCTGTTTTTGTTTGCCGGGTTTGCGGTATCTTATCTGGCAAAGACAGAAAAAGCAAAAAATATCGGGCAGACCGTGTTTGCGTTTGGACTGCTGTTTTTAGGCATTGAGACAATGGGGACGGTTATGAAGCCGCTTGCCGGCAGCCCGTTCTTTTTGAATATGATCGGAAAGGTCGCAGATGTTCCGGTACTTGGCGTGTTAACCGGTACGTTTATGACGCTTGTCGTGCAGAGCAGTTCTGCGACGATTGCGGTACTGCAAAATTTTGCAGGGCAGGCAGGCGCGGACGGGGTAACGAGTATCCTTGGGCTTGCCGGCGCGATCCCGATTCTTTTGGGGGATAATGTCGGTACGACGATCACGGCGCTGCTTGCTTCAGTCGGGCAGGCAAAGGATGCAAAGCGTACCGCGCTTGCCCATTGTATTTTTAACCTTTCCGGCTGTTTATTGTTTATCTGGCTGATCCAGCCGTTTGCGGCGGTAATCCGCTATATCTCTCCGTCAGGGCCGGAAGTAGAGGTAATTTCCAGGCAGATTGCAAATGCGCATACGATGTTTAACCTGGTCATGACACTGATCTGGACACCGCTGCTGCCTTATATGGTAAAGCTGGTGACAGGGCTGATCCGGGAAGGCGTACAGGCGCCAAAGGAAATGTCCGAGCCGTTTTATCTGGATAATAAGCTGGTGATGCAGCCGGCTGCCGCTTTACAGCTTGCGCAGATGGAAGCGGTTCGGTGCGGGGAGCTTGCCAAGGAGCTGTTAAACGATCTTGCAGGTGCGGCAAGGACAGAAGATGCAAAGCTTGCCGGGACGGTTTTGGAAAAAGCGGGGCAGGTGCGGGGGCTGTATGAGCGTGTGACGGAATACCTGTCCGAGCTGTTTTCCGCCGGCAGCATGAGTGAGGAACAGTCACATGAAGCGGCAGGCGTGATGTACCTGTTAGGGGATCTGGACCGTATCGTGAATTTATGCCAGGAGGTTTTGGAGCAGTTTTTATCACAGGCGCAGAAGAAAAAGATCCGGTATTCGAAAGAGGCAAGGAAAGATCTGGAGCAAAGCCTGATCCTGATTCGGGAGATGTACGGGGAAGCATTTCAGATGCTGTTAAACGGCGACCGGGACAAGCTGAAAAAAATACGCAAGAAAAAGGAAAAAATGCTGGATCTTGGCCTGCATATGCGCAAGGCGCACTTAGAACGTGTGGAGAAAGGAAAGTGCAGCGCAAAGCTTACGAAGCCGTTTTATAAAATTTTAAACGCGCTCGACCGGCTGAGCAATGGGTGTGCGAATATTGCAGACCATGAGCTTGGGTGGTAGCGGGGATTAGGAATGCTTTCATAGAAGATGCAGTTCTTTTATGAAAGTATTTTTTTGGAAAAAAAGTTGCATCGTATTGCAGGCGGAGGTACAATATGGATGGAAAATTGCTGTAAATACCGCGAAAGGAGCTTACAAAACATGGAACATCAGGCAAAACATTGTTTTTCGTACAATATTTTTCTCATAGGATTTATGGGGTGCGGAAAGTCAACTATTTCAGAATATCTGCATCAGCATTATGCAATGGAAAAAATAGAGATGGACAGCATGATTGAAGAGCAGGAGGGCATGAGCATTTCAAAAATTTTTGACGTGCATGGGGAACCGTATTTCAGGGATCTGGAAACGAGGCTGTTGACATCCTTGCAGCATAAAAAAAATGTGGTCGTCTCCTGCGGCGGCGGGACGCCGATGCGGGAAACCAATGTCAGGGAGATGAAAAAAAACGGGAGGGTTGTACTTTTACCCGCAAGCCCGCAGACTATTTACGAGCGGGTCAAAGACAGCCATGACCGCCCGCTGTTAGAAGGGCATAAAGATGTTGCGTTTATTTCAGAGCTGATGCAGCAGCGCAGGGAGAAATATGAGGCAGCGGCAGACCTGGCAGTGCAGACGGATGGAAAGGATCGGGCGCAGATCTGTGAGGAGCTGGTGCAAAAGCTTCTGGAATGGGAGGCACAGCCATGCGTACGGTAACGGTCAGGAAGGTAACGATCGGCGAGGGGATTCCAAAGATCTGTGTGCCGATGGTCGGGGCTGCAAGAGCAGAGATTTTAAAGGAAGCGGAAACCATCACGCACATGCAGGCGGATCTTGTGGAATGGCGCGTGGACTGGTTTGAAGGAGCAAACCCGCAGGCAGCGGCGGAGGTGCTTACAGAGCTTCGGAAGGTGCTTGGAGAGCTGCCTTTGTTGTTTACCTTTCGGACAAAACAAGAAGGCGGGCAAAGGCAGATCGGAATAGATGAATATGTATCCTTCTATGAAGCGGCAGTACGTTCCGGGAATGTGGATTTGATCGATGCGGAGCTGTTTCTTGGAGAGGAGACAGTAACAAGGCTGATTCATATGGCGCATTCGTGCGGTGTAAAAGTCATTGCCTCGAATCATGATTTTGCAAAGACGCCAAAGCGCCAGGAGATTTTAAAAAGGCTGTGTGCGATGCAGAGACTGGGTGCGGATATTTTAAAGATCGCGGCCATGCCAAAAAGCCGTGCCGATGTGCTGGAACTGCTTGCGGCGACAGAACAGATGCACAGAAGCTATGCAGACCGCCCGGTTGTCACGATGTCCATGGGCAGTGACGGGGTGATCAGCCGCCTTTGCGGGGAAGCCTTTGGCTCTGCAATCACATTTGGCTCTGCGGGAAAAGCGTCCGCACCTGGGCAGTTGCCGGCGGATGAGCTGGCGCAGATACTCTCCTTGATACATCGCGCAATGTAACAGCCATGCAGTTTTGGCAATCATACGTTTTTCTGGTTCTAAAATATCTATCCGCTCATATATATAGTCATGGGACAACTTCAAGTTTGTCTCATGGCTATTTTTTTAAGGGAGGATTTACATGAAACATATTTTAAAAATATTTCCAATGCATATCCGTAATGAATTGCAGGCTGTCTTTGAAAAGCTGCGCGGGATTGAAGAAATCCGTGTCCGTGTCAGCCAGCCGATTATGTTTTTGACAGACCAGGGAGAGTATTTCTTTTGCACGGGCAATGGATACCTGACAAAGGACAGCAAGGATGCCTATGCGGTCACGACGCATGATATCAGCGATATGCTTGTATTTATCAGCCGGTATTCGCTGTTTGCATTTGAAGAAGAGATCCGCAACGGCTTTATTACGCTGGAGGGCGGGCATCGGGTGGGGCTGAGCGGACAGGCAGTGTTTCAGGAAGGGTGGATGCATACGATCCGAAATATTTCTTATCTGAATATCCGGGTCAACCATGAGAAAAAGGAGTGTGCCAGGCGCCTGATCCCGCATCTGTACAGGCAGCCGAAAAGCAGGCAATCCGGCATCTACAATACGCTGCTGATTTCGCCGCCGGGAAGGGGGAAGACGACGCTGCTGCGGGACTTGATCCGCCTGCTTTCGAACGGCACGGCGGAGCATACGGGGCTAAAGGTCAGCATTGTGGATGAGCGTTCTGAGATTGCAGGCTGTTACCGGGGTGTGCCGCAAAATGATGTAGGGATGCGCACGGACGTGCTGGATGGATGCCCGAAATCCAGCGGCATGATGCTGCTGATCCGTACGATGTCCCCGCAGGTCGTGGCAGTAGATGAGCTCGGCTCGAAGGAGGATGTGGAGGCGGTTGCTTATGCGGTGCACTGCGGATGCAGCATTCTCGGTTCTGTCCATGCCCAGGACTTGGAGGAGGTGAAGAAAAAGCCGGTGCTGCGGGAGTTTTTGGAACAGAACTATTTTGAGCGCTATCTTGTGATCGACAAGCAGGAAAACGGGGAGCGCAGCTACAGGCTGTACGATGCAAAGCAGGAACTGCTATGTTAAAGCTGCTAGGATGCCTTTTTATTTTCGCAGCGTCCAGCGGGATGGCGTACAGCCTCGTGCTTGGGCTATACAGCCAGATTCGCCAGACAGAGCTGCTGCTTCGCCTGGTGACTGCGGTCGAAGGGGAGGTAGCTTACAGCCGCAGCCCGCTGCCGGAGCTTTTATCAAAGCTTGCGGGGCATTTGCCGGAGCCTTATCAGGAGCTGCTTACAGAGGCAAGCCGTCAGATGGAGGATAACAGGGAAGCGGATATTCCTGCGCTTTGGACAGAAAGCTGCGTCCGCTTTCAGAAACAGTTCAGCCTTCCGCAGGAGGCGTATGAGGTGCTGCTTAGCATAGGGGAGGTGTTTTCTTATACTTCCCTGGAGTCTTCGCTGCAATTACTGCAGCTTGGGAAGAAGAGGCTGGATGGGGCAATGCAGAGGCTGGATGCGGAATTTTCAGGCAAAAGGAAGCTGTATTGCTGCTTGTGCTATATGGCTGGTTTTAGCTGTATCATCCTGCTGCTGTAAGATGGTACGGCATGGACGTTTTATGGAAAAGCTGTGAGAAAACAGGATACGGGAGTCAGGAGTGGATATGAGTGTAAATTTAATTTTTAAAATCGCAGCGGTCGGCATCATCGTGTCGGTGTTAAGCCAGGTGTTAAAACACAGCGGGAGGGAGGAACATGCGTTTTTATTAAGCCTTGCCGGGCTGATGGTCGTGCTGTTTTGGGTTGTGCCGTATATTTATGAACTGTTTCAGACGATGCAGTCGCTGTTTACATTATAGGAAGGCTGGGTGTGCCAGTACACCAGGATGATTTGAAATGGAAAGGGGGCGCATGGTAAAGGTATGGATGTGTTGAAGATTGCGGCGCTGGCAGTCAGCGGAGTGCTGCTGGCGCTGATGTTAAAGCAGACGAAGCCGGAATACAGCGTATTTGTCAGTATGGCGGTCTGTATCTGCATTTTTTTGTACTTGCTGTCAAAATTGCAGACGGTGTTTGGATATCTGGAGCAGTTGGAGGCGCAGGCAAATATTGACGGGGTTTATCTGGATACGATCTTAAAGATGCTTGGCATCTCCTACATTACCCAGTTTGCATCGGATATTTGCAAGGATGCCGGCTACAGCGCGGTATCCAGCCAGATTGAGCTGTTTGCAAGAGTCTCTGTATTGTTTTTAAGCTTTCCGGTGCTGCTGGCGCTGGTGGGCCTGATTGGAGAAGTACTGTGAAGCCGGGAAAAGCAGCAGCCCTGGCGGCAGCGGCTGCGGCATGGATTTTAGCAAG
Source organism: uncultured Eubacterium sp. (assembly GCA_947178105.1). GTDB lineage: Bacteria > Bacillota > Clostridia > Lachnospirales > Lachnospiraceae > Eubacterium_J. The sequence continues at coordinate 53,298 of CAMWXD010000021.1, read as the reverse complement.
TGTACATACGCCATACCCGGTGCTTGCCAGTGCAGCCGAGCCGGAAAACGGCGTACAGGAGGAGGCAGGCAGCAAAGAAGGCAGCGTGCAGGAGGAGGCTGAAAAGCTGCTTTCAGATTTGGGGCTTTCTGATCTGGATGCATATTTGCAGCAGGAGGATTTGGGGCAGGTGACTTTTTCACAGCTTGTAAAGGAGTTTATGGAGCATGGGCTGTCGTTGGAATTTGCTGCGCTCGGGGAAAAGCTCAAACAGGCTGTCTTATCGGATTATCAGGAAAACCGTATGGTGCTGGTTCAAATTTTAATGCTGGCGATTGCTTTTTCGGTATTGCTGCAAATGACGTCCTCGCTGCATCAAAGCTATATCTCAGGACTTGGGTTTTTAGGCGTGTATCTGATTTTGATGATGCTGCTGCTAAGGCTGTTTCTGCTTCTGACAGGGATTGTCGAAGGCTTTTTTGAAAAACTTGTGGAGTTTATGAATATCCTGCAACCTGCGTTTTGCATGAGCGTGGTATTTTCGAGCGGCAGCATCAGCGCGGGGGCATATTACCAGCTATTGCTGCTCGTCATTTATTTGATTGATACGGTGTTTGCAAAGGTATTGCTGCCGGTGATACAGGCCTATATGGTGCTGCAGCTTGTCAACTATTTAACAGAAGAACGGTTTTTAAAAATTGCGGGCTTATTGTCCGACAGCGTCCACTGGTGTGTGAAAATCGTGATGACAGTACTGATTGGGCTAAACATCGTACAGGGGCTTTTGGCACCTGGGATCGACGGGCTGAAACGCAGCACCGTTGCCGGGGCCGTGCGTGCGATTCCAGGCGCGGGGCAGATTATGAACTCTATGACGGAAATACTGGCTGGTTCTGCGATGCTGATTAAAAACAGTGTCGGGGCGGCAGCTCTTGTTGTGCTTATTTTGATCAGCTTTTTGCCGCTTGTAAAAACGGCAGTCTTTATGGTGCTGTACCGGGCGCTGGCTGCATTTATGGAACCGGTGGCGGACAAACGGTTCTGTGCGGCGGTATCCGCTCTGGGGCAGGCGGCAGCGCTTTATCTAAAGCTGATGTTTTACGCGGTGATGCTGTTTTTTCTGACAACAGCGATTGTATGCGCGGCAACGACGTTTCTTGGATAAGCCGTTTTTCGAGCGCCTGCGGGCGGATGCAAACAAGGAAAGGAGTGGCGGATGAACGCGGTTTTAAACTGGATGAAGGAATTTTTGATCCTGTATCTCGTCCTTACGATATTGACGCAGCTTGCAGCCGCAGAAGAATATAAAAAATACCTGCGGTTTTTATCCGGCATGGTTTTGCTGCTTGTGCTTGTTTCTCCGGCGCTTCGCCTGTTTGGGAACGGCGGCGGGAATAAGATACTTTCATCTTATGATGCATTTTGGGAAAACATGGACGGCTTTGCGTCGGATCTGAAAGAGACGGAGCTTTTGCAGCAGGAACGCCAGCTTGAGCAGTATGAAAAAGCGGCTGCCGAGGAGCTGATCACACAGGCGCAGGCGCAGGGCATTACGGTCAGCCATGCCCGTGTGGACATTTCAGACAGCTATGAAGTCAGCCATGTGGCAGTCTGGCTGGACGCACAGCAAAAACAGGAGGATCCGGCTGTCAGGGACAGGATGGTGCAGCTACTAAAGGAAACGTATCAGTTGCAGGAGCGGCAGATTTTTATAGACTGAGCAGTATTGCCAGGGCAGGGAGGGCAGATGGTTGAAATGGTTGACTGAGCTTTTGAAAAAAATGGACAAGACAAAGTGGATGATTGTCGGGCTAAGCGGGATCCTGCTGCTTGTGATCGCGCTGCCTACAGGCAGCAGCCAGGAGAAGAAAGAGCTGTTTACCCAGCCAGAGGAGCAGGAAAGCAGCCAAAAAGCACAGGTAAAGGCGTATAAAAAACAGTTGGCGGATGAGCTGGAGCAGGCGCTTGGCTGTATGGAAGGGGTTGGGAAGGTACGTGTTATGATTACGTTTCAGGACAGCGGAGAAACCGTTGTGGAAAAGGATGTGGTCAAATCGGCAAACGGCAGCGGGGACAGCCAGCTTAGCAGCCAGTACCAGGAGTCTACCGTTTATCAGGAGGCAGACGGCAGAACGCCTTATATCAGCCAGGAGAAGCTGCCGGCTGTGGAAGGGGTGCTAATCGTTGCGCAGGGAGGAGGGGACTCGAAAGTCAAGCAGGAAATGCAGGAGGCGGTACTGGCGCTGTTTCCGGTGCAGGTGCATAAGATCAAAATTGTAAAGATGCAGGAGTAAGGAAAGATTGGAAAGAAAAAGGCATAAAGAAATGGAAGCCGGAATACAATAGCAATAGTAAAAAAGACCATATAGGGAGAAGGAATCAGTATGAAAAAGCTTTTCAAAAAAAATCAGATCATTATTACCGCATTGGCGCTGATGATTGCGGCAGCAGGGTATTTGAGCTATACGCACACCAGCATCGGCGACGAAGGGCTGGCGCAGACAAGTGCGGGGCTTTCAGAAGAGGATTACGATATTGTGTATGATGAGACTTTAGTAGACGCAGATATTTTTGCGGAGACAGAGGTTGATACAAAACTGGACGATACAGCGGCAGGGGATACCGGCGCAGATGAAACAAAGACAAAAAAACAGCAAAGCGGGAATACCGAAAACCAGGCATCGGACAAAAAGGCTTCAGACAGTGAGACAGACAGCAGCAAAGCGACAGACGGAAAAAATGCAGACAGCAAAACGACAGCATCGGCAAACGCAGATACATCCAATGCAGATGCTAAAACGAAAGGCGAGCAGATTGAAAATCCAGGTGAAACCGTACTTACAAGCACAAGCGTATCCAACATCAACTTTGCAGTCGAAGCAAAGCTCAACCGTGAGCAGGTGCGTTCCCAGAATAAAGAAGACCTGATGGAGGTCATCAACAGCACAGCGATTTCCGATAAGGAAAAACAGGATGCCGTTGACAAGATGGTTACGCTGACAGACATTGCGCAGCGTGAATCGGATGCAGAAATGCTGCTGGAGGCAAAAGGCTTTACCGACGTGGTAGTAAGCATCACAGAGGATGCGGCGGACGTGGTGCTGAATATGGGAGATGTGACAGACGCAAAGCGCGCGCAGATTGAGGATATCGTAAAGCGCAAAACAAAAGTATCCGCAGAAAATATCGTGATCACGCCGATTACGACAGAGAAACAGGAATAAGGTGTTTTTTCACAAGACATAGTTTTATAAAGGCATATGGTTCTGTGAACATAGTTTCAAAAAAGAGCATTTTCTAAGTTTTAGAGGATGTTCTTTTTTATGCTTTTTGGCAGGCGCAGCGTTTTATGCAGGAAATTTCCAAAAAGAGAGGACGTTATGCCAGTTTCTTGCATATAGTATTTAAGAAGTGACACATTCAGGCGGACGGCGATGCGGTTTGCCTGATGCAGTCCAGGTTTTGCCGGAAGAGAAAACCATTGTAGGTAAAATATGTAATGTACAGGCTATAGGATGATGAGGAGGGATCATATGGGAAATTATCTGGTATGGGAAGACAGGTATAACATTGGTATAGATCGTATTGATAATGAGCACAAAAAATTATTTCATATCATAAATAAGCTTTTCAAATTCAGCGGACAGGAGGTAAAAGCTCCGTGGGTCTGCCAGGAAGGGATCAAATATTTTAAGGATCATGCGATCAAGCATTTTGCAGAGGAAGAAGCTTATATGGAATCCATTGCATATAAGGGGCTTCAAACACATAAGCGCCTGCATGATGATTTTAGTAATCGTACGCTGCCGCTTCTGGAAAAGGAACTGGAGCAGAGCGGCTATGAAAAGGAAGCGATTGAGCATTTTCTGGGCGTATGTGCGGGATGGCTGATTGGGCATACGCTGACGGAAGACCGCGCGATGACGGGAGGAGAGGCAAGTAAATGGGTGAACCTGATGCCGGAGGAAGAGCAGTTTGTCGTAAAGCAGACGATTATACGGCTGCTGCACGATATGTTCCGGCTGGAATCCCAGGTTGTCAGCGAATGTTATGGCGGCGAAAAATTTGGGAAGGGGGTTTATTACCGCCTTACCTATGGATCAGCAAACGGAAAACAGCAGGAGGTCATTCTTGTTTTTGAAGAAAACCTTCTCGTGGAGACAGTCGGGAAGATGATCGGCGACACGTCTGGAAAATTGAATGTTGTGATTATGGATGCAGCCAGGTATACGGCACGGCAGTTTGTAGAAAGCATTCAGAAGCGGTTTTCATCGCAGGAAGTGTACCAACTGGAAAGCGAGCATTTGCTGACGTACGAGCAGTTTCAAAAGATGTTTGACAGACAGCTTCCGCAGTACAGCCTGCTGTTTGATGCGGGTGCAGGATATTTTGCCTATTGTGCCATGACGCCGCATCCTGTAAAGAGGAAAAAAGAAGGAACAGTGCAGGAAGAGCATACAATGACAGATATCGAAAAATATTTACAGGATCACGCAAAGGAAAAAAACGCCAGAAAAAAGAAGCTGCTTGTCGTAGATGATTCGGATACGGTTCAGTTGGCAATGAAAGGGCTGCTGCAGGAGGATTATCAGATTACAGTGGCAAATTCCGGCACATCGGCGATCTGCTGCATGACGCTTGAGCGCCCGGACCTTGTTTTGCTTGATTATGACATGCCGGTTTGTGACGGGGCTCAGGTGCTTAAGATGATCCGTTCTGAGACAGAGCTTGCAGATATCCCGGTCTTTTTCTTGACAGGAAAGGTCGATAAGGAAAGCGTCAGCAAGGTCATACCGCTAAAGCCGGAAGGATATTTGCTCAAAAGCGCCAAGCCTGCGGAGATCAAAAAAAATATTGACCGGTACTTTGAGAAAAAAGCGCAGGGAAACGGGGGACATAAATAAACTCCGCTGCTGTTTGCTCCCAGGCAAAATTTCCGTTACTGTGAGCACCGAAGGTGTAAACAGTAACAAATATTGGGTGTTTTGCCTGGGAGATTTTGTTTTTTAGCTTGCATTTTTTCCTGCAATGCTGTATACTTTCCCTGTCTGCTACAAAAGCAGCGTTGCTTCCAAATATGGAATTGACAGTTCGAGACCATCCTGTCATTAAACAAAACTAGGGACAACTGTGTAGTTTAAGTTGTTGTGTATCCATTCTGAAACAAAAGCATGTCTCAGAAGCAAGTGTTTTTGGAGGTGAACGAATATGGGAAATGAAGAAATGAGCAAAGTGCAGAAGCTGACGTTTTCTGCCATGGTCATTGCACTGTATGTGACAGTGCTGTACTTTACGCAAAGTTTTTCTTTTGGAGCATATCAGATCCGCATTGCTACGGCGCTGTATGCCCTTGCCTACCTGTTTCCGTTCCTGGTTTTACCCCTTGGTCTCGCAAATTTCATAGCGAATATGCTGTTTGGAGGACTCGGCATTTTGGATATGTGCGGAGGGTGCCTCGTAGGCATCGTGACCGCAGCTCTGATTGTCGGTATCCGCAAAATGCGCTGGAACCGTTTTTGGATCGCGGTTCCGATTGTGCTGGTGCCGGGTTTCGGCGTTTCGGCCTGGCTGTCTTACTTATTGAAGCTTTCTTATCTGCCGCTGGCTGCAAGCCTTTGCATCGGACAGGCAATTCCGTCGGTGTGCGGCGTGCTGCTTGTAAAAGCCATTGAGCGCGTCCGTATAGGGAGCATTACCAAGACACGGGAAGCGTAGCGTATAGGAAAGAAACAGAAAATAGAAAGGAGGAATGACGATGGGAAGATCGGATGGGGAAAAAAACGGCATTACGCTGTTAGGAAACCAACATACAAACTACCGGATGGATTATGCGCCGGAGGTATTGGAGACATTTCCAAACAAGCATCCGGACAACGACTATTTTGTAAAATTTAACTGCCCGGAATTCACCAGCCTGTGTCCAATCACAGGACAGCCAGATTTTGCCACAGTCTATATTTCCTATGTACCAGGGCCGAGGATGGTGGAGAGCAAATCGTTAAAGCTGTACCTGTTCAGTTTCCGTAACCATGGGGACTTTCATGAGGACTGTATGAATATTATTATGAAAGACCTGATCCGTCTGATGGATCCGAAATATATCGAGGTATGGGGCAAATTTACCCCGCGCGGCGGGATATCTATCGATCCATACTGCAATTACGGCAAGCCTGGAACGTGCTGGGAGCAGGTAGCGTTTGAACGGTTGAGCCATCATGACCTGTATCCGGAAAAGGTAGATAACAGATAGGTTTTTGAAGGAGTAGCTTGGATATGAAAGAAAAAGCAATGGTTTTATTCAGCGGAGGTGTGGACAGCACGGCCTGCCTTGGGCTTGCCATCGAGCGTTATGGAAAGGAAAATGTCATACCGCTTTCGATTGTCTATGGACAAAAGCACCAAAAAGAAGTGGAAGCAGCAAAAAAGATCCTGGATGCTTACGGGCTGCAGGGCATGGAGCTGGATCTTACGCCGGTCTTTGCCTATAGCGACTGTTCTTTACTGTCCCATTCTGCGCAGCAGATCCCGGAAGCATCTTATGCCAGCCAGTTGGAAGGCAGGCAGGGTGCGCCGGTCAGTACCTATGTGCCTTTCCGCAACGGGCTGTTCTTATCGTGTGCGGCGAGTATGGCGCTTTCTGTAGGCTGTACATGCATCTATTACGGCGCCCACAAGGACGATGCGGCAGGCAGCGCCTATCCTGACTGTAGCGAGGCATTTTTAAACAGCATGGACAGCGCTATATACGAAGGAAGCGGAAACGCACTGCGGATTGAAGCGCCGTTTATTGCGTGCAATAAAGCGCAGGTAGTAAAAGAAGGGCTGCGCCTGCATGTGCCGTTTGAGCTGACGTGGAGCTGCTATGAAGGCGGAAAGCACCCCTGCGGCCGCTGTGCGACCTGCCTGGACAGGCAAAAGGCATTTGAGGCGAACGGTGTGGCAGATCCGGCGGTAGTTGGCTGGTAATTGTCTGGAATATTTATTGTCGCCCTTGTAAATCTGTGTGATCAGATTTTGTTCACTATGGTTTTCATTTTGGCAGGCGATCCATATTTGCAATGCTACAGGCTGCGTGTTAAAATCTCGCTGTTTTTTAAAAATTCTTCAATCGTAAAAAAACCGAGCCGGTGGATCAAATCAATGACATAAGGGTTTTCTGCCGGTGTCCGGTAAGGGGCGCCTGCCGCATATTCGTTTACAAGCGCAGTGGCATGATCTGCCGGGATCACGCGCTTTGGCCCGCCGACACAGCCGCCGTCACAAGCCATTCCTTCAAAGAAATTCCCTTTGGCTGTTCCAGATAAAATATCCTCCAGCAGTTTTTTGCAGTTTGCGACACCGTTTGCATAGACCGGGTCTACCTGGCAGCCGGAGTCGATTTTAGCTACGCATTCCATCACGGCATGGCTGACGCCGCCGGTACGCGCATAGAGACGTCCGGCACTGGCGGAATGCTCTTTTACTTCTTCTTCGAGCACAGAAAAATCCACCTGGAATACTTCAAATAAATAGTTTAATTCCTCAAAGGTCAGTACGCAGTCGATCGCGCCTGTAAGTTCTGGCTCCTTTGCCTCCGCTTTTTTTGCAAGGCAGGGGCCGACGAAAATGGTGCGGCAGCCCTTGTGCAGTTCCTTGGCGATGCGCCCGCAAGCGATCATCGGGGATACAGACGCAGGCAGGTGCTCCACGATTTTGCCGAAATCCTTGCGGATCAGCTTAATCCAAACCGGGCAGCAGCAGCTCGTGAGCTGAAAGGCGCCGGGGCGCTCCATATTGCGTTGGAACTCCAGCGCTTCTTTTAAGGTCAGGATATCTGCAAAGGCGGCGACCTCGATCATGCCTGCAAAACCGATCTGTTTTAAGGCGCTGCGCACCTTCGAAGGCGTGGCAGCTTCGCCGAACTGCCCGATGAAAGCAGGAGCCATCAGCGCATAGACAGGATGCTCCTCTTCCTTTAACATTTCCAGCGCCTTGACCGAATCATGGCTAAAGGCCAGGTTTTGGTTTTGGCAGGCTTCGATGCATTTTGCACAGCCAGTGCATTTGTCTGCATGGAATATGGCCTGCCCGTCTTTTATTTCCAGTGCGGCAAACATGCAGGCGGCAGCGCACTTGCCGTCCTGGCACTTACAATCATCTATTTTCCAGACGAGCGGGTGGCTGTCAGGGTGGAGCAGGCAGTCTAGCTGGTGCTGTTCGCTGTTCGTAAGCCCCTCAGGGAGCGGGGCGCCGTCTTTTTTTGCTTTCAGGACATTGCGGTGCAGTTCGTTGAAGGTCATTGGTTTTAGCTCCTTTATCTATGAATATGAAGGAAGTGTGTGCAGGAATAAAAATTTTATGCAGAAGAATGCAAAGATAGATATATGTAAAGATAGATATATGCAAAGATAGATATATGCAAAGATAGATATTTCCTTGACAGATGGAGGCTGCTATACTAAAATTACGTTTGGCTGGCAGAAAGATCCAGGGCATTTTACCTGCCGGCGCATACGAGGAACAGATCGTAAGGAGCTGTAAACAGCATGTGCAGTTTACGGCAGTATTTTTCATAGACTGGAGGAATAGATTGTGGCTGATTTACGTCAGGAAATAGAAAAAAGAAGGACATTTGCGATTATTTCGCACCCGGATGCAGGAAAGACGACGTTAACGGAGAAGTTTTTGCTTTACGGCGGGGCGATCAACCTTGCCGGGTCGGTCAAGGGCAAGGCGACAGCAAGGCACGCGGTTTCGGACTGGATGGAAATAGAAAAGCAGAGGGGGATTTCTGTTACTTCCTCGGTGTTGCAGTTTAACTATGACGGTTACTGCATTAATATTTTGGATACGCCGGGGCACCAGGATTTCTCGGAGGATACGTACCGGACTTTGATGGCGGCGGATTCTGCGGTTATGGTCATAGACGGTTCCAAAGGCGTGGAGGCGCAGACGAGGAAGCTGTTTAAAGTCTGTGTTATGCGCCATATTCCGATCTTTACGTTTATCAACAAAATGGACCGTGATGCTAACGATACCTTTGAATTGCTGGATGAGATTGAAAAGGAGCTTGGGATCGCTACTTGTCCGGTGAACTGGCCGATTGGCTCTGGAAAAGAGTTTAAAGGGGTCTATGACCGCAATACCAAAAAGGTCATGACCTTTTCGGATACGTTAAAAGGGACAAAGGAAGGGACAGAGCACGAAATTGCGGTCGATGACCCGGCATTGGCAGAAGAAATCGGAATGGATGCCAAAAGCCTGCTGCTCGAAGAAATTGAGCTTTTGGACGGCGCCAGCGCAGAGTTTGACCAGGAGCTTGTGACGAAAGGGGAACTGTCGCCGGTATTTTTTGGCTCGGCACTGACCAATTTTGGCGTGGAGACGTTTCTGCACCATTTTTTGTCGATGACATATGCACCGCTTCCAAGAAATTCTGACGCTGGTGAAATCAGCCCGTTTTCCGAGGATTTTTCAGCGTTTGTGTTTAAAATACAAGCAAACATGAATAAAAACCACCGCGACCGCGTGGCGTTTATGCGCATTTGTTCCGGCAAATTTACGGCGGGTATGGAAGTGAAGCATATCCAGGGCGCAAAGCAGGTGAAGCTTTCCCAGCCGCAGCAGTTGATGGCGCAGGAGCGAAAGATCATTGAGGAGGCGTATGCGGGAGATATTATCGGTGTGTTTGACCCAGGTATTTTTTCAATCGGGGATACGCTTACGACAGCAAAGGAAAGCTTTGCGTTTGAAGGGATCCCGACGTTTGCTCCGGAGCATTTTGCAAGGGTGCGCCAGGTCGATACGATGAAACGCAAGCAGTTTGTCAAAGGCGTGACGCAGATCGCACAGGAAGGCGCGATCCAGATCTTCCAGGAATATAAGGGCGGCATGGAAGAGATTATCGTCGGCGTTGTCGGCGTATTGCAGTTTGACGTCTTAAAATTCCGGCTGGAAAATGAATACAATGTAGAGATCCGTATGGAAAACCTGCCGTATGAGCATATCCGCTGGATTGAAAATAAAGGGGTGGATTTGGAGCGGCTGACCGGGACTTCGGATATGAAAAAGGTCGTGGATATGAAAGGGCGGCCTCTGCTTTTGTTTGTCAACGAATGGAGCGTGGGCATGACGCTTGACCGCAACGAAGGGCTTGTGCTTTCCGAATTCGGAAAGGAATAAGAAGCTATTTTGATGCAGCCTTGACTATTTTGGCATAACGTGCGAAAATATGTTTGTATGATGCTGTATCGATGCAGCTATATGTTATTGATTATAACAGGAAAGAGGAGTTTACATGCTGACATTGGATAAATTTGAAGAAGCAAGCGAAAAGGTAAAGGAAGTCATTTCAGAGACAAAGCTTATTTACAGCGATTATTTAAGCGGCCAGACCGGAAACAAGGTCTATTTAAAGCCGGAAAATATGCAGTATACGGGCGCTTACAAGCTGCGCGGCGCTTATTATAAAATCAGCACGATGTCCAAGGAAGAACGGGAAAAGGGGCTGATTACAGCTTCCGCTGGCAACCATGCCCAGGGGGTCGCCTATGCGGCAAAATGCTACGGCGTCAAAGCGACGATTGTGATGCCGACGACCACGCCGTTAATCAAAGTAAACCGTACAAAAAATTACGGTGCGCATGTCGTACTTCACGGGGATGTGTACGATGAAGCGTGTGAACATGCTTATAAGCTGGCAGACGAGCATGGCTATACGTTTGTCCATCCATTTGACGACCTTGCCGTTGCCACCGGACAGGGTACGATTGCAATGGAGATCTTTAAGGAACTGCCGCTGGTAGAATATATTTTGGTGCCGATCGGAGGCGGCGGGCTTGCGACGGGCGTATCTGCGCTTGCAAAGCTTTTAAATCCGAAAATCAAAGTAGTCGGCGTAGAGCCGGCAGGGGCGAGCTGCATGAAGGCTTCGTTTGAAGCAGGCAAAGTCGTCACACTAGACGGCGTCAATACGATCGCAGACGGTACGGCGGTCAAGACACCTGGGTCGCATATTTTTCCGTATATTCAAAAAAATCTGGACGATATCCTTACCGTATCGGATGATGAGCTGGTCGTAGCATTTTTGGATATGGTAGAAAACCATAAGATGATTGTGGAAAACTCTGGCCTTTTGACTGTTGCGGCGCTTCGGCACTTAAACGTCAAAGGAAAACGGATCGTGTCCATACTGAGCGGAGGAAATATGGATGTGATTACAATGAGCTCGGTGGTACAGCAGGGGCTGATTTTCCGTGACCGCATCTTTACCGTATCCGTGCTGCTGCCGGATAAGCCGGGCGAATTATGCAAAGTCGCAGATACGATCGCCAGGGAACAGGGCAATGTGATCAAGCTGGAGCATAACCAGTTTGTTTCGACTAACCGCAATGCGGCGGTAGAGCTGCGCATTACGATGGAGAGCTTTGGCTCAGAGCATAAAAAACAGATTATGGAAGCGCTGGAGCGGAATCATTATCAGCCGAAGCTTGTACGGACGAATCTGTAGATGGAAATTTTTTGCAAGGAGGGGGTTTTTATGGCACCTACAGCATTAACAGTGACAAATCTGTTAAAAACGTTGGATGAAGAAGACTATAAAATGGCAGTCAGTTATATACAATTTCTTGCTGAATCACGTAAAAAGGCTAAAGAAAAAGAGATTTCCAGTCTTATGAATGAGTTTCGGAATCATTTAAATGGGGATCAGGGTTGGGACTCAGAAGAAGAGATGCTTAAGGATATGGCGCAATTTAGAAGGGAACGCATGAAATTATGAGAGTCATGCTGGATACAAATATCCTGATATCTGCACTCGTATTTGGTGGAAAAGCGGAATTGCTGCTTACAGAATTATTTTTATCAGAATGTGAAGTTTATGTTTCAGAATATGTTACAGGGGAATTCGCAGAAAAAATTGCTTTGAAATGGCCTCAAAAAGCAGAACAGTTAATGGATATTTATACAAAACTGCCAGTTATTTTTTGTAAAAGTACGGATAACATGCAGGGAAGCCTTCGCGACAACAAAGATCTTCCAGTGTTAAGTGATGCATTATATCACAATGCAGATGTAATATTAACGGGCGACAAGGATTTTTTAGAAGCTGAGATTGACCATCCAATGATATTTTCAATTTCTATGATGAGTGAGTATATCCAGAAAATAAACAGAATGAAAAAATAGTGTATAGATTCCTGAAAATCACTTGAAATCCAATTTTTCCCTTGTTATACTAAGAGGGAAAAATGCCAGAAAGAAAGGAAACTTGGAAATGAATATTAGAGTAGAAAGAGTAAATCAGGTAAGCAAGTTGTTTGAGGTTATTGATAGCTGTACGATGAATGTTGAGCTTGTTACCGGAGAAGGTGACTGCTTGAACATGAAATCCAAGTTAAGCCAGTATTTGTCAATGACGCGTATGTTTGCAAATGGGGATGTGCCGCAGATGGAACTGATTGCCAAAAACGAGCAGGATGCGCAAAAGCTGATTGATTTTTTAAAAGAGGATGCAGAGTATCAGGAGCCGAATACATAAACAAAGCAGCAGCCGGAGCCGGGAAACCGTACTCCGGCTGTGAAGTTATTTACCAAAACAATGGGAAGGGAATCAATACAAATGACAGAATTCAAAACAGGAAAACGGCTTGCAAAATACGTGCCGGATTATGTAGTCTTTGATCTGGAAACGACAGGGACGAGCTATTTAAAGGACAGCATTATTGAACTTTCAGCGGTAAAAGTAAGCGGGGCAAAGGTCGTGGACACGTTTTCCAGGCTGGTAAACCCGCAGTGCCATATCCCGCATCAAGCGACGCAGGTAAACGGGATTACCGATGAGATGGTGGCAGGCGCGCCGCTCTTAGAGCAGGCATTGCCGGAGTTTTTGGATTTTATTGGCAGCCATGTGCTTGTCGGGCACAATATTCAGTCGTTTGATTTAAAATTTATCCGCCTTGCAGCGCAGGAACTGTTTGGAAAGGAGATCCCAAACGATTACATAGACACCCTCTATATGGCAAGGCAGTGCCTTCCGCAGCTTGCCCATCACAAGCTGACAGACTTGGCGTCGTATTTTCAGATCGATACGCAGGGGGCGCACCGGGCGCTTTGCGATTGTATGATGAATCAAAAGTGTTATGAAAAGATGGCAAAGCTTCAAAAAGAGGCGCACATCGAGGCCTGCCCGGTATGCGGCGGGGAGCTGGTAAAACGAAACGGCAGGTTCGGAGCGTTTTTGGGATGCAGCAATTTTCCACAGTGCAGATTTACGAAAAATGCATAAAAAACGGTTTTTATTATATGGATTTACGGATTTTAGAAGGGGTACAGCCGTACAGCTCCTTAAAGGTACGGTTGCACAGCTTTTGGTTCGTAAATCCATTTTTTTCCATAATTTCGCCAATCGGCAAATCTGTATGGATCAAATCCTGGTAGATATGGGAGGCACGCACCTGGTTTGCATACTGGAGAAAAGAAACCCCCATATTTTTTTTAAAAAAGCGGCAGAAATATTCCTTTCCAATGCCAAGCAGCCCAGCGGCCTCTTGTAAGGAGACAGGCTCTGTATAATGGGTTTCGACGTATTGGATCACCTGGCGGATGCGGTCTGTGGCAAGCTTGTCAGTCGCGGATAAAAGGGGCGCCGTATCGGATGAAAAGTGCAAAAGCAGGCACGATAAGAGCTGCAATACAAGCCCTTCGGATTCCAGCAATAAGGTCGGGGAATCGGTAATATACAGCTCGGTCACGCGCTGCAAATACTGGTTCATTTTCAGATAATCCGCAAACTGTTCATCTGGGATCGTATCCGGGCAGCACCAGATCTGGTAATCCTGGATTTTAGGAAAATACCATTCCAGCGCTTTTTTTGTAATGTGGATGCACAAAAACATGGAATGCTCGCCATAATTATGCGTACTGTGTATTTTCTGGGAATCGATTACGATAAGCTGCTTGTTTTTCAGCCGGTAGGATACGCCGTCGATCAATACATCGCTTTCTCCGTTGAGCGGATATAAGATTTCCATTTCCTCATGCCAGTGCAGGGGTGAATAGCCGCTTTCTTTTGTATGAAACGCGAATTTTATGCCAAGCGTGCTTGTTTCCAGTATGATTTCATTATAAGGCTTTTGCATCAAAATCTCCTTTTTTTGGAAGTGTTCAGGTCAATATCGGCTTAAAACAAGTCAAATACCCACCTGTTTTTTTTCATAATAATGCAGTAATATAATCATTGTCAAGAGCGATTGACAAATAAAAATACAAAAAAGAAAAGGAGATTATAATTATGACAGCAATGACAATGACAAATAAAGCAGCATATAAGAAGGATTCCGATTACCGCAGATTAAGCCTGATGGAAAGATGCAGACGCTATTTTGAAGAGAACGGCGCACAGATCGCCTGCGGCTTACTCGTATTAAACGGCAGCTCCAATGCGTATAAGATGTATGCAGAACTGACAGGCAGAAGATAACAGGCGGCTTGTCATGGGGGAGACAGAAAAGGACAAAAAGAAAAGAAATCAAAGACGACAGGGTACTTTCTATTTGAATGATGTAGAAGGTACCCTGTTTTTTGTCTGTATGGACTGCCTTTTTTTTGAAATTTACCGTAATATTTTAAGATGATGCATAATATGCAAACAATGCCGGATGAAAATGTTATAATATCCCTAACAAGACAGTTATTTATTAAAACAGAAAAGGAGACAGCATAGATGAAAACGGTCAAAACAAACGAGGTAAATATCCGTGATCCGTACATACTGGTACACGATGGTGCCTATTACCTGTACGGGACGAGGAGCGCGACGGCGTGGGGAGAGGCGGACGGCTTTGACTGCTATATCAGTAAAAATATGCAGGACTGGGAGGGGCCGGTTGAAATTTTCCACAGGCCGGCAGGCTTTTTTGCAGACCGAAGCTATTGGGCGCCGGAATGTATTTATAAAGACGGCGCGTTTTATCTTGTTACAACGTTGGAAGGCGAAGGGATCAAAAAGGGAATCTATATCCTGCGCAGTGATAGCCCTGTCGGGCCGTTTGTGCCTTACAGCGGACGCCTGACGCCGGATCACTGGTCATGTATTGACGGTACGGTTTATTTTGAACAGGATACGCCGATACTTCTTTTTTCCCATTCTTTTGAGGACAGCCCGGATGGGGATATGTGCGCGGTCACATTGCAGGACGATCTAAAAAGCCCTGCTGCTGAGGCAGTAAAGCTTTTTTCGGCGGTCGATGCAAAATGGGCGCATCCGGTTCCGTTTGCAAAAGAAGAGTTTGGCATGGACGGGGATGTTTATTTTACAGACGGCCCATGTGTGCGCAGGTTTGAAGACGGCAGGCTGTATATGACATGGTCAAGCTGGGGGACATGCGGGTATGCGGTAGGCGTGTCCGTGTCTGAGGAAGGCATCTTTGGTGCATGGACGCATCTGGAAAAGCCGCTGTTTCCGGTAAACGGCGGGCATGGCATGATGTTTGAATGCATGGAAGGAAAATTGAGGTTTGTACTGCATTTTCCGAATGATAAATATAAGGAGCGCCCGCGGTTTGAGCAGTTAAAGCTGGAACATGGGGAGTTGGCGCTTGGATAAGGAAGAACAAGATGGAAATTGCATTGCTTTTATTAAAACAAAACATGATCATGCTGGTATATCTTTTGATTGGCTATTTTTTATTCAAAAAAAAGCTGGTAGGAATTCAGGGGAGCGCAGAGATCGGCAGGATGCTTTTGTATGTTGTGATGCCAGTAGCGATATTAAAATCTTATATGACGGAATTTTCGATGGAAAAGCTGGAAGGGCTTTTTGTGTCGTTTTTGATCGCGGCATTTGCCCTGCTGCTGTCGGTCATTGTAAGCCGCGTTTCGTTTGCAAAAGGACAGGGAGTGGAACGCTTTGGCACAGCGTTTTCCAATGCAGGATTTATCGGGATACCGCTTGTGCAGATGGCTATTGGACAGGAAGCGGTGTTTTATGTTTCTTCGTTTGTGGCGCTGTTAAATATTTTACAGTGGACGTATGGGATTGTAACGATGACAGGGGACCGCAGCGCCGTCAGTATGAAAAAGGTCCGCACAAACCCGATTATTTTAAGCGTCCTGGCAGGGCTTTTGCTGTTTTTTCTGCCGGTGTCCCTGCCAGAAGTGCTGCAGAGCGTGGTAGGTACGGTTGCATCGATGAACGGCCCTTTGGCAATGATCGTGCTTGGCGTGTATCTGGCGCAGGTGCCGCTTCGCAGTATTTTTACAGACCGTACGTCCTATAAGTGCAGCCTTTTACGGCTGGTTGTCATACCCCTTTTGACGGTCGGGATGATGCTGGCATTTCCGGCGGAGTATCTGGACGTCAAGCTGACGGTGCTGATTGCTGCCTCGGCTCCGGTTGGCTCTAATGTAGCGATTTTTGCCCAGCTATATGATAAGGATTATACGTCTGCCGTAAAAGAGGTATGCCTGAGCACGCTGCTTTGCATGGTTACAATGCCTGTCATTCTGGCAGTAGCGGATTTTATTTTATAGAGAAAACAGAGAAACAGGATGGAGGAAAAATATGGACAGTTTTGAGCAATTTATGAAAAATGAACAGGAAGGAAAGATTACCCGCTTCCGGTATTTGAATGAGGCTGCGAAAAAGGGGGAAATCCTTTTTACAGGGTCATCTTTAATGGAGCAGTTTCCGATTCATGAGCTTTTGCTGGATGAGGGCATGGACTGCGTGATTTACAACCGTGGAGTCGGCGGATTTACAACGGACGATATGCTGGCGCATATGCAGGAGCAGGTGTTTGGAACCGAGCCTTCGAAAATATTTATCAATATCGGCACCAATGATATCGGGGCGCCAGGCTATAAGCTGGAAACGCTGATGGAAAAATATGGCAGGATCCTTGCGCAGATCAAAGAGCGGCTGCCGCAGGCAGACGTCTACCTGATGGCTTATTATCCGGTGAACGAGGTGGATAAAGTGCCTGCCGGGGAATGGGGAAAAACACTGTTTGTGACAAGGACAAATGAAAATATCGAAAAGGCAAACCAGGAAGTGGAAAAGCTGGCGCAGAAGATGGGGTATCATTATATCGATGTCAGCGAGGGGCTGCGGGATGCGAACGGACGGCTGAAAAAGGAGTATACGGTCGAAGGGATCCATATGTATGCAAATGGCTACCAGATCGTCCTTCGCAATCTCAAAAAGTATTTATGATCCGAAGAAAGGGAGGAAGCGAATGGAACAGAAATTAGAGCAGGTATTCGGAAGCTACCTGGCATGGAAAGCAGATGAAGCTACCTGGATCATCAGTTTTATGAACGGCACAGAATATATGTACCTGCTGGAAGGGGAAGAACGGGCGCTTTTATTAGATACCGGATATGGCGCAGGCAACCTGCGGGCGTTTGTGGAAACGCTGACCCAAAAGCAGGTGGCGGTGGCAAATACCCATTTCCACCCAGACCATGCCGCAGGAAACGGGGAATTTGAGCGTGTATATATGGCGGAGGGCGCACTGCTTGATGCACCGTCTGTCGAAACACCGGGAGCAGTCCCGTTTGACTTGTCAAAGCTGCCGCATCCGGATTATGAAAAGGTGTTTATAAAAGAAGGGTTTGTGTTTGACCTTGGAGGCAGGAAAGTAGAAGTGCTGGATGTAAAGCCGGCACACTGCAACAGCAGCCTGTTTTTCTTAGACCGCGGGCACCGGATGTTTTTCTGCGGGGATGACCTGGAGGCGGCGCAGGTGATGCTGTTTGACAATTCCAAAAATCCGCAGGCATCGTATGAAGTGGGAGAAAGGCTTGACAATTTCCGGGCAAATAATGTGCGGATCCGGGATCTGGCGGATGCTTATGATTATTTATTCCCGAACCATAACGGCACGCCGATTGCAAAGAGCTACGCGCAGGATTATATCAGCCTGGTAGATGGGATTTATGACGGCACCGCAGTGATCGAAGAAAAGCTCAATCATCCGTTTGTGGAAATGGACCCTGCTGCAAAGGAGCTTTGCAGGGTGCGCTGTAAAAAGGCGAGCATTTTTATCAAAAAAGAAGAGTTAAGGAAAGTATACCATAACCGCACAGAGGGTTAAAAAATAAGAAGACGAACTGATTACAGGAGGGTTATATGCAGGTTGAAAAATGGAATGATTCATGGAAATTTTGGGAAGATCAGGATTCTTTTGCACTCGTATGGAATATACCGCAGGATGCCGTACAGATAGAGCTGCCGCATGATGCGATGATTTCCCAGCCGGCAAAGCCGGACAGCGTCAATGGAGGAAATACAGGGTTTCGGGATGCGCAAGTCTATACTTATGTAAAAATGCTCTATGCGCCGGACGAGTACCGCACGCGGACAGTGATGCTTAAGTTTGAAGGCGTTTACATGAATGCCTTTGTATACGTCAATGGGGAAATGGCGGCAAAGAACCCGTTTGGCTATACGACGTTTTATGTGGAGCTGAATGATTTTCTAAAATACGGGCAGGAAAACGAGATCCGTGTCCAGGTGCGTGCCGGCGCTATGACAAACAGCCGCTGGTATTCAGGCGCGGGCATTTACCGGGATGTGTATTTGCTGGAGTCCGCGCTTACCTATCTGGTGCCGGAAGGGGTGCAGGTACATACAGAACACGCAGATGAAAAGCTTGCGGTGCTGATGGTAAAGACAGAGCTGAAAAACCGCCAGTCCTGCCGTGCCGGGCTTGTGCTGGAGACATCGGTGCAGGGACAAAAGGGGCATGTCCTGGCAGCTCAAAAAAGCAGGCTTGTGCTGCTGGAATCTGAAAAACGGTGTGTTTCCCAGCGTATCACGGTTGCCAATCCAAAGCTCTGGAGCGATAAGACGCCGGATTTATATACGGTTGTCAGCCGTATTTACAGTGAGGATGGGGCATTGCTGGATGAAAGCAGGGATACGTTTGGCATCCGTACGCTTGCGCTTGACGCAAAGCGGGGCTTTCAGGTAAACGGGACGACAGTCAAGCTGCGCGGCGCCTGCATACATGCGGATAACGGGCTGTTGGGCAGCGCAGTGTATGAGGATGCGCATTTCCGCCAGGTGAAGCTGTTAAAGGATGCAGGATTTAATGCGCTGCGTATGTCGCACCATCCGGCTGCCCCGGCATTGTTAAAGGCATGTGACGCGCTTGGGATGTATGTGATGGATGAAACGTTCGATATGTGGAACCGCCTGAAATCAAACTATGACTATGGGCTGTATTTTCAGGAATGGTGGGAGAAGGATGTAGAAGCTATGGTGCGCAAGGATTATAACCGTCCGTCTGTGATTTTGTATTCCATCGGAAATGAGATCCCAGAGATCGGTACGAACCACGGCGCAAAAATCTGCCACCAGATCGCAGAAAAAATAAAAGCGCTGGATCCGACACGATATACGCTTGCATCCATCAACGGCGTTTTTGCAGCCGGCGACCAGGTGGATACGATTGTAAAGGATGTTGTGGCACAGTTAAGCGAGGCCGGCAGCATCGAAGGGAATGTGAACGATTTTATGACACTGATGGACGGGCATATGGATGAGATCGTACAGCACCGTGCTGTAGGGGAACGCCTGGAAATGGCATGTGCCGCTACCGATATCGCAGGGTATAACTATATGACGGCGCGCTATGAGCCGGATGGCGAGGCATATCCAGGCCGCGTGATCGTAGGCAGCGAGACATATCCGCCAGAAATCGCAAGAAACTGGGAGCTGGTGGAACGCCTTGCGCATGTGATCGGAGACTTTACATGGACGGGATGGGATTATATCGGCGAAGCCGGCGTTGGCATCCCGGCATATGCATGGGGCGAAGGCGGCTTTGGAGCGGCATATCCGGCGCAGCTTGCTTATACCGGGGATCTTGACATTACAGGCTTTCGCAGGCCAGCCTCTTATTTCCGCCAGATTGTATTTGGGCTGCGCACAGAGCCGTACATCGCGGTGCAAAACCCGTCCCGGTACGGGCAGCATCTGATTAAGACGCCGTGGGTGATCAGCGATGCTGCCGCAAGCTGGACGTACAGCGGATGCGAAGGGCAGCCTGTCATTGTGGAAGTCTATGCCCCTGGCAGTGAGACAGAGCTTTTGAAAAACGGTGTGTCGCTCGGCAGAAAGCCGTCCGGAAAAAAAGCCGGATTCCGCACGCTGTTTGAGACGACTTACGAGCCAGGCACACTGGCCGCGGTCGCATATGAAAACGGGCGGGAGATTGGCAGGACGCAGCTTGTTACGGCGAAAGCACAGCGCAGCCTTGCATTGTCCTGCGAAGGCAGGATCGAAACCGGCAGTGCGCAGCAGCTTTATTATGTGCAGGTATGTATCCAGGATGAGGACGGCGTTGCGGCAACGGACTGCGACCAGAAGCTTACGCTGCATGTGGAAGGCGGCGCGGATGCCGTTGGATTCGGCAGCGGCGATCCGAAGCCTTCCTATACTTTTAGCGAAGGCGTTACAAAGACGTTTGGCGGCCGGGCGCTTATTATTTTAAAGAAAAACGGAAAGGAAAACAGCGCGAAGGTAGTCGTGGAAGCAGAAAACGGGATGCAGGCAGAGATTGTAGTTGCGTTTGCTTAAAATCAGCAGGCGCTTCTGCTTTATTTCAAAGAAGGCTGCTTCTTTTTCAAAATTTGGATGTCATAGATCGGAAAAGGTGTTATAATAGTTAAAACAAACCGGTTAGACGGCAGTAAAGGAGCACACATATGGATAAAGTAAGCGGAAGCATGGAAGCCTTAAGTGCTATGCAGCTAACAGCGGATATGGAAGGGCTGGATGCGGAGTGCAAAGCAGTATTTTGTTCCAAAGAAGTACTGGCAGTGATTTTGCAGGAGATCGTAGAAGAGTACCAAGGATATAGCCGTAAAGAGGTTATGGATTTTATAGAGGGCAGTTCTATAGGCCAAAAAGAAGTATCCAATGGGAGGACGAATACACAGCTTTATGGCGAACAGGCAGAGTTTGTGCAGTTGAATGAGAAGGTATCGTATTTTGATATTTTATTCAAAGCAAAAAATCCAAGGCTTTCTAATGAGTTTGTAGCTGTAAATCTGCATGTGGATCTGGAACCGCAAAAGTCGTACCGTCCAGGATATCCAGTAGAAAAAAGAGGGATTTATTATCTTGCGAGAAGGATTAGCTCCCAGTTGACGCTGGCGGCAGATACGACGGATTACAGAGGGCTGGAAAAATGCTACAGTATATGGATTTGTAGGGATGACGTACCGAAAAAGGAGCGCTATAGTATATCATTTTATGAGTTTCGAAATACGCATAATATAGGGCAGTGTATGCCAATGAGGGAAGATTACGACCTAATGACTCTTGTAATTATTCGGCTTGGACAGAAGGATTATAATGGGAAGGAAGGGGACGATGGGTATGCATTTATGCGCTTTTTAAACGCTGTCATGTATCCGCATAAAGAGGATTTTATAAAGATAATATCAGAATATATTGATTTTTCAGAAAATGAAGAACTATGGCAGGAGGTATCGAAAATGAGTGGATTAGGGCAGAGCATATTGAAAGAAGGCAGAGAAGAAGGGATACAGGCACTGATCTTAGATCACATCGAGGAGAATATTCCGCGTGAGAGAAGCATTTTAAAGTTGCAGAAGTATTTTGAGATGACAAAAGAAAAGGCGGAGCAGTATTATGAAGAATTTGCGGCGGGCGCTATAAAAAACATACGTTCTGTAAATAAAAAAGCTTGACACCCCGCGCGTCTTATGTTATGCTACTCAAGGCTTAAACAGATTTGGATACAGAAATAAATTTCGTTCTCGCCATAACAGTGCCAAAATAAGGTTTCAGGAACGGTGGTATTCATGGATCAGGACATGGAGCAGAAAATAGAGCAGGCATATTTGTATGATTTTTACGGCGAGCTGTTAAAAGACCGTCAGCGCAGGATTTATGAGGACTTTGTCTTTCATGATCTGTCCCTGGGGGAGATCGCCAGGGAAGAGGGCATCAGCAGGCAGGGTGTGCATGATCTAATCAGGCGCTGTACAAAAGCGCTGGAAGGGTATGAGAAGAGGCTGCATCTTGTCCAGAAGTTTTTGGATACGAAGGAGCGGGTGGCAAAGATCCATGCGCTTGCCGGTGTGCTGCGGGACAGCCACGATGCGGCTGCTTTAGACCAGATTGAACAGATATCGAACGAGATCCTGGAAGAGCTGTAGCCCCAGGCAGCGGATGCGGCATGAAATGACAGTGACAGCAGATACGGCAGAAAATGATAGAAGGAGTCAGTAAAATGGCATTTGACAGCTTATCAGAAAAACTTCAGAATGTGTTCCGTAACCTGCGCAGCAAGGGGCGGCTGACGGAGGATGACGTCAAGGCGGCGTTAAAGGAAGTCAAGCTGGCGCTGTTGGAGGCGGATGTAAATTTTAAAGTCGTCAAAAACTTTATAAAGGAAGTCCAGGCACAGGCAATCGGTTCGGATGTGATGAACGGCTTAAATCCGGGACAGATGGTAATTAAGATCGTCAATGACGAAATGGTCAGGATGATGGGTTCTGAGACGACGGAGCTTGCGCTAAGGCAGGGGTCCGAGCTGACCGTCATTATGATGGCAGGCTTGCAGGGCGCCGGCAAGACGACGACGACGGCAAAGATTGCCGGAAAGCTAAAACAGAAGGGCAAAAAGCCGCTTCTGGCTGCCTGTGACATTTACCGTCCCGCGGCGATTGAGCAGCTCCAGATCAACGGGGAAAAGCAGGGCGTGGAAGTGTTTTCGATGGGTGATAAGCTAAGCCCGGTAAACATCGCAAAGGCTGCTGTGGAATATGCGGTAAAAAACGGGTTCCAGGTGCTGATTTTGGATACTGCAGGGCGCCTGCATGTTGATGAGGCGATGATGGAAGAGCTTGCGCAGATCAAACGTGAGGTGGATGTGGCGCAGACGATCCTTGTGGTCGATGCGATGACTGGACAGGATGCGGTCAATGTAGCGAGCAATTTTGAGGAAAAGATCGGGATTGACGGCGTGATACTGACGAAGCTGGACGGCGATACAAGGGGCGGCGCGGCATTATCGATCAGGGCTGTGACCGGAAAGCCGATTTTATATGTCGGCATGGGCGAAAAATTGTCCGATTTGGAGCAGTTTTATCCAGACCGTATGGCATCCAGGATTTTGGGCATGGGAGATATCCTGACCCTGATCGAAAAAGCGGAGGCGCAGATTGACCAGGAAAAAGCAAAAGAAATGGAGCAGAAGTTCAAAAAAGCGGAGTTTGGCTTTGACGACTACTTAGAATCCATGAACCAGATGAAAAAGATGGGCGGCTTATCCAGCGTGCTTTCGATGATGCCGGGAATCGGCGGTTCCCAGTTGGAAGAGATTGAAAATGCGATGGATGAAAAGAAAATGGCGCGGATCGAAGCGATTATTTATTCGATGACGCCGCAGGAGCGCAGCGACCCAGGTATATTAAATCCGAGCAGGAAACGCCGTGTGGCGCAGGGCGCCGGGGTAGATTTGGCTGAGGTCAACCGCCTTGTCAAGCAGTTTGAGCAGACGCGCAAGATGATGAAGCAGATGTCCGGTATGATGGGCGGCAAAGGAAAACGCGGCAAAATGGGAAGGTTTAGGCTTCCGTTTTAGCATAGATATTGACAGATACTGCGTTGCAGTATTTTGAGGAGGTGAATAAGGTGGCAGTTAAGATCAGGTTGAAAAGGCTTGGAAAGAAGAAAAATCCTTTCTATAGAATCGTTGTGGCAGATGCAAGGACATCCAGAAACGGCAAGAGCATTGATGAGATCGGAACTTATGATCCGATGAAGAACCCGAGTGAGTTCCATGTAGATGCAGAGGCAGCGAAAAAGTGGCTGGCAAACGGCGCGCAGCCGACAGAAACAGTAGCTAAGATTTTGAAGCTGGCTGGCATTGAGAAGTAGTGAGGTGGATAGATGAAAGAATTAGTAGAAGTGATTGCAAAATCACTGGTCGACCATCCTGACGAAGTTGTAGTGACGGAGACCGAAAATGAGAAATCCATCGTGATCGAGCTGCGCGTAGCGCAAATGGATATGGGCAAGGTGATCGGCAAACAAGGCCGTATTGCAAAGGCAATCCGTTCCGTTGTGAAAGCAGCAGCCTCAAAAGAAGACAGGAAAGTGATTGTAGAGATCATGCAGTAGTCAAGGAGCATTGTAAGACGTCAAAGCAGTTTTACAATGCTTTTTTCACCGGGAAAGGTTTACAGGATATGGAAGAGTTATTTCAGGTCGGCGCGGTCACAAGCACGCATGGGCTGCGCGGCGAGGTCAAGGTATTTCCGACGACGGACGAGCCGGGACGATATAAAAAGCTTAAAGAAGTCATTGTGGATACGGGAAAAGGGCGTGAGACGCTGAAAATTGAACATGTGCGTTTTTTTAAGCAGATGGTGATTGTCAAATTTGCAGAGTACGGCAATATTAATGAAGTGGAAAAGTATAAAGGCGCCAGGCTGTATGTAAAGAGAGAACAGGCGCTTGCGCTCAGAGAGGACGAGTATTATTATGCAGACTTGGCTGGGCTGTGCGTGCAGACAGAAGAAGGCGAAACGCTTGGGACGTTAAAGGATATTTTACAGACAGGCGCAAATGATGTGTATGTGGTCGGGCGCGGGAAGAAAAAAGACCTGCTGGTTCCTGCGATCAAAGATTGTATCAAAAAGGTTGACCTGGAACACCGTACGATGACCGTGCATTTGCTGCCGGGGCTTTTGGAAGCCAGTGAAGGCGGTGCGGGCTAGATGCATTTTTATATACTGACATTATTCCCGGAAATGATCGAGCAGGCGCTTTCTACAAGTATAATCGGGCGTGCAGTGCAAAAAGGCTACCTTAAGATCCATGCTGTCAATATCCGGGATTATACAACCGATAAGCACAAAAAAGTAGACGATTATCCATATGGAGGCGGCGCGGGCATGTTGATGCAGGCACAGCCTGTTTATGATGCATGGCGCTCTGTCTGTGCGCAGATCAAAGACAGGAAAATCCAAAACAGCAGCATGGCGAACAGCCGGGAAGGCGGCCTTGGATGGAGCCGCCCGCGCACGATATACCTGACGCCGCAGGCGCCGGTATTTACACAGGGTATGGCAAAGGAGCTGGCTTTGGAAGAGGAGCTGGTATTTTTGTGCGGGCATTACGAAGGCGTTGATGAACGTGTCCTGGAGGAAATCGTTACAGACTATGTGTCGATCGGCGATTATGTCTTAACAGGCGGAGAGCTGCCGGCGATGGTTATGGCGGACGCGGTCGCCAGGATGGTGCCGGGAGTACTGGCAAATGAGCAGTCCGGCAGTACCGAGTCGCTCGAAGGCGGGCTGTTGGAATATCCTCAGTACAGCCGCCCGGAGGAATGGAATGGCAAAAAAGTACCGCCTGTTTTATTGTCAGGCAACCATGCGAAGGTAGAGCAATGGCGCAGGGAGCAGTCCATCCTGCGTACAAAGGAGCGCCGACCGGATTTGCTCGCGCAGGCGGAGCTGACAGACAAGGAGCGGGAAACTTATTTATGATTCAGACGTATTTACTGGACAGCAGTGTGCTGGCGGACCCGTTTGAGGCTGGGTTTGCAATGCACGGGATTTCCAAATGCCGCATCGAAAAAATACGCCGCATCAAGCATCCAGGTGCCAGAAAACAGAGCTTTGGAGCCGCCTTGTTAGAAAAATATGTGCTTGAGCGGCTGGCGCCGGAGGCAAACATCCATACCAATGGTTATGGAAAGCCAGTTTGTGCGGGCATTCCGTTTAATCTGTCGCATACAAAGGATGCTGTGATTTTAAGCGTATGGGAAAGCACGGACGGCGTGCCGCAGGATTTCCGGCACCTTGGAGCGTTGCCAGCGGATGTATGCCTTGGCTGCGATATTGAGCGTGCCAGGCAATATGAGCCGCATATTGCAAGGCGTTTTTTTACCGAGGCGGAGTATGAGAGCCTGGAAGCGGCAGGCAGTAAAGAGGCGCAGGCGGAGCTGTTTTACCGTTATTGGACGAAAAAAGAAAGCGTTATGAAGTTGACGGGGCTTGGCATGTCGCTGCCGATGGATTTGTATGATGTGAGGGGCAGCCAGGTAGTTTTGGATACGAAAAAAGCGATGTCCTGGTATGGCAAGAGCCGCAGGCAGGAACAGAAAAAGCCGGAATTTACGCAGGCGGCGGAGGTTTTTTTACATCACCGCCTGTTTTTGAAAGAATACCGATATGAGGAATACTGTATTACGGTGTGCAGTATTTTTGAGCAGTTTGCACCGGAGATTTTGTTGATGGATTTTGAGGGCAGGCAATATGAGCCGCTTTTAGGAAAAGGAGTGTAAAATGAAAACAATATTAAAGACAGACAAAGCGCCGCAGGCAATCGGGCCGTATTCCCAGGGGATTGATACCGGGAGCCTGCTGTTTTTATCCGGGCAGATCCCGATTGACCCGGCGACAGGGGAGATTACGGCAGATACGGTCGAAGCGCAGACAAGGCAGGTACTTGCCAATGTCAAAGCGATCCTAGAATCCGGCGGAGCCGGAATGGAGCAGGTCATAAAAACGACCGTATACCTAAAGGATATGGCGGATTTTGCAAAAATGAATGGGGTTTACAAGGAATTTTTCCAGAAAGGAAGCTATCCGGCGCGTTCCGCAGTACAGGTGGCAGCGCTTCCAAAGGACGCTTTGGTCGAGATTGAGGCGATTGCGTTAAAATAATGATTGACCGAATGTATGATTATCAAGTATAATAGACCCAGTCATATTAGATGATAAACGAATGATTGGGATTGGGGAAAAAGAAGTGAAACAATTTTATGGAATGAGCCAGAGCGGAGATCTGAAAGAAGCAGTACGCGGACTGAGCAGTCCGCAGATGATCCTGCTGTTGTCAAACAGCAGCCAGTTTGAGCAGCATGTAAAGGCGCTGCAGGGAATGTTTCCAAAGGTGCCGAGCATTGGATGCATCGGTATGAGCTACGATACCCGTGTAGTAGAAAAAGGGGTTGGTATCGTCGCTTTTTATGACGGGGTCAGCGCGGCGGCGAATGTGCTGGAACAAGTATCGCTAATGCCGGTCAAATATATCCGCCGCCTGGAGCAGGATCTTAAAAGCATCAGCGCGTCGCAGAAAGATACGATCTGCATTGATTTTTGTTCCGGCAATGATGCCTGCGTGCTGAATACGCTCTACAGCGTCTTAAAGCGGCAGGGGGTTGCCCTGGTCGGCGGAACGGGAGACGCGGGAAAAGTTTCTGTCAATGGCAGGATTTATGAAGATGCTGTGGCCTATGCCTTGGTGAAAAACCAAAACGGCAGGGTAAAAGCATACAAGGAAAATATATACCATCAAATGGGAAAATACCGTTTTGTTGCATCCAAGACGGACAAGGCAAACTACATGATCGGGGAATTGGACGGCAAGCCAGCGAAGCAGGTTTACCAGGATATTCTTCATATATCAGAAAAAGAAATACTGACGCAGACATTTAAAAACCCATTTGGGAAAATCAACGGCAATGATATGTGCATTATATCGATCAAGGAGGTCAGCGGCAATGCGCTTGCATGTTACCGCCAGGTGAACGATTCGGATGTGTTGATTATGCTGGAGCTTGGAGATTATAAAAAAATCGTAAAGAGGACGGTGCAGACGATCCGAAAAGAATTTCCGAGGATATCAGGCGTATTTTCCATTAACTGCCTGTTTCGGTATTTATTATTCAGCGATAATCATTATATGCAGGAATACTTGCAGGAGATGGCTGCCCTGGGCAACCATGCAGGAGTCGTAGGATATGGAGAGCATTTTAATAACCAGTTTGTCAACCAGTCCATGACCTGCGTGGTGTTTGAGTAAAGGAAAGAGCAAGGGAGGAAGCCATATGCTGTTTAAATCGAATAGAAAAGAAAAGAAGCCAGGGTTTGGCAATGAGCGCAGGCAGGGAAAAATCGATAAGGAATGCCTGTATCCGGTACTGCATGTAGCAGACAGTGTAAAGGAGCGGAAGAAGGAAATTGTGGAACGTGAGGTTGCATCTTTGCTGCAGCTCAGCAAAGTCAGCGATTCCTTTAATGCGGTTTTGGATGAATCAGAAAACTTTTATGAAAAGCTTCAGGATTTTTCGTCGATCTTTTCGAATATCGGGGAAGTGTCCAGCCAGTTTGCAGATGTAAAGGATGAAATCGGCAAGTCGGTCGTTGTCGTCCAGACTGAAGTGGAATCCCTCAAGGATCAGATTACGCAGGTAGAGGCTTATTTTGCGGAAATGGAAAAAATGTTTGCGCTTTTCCTTGACTCCATAAAAAAAATCAAGTCCAGTACGGATCAGATTACATCGATCGCAGACCAGACGAATATTCTTGCGCTGAACGCTTCGATTGAGGCAGCGAGGGCAGGAGAGCACGGAAAGGGCTTTGCGATCGTGGCCGTTGAGGTAAAAAATCTTGCAGACCAGATTAAAAGCCTGGTTGCGGCAGTCAACGACAGCATCGGTGATGTGGAACATGGTACAGACCAGTTACATATGAGCATCAACGATTCCCAGGATGCGCTGAATGAAAATATCCAGAAGGTAAATGACACTTACCAGATGTTTGACAATATTACACAGGCGGCGGAAGGCGCTACTGCGGTGCAGACAGAGATCTCCCAGGTAATGCAGGAGTCCAGGACGGCGTTAGACAGCGTCAATGACTTTTTTATGCGGACAAAACGGCAGTATGAAGAGGTCGTAAAAAATATTGAATATGCGAACAAGCTTGGTACGACAAAGAGCGCGATGTTTGAGGATATGGAAAATATGATCTCGCAGATCGCGCCGGTCATTGAGGATTTGTAATAAGCCGAGGTACAAACAGGAGGCAGGATGGAACGGATCTTAATTGTAGTAGACATGCAAAATGATTTTGTGGACGGTGCGTTGGGCACAAAGGAGGCGGCGTCGATTGTCGACAGCGTCGTTTCGAAAATCGAGCGGTTTGACGGGCGGCTGATTGCGACGCTCGATACGCACGGGCACGATTATCTGGAGACAGCGGAAGGGAAAAAGCTGCCAGTTGCGCACTGCATCAAGGGCACTGCCGGATGGGAGCTGCATGAAAAGGTACAGCAGGCGCTTGCCGGAAAAAATTACAAGACCGTGGAAAAAGGGACGTTCGGCTCAGTTAGGCTGGCACAGGAGCTTTCAAAAGAATGGGAAGAGGAGCCGTTTGAGGCGGAGCTGATCGGGCTTTGCACGGATATCTGCGTGGTATCGAACGCCCTGCTGCTAAAGGCGCATATCCCGCAGATGCGGATTTTCGTTGACGCGTCCTGCTGTGCGGGCGTCACGCCAAAGACGCACCAGGCAGCGCTGGAGACGATGAAAATGTGCCAGATCGATGTGACAGAGGACAGTATTTAATTTGCGAAAGAAAATGCTTTTGGTAAAATGCAGGAATTTTACCAGGGCATTTTTTTATTTTGTTTAAAATAATTTTATGGATAATTTCTTAAAAATTCATGATAATTTGGTGAAAATTTAGCAGTTATTGCCAATGGTATGGTATAATAAATCTGTTGTGCAAGCATGTACTTTGTACGAATGAGAAAACAGGCGCCTGCTGCGCCTGACAAAGATTGGATAGGAGTTGGAGGAAAAAGATGGAGTATTATGAACAAGGAGAAGATATCCTGGGAGGAGAGCTGACCGAAGGGCTGATTACGCTGTTAAATACCCCGGAGCGGGTGAACCAGACAAAAAAATTTATGGATATGCTCGTAGGCTACAGGGAATTGATGATGATGTACGCCTGCGCGCTGAAAGAAGTCAGGACAAAATTCGAAGTGCTGGATACGGAGTTCAGCGTCCGCTACCAGCGGAATCCGATCAGTACGATTTCCACGCGGCTCAAGCACACAAACAGCATTATCGCAAAGCTGGACCGTTATGGATACCGTTTTTCCCTGGAAAATGTGGAAGCTTATATCAACGACGCCGCCGGTATCCGGGTGATCTGTTCGTAT
Source organism: uncultured Eubacterium sp. (assembly GCA_947178105.1). Classification (GTDB taxonomy): domain Bacteria; phylum Bacillota; class Clostridia; order Lachnospirales; family Lachnospiraceae; genus Eubacterium_J. The sequence goes on along the minus strand of CAMWXD010000021.1, from coordinate 23,333 downwards.
ATTGACGATATATATGTGATTGCGGATTCGCTGCTGGCGCAGGATGATATTACGCTTGTAACGCGCAAGGATTATATTGTCGACCCGAAGCCAAACGGCTACCGCAGCCTGCACCTGATCGTGAAGGTGCCGGTATTTTTTGCAAACTTTAAAAAGGATATGAAGGTCGAGGTACAGATCCGCACGATCGCAATGGATTTTTGGGCAAGCCTGGAGCATCAGCTAAAATACAAGCAGAACATTCCAAACCAGCAGGATATCGTTGCACAGCTCAAGGAATGTGCAGACGTGATCTCTTCGACAGACCAGAAAATGATCGGCATTCGCCAGCAGATCGAGGCAGTATCGGACGCCCCGACAGAAGATGATATCCTGCTGGAGAAATTAAGCCGCTTTGATATCGCGCAGATCTGAGTATCTTTATAAAACAAATTCAGCCAAGCATCACATCCAGCAGCATCATAACGGCAAAGCCTGCGACGATCCCCATAGTAGCGGAGTATGGCTGGTCTTTTTGGTTTTGCTGGCACTCCGGGATCAGCTCGTGGACAGCGACCAGGATCATCGCGCCTGCCGCAAACGAAAGGGCAAATGGAAGGACGGCTTCTACATAGACGACAAGCAGTGCGCCGAGAAATCCGGCGGCTGGTTCGACAATGCCTGAAGCCTGGCCGAGCAGAAAGCTCTTTTTTCTGGAAAAGCCTTCCCGGCGCAGCGGGATGGATACGGCGGCTCCTTCCGGGAAATTTTGCAGCCCGATGCCGACGGCGATCGTAATGGCTCCCATCAGGCTTTCCGGCGTATAGCCGTTTTGCAGCGCCCCGAAGGCGACGCCCACCGCCAGCCCTTCCGGGATGTTGTGGAGCGTGATGGAAAGAACGAGCAGGATAATGCGGTTTAACCGTTCGCTGTCTTTTCCCTGCGTACGGTCTGCGCTGCCCCTTGCATAGGAGACAGCCTTGTCAGACAGCCACATAAAGGCGGCGCCGCTAAGAAACCCTGCCGTAGCCACGAGGTAAGCAGGTATGCCGCGGCGGGCTTCGGCGCGTTCGATGGCTGGCTGGAGCAGCGACCAGAAGCTTGCAGCGATCATGACGCCGGAAGCAAAGCCAAGCATCAGGTTTAACAGCCTTGTATTGGGTGATTTGAAAAATACGACAGTGGCAGCGCCTAATGCAGTGACAGACCAGGTTCCAATAGTTGCAAGAAGCGCCAGGAAAACAACAGGGTTCATAGTTAGACCTCCTTTTGAGCTGTAGCAGAATGAATTATGTAAAGGCATTGCCTGGCTGTCGTTTTGCAGTTTCTTAGGTGCGGCTGATAACAGTATATTTCAAATATCTGGATTTGTGCAGAAAAATTAGAAAGGCGTTTCGGGGAGTATGGATACAGGAATGAAAATTTTAATTGCAGAGGATGATTCGATACTGGCAGAGGAAATCCGCCAGTTTTTAGTGAGATGGGGCTATGAGGCTGCTGTGGCTGTGCAGTTTGAGAATCTGGCGTCGGAGTGCCTTGCTTTGCAGCCGCACCTTTTGTTATTGGATATCAACCTGCCTTTTTATGACGGGTTTTACTGGTGCAGCAAGATCAGGGAGCAGTCGCAGGTGCCTGTTATTTTTATCAGCAGCCGCAGCGACGATATGGATAAGATTATGGCGGTTGCCCAGGGCGGAGATGATTACGTGGAAAAGCCGTTTCGGCTGGAGCTTTTGAAGGCGAAAATCCAGGCGATGCTGCGGCGGACATACCAGTATCAGACGCGTGTGCAGGCATATTTAAGGGAGGAGCTGTACTTTGACTATGGAAGGTGCACGCTCGTCTATCAAAACAAGCCGCTCGACCTGACCAAATCTGAGCAGCGGATTTTGTCAAAACTGGCGGAAAAAATGCCGGAGGTTGTCACAAGGCAGGAATTGATGATGGAGCTGTGGAGTACGGATGAGTTTGTATCCGACGGGACGCTGACAACGATGGTAAGCCGCCTGCGCAGCAAGCTGAAAAGCTTTTGCGGGGAAGAGCTGGTAATGACCAAAAAGGGGCAGGGGTATTTGCTGCTGTAGCCGTTCGGAAAGGGATTGATAAACGATGAAATACGTGCAGAAAAATAAATTGTGGCTTGGTTTGGCGGTATTTCTTGTCCTGTCGTTTCACGGATATGCCGTTTTTCTGATGCGTGCCGCGAACATGCAGCAGGTCTTTTACTTGGAAGTGCTGCTTGGAACGGTTATTTTGATTGTGGCAGGCGTCGATGCGGCAAAGTATTATAAGGCGCAGGCGCTCAAGCAGGAGCTGCTGCAATGCGCGCATGTGGTTTGCAGGGAGCTTGGGCAGGAATTTGGGCAGTACGGGGCGCTGTGGCGGGAGCTTGGGCAGGAGGAGCTGGAGGTTGCGGAGCATGACGTACATGTGCTGGAAGGACAGTTGGAGGAGCAGTTTGCCTTAAATTGTGATTTGCAGGATTATATTGCGGCATGGTTCCACGAGGTAAAGCTGCCGCTGTCCGCGTGTATGCTGATGAATGAAAAAATCAGTGATGCAGCGCTGCGCACCGCGCAAAAAGAGCAGTTGGAGATGATCCGCCAGCAGCTAAACGGGGCGCTGCTTGGCTGTAAGGTACAAAGCAGCCTGTTCGACCTGCATGTATGCGCCACATGCCTTTTGGAATGCGTAAAGACGGCGGTTCATAATAACCAGTACTTCCTGATCCGGCACCAGTTTGAAATCATCCTGGAGGTAGAGCCGGTCAAAGTCTATACAGACCCGTCCTGGTTTGTCTATGTCTTAGACCAGTTGATCCAGAACGCGATGAAATACCGTACGCAGAATCCGGTGCTGAAAATAAAAAGCGAGAGCCAGAGCAAAAAAGGGCGGGCAGAGGCCGTGCTTTTGGTCGAAGACCATGGCGAAGGAATCAGGCAAAGCGATATCCGGCGTATTTTTGAGCGCGGCTATACAGGAAGGAACCACCATAACGGAACCTATAAATCGACCGGGATGGGGCTTTATATGGCGGCGCAGATTGCAGGGCGGCTGGGGCATCAGATTACAGTGGAAAGTGAATATGGCGTGTATACGCGGTTTTTTATACGCCTGCCTTCGTCCAACCTTACAAACCTGTAAGTGACTTGAGAAAAATTTTTAAAATGTCTTAATTTTGATCAAAGTTATTATTGATAGATGGAATCATTATGGATTATAATATGAATAAATTTTGTAATATATTATTTTGTTGATAGGAGATGGTAATTATGACAATGAAACAAATAGAAATCAATGTACCGGAAGCAGTAGTACCATATGCGAATGTGGAGGGGGATAGGGCAGTTTTGCTTAGAAATGCCATGCTGTTATATCCATATATAAAAAATGACACCATATCTTATGGAAGGGCGGCAGAAATGCTTGATATACCCAAAATGGAGCTGATTGAATTGTATGGTTCGCTGGGAATTGCATATTTTAAAGTAGCGTAGCAAAAAATAGTATAAATGTATTTAAAACTCCCCCAACCTTACAAAACTGTAAGCGGAAGATGGGGTGAGGGAATATTGAAATTTAGGGAGTTTGTGAGGACATGGGAGGGAAATTTACACCAGTTTTACACCAAATGAGGGAGCTTTGGAACGATGATGTGAAATGGGGATTTTAAGAGGGGCAACAATGCCAGCGGTTTTGTGATGGTGCATTAAGAAGTGAGGATTGGAAATTAATCGGGAAAGGACGGATGATAATGCAACTGATATATGCAAGGTACAATAAGTATCACGACTTTACAAGTTTTTGGCAAATAAAATAACGCACAGGGCGCTTTCTATTGTATAATAAGTTTGCACACAAAAAAATACGAAAGAGAGTGACCTTGCACGTTAGACTTATTATACAACGAAAATAATTTAATTGGTAGACTGTATCGCTAATTTTATATTTATTTTAAAACCTTTTCCATGCCTACGATTGAAACCCTGTTCCTGCTGGTATTATCCATACTAGCTATGGAGTCAGAAGATTCTATCCGTTCTTTATACAGGCATTTTTTATCAGGGATTACGGAGAAATCCCTGAATGCATTCTACTATGCATGTTCCTATGCACAAGCTGATTATTCCAAATTTATAAATATCACTGCTGGTATAGCGCTGAAACTTATACCGGAAAAACTCCGGCCGCAGCCTGTTTTTCTTTGCATTGATGATACGATGGCCTCTAAATTCGGCAAAAAATTTGAGGATGTCTCAAAACTCTTTGATCATGCAAGGCTTGGCTCTGCCATATATGACCTGCCGCCGCAGCGGACTGGAAAAAGAGGACGGCCTGCACTGCACGGAAAAAAACTTTCCATTCATGATGACTTTATATTGTCCACTGAAAAAATTGGAGATTACTATATTGCTGCACGCAGCGTCCTTACAAATATTTTTGGCAGCAGACGTCTGTTTTTAGCACCATTTTTCCAGAACAGATAAATATTCTGTGCATGGCAGGAGAAGTCACCGCTGAACCAGACAGGCAGTGACCGTATGCAGTTTCTGCCATTGCTTCTATATGTATTCCGATGGAACATAGAAGTTAGTTGTTACGAACAGAAAACATTCTGGCCACTGTGCAGCTACATGGTGTACAGCCGTAAAGGTATAGAAATGCTGGTCAATCTGATCAATATTACATATTGCGCAATGAAGCTTCTGCCATATCAGGACGAAGCATTTTCAAAATACCAGACGGAAAGTGTGCAGGAATTCAGATTTGCCCTCAGCGGACAAATTCGCCAGCAGGTATTTTATGCCATTTTCGTGAAAAATATCGAAAACAGCATAAAATCCAAAACAATAATGAATGCCTTAAAACAGTTAATTCGGCAGCAAGGGTATCATCTATAAAAGTTGTAAAGTCGTGTAAGTATCACAATAGTATTGATATTACGACATTTAATACTTATCTGCTACGGATTGATTGTAATAAAGCAGAGCATGGATTGAAGGTAACCCTCAATTCACAGTGTGCTTTGAATGCACTTGCGATTGGTGAGCCACTAGAATATGCGAGACTGTATTTGGATGGAGAGATGCAGGCTTGAGTGGATGCGGATAGTATAGAGGTGTTGTAATAGTGTTTTATGGGAACTTTCGTAGGCCTTGGGTTGGGCTTGCGGGGGTTCTTTTGCAAGTTTTGGGCTTTTGTCGTTGAAAATGCTTAGTTTTTTAAGTATAATGAAAAAGGAATAAATTATAAAATGAGTTAGGTACTTATGGAGGAGAGCATGGACTTATTAGAGAATTTGTCTGAAGTTCAAATGGAAGCAGTTAAGACGATTGATGAAGATTTAGAGATTATTGCTTGTGCAGGTGCAGGTAAAACGGGCGTAGTCACAAGAAGAATCGTCAATATTCTTGCTTCTAAACCCGAAATATTACCAGAGAATATTGTAGCATTTACTTTTACGAAAAGGGCTGCGGAAGAATTAAAGAGCAGAATTTATGATTGTGGCAAGGCGGTATTGGGTCATACTAGGGGATTTGCCCATATGTATGTTGGAACGATACATGGATTTTGTATAAAAATGCTTCAGGAGAACAGTCCAGAGTTTCAAAAATTCAGCGTGATGGATGAGATACATACGAAATTATTTGTAGAGCGTTTTTATGAAGAGTGCGGAATGCAGGATTTGGATATGCGGAAATATACGGAAACTTCATTGTTTGTTTCCGTGATGGGTATATTAAATGAGAATTGGTTTGAAAAAGATAAATGGGATGCAAAAACGCAGCTTGCTTTTGAAAAATACCAAAGTAAGCTATACGAAGAAAAGAAGTTTGATTATTCCCTGATTCTTCGGGAAATGTAGCAAATGTCATTTTAATTATTTGTGTCTGAGTAAGGCAGAGAAAAAGGCATTTGAGATAGGATAATTATGTTAGAGGGGACAAAAAAGATAGGAAGTACGGAGGTATAAGGGAAAATGGGGAAAGATAACATACAGCTTTTTGAAGACCAAAAAATCAGAACGGCTTGGGACGAAGAAATAGAGGAATGGTATTTCTCTGTTGTTGATGTTATCGCAGTGCTTACAGAGAGTAAAGACCCGGCAGCATATTGGAGAAAACTGAAGCAGCGCATGAAGGAAGAGGGAAATGAAACCGTGACAAATTGTCACGGTTTGAAAATGACTGCAGCAGACGGCAAGAAAAGAATGACCGATGTTGCAACGACAGAACAGCTTTTGCGTATTATCCAGTCAATCCCTTCACCAAAGGCAGAACCGTTTAAACTATGGCTTGCTGAAGTTGGAAAAGAGCGAATCAAGGAGACGATTGACCCGGAACAGGCAATCGACCGTGCACTCGAAACATATCAGAAAAAGGGATACAGTGATGAGTGGATTCATCAAAGAATTCTTTCTATCCGTGTCAGAAATGCCCTTACGGATGAATGGCAGAAAAGCGGAGTCCAGCAGGGCAGAGAGTATGCGATTCTTACCGATGAGATAATAAAAGCATGGTCGGGCATGAGTACGAGACAGTATAAAAATCTCAAAGGGCTGAAGAAAGAAAATCTCTGCGACAATATGTCGGATATGGAATTGATTTTGAATATGCTTGCAGAATCTACTTCAACGGAGATATCGAAACAGCAAAAGCCTTCCACTTTTGCTGAAAAAGACGCATAAGGGGAAGATTGATGTAATTTATATTGACCCGCCGTATAATACGGGGAATAAAGATTTTATATATGATGATAAATGCATAGGTAATGATGATTGTTTTAAACATAGTAAATGGCTTTCTTTCATGCATAGGAGATTACGCTATGCACATAGATTATTAAATGATAAAGGCGTAATCTTTATTTCTATTGATGACAATGAAGAAGCACAACTTAAACTATTGTGTGATGAAATTTTTGGATCAGAAAATAGTTTAGGTGTTATTATTCAAAATAAGTTAAATGCAAAATCGGGTTATCAACGAAAATGAGGATGCTGTTTTTATTTTATGGAATGGGAACAGACCACAGATAAAGAGAAAGCTGTTTGAGGAATTTGTTGACCGATTAAATGTAATTTAGGCATGGCACAGGGAGTTTTGGTGCGGTATAATGGTTGTATCGTACCAAAGTTCCTGTTTTTTATGGAAGGAGCGAAAAGTTATAGCAGAGAAAAGACGTGACAAAAAAGGAAGAATTTTAAGGAAAGGAGTTAACCTTGCAATTACTATGAAAGTATACAACCATGTGGATGACAAGCGTATGCGGGATGAGATTGAGAAGTTTGACGCAAAGCGAGATGGTAAGGAAAAGGTTTCCTGAAACATTTCTGTTTTACACCATTCCGTACACCAAAACCATCTTAAATTTACACCACTTTTACACTATTTCACTGAATTGCAAAGATACCCTAACTTCTGAACCTTACAAACCTGTAAGGCTGGGCGTTTCTTTGTAATGTGAATGTAAGGATTTTTTTGTTCCTTTATCCTATAATGATACTGCAAGGAGGAATGAAGCATGAATGAAAAAACAGTAGCAGCCATTAGAAAGCTGACAAAGGATTATGGGAGCAGGGGATTTCAGACAAGGGTATTAAAAGGCATTGACCTGGACATTTTAGAGCACGATTTTATCGCGATTATGGGGCCGAGCGGCTCCGGGAAGACGACGTTATTAAATATTTTGTCTTCGATCGACAAGCCGACACAGGGCAGCGTGCTGATTGCAGGCAAGGATATCACGCACGTATCCAACCGGGAACTGTCTCAGATCAGAAAAGATAAAATAGGATTTATTTTCCAGGACTACAATTTGCTGGATACGATGACCTTACAGGATAATATTGCACTGCCGCTTTCGCTGAACGGGGTGGACAGCCGTACGTGCTTTGAAAAAACGATGCGGTATGCGAAGATGTTTGCTTTGACGGAGCATCTGGGCAAATACCCCTACCAGTTGTCCGGCGGGCAGAAGCAGCGCGGCGCCGCGTGCAGGGCGTTGATTACGGAGCCGGAGATTATATTTGCAGATGAGCCGACCGGGGCGTTGGATTCCAAGTCTGGCAGGGAGCTGTTGGAGTGCCTGAAAAGTGTCAATGAAAAGGGGATGGCAACGATTGTCATGGTAACGCATGATGCATTCAGCGCGTCGTATGCGAAGGATGTCTATATTTTAAGCGACGGGCAGATGAAATGCCGCTTGAGCAGGGGCAGCAGGCAGAAGGAATTTTATGACCGGATTATCGATATGCAGGCATCGATGGGCAGCGGAATGGAAATCGGCGCAGCGGCAGGTTTTGGAGGTGGGGCGGAATGAAGCTGTACGCACTTGCTTGGCAAAATGTCAAAAGCAATTTAAAGAATTATATGTCACTGGTCTTATCTATGGCTTTTTCGATTATGATTTTTTATAATTTCCAAAATCTTGTCGGCTCGAAGCTGTTTGTGTCCTTTGGGGAACACAACGAAGATTACAGCAATATGCTGATCCGAATGCTTTCAGTCGTGCTGGGCGTTTTTATGGTATTTTTTATCGGCTATGCGGCCAATGTATTCCTGACAAGGCGGAAAAAAGAAATCGGCATTTATATTTTTATGGGACTGACCAACCAGAGGATCGGCAGGCTGTATATGATGGAAATGATGATGGCAGGCGCAGTAACGTTTGCGGCGGGAATCGGGTTCGGCGTCCTGACGACGCAGTTGTTCCAGATGGTGCTGCTTGCGATATCGGATCTTGCGATGGATATTGGCTTTACGTTTTCCATAAAATCGATTTTTATTACTTCTGCATTTTATTTTATTGTTTATACAGTGTTTGTCCTAAAAGGATATTTGAATATTGTAAAAAGCAGCGTGTTGGAGCTGGTGTCTGCGAGCAGGCAGAATGAATCTGTCAGGCAGCCTCGCTTTGTGCTGGCATGTAAGACGGTATTTGGGACGGCGGTCTTATCAGCCGGGTATGCGCTGGCTGTCCTGGAAAGCAGAGAGTCTGTGCTGGAACATGTCGTACTTGCGGTTGTGCTCGTCATTATCGGCGTGTATTTTCTGTTTGGCGGCATGATCCCGGCGATTTTCCAGGGACTGGCAAAAAAGAAGCTCTTTTTGTACCGCAGGGAACGGAATTTGTGGGTGAACCAGATGATTTTCCGCATGAAGAAAAATTACCGGACGTATGCGATTGTCTGTGTCATGATGATCTGTTCGGTGACGGCGCTGGCTGCCAGTTTTGCATTAAGACAGCGGTATGAAAACATGGTGCATTTTCGCAGTACCTATACGTACCAGCTTTTAAGCAGCAGGCAGGACCTGGAGGAAACAGCAAAGGAGCTGATTGAACAGGAAAACGAGATTGCATACAGTACAAAAATACCAATTCTTTGCCTGGAGCCTGAGCAGGAAGGGATGCAGCCTGTGGCACTGATTGCCTGGTCAGGGTTCAGGCAGCTTGCACAGGAGGCAGGGCTGCGTATGGACCTAAAAGAACCAGAGGACGGCGAGGTAGTAGGAGTATCGCATTTGTACCTGGTTTCTCTGATAACGCAGCGGGAGGATGTGCCGGTGCAGATTATGGGCAGGACGTTTCTGATGGCCAGTGAGACACAAGAGCCATATCTGGGCTATTTACAGGAACAGATGTCGTTTTACCTTGCCAATGATCATGATTACGACAGCCTGCGCCCGTCCGGCGAGGAATTATACGCTTATAATTATAAAATTAAAGACCCGTCTCATTATCAGGCGTCGGTCGGCGCACTCGGCGCGCTTGTAAGCAATACAAAGGAAAACTATACGGCACGCATTGTAACGGGGCCGGACGGCGGCGGGGACAGAGAGTGGATTAAGATTCTGTATTCGCTGTGCGTATTTCTTGTGATGGTGTTTATCAGTGCAAGCGGCAGCATTTTGTTTATGAAGCTGTACAACGACGCATTGGAGGAAAAAGGGCGCTTTGATGTGCTGCAAAAGCTGGGATGCCCTTATAAAGCGCTAAAGAGGGCTGTTGCAAGGCAGCTTTTCATGTCTTATGCGCTGCCGCTTTTGGTCATGGGCATCTCTTCTTATTTTTCCGTCCATGCGCTGGAAAAGGTAATGAACATGAGCCTGGCTGCGATCCGGCTTGCCAGCGTGGGGCTGATTGCCGTATTTTTTTATCTGTGCTACCGCCTTTCGGTAGAGATCTATTTAAAAAACGCCGGAATTCAAAAAATATAGGCTCTTTCCATTTTCAATAGTTTCTTAAAAGTAACTACAGCACTTTATTGTGCCTGCTTTACAGTTGATACCAGCAGCAATATAATGATGGCATTAGGAGGCTTGAAAATATAAGTGACCATCTGAGGAGTATCTGCCGGCAGGCAGCAGACCATATCGACGAGCTTATGACATCTGTACAGACACTCAAGGAATTGAAAGTACTACAGATATATTATAATGGGCAGCTGCAGTTTTTTGATGATGACGAGCTGCAGGATTTTCTGCAGATTACTGGAAAATACGGGCGTTCAGTGGAAGACCGGCTTGGCATTACAGGCAGCCTGACAGTTTTTGAGCTTGCAAATATCGCAAGGCGAAAAGCTGTTTCCTGGAATGAAAAAGCAAATGGCTGTATGCTGCCAGGGTCTTATATAGATGCGGCTTCCATCATTGCCCGGTCTTATGAGCAGATGTATTATCATTTAAATGCACTTAGTGAGGAATAGAGATGTACTGGATAATGATCTAGAGAGGTTATCCGTCGAAATCCAGAAAAGACAAAGAAAGTTCTAGCCGAAGAACTTTCTTGTCTGTGGCAGTTATCAAAGAAAACACTTTTTTAATTGAGGGTTGCACAGATTTTCCTCCGCTGGCATGTACAGGCCGGTATATCACAATTCCTGGCTCCAGTAATTCGGATCATAGATGCCGTTGCCGGAGCCAGCATTATCATAAGAGATGGTGAAAAGGTAGGGAATATCTATGAGAAAATCGCAATGGAGAAACAACAGAAAAATCTCCTTTGGATAAAGGCGCAAAAGCGGTTGACAAAGCTGCAGAGACATGATAGGTTATAGGTAATGAAAAGCTTCAGTGCTTTTGCGGCGATAGAGAGGAGCTACCCGTCCCGGCTTTGCGGGCAATAGAAATACAAAGAAGCTCTCTGCCTATGGAATTATCATAGGACTGCTCCCAAACTTATTGAACATTAGTAGTTCAATAAGCATGAATTGCAATTCAAAAAGAAAAGTGATGCCTGAGCCTAATAGCCCAGGCAATTTTCTTTTCTAAAAAGAAGGACAAAAGCGATATGAAAGATACGAGACTGCTGGATAAATTTAACGAAGTCAAACTGATTTTATGTAGATATGACTATTATATCCATATACCGAAAAAAATTCTCCATCTGACAAATGGGGAATTAAAAATACCGCATCTTATGGGATTGCAGTATATTGCAAAAGAGGGAATAAATGCCGTCTCGGAGATGAAGAGATCCGAATGGCAAAAGAAATGGGGCTGAATCCCCGGAGCCTTATAAAAAATATCCCTAATAAAAATGAGATGTGGAAGGCCCCTGTGAAAGAATGGATACACGATATGTATGATAAAAGACAGAGAAAATCGCAGCAAAAAGCAAAACGGAGGGCGGTACAACACAATAAGAGCAACAATCGCAGCATCTAAGCCAAAACGGTTTTACGTGCTGTTTTTTTGCCCAAAAACAGGAAGTGAGGAAGGTTGAACATTAAATTTGTTCCGGAGTTGGGTATTGGTATTACTTAAATTTATCACACGTAATAGTGCAGCACAAAATCTTGGAAGGTATTATGAACCAAATGTATGGTATCTTGCGGATATTATGTGAATGTGCTAAACTAAGCACAGAGGTAAATCGAAAATTATGCTCATAAGCCAATTTTTGAGGAGGAAATAAAAGTGGAAAAACCATTACAATTCAGACAGCTTTTCATGCCAAGCCCTAATCCGGATCGTACATACCCTAATTACCAGAACAAATTACAGCCTCGAATGGATTTTAAGCCGGCCGCCTTAGAGCAGCTTTACATCAGGCATAAGGATCGGTTAATAGAAACAGTCATAACGGAGTGTACACAATATTTAGATGATGAAGCCTGGATGGAAGAGGATACGTTTCCCCGTGTGCAGGAACTGACCGGCGACTGGTATCTGGGTTCTGTTCATATGTGTGAAAGAAATGATAAAATCCGAATCAGTGTGTACGCTCGTTTCTTAGGCCATTATCCAAAGGGCTGCGCAAGAGAAGAAATCGATGATTATTTAGGGATGCAAGCATGGTTTGATTATGACTCTGCGCAGGATGCATTTATTTTTGACTGTTTTGATACCGATTCCATTTAGCTAAGCCTTGCACGAAGGAAGCAGAAAAGAATGGGAGTCGCTTGTTCAATCAATTCCAGTTATGGAGATCATTTATGAAATGGGTAAAAAGATTTGGGATTGTGATATCAGCTTTACCAATTACACTGGCAGCAGTCTGGGTGCTGTATGAAATCTTCGGTATGTGCATAAACCTATTCGTGTTTATTCAGAAACGGGGAACACATCTGGAACCGGAAACCATGTTGATTGTCTGTCCTCTATCGCATTTTCAACAGAAATGCGGGAAACTGAAATAGAGGATTGTATGTCCAAATACTATGATATCAATACGCAGGCTCCGTTTGCAGACAATATAGAGGGACACTGACTTCCTGGTTATCAGAAAGATACACAGGGAGAAGACTGCAAATTGCTAGGATAGATGAAAAGTTAGGAGAAGAGAACATGAAACATTTAAGAACAGATGCATCAGAAGCTTTGAGATCAAAATTGCGAAGGCTTATAGCAGATGATGCAGAAAATATGGATGAAGCGCTGGCATATGATCTGGAAGCACAGATTATCCTAGGTGTCAGAGCCGGTTTTTTATCTATTGATGAAATCGCAGAAGAAGGCATGGAGTACATTTCGCAAGAGTATCCTAAAGTGAAAAACCATATTTCTGCGGGGGCGTTACAGGAACTTGTTAAGGGATATTGGGATGAATATGCGAATGCAGGCAAGCAGGAGAATTACCTGAAACTGGCTTGTGCTTTTCAAAAGTTAAATGAACAGGGAATCGTAGCATTGCATTGTGCGGGATATGTGCAGTCAGATGGTTTTGACGACTGTAATGAGATTGCTTCGGATATGTATGAAAACGGGGAGAATGTAATTGGGTGCTGCTTTTATACCTTCCAGGATTTGGAACATGTGTTGAATGAATACACGACAAAGCTTCGTATCTCGTTTGGAAATTATTTCGATAAACCAACGGCAGTGGAAGTAGGAACAATGATTGTGAAGGAATTAGAGGCGGCGGGTTTTGTCACAGAATGGAAGCAGAGCGCTGATGAAAAAATAGCTATCAAGGATATGATATGGGATAAGGTTTATGAAACAAATGGGAATGTATTTCTTCAGCAGTTTTCGGAAACAGAGAGGAGTGATTTTATCATTGAACATGGCGTGCTGAAGAAATATACTGGTTCTGATGAAACGGTGGTGATTCCAGATGGCATTACAGAAATCGGCCCCTGGGCTTTCAAGGACTGCATATCCCTGGCCGATATCACAATCCCGGACAGCGTAAGTACGATTCAATATACGGCCTTTTCTGGCTGTACCAACTTATCTGGCGTTGTCCTTCCGGATAGAATTACCGAAATTGAATCCTGGACATTTTGCGGCTGTTCCAGTCTTACTAGCGTGGTCCTTCCGAAAGGGCTGAAAAAAATCGGAGTCGGCTCATTCATGCAGTGTACAAGTCTGGTGGATATCACGATCCCTGAGAATGTGGAAACGATCTGCAGCGCAGCCTTTGCCGGTTGTAGAAAGCTGACTGGCATCACAATCCCGGACAGCGTGAAGTCTTTAGACGGTACTATTTTCAACGGCTGTACCGCATTGGCAAGCCTTATCCTTCCGGCAAACAAATACCAGATATCTGATGTATTCGTTCTGTCCATTGACAGCAAAACATTGCTGTTTTGTATTCCGGGCCTTGCCACTGGAGACATTGCCATCCCGGAGGGGACGGCTGTCATTGCAGACAATGCGTTTGTGGGCTGCAAGAACCTGACTGGCATCCACATTCCAGACAGTGTAAAAACGATCGGGAACGCTGCGTTTTATGGTTGTAATGGCTTGATTCACCTTACCCTTCCAGCTAAAGTGCGTAAAATTGATGAAGCGGCATTTCAGATGTGTACAAGCCTGGCCGATCTTATCATTCCTGACGGAGTGCGCAAAATCAATAAATGGACTTTCTGCGGCTGCACCAGTCTGAAAAATGTTACGATTCCAGATGGGGTACGTAAAATCGACAAAAAAGCTTTTGAAGATTGTGATTTTACCAGGTTAACCATTTGCGCCCCTGCTGGTTCCTATGCAGAAGAGTTTGCAACGGAAAACAAATTTTCTTTTTCAGCAATTCCAGTTTAATGGGGAGCAACGGAGGTATGGCATGACTTGCAACACGATAAATGAGTTGATTGTTTCTGCCGAATCATCGGGACACGAAAACTTCTGGGAGTATGATGGTGAATTTTTCATGCTGTTTTATAATCAGTTCAAGTACACACCGTTTACAGACATTCCAGACATTGCTTTTATGTATATGGAAATTAATAACTGGGAGGGAATGAGCGTTCGTTGCGGGGTATGGCAGTATTACGAGAGCGGAGCGTTCCAAAAGGGAAAATTTGAAAGGGTACTGACTTTCCTGAAAGCAAATGGCGAAGAGGAAATGGCGGATATTTATGCATATGGCATACACGATTACGCAGATGAAAGGTATCAGACTGGCCATGATTACCCGGAGGAATGGTTCGAGGAAACGGAAAAAGTAGACGAATGGATAAGCGAGCATGATAAATATATCTATCAGTGGATGTATGATTTGATTTTGGAGCATAAAAGCGATGTGCTGAAGCTTGGGGAAAATTAGGTTTTAAAATCGAAAGGAAAACAAATGATGGAACTCATATATAAAAATGTTGCACTTGGAAAAATATTGGTTACAAATCGTGAAACTTTTTGGGTTTCTGGTAATTTTTATCCATACGACAGTGCATCAGAATTTAAAGATTTTTTTGATGCATTAGTTCATGAAGATGGATTTGATGAAGCAAGGTTTGGTGAGGATTTATTAAATGAAGATCATTGGTTTGTATCTGAAAATGGGAGTTCTAAAGGAATCTCATGTCCAGCAGTATACGAAAATCGTGAAATTGCATTCAGATACAGATCAGGTAGATAAGCAGAGCGAAAAATTGGAATAGGATAGACTGGCTTTTAGCCTGGGGATTAAGGTTTGAAAGCACAAATCCCCAGGAGCCGGAAAGAAACATGGCAACGGTCCTCAAAACAAGTTTGTTTCATAATCATACCATCGTTATCATAGTTACTCCATGACCGTATTTCTTCAAAACCACAAGTAGTTCTCTGGTATCTCAAAACCCAATTCCATTTCCGTTTTCTTAATATCTTTCTCAGAAGGAGCTGTAAGCAGGAATGCATCTTGAAAAATATCTTAATACCTCCACAAATTCCGATTTTTTTCTGGCTTTATTATACGCTATCCCATCGAAAATGTATAGCCGGATTTCAGAAAACCTGTCGGACGGAAACAGCTTTTAACAGTAACGTTTTTGTAACAGAATATTTAAAAAATCAGCACATAGCAGTTGCGAAACCTGTCCGCATGTGATATAGTAAAGTCTTTGAGGAGAAAATTTGTGGGGGATGGTATGCATATGTCAAAATTCATAGGAAACAAGAGCTTTTATAAGATGGTTCTTCTGATTGCAGTGCCCATTATGGTGCAAAACGGCATTACGAATTTTGTCAGCCTGCTTGACAATATTATGATCGGGCAGGTGGGGACACAGCAAATGTCAGGAGCAGCGATTGTCAATCAGCTTATTTTTGTGTATAATCTATGTATATTCGGAGGGGTTTCCGGTGCGGGCATTTTTACAGCACAGTATTTTGGGCAGGGGAACGACGAAGGCGTGCGCCAGACGATGCGCTTTAAGTTCTGGATGGCGCTGGCGGTTACAGGCATTACAATCCTGCTTTTTTTAGGCGGAGGTACATTTTTCATCAGCTCTTATTTAAAGGGGGATGGCTCTGCCGAAGATGCAGCCGCGACTTTATTGTACGGAAAGCAGTATTTGTATATTATGCTCGCCGGGCTGCCGGCATTTGCAGCCGTACAGGTCTATGCGAGTACGCTGCGGGAGTGCGGGCAGACGATCCTTCCGATGAAAGCAGGCATTGCGGCTGTATTTGTGAACCTTGTATTCAATTACCTATTGATCTATGGAAAGCTGGGGCTGCCAGAGCTGGGGGTGCGGGGCGCTGCTGTTGCGACAGTGCTTTCACGCTATGTGGAAATGTGCATTGTGATGTGCAGGGTACAGAGAGATAAGAAGACGTATGCGTTTATGTCGGGGCTGTACCGTACGATGAAGGTTCCGAAAGAGCTTGTGGCAAAGATTATGAAAAAAGGAAGCCCGCTTTTATTGAATGAGACGCTCTGGGCGGCAGGCATGGCTATGCTGACCCAATGCTATTCGGTGCGTGGGCTGAATGTTGTCGCTGGGCTGAATGTGTCCAGTACGATCAACAATGTGTTTAATATCGTGTTCATTGCACTGGGGGATTCGGTGGCAATTATTGTAGGGCAGCTTCTGGGAGCAGGGAGGATGGAAGAAGCAAGGGATACTGACAATAAGTTGATTGCGTTTTCAGTATTTTGCTGTACTTGCGTGGCAGCCGTGATGCTGTTTTTTGCACCGGTCTTTCCAGGTTTTTATAAGATCAATGAAGAAGCAAGGGAGCTTGCGAAATATTTTATTATAGTTACGGCAGTTTTTATGCCGCAAAATGCGTTTTTACATGCAGCTTATTTTACTTTGCGTTCCGGCGGGAAGACAATCATTACATTTTTATTTGACAGTGTGTTTATCTGGTGCGTCAGTGTGGCGATTGCGTTTACATTAAGCCGCTTTACGTCTCTGCCGGTTATAACCGTGTATATCCTGGTTCAGCTAGGGGATTTGATAAAATGTATGATCGGATTTCTTCTTGTTAAAAAAGGGATTTGGCTGCAAAACATTGTAGAAAGGAAGTAGATCATGAATTTTAAATCTTTAACAGAATTAACGCAGGATCATCAGTATGAGGAACTCAAGGTAATTGGCAAAGATGCGTTTATGGGTGGAAAACAGGTGCATGTGATTGCCATGGTGAGAAAAGAAGACGAGACGACGCTTTTTATTATGTCGAAGGCACAGGGAGAGATGCAAAAACAGGAAGAGCCGCCTAAGCCGAACCGTCAGCTTTTAAAGGATTATGTGCAGAATGATTTTGCAAGTGTGAGTAAGCTGGAAATGGATGGCAGGACGTTCAGGAGCCGGAGCGCGCAGTCAGGGCGCTTGCAGGCCTGTGATCTGGACAGCCTGCTGATTCTGGCAAAATTTATGGAAGCAGGGTGGAGCCTGCCGCAGGGCCATGAGCTGCTGGAAACAGACTGGGAGCAGATTGAGGTTATGCGCTGTATTTTCCATCCCACACGGAAGAAACTGCCGGACTGGGACAATGCGGATGTAAAAGTTACCTGGTCTGCGCAACTTAAGCAGCATTTTATTGAAATGCCGGTAACGCTGGAGCTTGAGGATACAAAAGAAGATGGGACATATGAAAGGGAGCTTTCCTTTATGGTCTCGCAGGATGACGGTACGAAAAAAGAGGCAGTCTGCTATATCAACCGGATCAGGCTGGTGGATATTTGGGCGGAAGAGGAAGCGCGCTATGAAGACCCGGAATACCGCAGGCAGGTGCTGGAGCATGTGACGGAGGAAGAATGGGAACAGTTGCGCCAGTCCAGCGCCAAAGCATTGGAAAATGTATGCCCGCGGGGGATGTATTTCCTCGTGATCGAGTATGAGTGCACGCTGGATCTGAGCCTGCAATTTTACCTGAGCGATTTTTTGCAGGCGGTGCCGACTTTTACGGAAGGCGAGGGCGAAAGTATGCTGTTCGGTGTACAGACCGGGCAGGAACGGCAGGGTTCGCATGGAATGCTGCTGAAAGAAGCGCTGATTCAGCAGCCAATCAGCGGAGAGGTAACGGAGCTGTCCGTAGAGCTGTTTGCAGCAGGCGAATATATCCCGGAAGAGGAAGAAAAGGTGGAATGGCTGAATTAGCAGTTGCATATTTTTGCGGTTCCTGCTATAATGGAATAGGCTTGATCCATACTATGTGGATCAGGCATGGATGAAAATTACATAGGAAAACGTGGGGAGTCCATACAAATGGGCTGAGAGTAAGCTGACAGTGCTTAGACCCGGAACCTGATTTGGATCATGCCAACGTAGGGAAGCTAGTTCGATAGCCGTTTTAAATTTGAGTAGTCAAAGAAACAGGACGATGCCAGGCAGATTCAGGCAGCGTCCTGTTTTTTGTGTGCAGGAGAGGAGAATATGAAGCTGGATAAAAAAGCACTGCTGCTATATGCAGTGACAGACAATAGCTGGCTGCGCGGCTCCACTTTATATGAGCAGGTGGAGCAGGCGCTGATTGGCGGCGTGACAATGGTACAGCTTAGGGAAAAAAAGATGCCAGAGCCGGAGCTTTTCGAAGAAGCAAAGCGGATGAAGGAGCTTTGCGCGCGTTATCAGGTACCTCTGATTATCAACGATTATGTGGAGCTTGCAAAAAGCGCCGGCGCGGACGGCGTGCATATCGGGCAGGGAGATATGGAGGTGGCACAGGCGCGCAGGCTGCTTGGAGATGATAAGATCATCGGCGTATCGGCAAGGACGGCGGAGCAGGCGGTGCGCGCCTGGGAGCAGGGGGCGGATTACCTGGGAGCAGGCGCAGCATTTGCGACAGGTACTAAGCAGGATGCACAGGTAATCAGCTATGAGCGCATAAAATCCGTCTGCGAGGCGGTGCCGATCCCAGTGGCCGCGATCGGGGGCATTACAATAGGCAATATAGCGCGCTTATCCGGCAGCGGGATAAGCGGTGTTGCCGTTGTCAGCGGTATTTTTGCACAGCCGGATATCCAAAAGGCGGCAGCGCGGCTAAAAGAAAAAGTAAAAACAATGTTGCAGGTACCGTGATTCGCGATAGGAGGTTTTTATGGCAAGGTTTTATGAACACTTTTTAAGCAAAGAGCAAGCAGCAGGTGTGATCCTGGATGTGGACGGGACGCTGTTGGATTCCATGCCGGTCTGGGCGCACAGCGGGGAGCGGTATCTGGCTTCGCTTGGCATAGAGGCGCCGGAGTCCTTAGGCAGTGTTTTGTTTTCGCTGACGATGCAAAAGGGCGCGGAGTATATCAGGCAGGCGTTCGGGCTGTCCAAACAGCCGGAAGAGATCAAAGCCGGGATTATTCAGGTTGTTGAAAAGGCATACTGCGAAAAGGTGGGATACAAGCCGGGTGCGGCAGAATTTTTAAATGCGCTGCGCCAGGCTGGCATTCCGATGGCGGTCGTGACCTCGAATGACAGGCCGCTTGTCCTTGCCGCATTCAGGCGGCTTGGCATCGAATCGTATTTTGCGCATATTTTCACATGCGGCGAATTTGGCAGCGGCAAAGATGATCCGGCTATTTTTCATGCGGCAGCAGAAAAAATGGGCAGCCGCCGGGACAGTACCTGGGTAGTGGAAGACGGCTTGTATGCGATACGTACAGCGAAACAGGCAGGCTACCGGACGATCGGGATGGCGGATGCGGCAAGCAGCCAGGAGGAAGGCAGGATACGGCTGCTGGCGGACTATTTTGTTGCAGATTTTGCGCAGGAGATGCCATAAACAAAAATAATAAAAGGGTAAAAAGAAAGGACGAAAAAATGAGAGAATATGCGACCCAGATGGAGGCTGCCCGCAAAGGCATCCAGACAGAAGAACTGAAAAAAGTGGCAGAAAAGGAGCATATGTCGCCAGAGGAGCTGATGCCGCTTGTGGCAGAGGGAAAGGCAGTTATTTGCGCGAATAAAAACCACAAATGCTTAGAACCGCAGGGGGTTGGCTCTATGCTGCGCACAAAGATCAATGTAAACCTGGGTGTATCAAGGGACTGCAAGGACTATGACATCGAAATGAAAAAGGTAATGGAGGCAGTACATATGGGCGCCCATGCGATTATGGATCTGTCGTCGCATGGAGATACCATCCCGTTTCGCAGGAAGCTGACTTCGGAGTGTCCGGCGATGATCGGGACAGTGCCGGTCTATGATTCGGTCATCCATTACAAGCGCGACCTGGATACGCTGACAGCACAGGATTTTATTGAAGTTGTCCGCCTTCATGCACAGGACGGGGTAGATTTTGTGACGCTCCACTGCGGGATTACACGCAAAACGATTGAACAGATCAAGAACCAGGAACGTAAGATGAATATTGTATCCCGCGGCGGTTCCCTTGTATTTGCGTGGATGTGCATGACCGGGAATGAGAACCCGTTTTATGAATATTACGACGAGATCCTTGCGATCTGCCGGGAATATGATGTTACGATCTCCCTTGGCGACGCCTGCCGTCCCGGATGCCTCGCGGATGCCTCCGATGTGTGCCAGATCGAAGAGCTGGTGCGATTAGGAGAGCTTACAAAACGTGCCTGGGCGCAGGATGTACAGGTAATGGTGGAAGGGCCGGGGCATATGCCGATGGACCAGATCGCGGCAAATATGAAGCTCCAGCAGACGATATGCCACGGCGCGCCGTTTTATGTGCTGGGGCCTTTGGTAACGGATATTGCGCCGGGGTATGACCATATTACATCGGCAATCGGCGGTGCGATCGCAGCGGCAAGCGGCGCGGCATTTTTATGCTATGTGACGCCTGCGGAGCATCTTGCGCTGCCGAATGTGGAGGATGTAAAACAGGGAATCATCGCGTCCAAAATCGCGGCACATGCGGCTGATATCGCAAAGGGGATCCGGGGCGCCAGGGATATTGACGACAGAATGGCGGACGCGAGAAGAACGCTGGACTGGGAAGCACAGTGGGCGTGCGCGATCGACCCGGATACGGCGAAAAGGATCCGGGAGGAGCGCAAGCCGGAGCATGACGATACGTGCTCGATGTGCGGCAAATTCTGCGCAGTGCGCAGTATGAATAAGGCGCTTGCCGGGGAGCATATTGATATTTTGTAGCTTTACAGGGGCAATGTGGCACGCACAGCCATGCCGTTATTTGTCAGCGGGTCGCGTTTGTGATAGCTGAAGATA
Source organism: uncultured Eubacterium sp. (assembly GCA_947178105.1). Taxonomy (GTDB): domain Bacteria; phylum Bacillota; class Clostridia; order Lachnospirales; family Lachnospiraceae; genus Eubacterium_J. Next base: position 2,062 of record CAMWXD010000021.1, on the reverse strand, counting down.
ACGGCAGCGGGTTTTTCATAGAGCGTTTCAAATACTTCGACATGCAGTGCTTTGGTCAGTTCCCGGTAGCTTAGCCCTGAGTATTCCGGAAACAGTGCATGGGTGTTTGCTTCTGCGCGCAGAATTTCCGAAACCGCCTGTTTCCAGCGCCCGTTTGTGGCTGCGAAGGAAGGGCGGTTTTTCATATGCTCGCGCAGATATAGGTCAAAGGTAAGTGTTTCGCGCAGCGCCAAAAGCTGCCGAGCCGCAGAGGCGCCTGCTTCTGCGGGCAGGCTGCTGGTGATGCGGGAAGCGCCGAATTCCAGCAGGATTTCGTATTTGCGCGTGCGGGAGGAGAGGATGCCAAACAGGTGATGCTTTGCAAACCACGCAGCTATGCCGTCATACATGGCATACGGCGTATCAAAATAGGAGAGCAGCAGGCGCAGCGTGTGCGCGAACTGGCCGCTGTTGTAGTAGATCTCAAATACCTCTTCGGCCTGCTTTAGGCGGCAGAGCTCCTCATAGGAGAGCCATTGCGTAGAAAGGACTTCATAAGGAGGCTGGCTGGAGGATACAAGGCGGTATTTTTGGGCGCGCGCTGCCATGGCGGAGCCTTTTAACACCTTAAGGAAGCCGAGCTGGAGCTGCATTGGCTGCAGGGCATAGACGTCGTTAAACGAAGCCTGGAAGGACGGAAAATCTTCATAAGGAAGCCCTGCGATTAAGTCCAGGTGCACATGGATATTGTTCCATGACAAGATGCGGCGCACGGCGCCTGCTGCTTTTGCAAAGTCCATGTTCCGGTCGATTTCCGCGATTGTCTGCTGATTGGTGGATTGTATGCCGATCTCCAGTTGCACGGCGCCAGGGCGCATTTGCTTAAGCAGTGAAAAATAATCTTCATCAAGCAGGCATGGTTCGATTTCAAAATGAAAGTTCGTAATCCCGTTATCATGCTCCAACAGATACCGTAAGATCGGCAGGGCATGATTTTTGTTGCAGTTAAACGTGCGGTCGATAAATTTGACCTGCGGTACTTTTTGCTCCAAAAAGAAGGAAAGCTCTTCGCATACACGTTTCATCGGGCGAAATTCCATCTGTTTATCTATCGAAGAAAGGCAGTAGCTGCATGAAAACGGGCATCCGCGGCTGCTTTCATAGTAAATGATCCGGTTCCCTGAAAGTTCCATGTCCCGATACCAAAACGGGATATCTTCAAACGGCAGCCTTGGCGTATTTGCCGTTGTCAGTACATCTGGCAGGCTGTCCGCCGTTCCCTTTACATAAGCGGCGACAAGGAAGGAAAACGAGCCTTCGCCTGCGCCTGCCATCACGCCTTTTAAGCCCCATTCTTTTTTCACTTCGTATGGGTCATAGGATACTTCCGGCCCGCCTGCCCAGAGTTCGGTATCCGGCAGGATTTTATGCAGGTCGCCGATCAACTGCCCAATTAGGATACGGTTCCAGATGTAGCAGGAAAAAGCAATCACATCCGGCTTTTTTTGATAGATTTCCTGCAAAATAAAGGCAGGCGCCTGGTTAATCGTAAATTCGGCGATCTGGACGTGGGAGCTGTACATGCCAGTACAGGCTTTTAGGGAATAGACCGCTGGGTTGGAATGGATGTATTTGGCGTTGATGGCGACGAGCAGAATGTTCATATTAGGTGTCCTTTCGTAATGGCGATTGGCAATGGCAAAAAGTGATTGCAATTTCTGAATTTCTGTCTTATAATATGCTTAACAGGAAAGCCGGAAGATAGATGAAGCCTATCCGCTCTGGTGCAAAGTTAACAGGTTACATTACGCAAGCTGCCTTCTCCGGCCAAGAGACAAGGCGGCTTGCTTATTTTTTAGAACGGATGACTGCACGCCTCCCCAGCTTCCCGGGTAAACATATGATATTTTTATCATGTTAAGAGTATCCAATATCATAAATTTTGTCAACACGAAAAATAGTCCGTCAGTGTTTTTGTAACATGGCCAAATGTAAATATGTCCTGTTTTTTCTTATATTGCAAAATTTGCAATGGCAAAAAGTGATTGCAATTTCTGAATTTCTGTCTTATAATATGCTTAAC
>CAMWXD010000020.1 GCA_947178105.1 uncultured Eubacterium sp. | reverse complement strand
CTGCGTCCCTTCCCCGGCAGCCGCTTCTGCCGCGGTCGCGACAAAGGTGCCTTCCGCCAGGCAACCGTCCCCGCCGTTGTCACAGTTTGCCGCGATTAACAGCGGTATTTTGGAATGCTCCTGGTATACCTGGCTCTGCCTGTACACCTGTTCTTTATCGCCGCCCTGCCAGCGCAGCCCGCCCTGGTGGTAATCCGCCAGCGTATCCTTGATTGCCTGCTCATCCAGGCTTTTGCGCATCTGTACAAACAACTGCCCTACTTTTTCATCCAGGCTCATCGACGCAATCGTTTGTTCTACCCAATCCACTGCTTCGTCGCTTAAACAAAACGGTTTTGCTTTTAAATCTACCATACCCCTATCCTCTCTTTTCCTTCTATTTCTTATATCCAAAGTCCGGTATCTTTGTCCACCGTTCCCGGAAATAATGCGCCGCCAGCTTTGGCCTGCGGTCACGGGTAAACAGCCCTTTTTTGTTGCCCTGTACGCGCATCAGCCCCTGGCTGGTCGCAAAATCGGCAAAATTCCATACCTGCTCCCCGACAAAGTTTTCCATTGTATCCGTCACACGGTGGTTTGCCTGATAATACGCTACCTGGTATTCCTCCGTCCACATAACCGGCGTCGTATCATGCAGCCCGCTTACGGTATCCGCCCCATATTCTGTAAACAGAAACGGCTTGCCCTGTGCATTCCAAAACTCCAGCTCCTCACGGCACATCTGCTCCGCCGCGGCAAGATCCCCGCCGCACATATACCAGCCATAATAACGGTTCAGGCAGTAGACATCGCTAAGGCGCAGCGTGCAGTCCTCTTTATAATTTGCCATCTGCACACTGACAATCGTACATGGGCGCTTCTGCGGGTCCAGCTCACGCGCCAGGTCATACAGCGGCTTAAAATATTCGTAAGCCCCTTTGCTGCCGGAATCCGACTCATTGGCGATGCTCCACATCACGACGCAGGCACGGTTTTTGTCCCTGGATATCACGTCACGGACGACCTCCTTATGGTGCTCAAACGTACGGATGCCGCCTTTCTCCACAGGGTCAAACGTCTCTACTTTTTTGCCATCTTTAAAGTTCGCTCCGCCGCCAAAGTTTAAGTGTACGCCGACTGCCGGCACTTCGTCAATCACAACAATGCCTTCCTCGTCGCAAAGCTGCATCATTTCCTCGCTGTACGGATAATGGCTCGTACGGAAGCTGTTTGCCCCCTGCCATTTCATCAGGCTGATATCCTTGATATTCATCGGCAGGTTCAGCCCGCGGCCCGCCGGAAACGTATCCTCATGCTTGCCGTAGCCTTTAAAGTAAAACGGCTGTCCATTGATTAAGAATTTCCCGCCTTCCACCTTCACCGTACGGATGCCGTATGACATGACATAAGTATCCTCGCCAAACTTCACTTCCACTTCGTATAAATATGCTTTGAGCGGCTGCCACAGCGTCGCATGTTCGATCGTAAGGCTCCCCTTTGCGCCTGTCCCTTTTGCTACTGCCATGCCCTCGCGGGTACGGATCTCAATTTCCGGCTCGCCGTCTCCTATTGTCTCGATCTCGTAAGACACATGCGCCGTCGTCCCGTCGACATCCGATGACAGCGACACATCGGCGATATAACTCTGCGGCGTCGTATATATTTTTACCGGGCGCGTAATGCCGCAGTAATTAAAAAAGTCAAAATTCGGATTGTTCCGCTTTTTGCTCGCCTTCGACGGAAGTATGCCGCCGCCAAGCAGCCCGCCGCCATTTTCATTTCCGACCGGAAGCGTCGAATGGTCGATCCGGTTATCCACCGCAATCGTAAGCAGGTTTTCTCCATCTTTTAAATACTCGTTCAGTTGTACCTCAAACGGCAGAAACCCGCCTTTGTGCTCACAGATCAGGCTGCCGTTCAGATAAACTTTCGCGCTATGCGTGACTGCCGCCAGGCGCAGCATGATCCTCTCGTTCTTCATATACGATGGGATGCTGACCGTACGCTGGTAAAATACCCATCCGTAATGCTCTCTGAAATCTTCCCCTTCCTTTAAGTCATTATAAGACGACGGCACTGCCATCGTCATGGCATCGGCAAGCGGCGCCTCATACCACTTTTCTTCAAACCCGTTTCCGTTGTCCAGTTTAAAGCTCCAGATGCCGCTTAAGTCCATCAATCCTCTGGACTGTGTCATAACAGGATATAACATGCCCGTTCTCCTTTCTTTTTCAGCTTTTTTCCGCCCCGCACAGTGCTCTTTATATCTGTATGGTTCCGTTTTCATCCGCCTGCATCGGCAGTACGATCATCAGGTCGATCAGCGTCATTGCAAACGGAATCCCCGTCCAGAACAGGAAAAGATACAAAGCGCCCAAAATCTTTTGCCCGGCATAAAACCTGTGGGCGCCGCAAAACCACCCGCAGCTCAGCGCCAGCCTGATATAGGTTTTCCGCTGCACGCTTTTTGGCCCGCCCTTTTTCTCTATGAGCCAATCCCCGATTCTAACCCAAAGCCTGGGACGGCGTTTGATTCCGTACTGCTCCTTTAACTCTGCAAGCTCCTGCTCCAAAGCGATCAGCTTTTTCGGGTCTGCGAGCTGCTGGCTGGTATGCTTCATCTCTTTTTCCGCCTTTCTTTCATATTTGTTATGCTGCCAAGCCCTGCGCTTTGATTCTTGTGATCTCGTCCTGAATCTCCTCCATCTTCTCTTTTGTCAGAGGATAGAACTTCATCGCGATAATATTGCAGACAAGCCCGATAATTACCAGCCCGTACAGGCAGAAGACCCCGACAAATTTAAGCTCCGGCGTCAGAGGCGTATTCGGCCCCGGCAGTGCATCCTTAAATCCAATCGCTGCGCACATCAAGCCTACGATTGTGGATCCAAGAGAAGATATCATCTTATCAACAAAGCTGAACAACGTCCCCATCAGTCCCGGCACATATTTCCCCGAACGTGCCACCTCATAATCCGCACAGTCTGCTGTCATTGGGATCACGATACTTCCTGAAATATTGCTGAATCCTTTGAATCCCAGCCAAAGCGCTAAAAATGCAACCGTAAAGAAATTAAATCCGTGAAAGCCTTCCACGCCCGGCAGCGACATCGTCGAAGGATCTGCCGCATAAAATAAAATCACAGAAAGGATACAGCATACCAAAGAACCGTACGTGCCAAACATCATCGCCTTTTTCTGCCCTAATTTCGTCGCAATCACGCCAGCGCCAAACATTAAAAACAGCATGGTCGGAATGCTCGTATATGCGGAAACCGCGCCCTGCAAAGAAGAATTTCCCAAAATAAGCGCATATACAATCACACTGACCGTAACGTTGCCCTGCGTGGACAGCGCCAGTTTGTCTGTACCTGCGGATACGACGAGCATCTGAATCGCACGGTTGCCCTTTAAGACTTCCCAATAATCCTTGATGCTGACCTTTACCTGCTTGCCGGTGCCAAAATATTCCTCCCTGTCTTTTGCCGCTATACTAAAAATCGCAATACAGGTCAGCACAAACGCAATCGGCGCAACGCCCATCCATCCTTCATGGAAATATTGCAATGTAAAATCACCATGCTTTTTCAGCAAATACCCCGTAAAAAACATTGGAAGAAGCGTAAATATAATCGTATTGAAAATCCCGTCAAAAATCGTAAACAGCGGACGCTGCTTCGGGTCGTTTGTCAGACAGGACTGCGCCGACTTCGTAACGACACACTGGAACGTATAGCCAACCACATAGATCATGTAAATCACGATAAAAAAGGCAAACCGCATTCCACTCGGCAAATTATGGCAGACATGGAACATAATAAAAGTCGCCAGCATCAGGACAACATTCCCAATCAGCATAAACGGGCGGTTTTTCCCAAACCTGCCGTTCGTCTTATCCAGCACATAGCCTACAAACGGGTCTGACACCCCGTCCCATATCCTCATCACCGTAACGAACGACGTCGCCAGCACAACGCCTACGCCCAACGCCCCGGTCATATAATAAGTAATAAAGTTCATTAAAAACATATACATATTCGTCGCCGTATTGTTAAATGCAAAGCCTGCGATCTGCCATAATTTCGCACGATGCACCCCATTTGTATCTGTTTGACTGCTCATAAATCATACCTCCCGATTTTCCTTTCCTCAGGACAGGTTATTCAAAAACTCCCGCACGACCTGTTCCTGGTACTCCCCCTTGTAGCTTCCTTCCAAAAATTTTGGAAGCGCTTCGTCTGTAAACCTTCTCCACGATTCTGCTTCCCTTCTGACCAGAATCGGATAATACAACACACCGTTTGCCTCCGCAGCCGCCTTGTCCCCCGGCGCGTCCCCTACCATCAGCACATGGCTTGGATCATAGCCCTTTTGCAGCATTTGCCCAATACAGTATGCCTTGCTTCCTTCCGCCTGTGTCATGCAGATCTCCACCGATTCCATCATGCCAAATTTTTCCCATTCTTCCCTGACTGCCTCCTCATTGGCGGAAGAGACAATCGCCACATCTGCTGCACGGTGCGCAGCCTTCACCCCGTCCGCTGCCCGGTCAAACGGTTTTTTGAGATCCTCCGGCAGCTTTGTAATCGCCAGGTTGACCGCTAGTGACCAATCCAGCGCTTTTTTAAAAATCTCCTGCCCGGTATGCCCATACGCTTCCCTGACAGAATCATTGGACAGCTCGTTTGCGTGTTCTGTCCACTCCACAAACTGCTGGATCTGCGGTATGTTCCGATATGCCTGGCTTACATGCAAAAGCACCTTTCCCAACGCCAGAAACCGGTTGATCCCGCGGGTCATCGTATAGAGATTGACTTGGTTCCAATACTCCAAAACTTCCTCTTTCCACTCGCCCAATCCCCATTCGTCGACCATGCATGGCCCAAAACAGTAAATATGCTTGCAGTCCATCGTATCCATGGCGCATCCATCCGAGTCGATGCAGACTAAAAACTCCCTTCTCTTTTTATAATCTTTCAATACGCTCATAGGCATTTCCCTCCTTGCGTAAGGATTATATAAAAAATTCCAACATTTTCCCAGCACGATTTTTGTTGATTTTAGCATAAATTTATGCTACGATTATTTTCATATAAAAATTATGCTGCTTTACCAAAAAATTGTGCGAAAAACTGGAAAGGTGACCGAATGCATACAGAACAATTCGAAACGATGGTATCCATGTGCCGTTATCTCGGCATACAAATCCTCCTATTTGATGAATCCTACAACGGAATCGAACAGATCGATTATGGGTTCCGCAAAAAAATGCTGCAAGGCTTCGACTATCAGCGCATCCAAAACGAACTTGAACACTATGTGGAACCAGCCGTTTTTTATTTGTACGAAGATGATATGGGGATGCACTATTCCTTACTGCGCTTTACAAAGGAAGATGCCGCTGACGCCGGATGCCAGGCTTTTTGTATCGGCCCGATCCTATACCAGCCGCTTACAAGACGGTTTGCATTAGAGCTTGTCGAACGGTTAAACGTACCTTCCCGCTATGAGCAGGATTTTATAGAATACTTCAACTGTATTCCTGTAGTACCGTATTATGACTTATGGTACCAACTGCTTACTTTTTTTATAAAACGTTGCCAGATTACAGTAAACGGGCTGCGCCAGATTAACCCTGACACTGTGCGTATCCATCCGTCGTCGGATTACCATTACCTTGTACCCGACATGCCGGATGTCGCCCTTACCACAATCGAAAAACGGTATCAATGGGAAAATGCGATGTTAGAAGCCGTCACTGCCGGCAATACGCAAAAAGCGCTGGACGCACACTATCAGTTTTTACAGTTTAAACTGCTGCCGCGCGCCGCAGACCCGGTGCGCGACCGCAAAAATATTATGTTTACGTTTAATACGCTGTTGCGCAAAGCTGTGGAAGCTGCCAAAGTCCATCCGCTCCATATCGATAACCTGTCCAGGCAGTTTGCAATCCAGATTGAAACCGCCTTGTCCACAGACCAGCTCCAGTCCTTATCCACAACGATGATCCGCAAATATTGTATGCTCGTAAACAACTACTCCAGGCGTTCCTATTCTTCGCTTGTGCAGACATGTATGGATTATGTGGACTTTCATTACAGCAGTGAGCTTTCCCTCGCCGGGCTTGCAAAGATGTGCTTCGTCACCCCGTCTTATCTGTCCTCTCAGTTTAAAAAGGAAGCCGGCATTACGATCACAGACTACATAAACAGTACAAGAATCCGCCAGTCCATGCTCTTTTTAAATGTATCCAAGCTCTCCGTCGGCGAGATCGCCTCGCGTGTCGGATTCTCCGATGCAAATTATTTTACAAGGACATTTAAAAAAATGCTGGGAAAGACACCGAAAGCTTACCGGCAGGCGATCCATGAATAAAAAAATCTGCCGCGCCGCAGCCGTCCTTACAGACGGTTACGGTGTGACAGACAGTTTCTAATGCACCCAGATATTTGCCGATTCACCGGAAATCTGAATCATCCTGTCAGAATCCTGCTCCAGAGACGAATAGGCATCTCCCATCGCCTGGTTGCCAATTTTAATGTCCCCATATTCTGCTGACAGGTCATAACAATAATCCCCGACCTCTTTTTCCAGCTCTAATTCTACATCACCATATGCCGTATCGATCTTGCAGTTGTCAAACAATGCATCCTCCATCCGGCAGTTACCGCTTTCGACTGATATCTGCATATCCGCAAACACCGTCCGCCTGCCTTCAATATTGCCGTAAATACTGTCCAGTGAAAGAGAACGCATCTGCGTATCCTCAAATCGGATATTCCCATCCTCTGTCTGAACCTTCATATCCCCGGAAAGCCTGACGTCATGCAGCTCGACATCCCCATACTGGCTCTCCACTTTGCAGCTTTGCGCCTGCACATGCTCCATTTGCAGTCTGCCGGACTCCGACTCTGCCACAATCTCCTGCGCCTGTACCTCCGACAGGCTGATATCTCCATACTGCGCATTGATTTTCACATGCTCCGCCTGTACCTGCCCACAGGAAACCGCCCCGCTTTCCACAGTCAGCTCCACGTCTTTGAGCTTTGCATCCTTCGGCACCCGCAATATAATAAATTCGTCCTGCCCCTCCCTGTCTGGAACGAGGTCTCCGATGACAAACCATGCCACATTAATCCCATTAAATCCATTCCTATATCCTTCCTGACTTAAGACAAGCCTGCCTCCCTGCGTCTGTGCAGAAAGCTTTTTGCCGCCATACATACTATAAGACAGCGTATACGCATCCGTTTCCGATGGCTCGATCCGCAAATCCGCATAACCGGCCTCTACAGAAATACTGTCAAACGGCGCGATCTGCTCCTCCCTGTGCTCATAGCTGCTACTGCCCTCTGCTTCATAAATTTGGGGCGCATACACATGCAGCCCGCCCGTATCCAGGCATATCCCATGTACCGCTCCGCCCATTGCAGCACCAGCAACTGCAAGCACAAACCCAAGCCCTGTCAATGCCGCACATATCGTTAAAAATTTTTTTCTACGCATTTTTATGTCCCGCCTTTCTACCTTGCACCATACCTGCGATCCAGCGCAGCGTCCATCCCATCAGTCTCCTGCACAGCAGACAGGAAGCATACATCAACGCCGCGCCAATCCCCATAGCCAGCAATCCCATGCCCACACAGCATAAAAATACAGGAACGCTCTTAAACAGCACTGTAAAACCAGCCACGATCGTAACCGGCCCGGCAATCACGCCACATGCTGCCATCAAAAGCAGCGACAGCAAAAGGCTCCATACAACAATCAGCACACACCCTGCCAGGATGATCCCTGTAAACAGCAGCGGCAGCGCAATCGGCAGCGCAAACAGTGCAAGCAGCGCGACCCATATGGCATTCATGCCGCTGCGGACATCTTTGACCGGCTTCTTCGAATAATCCAGCGCCATATCGCGTACAATCTGGTCAGCCGCCTCCTTCGGGCTGCCAAGGTCCTCGATCGCCTTTGCTTCATTTTCCATCCCTGCTTCCGCAAAATATTCTTCATAATACTCCACGGCACGCTCAAAATCTTCTTTCGGAAGACGCCGTAAGCAATGCTTTAGCTGTTTCATATATTCCTGTTTATTCATCGTTTCCCCCTTCTGGCGCATCGCTGCCCTCCAAATTTTCGTGCTCCTGCGCCGGACTGCTTATTTCCTGTTTTTCGTGTTTTTCTTGTTCTTGCGCCGGGCTGCTTATTTCCTGTTTTTCTTGTTCCTGCGCCGGGCTGCTTATTTCCTGTTTTTCTTGTTCCTGCGCCGGGCTGCTGCTTTCCAGGATATCCAGTACTGCCTTCACATGCTCCTTCCACTCCTGCTCCAAATATTCCTTTTGCCTTCTTCCTGTCTCAGTAACCCGATAATATTTTCTGTTCCTGCCCTGATACTGCTGGTCGTAAATATCAACAAACTGATTTTCTGCCAGCCTGCGCAGTACCGGATACAAGGCAGAGTCTTTCAGGTTCGATACACATTTCATCTGCTGGCTGATCTGATACCCATAGCTGTCCTTTTGACAGATCATCGCGAGTACAAGCAGCTCCATCAGAACCGGATTTAACGGATAAATCATATGCTTCTCCTTTCCTGTAAAATTTTGATATATTATTTTGTTTTATATATTATATATTGTATAATATATGTTGTCAATATATATGTTTTATTTTTTGATATTATTCCAGGTCAAGGACAATTTAAATTTATTGAACGGAATCTAAAACTTAAGTAGAAACTGGCCAAAAATCGTCACTTCCCAGAAATAGACTTGGAAATCTAAAAAGAACAACTTTTGCATGGTTGGAGATCAAAGATAAAACATTGGTGCATTTTATGACGAATAGTAAGAATAGAAATAATAGAAATAATAGAAGTGAATATACAGAATTAAAAAATTATTTTAGGTGAAAAAACAGCTAGAGAAATATTGTGTCTGATCTATTTGCCAAAACAATATCGGCAGGTTTCAACGCATATTTGCTATGTCGAAACCTGCCGTTATCAATTGCCTGCCGTTATTCCTCCAGCAGCCAGCAAGCCCCGTATCCTTCGATACGCACTTCCCCTCCTTCCAGCTTCTCGCCGGAGATCAGCTCTGTGCCGCTGCTGTCTGCTTCCAGGCGCACGGTCTTTTCATATGCGCTGAAATTAAACAGTGCCGTTAATTTCTGCCCTGCATTTTCCCGTACAATGCCGAGCACTGCATGATCCTGTGTATCAATCGTGTGTACATCTGCGTCTGTATGGAATACCGGAAGGCTCTTGCGGATATCTTCCAGCTTTCCGATCCCGGTAAACAGCTTTTCTTGTACGCTTCCTTTTTCTTTACGTTTTTCTTCCAGATCCCAGCGGAATTTCCCGCGGTGCAGATACCTGGAGTCTCCCCAGCGGTCTGGCTCCTCGTGGTAAGTATAATCATTTTCCTGCCCGATCTCATCCCCGCTGTAAATAACCGGAATGCCTGACTGCGTCAGCATATAGGCATGGAGCATCAAATCCAGGCGTACCGCCTGCGCAAGCGCCTCGTCATTTCTCTCATAGGCTGCCTTTTCAATCCCGCACAGCGAAGCTGTCGTTCCGCACAGCCTTGCATCGCCGGAAGTCGGATCGGAATTATACAGCTCTCCTCTTCCGAAGGCTTCCGGAATCGCGCCGGTCAGAAAATCATTCAGATACTTTTTGTGGCTGACCTCTCCCATGCCAAACTGTTTCAAAAAGCCGTAGTCCAGTCCCCAGCCAATATCGTCATGGCACCGCAGATAATTTAAAAATACATACTCTTTCGGCAGGCGGCTCACAATATCCATCTGCAACTTTAACAGGCGCGTGTCCCCTGTCGCCACCGTATGCCAGGTAGACGCCATTGTCGTTACATTATAGAGCATATGGCACTCCGGCTTTTCTACTGTGCCAAAATACGGCACGACCTTCTCCGGCTCCATCACCACCTCGCCAAGCAGCAGGACGCCCGGGCATACGACCTCGCAGATCATGCGTATCATACGTACAATCGTATGTACCTGCGGAAGGTTCCGGCAGTTTGTGCCTAGCTCTTTCCAGATATAAGGCACTGCATCGATCCGCATGACATCGATCCCTTTATTGGCAAGGAACAAAAAGTTATAAACCATTTCATTAAACACTCTTGGATTGCGGTAGTTTAAATCCCACTGGTACGGATAAAATGTCGTCATTACAAAATGGCCTGCTTCCTGCAGCCAGGTGAAATTGCCTGGCGCAGTCGTCGGAAATACCTGCGGCACCGTCTTTTCATACTGTGACGGTATGGAATAATCATGGAAGAAGAAATACCTGCTCATATATTCTCCTTCTCCCCGGCGCGCCCGCACTGCCCACTCATGGTCTTCGGACGTATGGTTCATGACAAAATCCATGCACACGTTCATGCCCCTTTCATGGCACGCCTGCGTCAGGCTTTCCAGGTCTTCCATCGTACCAAGCTGCGGCTGTACTTTCCGAAAATCCGACACTGCATACCCGCCGTCTGAACGCCCTTTCGGCGTATCTAAAAACGGCATTAAATGAATATAGTTCACCTGGCATTCTTCCAGATAATCCAGCTTTTCTTTCACGCCCTTTAAATTGCCGGCATAATTATCAATGTACATCATCATGCCCAAAATATCATTTTTCTTATACCAGTCCGGCTCTTTTTCCCGGCTTTCATCCATCTTTTTTAACTGCTGGCTGCGCTGCTTGTCGTATTCATACATCTGGGAACACAGCTCCGCAAACATATCGTCGTTGCCGTATAATTCCATATACAGCCATCTTAGCTCATCATGATGTTTTTCCAGCCTTTTTTGAAACGTACTTTTCTTCCCAGCCATTGGTTTTTCTTTCCTTCCTTTCCTGATTCTTACTTTCCTGATACTGATTTTTTGTTTTCGATGTTCTATGCAAACCTTATGCTCTCTGCGCGATCAGCCCGCGGATCTCCTCTTCTGAAGGCATGACGCGCAGCGCGCCTCTTCTTGTCGTAATAATCGATGCGCCTGCATTTGCAAACGTCAGCAGGTTTTTCAGTCCTTCTTCTGTCAGCTCTTCCAGCCCGTGCTCCAAAATATAATTCAGCGCACATGCCTCAAACGTATCTCCGGCTCCGGTCGTCTCGATCGTGCCTTCCTGCAAAAACGGCTGTACTTCAACGGCAAGCCCTTTGTAATAAGCCCTGCTGCCTTCCTTGCCAAGCGTTACAAACACCAGCGGGATGCCATAGCTTTCTCTAAGCATCGCCGCGCCTTTTTCATAATCTGCCGTCCCCGTCATAAATTCCACTTCGTTGTCTGATATCTTTAGAATATCGCATTTGGAAAGCCCGTACTCGATTTCGCGCTTTGCATCTGCAAGAGAATCCCACAGCGGTTCCCGCAAGTTTGGGTCAAAGGATACAAGCACGCCGTTTTGCTTTGCCACATCGATCGCATATCTGGTCGCTTCCCGTACGCCTTCATGTGTGGAAGAAAGCGTGCCAAAATGGAAGATCCGGCTGTTTTTTATCAGCTCTTCCATCACTTCCTCCTTTTTCAGCATCATATCAGCGCCCGGATTGCGGTAAAAGCTGAAATCACGGTCGCCGTCCGGTTTTGTATGTACAAATGCAAGCGTCGTATGTACGTGGTCGTCAAACACCAGGTTTGTTACATCGGTGCCGCTTTTTTTTACTTCCTCTGCAAGCATTCTGCCGAAATTATCATTGCCGACCTTTCCGATAAAAGCCGTTTTTTTCCCAAGCTTATTGAGCATCGCCAATACATTGCACGGCGCTCCGCCAGGATTTGCCTCCAAAATCGGATTGCCCTGGGCACTGGTTCCATTTTCAGTAAAATCGATCAGTAATTCTCCAAGCGCTGTTACATCATATGACTTTGTTCCTTCCATATGTCTGATACTCCTTCCTTCTTTTTGTGATTTATCTTATTACTTTCGCTAAAACTGGTTAAGTAACCGGTTACTTTATAATTAAATTGTAACACCTGACATCCGATCCGTCAATGAAAATTTTGCCATAACGGCACAAATCCGCCGCCTTTCTGCCGCTTTATTTTGTCGATTCCCGTATGGCTACCTCATAGGACAATTTCGTAACCTGCGGAACCTCTTCCCCATGGATACGGCGCATCAGCACTTTACACGCCGTCCTCCCCAGCTCCTGCGCATTAAATTTGATCGCCGTAATGCCAGGCTTTGCTGTCTTTAGCAGCTCGCCGTCATGGAAAGCGGCAAGGCGGATATCCTGCGGGATCAGCACTTTTTCATATTCTAGCTTTTTGAATACCAGGCTGGCAAGCAGGTCGTCGGCTCCGATAATACAATCCGCGCTGCGCATCAGTATCGCATCTGTCGCCCTGTCTGCAAGCGACTGTGAGTCCACGCCGGTAAACACCAACGACTGGTCAAGCTCAAATCCCAGCTCCTCATACGCTTTGTAAAATCCTTCCAGCCTGTTTCGGTTCACCATATAATTCATATCCCCGGCTACTACTGCAATTTTTCTTAATCCTTTCATTAAGAGGATGCTTGTCAGCTCCCTGCACGCCTCCGTATGGTCATGGTCTACCTGAAAAACCTGCGGATCCCTGGACATACCGACGGTAACAAAGGGAATGCCGCTTTTTTTTAACAGCTCTGCCGGCCTGTCATCCAGCAGCGTACGCATCCACAGCAAACCGTCAGCCTTGCGGTTTTCAATCACACGGGAAAGCTCTGACAGGTCATTGGTATCTGCAAGCGTGAGTATAACGTCATATTCCTCTTTTGCAGCTACTTCACTGACCCCTTTCAGAGCCTTCGGAAAAAACAGCAGTTCAGAAGAAAACAGCTCTGCGGAAAGCAGCCCTGCGGGCATCACCATGCTGATATTGCAGGTATGGGGCTGGGGCTCTTCTGGCTCGCTGGCAGGCACATTAGGATGAGGCTTATGCTGCGCGAAAAACTCTAAGACACGCTGCCTGGTCTCCTCGCCGATGCGCCCTTTTCCAGATAATGCCCTGGACACCGTCGTCTTGGACACGCCAAGCGCTTTTGCCGCATCATCCATCGTCAGCTTTTTTCCTTCTGGTTCCTGCATGTTTTCTCACCTCCATTTCGCGGCTGTTTTTATACGACAGCCTCCACAAGAACTTTATCTGCGACCAGGATGTCCCGGAGCCGTCAGAAACAGATTGTACAGCCGAATTTCAAAGATCCTTTGCTTCCTACATCTCCAGCAGCTTCCTGCCCATCAGTACGCCCATCGCAGAAGCCATCATCAGCCCTCTTGTCCATCCGCTGGAATCGCCCAGGCAGTATAGCCCTTTGACGTTTGTCACAAGATTTTCGTCCATCCGCACTTTATTGCTGTAAAATTTCAGCTCCGGCGAATACAGCAGCGTCTCGGTACTGGCAAATCCTGGTACGACCTGGTCCATTGCCTGGATAAAATTGATAATATTGACCATGGCACGGTACGGCATCGCCGCAGTAATGTCTCCTGCTACCGCATCCGGCAGCGTCGGGCGCACATTGGACTGTGCCAGCTCTTTTTGCCAGGTGCGCTTGCCGTCTAAAATATCGCCGTAGCGCTGCACCATAATCTGCCCTGCGCCAAGCATATTGGTGAGCTCTCCGACCTTTTGGGCATATGCGATCGGCTGGTTAAACGGCTCGGTAAAATTATGCGAACAAAGAATTGCCAGGTTCGTGTTGTCGGATTTTAAGTCTTTATAAGAATGCCCATTGACTACGGCAAGGTCATTGTCATAATTTTCCTGGCTTACAAATCCGCCTGGATTCTGGCAAAACGTACGTACTTTGTTTTTAAACGGCCTTGGATATCCGATCAGCTTGGATTCGTATAAGACTTTGTTGACTTCCTCCATAATCTCATTGCGCACTTCCACACGGACGCCGATATCTACCGTGCCCGGCTTATGGGCAATATCGTATTTGGCACACAGCGCCTGAAGCCAGTCTGCGCCGCGCCTTCCGGCAGCGACTACGACATGCGGCGCTTCATAACGTAGCTGGCAAGCGTCCTGTGCGTCGTTTTCCTTAGAAAGCACTACGCCCTTGCAGACATCCTCTTCCATAATCAGGTCTGTACAGTTATAGCCAAACAGCATTTCCACGCCTTTTTCCAGCAGATACTGCTCAATCGCGCCGTAAATATGCTGCGCTTTTTCCGTCCCAAGATGGCGGATCGGGCAGTCGACCAGCTTTAGCCCCGCATGGATCGCACGCTTTCTGATCTCGCGCACCTTTTCAGGCTCGCTGACTCCTTCTATCCTTGTATCCGCGCCAAATTCCAGATAAATCTGATCGGTATAGCGGATCAGCTCCTGGGCAAAATCAGCTCCTACGAGCATCGGGAAGTCTCCGCCCACTTCATAGCTTAAAGACAGCTTGCCGTCCGAAAATGCGCCAGCGCCGGAAAATCCTGTCGTAATATTGCAGGGTTTGCAGTTCACGCACTTTTTTGTCTTGCTTTTCGGGCACTTTCTGTCTTTAATCGCTTTCCCTTTTTCCACAAGCAGTATTTTTTTCGTGCTTTTGCCTTTCACAAGCTCCATCGCTGTAAAAATCCCAGCCGGCCCTGCACCAATGATAATTACATCATAGTTCATCGTCTTTTTCCTACCTCCATTTCTGTCCTCTTTCGTAACGGAATTTATTTTAATTTACTGATATCCCGGTCTTCCATAAACTGTACGCTGTTATACAAAATCAGGATATCATCCGCAGGATAAACGCGCAGCAGCTTACTGACCGGAAGATTGACATAACGCAGGTCCGCCACAATGACCCTTGCATAATGGTTTGCCGCAAACGGCGCAAAGCAGTTGCCAAACGAATCCTTGATGACCAAAAGCGTCTTTCCATCCTCGCCTCCTTCTGCGCGGATATCTGCTAACGCCTGGTTTCCGCCGAAGAAAACGCTGTATGGGTCGTCTCCTTCCAGCTTGGACAGGTCGTAAAAGCTGTCCAGCTCCGTTTCTCCTCTGTTATACTCAAAAGTATACTCCGGCGCGTCTTTGCGCTCATACAGGTGGATCGTGTCGGCACGTCCCCCGGTACGGACTTTCGCATAGGTCGTCCCGAAAAACGACGTGCATACCGGCGTAACCTCAAACTGCTGCTGCGCCACCGCCGCAAGCCCCATGCTGCGCGCCCACTCCTGATAGGCATAATAAGCCCCCAGCGTCGTCCAGTGGTGGTCAGTCCGATAATAGATATACTCTGTATCGTGCGCTTTTAACACATCCGAAACAAGGATCTGCCGTTCCTGCGGGATCTGCTTTGCAGCCAGCGCAAAAAAGCGGCTGTCCGCCCCTGCCTGTGCAAACATCGGCAGCTTCGAAGAAAGCACGCTGCTTTTAGACGGGACAAACATCACCTTCGCATTCGGATAGTCTTTTAAAAACGCCGCCACCTGCCTGACGTTGTTTTTCACCTGCTTCCAGTCAAATTCCTGCTCCTGGTGCTGCTCCAGCAAATAATCATCTTTTCCAAAATAAACACCGTTTGCATCGCGCTCACCCAAAAGCCTTCGCAATTTCGTCTGTAATGCCACAAGCTGCGTCCGTCCCGGAAATTGTTCACTCAGAAAAGACTCATATTTACGCTGGAATTTACCACTTTGCACACTCTTTTTGGCCAGTGCCGGGCGCTTTTCGAGCATACGCCGCTCTACTGCCGAATACGTCTGCGCAGGTGTCAGATGTATCCACAGGCTGCATCCTGACAGCAGCAGCAGCACGGCTGCCAGAAAACAAAGGAACCGTATGCTGTCCGTCTTTTTTTTATTGTCTGTGTTTTGCTCGTATCCTTCCCGCATTACTTTAATTTCTTTTTCACAGTATTCACTGCTTTTTTATTCAACTGCTGGTAAGCCTGAATGATCTCCTCCTGTGTCCCGCTCTCTTCCAGGCTCTTGCTGATACTGCCGCCCAGCATGAAAAAGCAGACATAATTTCCATTTGCATATACTTTTGATCCCTGTATTTTTAGCTGGTTCATCGGATACTGCATCGTATCCTCCTTTAAATTTTTCTGGTATTTTTTCACCGCAGTTAAAATCTTCTTTTTGGAAGACGTATTTTTTGCCTTAAAAATCACAAGCTGGTCGACATGCGCACTGATCATCGGGACTTCCGCGTAAGCAGAAGCATATAAAGACGCATCCACGCCGTACTTGCTTTTGATCTCATCCTGATCGAGCTTATAATCCGGCCAATAATTATCCCCGTATGCTTTTTTTACCGCACTGGCAAGCTTGGAAGCCGACGGGGCTGTAGCTGCCTGCGCTGTCACAGCCGGACAGATTCCGGCATCTTTTGGCGCTGCTGCCGGTACGGACAATGCTCCCATTCCTACTGCTGCTGTTAATAAAATCGCTGCTGCTTTCTTTTTCTTCATCTCTTTTCCTCCTGATACTCTATTTCCTCTTGTTTCTCATCCTGCCGGTTCGGACATCTATATTTTAACATACCCTGCAAAAAAAGGGAATGCTAATTGCATGAATTAGCCAAACAGGAGCAGCACCGGCACTGTCAGGACACACAGCACCGTCGAGAGAATGATTGCCGCACTGCATGACGTGACATCCAGTCCCCGCTGGTTGCCAAGAATCAGCGGCATATTCCCAACCGGCATCCCAAACATAACCATACAGACTGCCAGCAGCACCGTATCCGCAATTACCAGCCGCAGCAGCGGCAGCAGCGCAAGCGGCAGTACCAGCAGCTTTACTATGGAAAACACATACAGACGCGGCTGGCAGAATATTTTTTTCATATCCGAATCAGCCAGGGCAAACCCCACTGCCACAAGCGCCATTGGCGAAGTTACGTTCCCAAGATATGTGATCGCCGTCTTTAAAAATTCAGGAAGCTGGATCCCAAAGATAATGACCGCCATCGCTAAAATGCCGGACACCGTTCCTGGATTGATCATTGCCCGCAGCGAAGCTTTGGAAAACTTCCCATCCATCAGCGCAATGCCGTACGTATAAAATACAAGCGTATAGACAAGCATAAATTCGGATACATAGACGACATACTCCGTGCCGAAAATACTGGAAATAACCGGTATCCCGATAAATCCCACGTTGGAAAACACAAACATCAACTGAAAGATCTTCCTTTGCTCTCTGTCCTTTTCAAACAGCGGCGACAAAACCATGCCCGCCAGAATAAATGCCAGAAACATGCCGGCGGCAATCAGCCCCGCCAGCTTCATCGCATCCATGGAAATCTGCCCTACCGAATTTGCAGCGCTTGCCAGCACAAGCATCGGATTAAAGACATTCACGATCAGATCAGACATCTGGTCATTTGTATGCCTGTCCATCATCCCTTTTTTAGTCACAAAATATCCGGCGCCAATCATGATTAACAGCGCCAGCATCTGAAAAAATACTGTAAAAAATGTCATCTTCTCCTCCACTTTCCTTCCTCTGTTTTTCATACAGTTCCTTATTATATAGGATAAACCGGAAAGCTGCAATCCATTCTTGCATTCCTCCAAAATATAAGCTATGATTAGAACAGAAAATCACACAGGCATGTTCCCAAACTGCTACAAACATGTGACTGATCAGGAGGCACTATGATTAACATTGCTCAAAAATCCAAAGGTTCGATGGACCAGGCTTCCATTTTATCCATGAACAAAACACGCATACAAGGCGCGCTCACTGCCGGCAATATCACAGATCTGAACCTGGCGCCCGCTGCACGGCGCACGCCGCCAAATACGCAGGCTGGCTCACCGCCTCGTCCTCATGCACAGGCTGGCTCACCGCCTCGCTCTCATGCGCAGGCTGGCTCACCGCCTCGCTCTCATGCACAGGTTGGCTCACCGCCTCGCTCTCATGCACAGCCCAACGCCCCGCAGGCTGCTTCATCGCTGCGCTCTGCGCCGCCTGCCAGAAAGCTCCCTGCTTTTGTAAAGCCTTTGCAAAAAGGGCAGAAAGCACCACTTCCTGCCGGTACTGCAAATCCGGGTATCCTGACCGCATGTTTCGGCTGGAATACATTGAATGCGCAGTGTGATGTCGACGTGTCGGCTTTTTTGCTGGGCGCTGACGGCAAAGTCATCGGCGATTCCTGGTTTGTCTTTTACGGCCAGGCAAGCAGCCCTGATAAAAGCTGCCAGTTCAAAACAAGCCAGTCCCTGGATCGGGAAACCATTACGATTGATTTTCAGAAATTAAATGCAGACGTTAAAAAGATTGTATTTGTGCTGACGATCAATGAAGCTTTTGCCAAAAGGCTCCACTTCGGCATGATAAAGGATGCTTATATCCGTATTCTGGATGCACATGGCAAGGAATGCGTCAGCTTCCAGATGACAGAATATTATTCCAATGTTATTTCCATGATGATCGGCGAAGTATACCTGTACAACGGAAGCTGGAAATTCAATGCCGTCGGAAACGGCGTTGCCAAAGACCTTGCCGGGCTTTGTGCCTTATACGGCGTAGAAGTAAGTGATTAGGAGGATTTCACATTATGTTAACTTTCGAAACAATCAATGAACTAACGTTGAAAGTCACCTGCAGCGGCAGCGATACGCTGATTGCAAAGGCAGGTTCCTTTATCGCCGGAGACAGCCCAGGCGGAAAAAATTACAAATTCGAAAAGCTGCTGCTTGGGCCGCAGAATAATTTTGCGCAGGCAGCCTTTGGCTCCCTGATCCGGCGTGTTACCGGAGAAAATATTCCGTTAATGAAGGTTATGCTGAACGGAAATTCCGTTACCTATTACGCCGTAGACAGCCAGCATGTCGTTATTTACAAGCTGGCGCCTGGAGAAGTCGTATCTGTAGAATCAGAAAATATTCTCGCCTTTACGCAGGAATGCCACTACGAAGTCCGCTTTCTCGGATGCGGCGTCCTGTCCCAGAAAGGCTTTGCGACTACGCTGCTGACCGGAAACGGAAACAACTCCTACGTCGCGATCCTGTCCAACGGCAACCCAATCGTCCTAAGCAACATCCAAAGCCGCAATACGCTGTCCGTAGACCCGGATGCGGTGATTTGCTGGATGAGCCAGTCTGGCTACTGCGACCCGCAGATCAAGGCGGATATCAACTGGAAAACATTTATCGGGCAGGCTTCCGGGGAATCTTATGCCTTTGAATGGAGCGGAAACCAGCCTGTGTCTGTCGTTGTACAGCCTACGGAACGCAGGGGCGGTATTCAGATCGGTATGGATTAGGCTTATCACAATACATCTCCGCCCTCAAAGTATGGCGGAGATGTATTCCAACGCAAGACATTCCATATATTTAAAATCAAGACATCTTGCTGCAATAGCACTTTCTGGCTTTTCATACTTATGTTTATACAGCCTCACTGCTTTCTTATCAACTTCCATGGATTTTATTACAGCTAATTCTTTTTTCAGCAAACTTATGTACTTGCTTTTTTCTTCCATGTTTTTAAATGACCGATACTTCTCCAAATCTTTATAATGTAATTCCTGGTATAAATATTTCGGAATCGGAAACATGTAATTATAATTTATCACGGCAATTAAATTTCCATCAAGATTATATACTTTATCAAAATCCATATTAGAATGCATTTTGTAATGCTTTTTCTTTGGATGAGATACTTGGGTAACATAACAAACATCATCTGTCACAAACAGTGAGCCAAAGAAAGGTTTGTATTTATCTGACCCATAATCAGATAAAGGTATCCTGCTTTCAAAACTTCTTAGATAATTCAGATAGTTTTCATCAATCGTCAGCCATTTTATCCCTATTTCTCCTAATGTATAATGAAAGAGAGGATAGCTGCCTATCCTCTCTATTACAACGATTTTTTAAATGATTCGTAACATCTATTACAACGATTTTTTAAATGATTCGTAACATCTATTACAACGATTTTTTAAATGATTCGTAACATCTATTATAGAATCCAGTGATCCAAGCACAACTAGATTTCTTAATTATAAAATACACTTTTTCTCTCAAATTGTCAACTAAAATAATGTCAATTCTTATTCCTTCCCACTACCCACAACAGCCTTCCGAAGCAAATCCACCGGAATCATCGTAGCGCCAAGCACCACGACCGTGGCCCATCCAGTGATGCCAAACGGGACGCAGCTAAACATATTGCCGATCCATGTAAATACTGTAAACGGGATCAGAGCTGCATTGACAATCAATGCCTGTACCAGGATGATCGCAAAAAATACCTTCATAAATCCGGTATTTTCGTTCAGCCCTTTGAATATTGCATACGAATCGTCCCTAACATTAAATCCGTTAAACAGCGCGCTTACGATAAACAATACAAAATATCCGGTCAGATGCTGCTCCTCGTTTGCAAACAACCCTGTAAAAAACGGGTGCTTGAGGTAAATAAAGCTTACAATGGTCAGCCACGCGCCCATCGTTACGATCTGTGCCATCATCTTTTTGCTGACGATGCTTTCGTCCCTGCGCCTTGGCTTTTCGGTCATATATTTCTCAAGCGCCGGTTCATTGCCGAGCATAATTGCGCCCAGGCTGTCCATCACCAGGTTTACAAACAGTAAATGTGTAACCTTTAACGGTTCTTCCACACCGAAAAACGGTGCGATCGCACTGACAACGACGGCTGCCACATTAATCACAAGCTGGAACTTGCAGAACTTTAAAATATTGTGGTAAATGGTACGCCCATACCAGATCGCATCTTTGATCGACTTGAAATTGTCGTCCAAAATAACGATCTTGCCTGCTTCTTTTGCTGCTTCTGTACCGCTGCCCATCGCAAAGCCTACGTCGGCACGCTTTAATGCCGGGGAATCGTTGACGCCGTCGCCGGTCATGCCGACTACAAGGTTCATCTCCTGGCACAGGCGCACCATGCGCGATTTGTCTGTCGGCAGCGCCCTTGCGATCACACGAATATCCGGTATGATCTTTTTGACCTCTTCATCCGACATTTCATTTAACTGTGCCGAAGACAGGGCGCGGTCTTTGTCGCTTTTTAACAGCCCTGCGTCTTTTGCAATCGCAACGGCAGTTTCCAGACGGTCGCCTGTAATCATAACGACCTGGATGCCCGCTTCCTGTACCTGGTGGATCGCGTCTCTTGCTTCCGGCCTTACATCATCGCGGATGCCCACCAGCCCGATAATCACAAGGTCGTCGTTAATCGCATTTTCCACAAGCGGCTTGCTTGAATAACCAAACGCAAGGACACGCATCGCCTTGGACGCAAGATCATCGATCTTTTGATTCAGCGCAGCCTGGTCAATCGCCTTTTCATTGCCGTCGGCATCCAGGTATTTGCCTGCCTGCGCAAGCAGTTTTTCCGGAGCGCCTTTATAAAACGTCTTTCCGAGATAGTCGATCCTTGCCTGGCTGAATTTATTCGCCGAATTAAATCCCTGGCTGGCTGTAACGACATATTCCTGTTTCGCATTGACTGCATGAAACGCTTCCTCGCCCATAAACTTCATAAGCGCCTGGTCGGTTGCATTGCCGCCGATCACCTTGTGCGACGCGTCAAACAACGACTGCGTGTTTTTGCCGATCGCAAGGTCTAACATTTCTTTCACCTTTGCATGGCGTGCAAGCTCCGGTATCGCGATCGAACTGCCGTCCGCCGTAAAGAAATCCACGACTTCGAGCATCCCTTTTGTAATCGTACCCGTCTTGTCGCTAAACAGGATATTCAAAGAACCTGCGGTCTCGATTCCTTCCGCTTTTCTTACAAGTACGTTGTGGTCTAACATCTTGCTCGTATTCTGCATGAGTACGAGAGAAATCATCAGCGGCAGGCCTTCCGGCACAGCGCAGACAATAATGACAACTGCCAGCGAGACCGCCCGAATAATATCCTGCAAAATAACCTCAATGCCGTTTCCAAAATACGCAGAGACGCCTCCCGCCAGGGAAATAAAATGCGCAAAATACAGGATCGAAATTGCAATCGCGCCGATATAGCCAAACGTCGAGATCTGCTTTGCCAGCTTTGCCAGCTTGACCTTAAGCGGCGAATCCGGCTCATCCTCCTGCATTTCTTCCGCCATCCTGCCCATCATCGTCTTTAAGCCGACTTTTCTGACATCCAGGACGCCTTCCCCGTCAAATACGACCGCACCGCGAAACAAGGAATGCGCATCGACAAACGTATCTCCGGTAATATCCTCCGGCAGCGCAAAGCTTTCGTCAGCCTGCGTCTTTTTGCATTCCTCCGCTTCCCCGTTTAATGCGGAATTGTCCACCCGCAGGGAACCGGAGATTAAAATACCGTCCGCCGGGATTTTGTTGCCCGACTGCAACAGCACCTTATCGCCGGTGACGACGTCATCCACATCGATCACTGCCACTTCGCCGTTGCGGTATACTTTGCATTCGTCTTTTTTGGTACTGTCTTTTAGTTCCCTGTACTTTGTATCACTCGCCACACCTGTCTTTGCTGACACAAAGGCTACGATCAGCACTGCCACAATCGTGCCCAGCGGCTCATAGATTTCCGCATATCCAAAGCAAAACATGACAATCATCAGCGCCGCAATCGCAAGCAGTACCTTAATCATAGGGTCATCAAATGTTTCCTTGAACTCTTCCCAGAAAGTCGTCGGTTCAGAATCCGGGATCTCGTTTGATCCGTATTTTCTTCGGGACTCTTCCGCCTCTTTATCTGTCAGCCCGTTATATTTCATAAGTAATCTGTCCTCCAGTTTCCAGTTGTTTTAGATTTTATACATACCTGTTCGCCAGCTCTCCAAGGCCAGGGTCAGTCGTCCCCTGCCCGATCGCGCTGAACTTCCACTCGCCGTTATGCCGGTAGATCTCGCCGAAAATCAGTGCGGTCATACCGGAATAATCATCCGTCAGGTTATATTTGCACATCTCACTGTTGTTCCTCTGGTCTACGAGACGGATAAACGCGTTTTGGATCATCCCGAAATGCTGCTTACGCTGCACCGCCTGATAGATGTTTACGACCATAACGATCCGGTCGTATTCCGCCGGAATCCGGTCAAGGTCGACCAGGATCTGTTCGTCATCCCCGTCCCCTGCGCCGGTTAAGTTGTCGCCCATATGCTGGATCGCGCCTGTTTTATGGCCGAGATTCCCAAAATAGACGATATCCGATTTATCACAAAGCCTTCCGTTTTTTAACAGCAGCGCCGACGCGTCACAGTCTATCGGCTTTGGCTTCGGCGCAAAAAATCCGCCTTTTGCTTTTTGTGCTTCATCCCAGCCAAGGCCGACCATCATTTTAGACAGGCCCGCATGTTCCTTGGACAGGCTGACCTTTTGGCCCTTTTGCAAACTTACTGACATTGAACTGCCTCCTTACCTATTTTTACGTATGATACAACTATTTGTTACTCTGCGTCGATGCCGTACTGCGCGCAAAGCGCTTTCAGCCCGCCCTGATAGCCGCTGCCGATCGCATTGAACTTCCATTCGCTGCCGTTTTTATAAACTTCGCCAAATACGGCGGCAGTCTCGATCGAAAAATCCTCGCCCAGGTCATAGCGCAGCATTTCTTCCCCTGTATCCTCATTGTAGATACGGATAAACGCATTGTTGATCTGCCCGAAATTCTGCCGTCTTTGCTCCGGCTCATAGATCGTCACCGTAAAAGCAATTTTTGTAATATTTTCCGGCACCTTTGACAGGTCGATCTTAATCTGCTCGTCATCTCCTTCCCCTGCGCCGGTCAGGTTGTCGCCCATATGCTGGACGCTGCCCGACGGATGCGTTAGATTTCCAAAGAAAATAAAGTCCTCCTGCCTGGATACCTTTCCGCTGTCTGTCAGCAGAAACGCCGCCGCATCCAGGTCAAAATCCCCGCCTGTGTCAAACTGGTTCACATCCCAGCCAAGCCCGACAACGACGTTTTTCAGTCCCGGATTTCCTTTTGTAAGGCTTACCTTCTGCCCTTTTTGCAAACTCACTGGCATATCTATTTCCTCCTAACCCTTTTTTGATTCCAAACGGCTAAGCCGTCTCTATTCCATAATGCGCGCAAAGCGCCGCTAATCCGCCCTGGAAACCGCTGCCGATCGCATTAAACTTCCACTCTCCATTATGCCGGTATAATTCTCCGACAACAACGGCTGTCTCGATGGAAAAATCTTCGCCCAGGTCATAATGGATCAGCTCCGTACCCGTAGCTTCATCCACAATCCGGATAAACGCATTGGAGACCTGTCCAAAATTCTGCCTTCGGACATCCGAATCATAGATCGTCACCGTAAAGGCTACTTTTTCCACATTTGCCGGGATTTTTGCCAGATCAACCTGGATCTGCTCGTCATCGCCTTCTCCGGCTCCGGTCAAGTTGTCGCCCATATGCTTGATGGCGCCGCTTGTATGCTCCAGATTGCCGTAAAAAACAAATTCCTTTTCCGTCGGGCACTTTCCGTTTGCGCCAACCATAAACGCCGCTGCGTCCAGGTCAAAATCCGCGCCGGAATCAAATGCATTCACATCCCATCCCAATCCTACCATAATATTTTTCAAACTCGGATTGCCTTTTGTCAGATCAACCTTCTGGCCTTTTGATAAATTAATCGGCATAATTGACTCCTCCTGTCAAAATAGAATTAACAAAAATGTTACTTTTTATTGTATCACAGTAACGCATTGCTGTCACTATCTATTTCCATATTCTGCCAGATTCCGCCTGGGATTTTATTTGTCTTATCAAAAACAGTATTCCCAAAATGTGAAAAAATATATCTTAAAATAATGACAGAACCACTGTTTTGTGTTAAACTGATAAAATATGGTATAAAACTAAATGATATAAAACTTATCGGAAATGATTCAGGGGGAATGTTTCATCATGAAAGAACAAAACATAGATCCTGACCTGCTTGCGTATATTCTGTCTCTGTTAAGCATCCCCAACAACGACTCTCCGGGCAAACAGAATATCCGGACAGCCTGTGAGGTCATCCGTTTTATGGATGAGATGCCAGGCGGATTTTTTATTTACCGCGCAGACGATCAGGAAGAAATCATTTATGCAAATAAAGCACTGCTGCGTATCTGCCAGTGCGAGACGCTCCGTGAATTCAGGGAGCTTACCGGAAATTCGTTTCGGGGCTTTGTCTACCCGCCGGACTTAGACCAGGTAGAACAAAGCATCAAAGAGCAGATTGCAGACAACCAGTACGATCTGGATTATGTAGAATACCGGATCCAGCGCAAAGACGGCAAAATCCGCTGGATCGAAGATTACGGCCATTTCATCCGCACAGATACGGTCGGAAATATTTTTTATGTATTTGTAAGCGACGCCACGCAAAAATGGGAAAGCCGGCAGGCAGCCATGGAAAAACAGCTTCAAAAAGAACAGGAACTGAAAAGCCTGATCGACCAGTACCATAACGAGATGAAGGTCATTAACCAGGAGCACCTGCGCCGCCTGGAGGTGATCGAAGGGCTGAGCATCAACTACGATTCGATTTTATATGCGGATCTTGACCTGGATAAAGTGCTGCCTTACCGCTTAAGCAACCGCACGACGCTGCAATTTGAAAATTCTGCCGATGCCCGCAGCTTTTCGTGGTATACCGCGGATTATGCCAGAGTCTGGGTGCATCCAGAAGACAAAGAAACCGTCGCGCAGCAAACTACCGCGGACTATATCCGCGAAATGCTTTCCAAGCAAAAGACCTATTACATAAATTTTAAGGTCATGAAGGATTCCATGACCCAATACTTACAGCTTCGGATTGTCAACGTAGGAAGCAGCGAGCATATTTCCCAGATCGTCATGGGATACCGCCGGGTGGACGACGAAGTCCGGCGCCAGATTGAGCAAAAACAGCTTCTGGAAGAGGCGCTGAACAACGCCAACCTTGCCATAACCGCAAAGAATACGTTTCTTTCGAATATGTCCCACGATATGCGTACGCCGCTCAATGCCATCTTCGGCTTTACCGCACTTGCAAAAGACAAACTGCATGATCCTGACAGCCTCGCCTACTATCTGAACAAGATCAACGCTTCCAGCGAGCAACTGCTGGATCTGATCGATAAAGTGCTGGAAATCGCATGGACAGATTCGGACGACAACCGTACTGCCGAAACAGAATGCAGCTTAAAAGATATTCTGGAGAATATAAAAAACGCCTTTCTGCCGCTGGCGCGCGAAAAAGAGATTTCCATAACGCTGGACAGCTCCGGGCTGATACACAGCGATATTCAAAGCGACCAGGACAAACTGGAGCGTTTGCTGTCCTATCTCGCCCACAACGCCATAAAATATACGCAAAACGGAGGCATGGTCACCGTCAGCGCCACAGAATTAAATACGCTGCCAAATGACCACGCAGTTTACCAGTTTGTCGTAGAGGACAACGGAATCGGCATCAGCCCGGCATTTTTAAGCCGTATTTACGAACCCTTTGAGCGGGAAAAAAATACGACCTTCAGCGGCGTGATCGGTACGGGGCTTGGGCTTACGATTGTTAAAAAATTAGTGAACGTCATGGGCGGGACGATCGATGTGCAAAGCGAAGTCGGCAGCGGCAGCAGATTTACCGTCACCCTCCGCCTGAAAACGCAGAACCATCCGATCCCGGTTTCGATGAGCATTGAGGACACGATGGACTATTTGTCCAGCCGCAAAATACTGCTCGTAGAGGACAATGAAATTAATCTTGAGATCGAAACCGCGATCCTTGAAGGGCTTGGATTTGTAATCGATACCGCTGAAAACGGCAGCATCGCAGTCGAGATGATGCAGAAGGCAGCGCCAAATGAATATGCGCTGATCCTTATGGATATCCAGATGCCGGTCATGAACGGCAGGCAGGCGACAAGGGCAATCCGCAGCCTGAAAAACAAACAGCTCGCACACATCCCGATTATCGCGCTGTCCGCCGACGCCTTCGAAAGCGACAAGCGCAAGTCGATCGAAAGCGGCATGGACGCGCACCTGCCAAAGCCGATCGACGTGCCGGTGCTGCTTGAGACGATCACAAAGACCATCCAGATGCATCAGTATATGTACGGGGACTTTGTAATTTAAGCGCAAAGCATACAAAAAATATGATAAGAAAGGAACACCAGCATATGCCGCAGGCACTCACAAGCTTTCGCACCTATACAGAAGAGGATTACTACAACTTGCCTGAACATGTACATGCCGAGCTGATTGACGGGCAGTTTTACAATATGGCTGCCCCCAGCCGGATACATCAGGAGATTTTAATGGAACTGTCCGCTACCATACGCAATTACGTCAAATCCAAAAACGGTTTTTGCAAAGTTTATCCCGCCCCGTTTGCCGTAAAGCTGTTTCAGGACAGGACAACAATCGTAGAGCCTGATATCAGTGTGGTCTGTAATCCTGACAAGCTGACAGACAAAGGCTGCACCGGCGCGCCAGACTGGGTCATTGAGATCGTTTCACCCGGCAATCCAGGACATGACTATGTAAAAAAGCTCAACCTGTATATGGACGCCGGTGTACGCGAATATTGGATTGTTGACCCGCAGCAAAAAAGCATACTTGCCTATCATCTGATCCAAGACCGATTTACTGTACATTCTTATACATTTCAGAATCGGATCAAAGTATTTATTTATGATGATTTCTGGATTGACTTTCAGGAGCTTGATATCCATGCCACCTGATCCAAGGCCGCCTCTAACAGCTCCTCCGAAAAAACTTTCCTGCCCGGCATCTCCCGCACATGCGCGCACTGCGGCAGCCCTTCCCAACCGCATCCCGGCGGTGCTGCCGCAAAATCCGCCTGTGCGAGCATCGGCAGGTCAAACGCACTGTCTCCTGCTGCAAAGACCGCCTTCGCTCCCACAAGCTCCCGCAGCCGTGCTACTGCCGCTCCTTTATTCAGCCCTCTGGGCACGGCATATACCTTTTCTCCATTTCGAAACACCTGCACCGTCCGCGGATGCAGCTCCTGTTTTGTACCGCCTTTTTCTTCCTGTGCATACAGCTCCTGTTCCAGCCGCGCTACTGTCTGCTGCGGATTCCGGCATTTTGTAAATAAAAACAGCCCTTCCACCAGGCGCACCTCCAGCGTCCTGTCCGCTTCCAGCTCCAGAATACGCCTTGCCGCTTTTAATTCCGCCCGGCTTTCTTGTGCCAGCTCCAAAGACTTTTCGTACCAGGCTTTTTCTTTTTCTCCATGCAAAAGCAGCACCCCGCCATTGCATACAAGCGCATATGGAAGGCTGCCGATTCCAAGCGCAATCCTGCCATACTGCTCGATCGACCTTGTCGTTACCGGCACGATGCAGGCACGCTCTTTCAGCTTGCCAAGCAGCCGGAAGGTTTCCTGTGTCATAAACGAAACCTCCCGCCCCTGATATACTTCCACGCACTGCCTGTTTTGCCCGATATCATGCTTGTAGGAATAAATCAGCGTCTGATCCAGATCTGTGCAGAACAAAACCATCTTTTTACTGCCTTTTCGCATCCGGCACATGGTACATGGACTGAAATTCCTTTTTGATCGTTTCCAGCCGCGCCTGGTCTTCAGTGCGCTGCTTCCTTGCCTGCTCCTGGATCTGCCTTGTCTCCTCGATGCCTGACACAATCGTCTTCCAGGTCGTCTCAAGCGTTTCGATTTTTACCGAACTGCCGGATGCAAGCTGCGCCGTATATTTTGACTGCTCTACGGTATTGCGCGCATTTTTTACAAGCAGCTCATTTGTCTTTTGGTCTAACGCGGACATCGCCTCCGCCTGCACACGCTGCCTTTTTAACATAATCGCCTGCGCAAGCGCCTGCTTAAATACCGGAAGGGTAATAATAAATGCCGAATTGATCTTGCGCACCAGGTTCATATTGCTGAATTCCATCGTCTTGATCATTGGGATCGACTGCATCGCCACGCTTTCTGCTGTCCGCAGATCCTGCGTCCGCTGCTCCAGCATCATCAGCGCCTGGTTTAAGCTCGCCAGCTCAAACTGGATCGAGGTATCGCCGGTAGACGCCAAATCAGCCTCTCTTTGCGCAATATACGCCTGCAGCTCCCTGCATCCCTGCTCGCCGGCAAGGATATAGCGCACCAGCTCATGGTAATAGTTTACATTTGCCTCAAACATCTGGTTCAGGTTGCGGTTGGACTGCTTGATCTCAGACTCATACTGCTTTAACTGCACATAGATCTTGTCTACCTCATCCCCCATCGTATGGTATTTATCCAGAATCTTCTCAAGCTGCTTGCGCATATTCCCAAACAGCTTTTTAAAGCGGCCCGGATTTTCCTGGATTTCATCGATATCAAACTGATCCATAATCTTTGCAAGCGTATTTAACATCTGGCTGGAATCGTCGATCTGGGACATACTCATGCTGCCTAGCACGACGTCCGACGCCTTGGAGATCTCCTCCGCCACTTCTGCCCCAAACGATACGATCGTCTCCAGGTTGTGGACTTCAATCGTGCTTGTAATGGCGTCCACCTCCTGAGAGCCTGTCAGCGCCGCATTCATCTGCTCCCTGTCCGCCACGATATCGTACTGCTGTACTACCTCTATTTCATTTTTTGCATCTGCCGCTACTGGTGCCGGCATTGCCGCTGTCTTGCTAAAATCCAATCCCATGCTGCTTTCCTCTCCTTACTTTCTCTTAAATAACTTATCGCGCCATGACACACGCGTACGCTGCAACGGGCCTTCCAGGTTCGGCACATGCAGGTCATACATATACTCGCCGATCTGGTGCTCCTCCATGATGTTACGGTTAAAATACTTCTCTACATTCTGATAGCCCGTCGGCACGAAAAAGACGACATCAAATCCGATCCGGTTTAAAAACGCGGCCAGGATGGCATCCTCCAGAGAAATCATCGCCTCTGTCGTATGGATATAAAGAAGCTTCGGGTTCTTTTTTGTAAAGTCAAATTTCTGGATCAGGCGTACGATTTCCTTCGGCAGATGCAGCACTGTCGCAATAATCGCATATTCTGTCCCGTTTTCAAACGTCCCCCGGATGGCCTTTTGGTCGATCAGCAGCTTTAATTTGTCTAATATATAATCCTGCACCTCTTCCCGTAAATAGCCATACGGATAGCTGGAATGGGACTTGATCTTATCCTTCCTAAGCCTTCCGTTTTTATAAAACTCCGCCGCACAGGCACGCATTGGATTTGCCGCTGCCGGGTCTAAAAACGGCGCCGACCTGACCACATACGTATCCTCCGTCACCAGCTCCCGGATAAAGCGCCAATACGGCTGCACAAGCCCATCCTTGACGCCCGACACCTTTGCAAAGATCACCGGGATATGCACCTCGTCTTTGGACGTCGAAAAGCTCGGCCTGTATTTGACCTCCTCTTTCCAGAGAATGGCGATCTCTTCATACATCGTCTGCAAAATAACTGTGTTCGCCTTCTCATACTGTTTGTCCCGGTAGAGCCCGCTGTCCTGGTACATCAGCGTATCTAACTCCCGCTCTGCATGGTAGGCAGCCGTACCGACCACGACATCCGCATCCTCCTGCGGAAACGCCGCAAGCTTTAACGACTGCGTATGATGCACCTCATACAGCAGACGGTCTTTCAGGCAGCAGCGCCGCTCCAGATCCGGGCACAGCAGGAGCACATCCGCCGGAAGCCTCGCCAGAAAGCGGAAAAACAACACCTCGCTCTCATCCTGGCACCCGCCCATAAAAAAGAAACAGCCGATATCTCCTTCCTTCCAGCCGCCAAACAGCCTGCCCTGGTAGCGTTTTAAAAAACAAAGCAGGCAGACCGCCTGATTGGTCAGCTTGTTCAGGTTCAGCTCCCTTCCCCTCTCATCCGCCTCCATCAGCATGACGTCCGTAAACGCGCGCACCATCATCCGCTGCAGCTCCACGCTCGCCGTTTC
Organism: uncultured Eubacterium sp.; assembly: GCA_947178105.1. Classification (GTDB taxonomy): domain Bacteria; phylum Bacillota; class Clostridia; order Lachnospirales; family Lachnospiraceae; genus Eubacterium_J. Next base: position 33,053 of record CAMWXD010000020.1, on the reverse strand, counting down.
ACGAATGCTGATGTTCGCAGACAAATCCAAAATTAGCTGCTCCAGCTTTGTATAATGGTTCCTGCGGACTGCGGCGATCTCCTCCATTGCCGGCCGCCCCAAGCTCTCGTTGACAATGACGATCCTGCGCCCGCTGCTTTTGATCTGTAGCTGAAGCTGATACAACGTATTGGCGTATGTCAGCTTATCCTCCACGCCGTTGATCCTGCAAAAACAGTTGTAAAAAAAACGTGGGTCATCTCCGCGCTGCGCCGGGCTTTTTTGAATGTCCTCCAGCACGCTGCCACTGATCCATGCATTCGTACAGTTTTGCTGCTTCGGCAGTGTCCCATACAATCTCTCCCGGTTTGCCTCTTCCTGCAGCTTCTGGCGAACCTGCTTTAAGCAATATCCCTGCGGAAACGCCTGCATCCCAGGAAGCTTTAGCTCATCCGAGCGCTGCGACAGCGCATCCTGCTTTAAATAGGCTGCATCGCCGCCATACTGCACCAGCACGACATCACAGCCCGCATTGGATAAAATCGACAAAATCATCAGCTCATACTGGCTCACAGCGCCTTCGTACAAGATCTTTGGAATCTGATTTTCCCCCAACTGGTTGACAATGCGCTCAAACCGGTAATACAGCCAGCACATGCATTTAATATACGCGTTTTTCAGCATATGCTCTGTCTTGCCTTCCTTTTGCAGCAAAAACAGCGCATCGTACAGGCACAGCGCCACATTTTCCCGCTGCCCGTCGTTCATCCTCGGCAGCCATTTTTTCAGGCTGGCGCTGATAAATCCTGTACGCAACTGAAAATCCATGCCCATGATCTCATTATAATAGGCAAGGTTTTTTTCATCTGGATTTTGCAGTTTCCCTTCGATCACGACGCCGTTTTTTCTTGCCGCTTCGTAATAAGCGCAGATAAACCCGTCGATTTCCTTAGAATACCCGTTAATCCTGTAAAAATAGACGCCTGTGCTTTCCCGTTCGTTCAGATTTTTAAAAAAGTCGTTCAGGTTTTGTATTTTTATATGCTGGAACAATCCGCTGCCCCCTTCCAGTTACCGAAATCCCTGTAGAAACAGGTTGATGCTTTCATACCCGATAGCCAGATTGATATTCTGCCCCCGGTCAAATCCTGCCGTACTGATCCCAATGACTTCCCCGTACATATTTAAAACGGCTCCCCCTGAGCTGCCATGGGAGATCGGCGCCGTAAACTGTATCATATCTACCCCGTCAATGGTACGAAACCCTGATATAATCCCATCCGAGATCGAATTAAACAAACCGAGCGGGCTGCCAATCGCCGCAACCGCCTGGCCGCGTACTAATTTTTTCTGCCCCTGGTAAATCGGGATCGGGTCTAGGCGCCGGTTGATACGCAGCAGCGCCAGGTCAAGCAGCGTATTATATTTGATCAGCTCATCCGTATGGTATACCTGCCCGTCATTTTCAATCCGCACAGAATACGAATACCCGCCCCTTGCTACATGGTCATTGGTCAGTATGTATCCAGCGTTTGAGGCCATAATGCCGGAACCGGTGGAAATCACCGCCCCGTCCGCATCATGGACTAAAATCAGCACGATCGACGAAGCAAGCGCCGCCAGCTCTTCAAAGCTCTTTTCGCTGCGCTGCGGCTGCGGCGATGCCGCAACTGCATACTGCCCCGCTGGCTGTGCCTGCTGTGTCGAAGGCACTGTATGCTTTTTCCTGTTCCGCTGCGGGATCTTTACTACGATATTTTCCTGCCCACGATCGCCAAATTCCCCGATGCGCACCTCCCTGGACAGGCTTTTTAAACGCTCCTTTACCGGATCGCCCGCGCTTTGCAGCAGCAGGACGTCGCAGCCTGCCAGCGTCAGAAAATAATAAAACAGATATTCCTGCTCCTTTTCTACATTTTCCGCTACAATTTTGATACAGCTTGTTTCGCTCCACTGCGAAAGCCCGCTGCACAAAAAGTCGAACCAGTACAGCAGCTTTACTGCAAAATTTTTCCGTATGGACGCTGTTACTGCCGCTTTTTGCTGCTGGTACCGTTCCAGCGCGGATGTGCACGCTGCGCCAAGCTGCACCGCCAGCGCGCCGCTGCTTACCTTTGTCTGGATGCCGCCCTGGGGCGATGCTGCCCACCGATCATAGCAGGCTGTATAATAGGCGATGTCCCCGCTGGCAGATAATGCCGGCAGGCTGCCTGCCCTGCGGTAATAAAGCCTGCCTGCCCGCATCTGGCTTTTCAGCTTTTCGTCCAGTGCAAGCACCTGCCTGTCAAAATCCGCGCTGCGTCCTAACATCCGTACAAAACACACATCCCTGACGCCGCCATGCATACCGCCCCGGACTGCTGCAAAGCTCTCAGGAGAGGTGACTTCTATATGATTATGCCTGTATTTTATAATGTTTTCCATATTTCTCACATTCCCTGTCACATTTCGAATCGTGCCGCTGCCGTTTCTACTCAAAGAATATCATTAGAAAAAGATCTTGTCAACAAAGAATCCTTCCGAAGCCAGAACAAACGTTCTCCGATTGCAGAATGACCCAAAAATAGCTATACTGGAATACAAAAGCCCAAATGGCAATCAGCGTGAAACAGACACGCAAAAGGAGCATGATATGAAAAATTCATCGATCTACTATAGTGTAGGCCCTCTTTTATACTGCCCGGCAAACCGGGAAACGATCGCCCCGTCGCTGATCGGTCAAAAATTCGGCGACAGCTTTTCCCTTGCCCTCTGCCTGGAAGATACGATCGGCGATTCCCATGTGGAAGAAGCCGAGCGATGCCTTGCAAATTCCATCCGCCAGATCCGCTGCGCCCTGGAGCATACCTCCTTTTACCTTCCAAAAATCTTTATCCGCGTACGCTGCCCGCAGCAGATTATGCGTATGGTTCGCCTGCTTGGCGACAGCCAGGAATTATTAAGCGGATTTATCATTCCGAAATTTTCGCCGGAAAACGCGGATGCCTACATACAGCAGATGATAACGGCAAACGAATTTCTCGCCAGGCGCCTGTACCTGATGCCTATTTACGAAAGCGTGTGCATCATAGACCTGCGCAGCCGTTTTGATGTCCTCTATACGCTCAAAGAAAAGCTCTCCCGTGTGGAAGAGCTTGTGCTGAATATCCGCGTCGGCGGAAATGACCTGTGCCATCTCTTTTCGTTCCGGCGCCATGCATGGGAATCCATCCACCGCATCCGCCCGATCGCTGACATTTTTTCTGCGATTATGGCTGTTTACGGCATGGATTACGTCGTATCCGGCGCGGTATGGGAATACTACAGCGGCTACGGCTGGCGGGAAGGGCTGATCAACGAGCTTGCAGATGATAGGCTCTGCGGATTGATCGGAAAAACCGTAATCCATCCAAACCAGATTGACGTAGTCAACGACGCCTGCCGCGTCACACAAAAAGACTACGACGACGCCCGCAGCATCCTGCACTGGGACAGCGATTCTGCATATGCGGTATCCGCCAGCCCTGCGCGGGAACGCATGAACGAGCACAAAACACATACAAACTGGGCGCGGCAAACGTTATATCTTGCCGAAAGATACGGAATAAAGCCCTGCCAGGAAAGGATAGCGAGGTGATTCTATGCGCAGCTCTTATAAACAAGACGATGTCGTCTTACTGTTAAAGGATATTACCGGCGCCGTAAAGCCGCAGGCAACCGCAGAACGCGAAAGGCTGATCCAGTCCGGCAGGCACTATTGTGAGATGCTCCCGATCGAATACGTCCCGACCGAAGCATATATGCATGTATACAACGAAGCCCTGCACATGTATGCCGCACCGACCGCGGCGGCAGCAGCCCGTCTCGCCGGCCTGATCCTGTCTGAACGGGGCAGTCAGACAGTGCTCGTTTCACTGGCAAGGGCAGGCATTCCTGCCGGCATTTTAGTCCGCCGGTACCTGAAAAAATACGGGCTGGCAGACCTGCCGCATTATGCCATATCGATTATACGCGGAAAAGGCATTGACCGCAACGCCATGCGGTATTTGCTGGACAGATATGCACCCAGGCAGCTTTTGTTTGTCGACGGCTGGATCGGAAAAGGCGCGATCCTTACGGAATTAAAAAAAGCAGCGGCTTGCTATGAAGGCGTATCCCCAGAACTCGCTGTCCTTGCTGACCCCGCAAACCTGACGCAGTTGTGCGGGACGCACGAAGATATTTTAATCCCCAGCTCCTGCTTAAATTGTACGGTATCCGGGCTGATCAGCCGTACCTTTTTCAGAAGCGATATTATCGGAGCCGATGATTTTCATGGGGCTGTCTATTATGAAGGCCTCCGGCAGCAGGATTTGTCATACGCCTATATCGACGCGATCGAAGCCCATTTTCCAAAACCATGGGCCGACGCTCTCACGCCTGCCACACAGCAGCCGTGCACAGATACCGGCGTCGAGGAAGCCATGGCGATCAAAGAAGCCTTTCATATCTCCAGCCTGCATCTGATCAAGCCCGGCATCGGAGAAACCACCAGGGTTTTATTAAGGCGTGTTCCATGGAAAATCCTGGTAGGCACGCGCTGGAAAGACGACCTGTCGCTGCGCCCCGTCTTACGGCTTGCCGAAGAAAAAGGCGTGCCTGTCGAATCTTATCCGCTGCGCCATTACAAATGCTGCGGAATCATCCGCCAGCTTGCAGACATCTGACAGGTAAAATCTGGACAGGCAAAATAATGATTGTAACTTTATTTTTGAAGTGTTATAATATAGTTAATAGTTTGTGCGAAGCACAATTATCACCCGTACCTTGACAAGCGAATATTGTATTGTATTGAAGCTGTTCCAAAGCAAAAAAATATACGTATAAAGGAATATAAATTATGATAGATAAAATCAAAAACATGAAAGTAGAAAAAAAGCTGAAAACATGCTTTACCCTCACTGTAATGATTGCCAGCCTGGCGGGCATTATCGGCCTGTTTATTCTGCTGTACTGCAACGTACGCTACGGCAGGGCGCTGGTCAGCAATGGATTTTCCCAAGGTGAAATCGGGATCTTTAGTACATATCTCAGCCGTGAGCCAACCCTCGTCAGGGAGCTGATTATATTAAGCGATGAACAGAAGATGAAAGAAGCCGATGAGCAATTAAACGCCGGCAAAGACCTGACAGACCAGGCATATGAAACTGCAAAAAAACACTGCACTACGAAACAGGAACTGGCATATATCGCGCAGATCGATGAACTGCTCCCACAATACCGTTCCTACTTTACCGAGGTGGAATCGCTTGCAATGGCGCATAACGACGAGGAAGCCACCGACCTGCTTTTAAACCAGGCAAAGCCGGTATACCAGCAGCTTACCGCGATTGTCGAAGAGCTGATTGATTACAATGTAGAAATCGGCAACGATGTAAAAAGCCAGTTGACCATACAGATCTATATTATGATCGGTATTATGCTCCTGATTATCATTGTCGCCGTGATCATTGCTATGCGCATTTCCAAAAGCGTGGCAAAAATACTGGCAGAACCGATCGTCAGGATCCAGGAAGCGACCGGACAGTTGGAACAGGGAAACCTGGACGTACATGTAGATGTCATGTATCCAGATGAAATCGGTGAAATGACACAGTCCTTCAATACCGCCATCGGCCTGTTAAAAGATTATATCCGTGAACTGAGCCGGGTGCTTGGCTCCTTTGCAGAAGGAAACTTTGCCGTAACCGCAGACGCAGATTTCCGCGGCGAGTTTAAACAGCTTGGCACTGCGATTGATACGATTACGGAATCTTTAAGCTCCACGCTTGGCAATATCCACGAAGCATCCAACCAGGTATCGCTCGGCGCCAGCCAGATGTCTGAAAGCGCGCAGTCGCTTGCCGAAGGCGCTACCGACCAGGCAGCCTCTGTACAGGAGCTGACCGCGACGATCCAGGATATTACAGAGACTGTCATCCACAGCTCGGAAAAGGCAAACCAGTCCTATAAGGATGCTGAGACATTCCGGCGCAACGCAGAAGAAAGCAGCGAAGATATCCGTCTGTTAAACCAGGCAATGGAACGCATCAACGACACTTCCAGAGAAATTGCAAATATTATTGCAGCCATCGAAGATATCGCTTCCCAGACAAACCTGTTGTCACTGAATGCATCGATTGAAGCTGCCAGGGCAGGCGAAGCGGGCAAAGGCTTCGCTGTTGTCGCAGACCAGATCGGCAAGCTTGCTTCCGACAGTGCAAACTCCGCAGTAGATACGAAAAAACTGATTGAAAATTCGCTGCAGGAGATTGAAAAAGGAAACGAGATTATGGCAAAAGCCACGGCCGCTATCGAAATTGTGATCAAAGGCATTAATTCTCTGGCTGTTTCCACAAATGAAATCAGCGAATTGTCTGATTCCCAGGCAGAAGCTATGAGACAGTTAGAAGAAGGCATTGAACAAATTTCAGAAGTCATTCAGAACAACTCAGCCGCCGCCGAGCAGTCCTCTGCTACAAGCGAAGAATTATCTGCACAGTCTGAAAGTTTAGAACAGTTGGTAGGCAGGTTTATTTTAAAATAGTGCTTTCTAACCATACAATACCTGCTGCCTGTGCAGCATATTCGCGATCATGTTAAAGTAAAAATATCCTCCTGCTGCACCAAATACAGCCGGAGGATATTTTTAAAAGTTTTTACACGTTCTTGTTCTAAGCTTAACTAAGCTTAAGAACTATGCAAAAATAATTATCCATACAGGGGTTGGACTGTATGCATCTTATAATCTGACAACTTATTTTTGCACAGTTCTTTCTGTTACTCAAATATGATTGTACTATACCCTTGCAGCAGCCGTCAATAGTTTTTCCATAAAAAGAATAGAATCACTGCCCGCCATAAAAATTCAGTACCTCCGCCATGCCGGCGCCGCCTGCAATCAGCCGAACCAGGCACGCCTTCGCCTTGTCATAGCTTTTAAACAGCCGTATTTTTCGTGCCAGGTTCTGATAGACCTTCCAATAACCGGCGTACAATGCATTGTTTCCGCCGTTTTCCAAAAAACCTCTGACATCTTCAGGCGGATAACCTAAAAACAGCCCCATTTCATGCGGAAATTCTCCCCCGCTCCTGCGGCAGGACGCATACCTTGCAGCAAAGCCGGCAAGCAGCGCCTGTAACGAAAAATCCCGATATCCCTTTTGCCAGAGCATTGCCCTTGCTTCCGGCTGCTTTAGGCAGCACGCAAGCGGCATGTCCGCATACAGCAGCAGCACCGTTTCCGTACCTGTGCCGTACAGCTCATAACTGGAAAACCTCGTATTTTGCAAAAGCCCGTACAGCGCCTGTGCCTGGCAGTTTTTTAAAATCAACAGATTGGACGGCTTTAACCCTGCAAGCAGCGGCGCACACCGAAGCGCCAACTGCGTCTCCACAGCCCGGATATCTGTTTTTTTCAACAGATCTGATACTTCCTTTGTCATATGCCTTCTCCCGCAAATGCTGCTGCCCGCACCTGCGGTGCCGCAGCAACAAAATCATGATCTTTCGATCACCTCTATTGTGCACCGGTTTGGCATATTCCATACTGGAAGGATCTGGCTCCGTCTGGATTCTTTCTATTCCACTCCAAGCTCCTTTTTGATCTGGCTAATCAGCGCATTGTACTCTTCCTCTGACAGATAGGTTCTGTCAGGATTCATTGCAAATACGCCGCCCCACTCGTATTCGTCCGCATACTTCGGCACCAGATGGAAATGCAGGTGATGTCCCGTATCCCCGTACGCGCCGTAATTTACCTTATCTGGATGAAACGCTGCCATCAGCGCCCTCGCTACTTTTGCCACCTCTTCAAAATAGGCTCCCCGCTCCTGCGGCGACAGCTCGTTCATATCCCCCACATGCTTTTTATGGGCAACGATCACCCTGCCTTTATGGCTCTGCTCCTTAAATAAATACACCTTGCTCGTCTCCAGCTCGCAAATCTTAATCCCGAATTTTGCAACCAGTTCCCCTTCCATACAATATGCACAATTTTGATCCATCGTTAAAATCCCCCTTCTCTTTTTTTCCAGTCTATCACAATCTTCCAGGCTGCGCAAGAAAAAAACCGCAGCATACTGCTGCGGTTTCCTGCCGAACAACCATAGCCGGCAAATAACTGTTAATAAAAACTATCCCACATAGAACCGGAGGAATAATTGGAACTGTATCCGCCGTTAACTGTATACGTATTTGCCCGGGAAGCCTCGTTATCCGCCCGGTACTCGATCATGGAAGCCTGTGACTTCACATTGGAAGCAAACGAATTTGTTCCGTTGAACAGGTCTTTTACCCTGTTCATATCCGCTTTTTTAAATGCTTCCTCATCCACAGACAGACGGTAATTATCACTGTCGATCGTAATGCCGATCTTATTCAGGGAAGTCTCGTACTTGGAAGTCGCATTAATCATGCTGATCGTAGACTTCTGGATTGCCGTCGTCTTGGAGCTGTCCGCTGCCTGAACCATCGCATTGTAATCGTCTACAAACGCTTTCACTGCTTTGTAGATCTTATCCGTATCGTACGCTTTTACGGTGTTTCCGTCCTCATCCTTCGTATCCACTTTGTTAAATACAGACTTTGTACCTGTCTTTAACAGATTGGAAGCAGAATCTTTCAGTTCCTTTGCCGCGCTCTCTACCTTGCTGAGCGTCTCTGTCGAATCTTTCGAAGTCGAAGTTGACTTATTGGTGACCTTGCTGCTGTTGAAAGCACTGCGAAACGCATTGGCATCCGTCTTTGCAAAATAAGATGTCATCAGCTTCTTATAGCTTCCGCTGCGGATCATATTATAATCGGAAAGTGAAGAAGCGAGTGCGCTAAACGGCGAGCTGCTGGCAGACGATGATTTTCCAAAGCCAAACAACGAATTCATGGAATTAGAATTGATTCCCAACATAATATCACTCCTTTGAAAATTTAATCTCTTGGACATCCGTGTCCTGGTTTACAGTTGCCTGTACTGACCTATGGCCCATGCATCCGCTCTCACGAGCCATTTTCCCTCTCTTCTATATATCGGCGATCCCAGTCTTGAACTTTATAAAACCGGGTGATCTATTCATGACAACTAAATATTCTCGATCTGCCAGTCAATCGGCTCTGCCCCGTGCTCCTGCAAAAATGCATTTGCCTGGCTGAAATGCCTGCATCCGAAAAATCCGCGGAACGCCGACAGCGGGCTTGGATGCGGCGCCTTTAAAATCAGATGCTTCGGATTGTCCAGCATCGGAATCTTGCTCTGCGCCGGCTTGCCCCACAGCATATATACAACCGGGCGTTCCTGCTCGTTGACTGCCCGGATGACAGCGTCCGTAAATTTTTCCCAGCCTTTGCCCTGGTGTGAATTTGCCTGATGCGCTCGCACCGTCAGCACTGTATTCAGCAGCAGCACGCCCTGCTTCGCCCATTTTTCCAAAAATCCGTTATTCGGAATATAGCATCCCAAATCATCCGCCAGTTCTTTGTAGATATTCTGCAAAGACGGCGGGATGTTCTTTTGGTCAGGCAGTACGGAAAAACTCAGCCCATGCGCCTGATGCTCGTTATGGTAAGGATCCTGCCCCAGGATCAATACTTTTACTTCTGAAAGCGGTGTTAAATGCATCGCATTAAAGATATCCTCAGACGGCGGATAGATCACATGCGTGCTGTATTCCTCTTTCACAAACTGATATAATTCCTTATAATATGGCTTGCCGAACTCCGCCTGAACCGCCGGCTGCCAGTCATTTGCAATCATTCCCATTCTGCTGTCCTCATTTGTATCTTATGTACCGTTACCTCCTGACCGAAACTCCGCGCCTTGCCAGATCGTTTTTCAGATCCATAATCTCCAGCTCCTTATAGTGAAACAAGCTCGCTGCCAGCGCGGCGTCTGCTTCTCCTTCGGTCAGCGCTTCGTAAAAATGCTCCTTTGTACCTGCCCCGCCGGACGCAATCACCGGGATCGAGACACTGCGCGCGACTGCCTTTGTCAGTGCAAGGTCATAGCCAGCCTTTGTGCCGTCACAATCCATACTTGTCAAAAGGATCTCTCCTGCGCCAAGGCGTTCCGCCTGTACTGCCCATTCCACTGCATCAATCCCCATATCGACCCGTCCGCCGTTTTTATAAATATTCCAGCCGCTCCCGTCCGCCCTGCGCTTGGCGTCAATCGCCACGACAACGCACTGGCTTCCGAACTTTTCCGCCGCTTCCCGAATCAGCTCCGGCCGTTCGATCGCCGCAGAGTTCACAGAGATCTTGTCTGCGCCTTCCCGAAGGAGCGCTTTAAAATCATCTGCCGTACGAATCCCTCCGCCTACTGTAAACGGGATAAACACACGCTCCGCTACTGCGCGCACCATATTCACAACGGTCGCGCGGGCATCAGAAGAAGCGGTAATATCCAAAAACACCACCTCGTCTGCTCCGGCTGCATCGTAAGCAGCCGCTATCTCGACCGGATCACCAGCATCCTTCAAATCTACAAAATTGACGCCTTTTACTACTCGGCCGTCCTTTACATCCAGACACGGGATGATTCTTTTTGTGAACATTGCTTTCCTTCACCTTTCGTGATTTATTTTTAAAAAGTTTTCCAGCAGCTTCAATCCGGCGGTGCTGCTTTTTTCCGGGTGAAACTGGCACGCAAACAGGTTTTCATGCTCTACAGACGCATGGATGTCCACGCCGTAGCGCGCAACTGCCTTTACGATCTGTGTATCCGCTGCTTTCAGATAGTAGGAATGCACAAAATAGACATAAGGCTGCCCGTCAACACCCGCAAACAAGCGCCCGTCATTTTGCAGCGCCAGCGAATTCCAGCCGATATGCGGGATCTTAAGCCCTGGGGCATCCGGGATCTTTAAGATCCTGCCCCGCAGTATGCCAAGCCCCTCGGCTCCGCCGTTTTCCTCGCTGCCTTCAAACAAGAGCTGCAAGCCAAGGCAGATACCCAAAAACGGGGTCTTTTGCGCTATGGCTTCCTGAATGACCCGGTCAAGCTCATATTTTTTCAACTGGCACATCGCCGCGCCAAACGAGCCGACACCCGGCAGCACAATCCTGTCCGCAGCAAGGATCTCACGGCTGTTTCTCGTAATTGCCGCTTCTTCCCCAAGCCTTTGAAACGCCTTCTGCACGCTTTTTAAATTTCCAGCATCATAATCAATTATCGCAACCATTTTTCCTTATCCTGTCCGGCTTTTTTCCTGAATCCTCCCAATCCGGCACGCAGGTCAGTGCTCCATGCCCAGATCATCCAGGATTTCATGCAGCGCCAGCGTATATTCGCTGCGCTTTTTGATCTTGTAAAGCTTCTTTGCCCGGTGCTTTGTCACATCGAACTGTTCCTTTAACAGCACGTCAAACTGGTCCTGCATCTTCTCCAGTTCCTCGGAAACGCCCCATTCCTCCGCATCTGCGGACTTTGAGAGGCATCTGCCATAGCCGCGTACGAGCGCATCCAATGCCATCTCATACTGCTTTTGCTCCATCAGCGCCGTATAGGCGTCCAACTGTGCCTGAATCCCGGCAAGCGCTTCCGATGCATTGAGCAGGTCTTGGTCCGCCGCCCGCACCTTCATGCCTTGCAGCTTTGTAAAGGCAGTAACATAATCCCCTTTTTCAAACGCCTCCTTCGACGCTTTGACAGGCGTCGAATAACCAATCAGGTAAGTCCCCAAAAATACGAGCACCATCAGCGATAAGGCTAGAATCCACATCATCATAACCGGCACCTTTGGAAGCGGCGGCTCTTTTGGCGCCTGGTTCTTTGGCTTTGGTTTTTTCTCTTTCTTTGGCTTTGCTGCCTTTTTCGCTGCTTTTTCCGCCTTTGCTGCTTCCTTTTCCTGCTTCTTCTTTTCTGCTTCTTCTTTTTTCTGCTGCTTTTTTTGTTCCTTTTCCTGTTTTTTTCGTTCTTTTACGGCTTTTGGGTCTTCCTCATTCTGTTTCATTGCCGCTTTCGCCGCTTCATATTCGGCTGCCGCCTCCGGGTCTAATTCCGCTGGTGTGCCAAACAGCATCCGGGAGATCTTGCCAAACAAGCCGTTTTTATTTTTCTCTTTTTTCTTTTTATCCCCTGCATCGCCCTCGCCGAGCGCTGCTTCATCATATGAGAAATCCGGCCCCATAGCAAGCGGGTCTTCGTTTGTCTGTGTCTCGCCGCCGTTATCCGCATCCAATAGCTGATCGATCTCAGAAAGCGCTTCTTCATCTGAGCCGTCCAGGATTTCTTTCAGGCGGTCGTCCAGGATCGGTTCCTCATTTTGCTGTTCACTTTCCGTATCCTGGGACATTGTGCCGTTTTCCAGTTCATTCAGAAGGCTGTCGGCTTCATCACCTAAAATATCCCCAAAAATATCTTCCAGCCCTTCCATGCCTTTTGGTGCTTCCATTGATCTCTCCTGTTCCTTTGCTCCCATATCCGCATTTTGCGTATCCATCGCTGCTGTCGGCGCATCTTCCTCATCAGCAAGCGCTGCCGTCGGCATATCTGCTTCGTCAAAGGCTGCTGTTGCTGGCGCATCGTCAAATGACGCTGCCGCCGTTTCTGGTTCCTCCTGCGCGGAAAACATTGCGGCAAGATCCTCTTCACTCAAAAAATCAGGCTCCAAAGCTTCCTGCTGGCTGCCTGGCGCAGCGCCCTGTTCGGCAGGCTGCTCCAGCGTCCGCATATCGTCAAACGGATCCGCCGCTGCATCCTCTGTCTGGCTGTCAGATCTGGCGTCCTGTGCGCTGTCCCTGAAAAAATCATCCAGATCCGCGTCCATACTGTCCGCCTGCGGCATCATCACCGTCCTGTCTGTATCGGGCTGCGGATGGTTTCCCTCCCCGTTCATCTGGGTAAAAAGATCATCCAGCAGATCCAAGTCCGGCTCCTCATCCTGTCTGGACGCTCCCGTTTCCTCTCCGTTTAATTCTCTCTCAAATTCCGCCAGAAAATCTTCATCTGTCCTTCCTTTATTCAGCTCATCCTCAAACTCCCGCAGAAAATTTTCTTCCCGGATCTCATCCAGTGCGCTCTGCGTTTTTGACGGAAGGTCATTTTGTGTCTGATAAGATTCTTTGAAAGATTCCCTGTTCTGCTCAAAATCATCATCAAACTCATTTAATTTGTCCGTGACTGAAGTCAGCAGATTATCCAGATAATCTTCACTTCTGCTCATGCAAACCTCTCCTTTGCTGTAACCTCGTAAACTACGCACGAAAAGTGAGAGTGCCGTACTGTACTGCTCAAAGACGGCCGCTCCCACTCATTTCTAACACCGTAAGCCCTATGAACGGATCTTCTTATCGATCAGGCCATCGATCGCTTCTACTAAAGAGCCGATCTCCGGCTTGGTAAGCTGTGCATCCGCGCCAAGCGCTTCCCCTTTTCTGCGCATTTCATCATTTACCAGTGACGAGAAGATAATCAATGGAATCTGTTTCAATACATCGTCAGATTTTGCGAGCTTGGTCAGACGATGGCCGTCCATAATCGGCATTTCAATATCTGTAATAATGCAATGGACTTTATCAAATATATTGCCGCTGTTTTTGTAGCCGACCAGTTTATCCCAGGCTTCTTTGCCGTTCATGCACATAATAATATTCGTATAGCCTGCCTTCTTTAAACTGTCTGTAATCAGCTTGCCAAGCAGCGGGGAGTCCTCCGCCACCAAAATCGGCGAATCGTTGCGGTTGCGTTCTCCCAGCGCTTCAATATCCGAAACCTTAAGCCCCGTCTCCGGGCTGATATCCGTTACGATCTTTTCGAAATCCAAAATTACGACCAGCTTATCCTCCAGCTTGATGACGCCTGTGGAAACGCCGCCGTTTGATTCCTCTCCCCGTTCTGTATTGATGGTAGAATCCGGCTTGATTATATCCGCCCAGGACACCCTGTGTATTCCAATCACCTGGTCAACATGGAACGCAATATTGAGTTTATTAAAGTTTGTGATGATAAACAAGCCTTCATTCTCCGTAGCCGGCAGCCCAAGGCACTTTTTTAAGCTTATCACGGTAATCATCGTATCACGCGGCATAAAAATTCCTTCGACACTTGTATGTGCGTTTGGAATAGGTGTAATCGGCTGATATGTAAGAATCTCGCGGATCTTGGCAACGTTGATCCCATAATGGTTGCCGTTTAACGTAAACTCCAACACTTCCAGCTCATTCGTACCGTTCTCTAACAGAATGTTTGTATCCATAGCTAATTTCCTCCCGAAGCCATTGTCTAATTATATTCAGTATACCACACTTTTGGCCAAATGGACATGTATTTTTTATAAAATTAAAAAATATCATCACTTTCTACCAAAAATACATGCATCAGCGTTCAAGCTGAACCTTGGAGCCCGACCCGTTTACAGTCACTTCCATTTCCATCGTATCGATCGATTTGACCGAACCTTTTTTCACCTGGAAGATCAGCACTGTCTGCGCCTTCTTGCCCGCTTTGATCCTGCCCTGGTAAGTTCCCAGGTCATTCAGCAGGATTGTCGTATCCGCGTTTACATTCAGCTCGCCATTGACCGTAAGCCTGAATGACGGCATCTTGGAGAGAATATTGCATTCGGCCGTTTTGCTTCCGCCATTCTTAAGATTGACATGTACAACAAGAAGCTCGTTCCCGCTGTTTGCCCTGACCATATAGCTTTGCGACGCCTGGTAAGCAGAGACAAGTTCATATCCGCGGTAAACAGCATCGACTCCGCTCAGCCCAAGCGCCTTTCCAAGGGACACATACTTCTCTTGTGCCTTGCTGTCAGATTCCTCGGACGGAGCAGCCGTGCTGTCAGCAGGCTTCTTTTCTTCTTCCTGCTGCTGTGCCTGCTGTTGTTGTTGCTCCTGCTCCTCCTGTTCCTTTCGCTCCTCGGCCTCTTTTTCCTGCTGCTCCATCATTGCCTTGAGCAGCGCTACATCTTTGATTCCTTCCGACTGTCTTTTGTTGAACTTTGTGACGGCATGTGCGGAATAATGGACAACTGCCGCTTCCTCTTCATTTGTCATTTCATAAACCTGTTCACCGCAGCCGCAGGCTGTGATAGACACCGCAAACGCCAGAGCGCCCGCTGCTAACCTATTCTTTTTCATCTGCTTACTCCCGTGCACTAAATAATGCATTTGTATTTAAAGATACCATGCTTACTGTTTATGTTAACATTTTTAAATCAATTAAGCAATGGTTTCTTTTGCAATTTCTTCATTCTTTCTATCCAATTCCATCCAAAACTCCACGCCGCCGTCCCGGTTGCACACGCCGCACTGCCTGTTTAGGGAATCCATGATCGCTTTTACGATCGACAATCCTATGCCGCTGCCGCCGTATTCCCTTGTGCGCGCCTTATCCACCTTGTAAAATTTGATCCAGACTTTCTCCAAATCCTCTTCCGGGATCGGGTCGCCGGTATTAAACACACTGACCCGCACACAGTCCTGCTTTACCGTATAAAAAATATCAATCCGCTTTTCATACAGGGCATAATGGATCGCATTGCTTAAAAAATTTGTAATGACCTCTTCGATTTTAAATTCATCCGCCCATACATACATCGTCTGGCTGCTGTCAAAATGAACGGTAATCCCGTTTTGCTGGATTAAAATGGAAGCTGCATTGACGACGCCCACGATCAGCTCCGTCATGTCAAACCGCTCCATCGACAACGCCTCGTCCCCAAATTCGAGATGATTGAGCGTCAGCAGCTTTTTGACCATCTGGTTCATCTTATCCGCTTCATCCACAATGACCTCACAGTAAAACTCCCTGCTCTCGGCATCGTCATTAATATATTCCTGCAAGCCTTCTGCATAGCCCTGGATCAGCGCCAACGGCGTCTTTAGCTCATGGGATACATTGGATAAAAACTCCTTGCGCATCTCATCGATCTGGGTCTTGCGCTCGTTGTCCAGCAGCAGCTCGTTATTCGCCCGCTTTAATTCCGAGATCGTCCGCTCCAGCTTATTGGACATCTCATTCATATACGCGCCCAGCAGGTCGATTTCATTCTGATGCTTTCTCGGCATATATTTTGCATCAAAATCCAGCTCCGTCATGCGTGAGGACAGCTCCGCCAGCTCCAGGATCGGATTGGTAATCCTGCGAGTCACGATCCCTGCGATCACAGCCCCGAATACAATCGCAATCCCGCCGATCATAAACAAAAAACGGTTTGTCAGGTCGCTGCTTTCATGAATGCTTTCAAGCGCGGAACGGGCAATAATCAGCTTTCCGTCAGACAGCACGCCCCACATAACAAGATAATCCGACTCCATACGCAGATCCTGGCGCTTTTGAATGACAAATTTCTCCGGGGAAGTCTCGCTAAAGCTGATTAACAGCTCCATAAAATATTTCAGCATCGTCTGGGTATCGTTGACCGACGAACGCACGATTGTCTGGTCGGGATTAATAATCATAACCGTCAGGTTATTGTTGACGCAGATCCGCTCAAACTCGATATCAAACGCTTCACTGTCCAGCGTCCCGTTCTTGGCTGCCGCATTGATCTTGTCATAGCTGTTGGATAAGATTTTTGACTTGTTCCATATATAGTACTGTCCCAAAAACAAGGTATTTAAGATCAGGCACAAAAGGACTGTCCCTGCCACCAGCGCGATCATTGCAAAAGAAACCTGCCCGGTCAGCGAATGGAGCGGTTCTTCCTGCGGCTTTTTATATGTCTTTTCCCAGAACTTTTTATACATCAGCTCTCTCATAAGCCGCTCACGCCTTGCCTTCGCTCACTTCAAATTTATAGCCCATGCCCCAGATCGTCTTAATATAATCGCCCTTTGCACCCATTTTAGACCGCAGTTTTTTTACATGGGTATCGATCGTCCTGGCATCCCCAAAATAGTCGTAGTTCCATACATGGTTCAGTATTTTTTCCCGCGACAGCGCAATTCCTTCATTTTCCACAAAATACGATAAAAGTTCAAACTCCTTATAACTTAGATCCATGCGCTGCCCGTCCACGGTCACCAGATGCGCCGCCTTGTCGATCAAAATGCCGCCGGTCTCCACTGCCTGCCCTTCCGCCGCCAGCTTATTGGAACGCCTTAAGATCGCTTCTACCCTCGCCACGAGGATCTTCGGGCTGAACGGCTTGGAAATATACTCGTCCACACCCAGCTCAAACCCAAGCAGCTCGTCGCTTTCATCCCCTTTTGCAGTCAGCATGATAATCGGCACCCTGGAATTCTCACGGACTTCCTTGCAGACCTCCCAGCCGTTCATCTTCGGCATCATCACATCCAGTATCAGCAGCGCAATATTTTTTTCCTGGTAAAACAAGTCCAGCGCCGCTTCCCCATCGCCTGCTTCCAGCACTTCAAAATTCTGTCTTACTAAAAAATCGCGCACCAGCTTGCGCATCCTGCTCTCATCATCCACTACAAGAATTTTTAATTTTTCCACGCTTCATCCCTCGCCTGCACTTTGATTTTCCTTTATGGTAACACAGGATTATGAAAAAAATGTGTGCTCTACTCTAATTCCTGCAATTCTTTTTCTTCCTCATCGTCCAGCACCGTATCGAAATCCAGCTCAAGCTCCTGCTCTTCTTCCCGGATCGCCTTTTCCCGCTGGGTCAGCTCCTGTTCCCACTGCGCATATTGATCCTGGATTTTTTTTTCGTAATTTAATATCGTCGTCTGGCCGCTCGTAGCCGTGATTAAAAACATAATGAGAATCGAAAGCACAAACGCAAAATTCGCCACAATC
This sequence comes from uncultured Eubacterium sp., assembly GCA_947178105.1. Lineage (GTDB taxonomy): Bacteria > Bacillota > Clostridia > Lachnospirales > Lachnospiraceae > Eubacterium_J. Next base: position 15,373 of record CAMWXD010000020.1, on the reverse strand, counting down.
GAAATGCGCAGCTTATTCTGCTCCTTGTCCAGCCTCCTGCGCCAGCGTTCGGTAATCCCCCTTGTATCATTTACGACCAGGCTCGGCGCAATCGGAATCGGCCGGATCTCATCGCTGCGTATGCCTGGCATTGTCTTTAAATAATCCTGCATCTCTTTTAAGTATGCATAGCCGACCGGCGTCTGGAACATCCGGTCATGCAGCAGCCTGTGATATACGTTAAATACCTGGTCCGGCTTTGACATATCCGTCCTTGCTTTGACATACCGAACGCCCTCTGCCTCGGTCTGCGCCTGTCTTGCCATGTTTTCATCCGTAAAAGAATATCCTTCTACCACAATTACATTCGGCATAAAAACTCCTTATAAAAACACTGTCTAAATGGCATCTTCGTCCGCCCTGCCCTGCGCGTCCTCCCCTGCGTCCGGCTCCTGTGCCTGCTGCCTGTCCGGCTCCTGCATCTGGATAATATAAAAATACGCGCCGTCTTTTTCCCGGATGCAGAATTCCTGTTTTAAATGCAGCGCATCATGCAGGCGGAGATATTTTTTTACCATTCCGTTTTCATTGCAGAACAAAAAGATCCTGCCGCGCTCTGTAAGCAGTTCCTGCACCTTTTGGAAAAACTGGCAGTAAAACGCATCCTGCTCTTCTTTCGTCTTTTTGCCGCGTACCGGAAGGTCTGCCCAGATTTCATGAAACTTCATCTCATGCGTAAATTCAAAAAAGCTGCGCTGCACAAAGTTGATATTCATATGCGCAATCCCGGCATTTTCCCTCGCCCCCTGGATCGCTTCGCTGAATATGTCGAGCGCATATGCCGTCCGAACGGGCAGCGCGTAAATACGCTCCATAAGCAGCGTCCCAGTGCCGCAAAAGGCATCCAAAACCCTGGCGTGATCGGTCAGCCAGTTCGACGCAAGCTCGGCAAGCAGCGCTGCCAGCGACGGGTGCATAGAGGCGGACGTTGTATATTTGCGGTAGGCAAACCGCTTCATCGGGATAGTAAGCAGCTTGACGCATGGATAAAACCCGCCGTTTCGGTTTTGTACAAGCCGCAGCTCGATTTCATAATGCTCCGTAGAATTGACGAGAAAATGCTTCGTGCGCTGCTCGATCTCTGCCGCAAGCTTCTTTGCAAAGGCGCTCTTTTTTTCCAGCGGCATATCCCCGCGGATCTCCAGCCTGAAATAAAACGGCGCCTCTCCGTCATGGAGGCTTCCAATCAGGCGGGTAAGGTTGGACTTTGCCAGCTCCTTGGCAATCACAGCCGGCTGGGGCGGCAGATTTTTTTCACAGCGCAGCGTAAACAGGAGCTCGCGGAACGTACGGATCTTGATCGCTTCCCTGATATTTCCGCCCACGACCTGCACGCCCATCGGGATGATCCTTGTAGCGCCGCTTTCCACCTGCACCCCTGTCGTATCCTGGTAATTTTTGATCGTTGTCAGGATAAAATCCCGCGGCTTGTCATAGCCGTTAAACGGGTGTCTGCTGATCCCGCCGTCAAACTGGATGACCAGCCTGCGCAGTTCCTTTAGCTCATCCTGGATATGCTTTTTTTCATCCTCGGCAGGCTCGTAGGCAAGCAGCTTTTGATAATGCCGCTTGATCTGCGCTTGATAAGCCCGGCAGTCCAGCTTTTGCATCGCAGACAAATAAGCGCCCTTTACAAAAAGCTGTGTTTCCGACACATATGCCTCCCATATTTTTTCAATGCTTTCCTGGCTTTGCAAAAGCCCCAGCACAAGCGCCGCATTTTTGCGTGTTTTGGGGTCCTCATCCTTTAAAAAAGATGCGATCAGCTCATCGTCCTCGGTCATTGACAGATATTCTTCCAGCGCGCCTTCTTCCTTTAACATCTGCTTGAGCTGAATCAAATGGTTTCGGACATCGCTGCCCTGCTTTAAGGCTTCGTATACTTTCTGCATATGTCTCTCCTATCATCCCTTTGCTTAAAATACTCCGTATGCTACTAAATAATCCTGCACATCTGCAAGGAACTGCTCCCACGCGGAAGGAAAGTCTACAAAATACTTTGGGCATGGCTTGCCGGTGACGTCATAATGGCGGATCACATCCTCCGTACGCAGCCCGAAATGCTCTACCAGCCAGGCTGTCAGATGTACAACCGCATGGTAAGTCTTTTCGTTAAACCTTCCCGTATCGTCTTCAATACAGCATTCAATGGCAATCGTATCCTGATTGCGTTCATTCGAAGCATACGCAATCTCGCTGCTTGGGATGCACTGTACGATCTCCCCGTCCAACCCGACTACGAAATGGCTGCTCGCCTTCGTCACATGGGAATCCTTAAGCCCCTCAAAATAATTCCGGTTCGCCCGTGCGCCTGTACCCGGATTTGCCGTATAGTGGATCACAACGCCCCTGATTTTTTCTAACGGGGTACCCGGCCTGGAATATTCGTTCACGGTCAATAAATCGACGTCCAGCTCCGGCCTTGGGATCTTTCCTTCCGATGCTTCCAATACCCTGCCGCGCTTTTTGCCCTCCAGCGCATTCTGCCTGTTTATATACAGCCGATGCAAAATAACTGCAAACAGGATGACAGCGACAGCCCCCGACAGAAACATCATGTTTCTTAAAAAAACTGCCTGCTGTCTTTTTTGTTTCTTCCAGTTTCCCTTTTTCTTCTGGTTTTTATTCGCCTTTTTCATATGTGGCTGATCCTGGGTATTCATACGCGTGTTCCGTTTCTTTCTCGTGGGTATGTTCTCTACTATTTACTATAAACAACTTTGTCGAAATATGCAATCCATATTTTTACGAACAGTATGCAAAGGCAAAATAGCCTTCCGCCGTTTCAAGCGTCTCATCCAGCAGCTCCTTTGTATGCGCCGCGGAAAGAAAAACCGCTTCAAACTGTGCCGGCGCAAGATAAATGCCATGATTTAACATATACCTGCAATACGCTCCATAAGCCTTTGTATCAGAAGCCCTGGCGCTTTCATAGTCTGTTGGCTTACTGTCTGTAAAAAACAGGCAGCCCAGCGATCCGATATGGTTTACCTGGTAAGGGAGCCCTGCCCTTTGTACGATTTTTGCAAGCCCTTCAAAAAAATAATTCCCGTTTTTATTTAACGTCTTATAAATATGCGGGTTTTGCTTTAACAGGCGCAGCATCGCAGCTCCCGCCGCCATGGCGACAGGATTTCCGCTTAACGTCCCCGCCTGGTAAACAGCGCCAAGCGGCGCTACCATTTCCATAATACAGCGTTTTCCTCCGTATGCGCCGACTGGCATCCCCGCACCGATCACTTTGCCAAACGCGGACAGATCCGCCGTCACGCCAAACGCTTCCTGCGCTCCGCCCACCCCAAGGCGGAACCCGGTAATGACCTCGTCAAAAATCAACAGTGCGCCGTACTGTGTACAAAGGCTGCGCAAGCCTTCCAAAAAACCCGGCTTTGGCAGTACGACGCCCATATTTGCTGCCACCGGCTCCACCAGCACGGCGGCAATCTGATCGCCTGCGTGCTCAAAATATGCCCTCACGCTGTCCAGGTCATTATACGGCGCCAAAAGCGTATCCTGCGTACAGCCTTTCGGCACCCCCGCACTGTCAGGGATCCCATTGGTCAGGACGCCGGAGCCTGCTTTTGCTAACAGCCCGTCCGAATGCCCATGATAACAGCCTTCAAATTTTATGATTTTATCCCTGCGCGTATAGCCCCTCGCCGTACGTACCGCGCTCATCACCGCTTCTGTGCCGGAATTGACCATACGCACCATCTCCACCGAAGGCACCATCTCACAGATCAGCTTTGCCACTTCCACTTCCGCCGCTGTTGCCGCCCCATAGCTTAGGCCTCTCCCGCACGCTTCCACAACGCTTTTTAAAATATCCGGGTGGTTATGCCCCAGCAGCATCGGCCCCCAGGAGCCTACGTAGTCGATATAGCGGTTTCCGTCCTCATCCCAGAGGAACGCTGCGTCTGCTTTTTTTATAAAACGCGGGATATCCCCAATCGAGCCAAACGCACGTACCGGAGAATTTACGCCTCCCGGCAGGTACTGCTTTGCTTCGGCAAACAGTTGTTCTGAACGTGTCGTCATCCCAGCTTTCCCTCCTGCATATATTCTGCCAGCTCCTGCGCAAAATAGCTGATATAAATATCCGCGCCGGCACGGTAAGCGCACACTGCCGCTTCTATGGCAAGCTCTTCCTCGCTGACAAATCCTGCTGCTGCGGCAGCCTTGATCATCGCATACTCGCCGCTGACACTGTACGCCGCCACCGGCACACAGGCAAGCTCCCGCGCTTCCCGGATCAGGTCGGCATATGCCATCGCAGGCTTGACCATGATGATATCCGCGCCTTCCTCGATATCAAGCGCCACTTCTTTTAACGCTTCCCTGCGGTTATGATAATCCATCTGGTACGTCCTGCGGTCGCCAAATGCCGGGGCTGAATCCGCGGCTTCACGGAAAGGCGCGTAAAAAGCCGAAGCAAACTTTGCAGAATACGCCATAATCGGCACGCTTGTAAAGCCATGCGCATCCAATGCCTTGCGGATCACAGCTACCCGCCCGTCCATCATATCAGACGGCGCGATCAGATCGGCGCCTGCCTGCGCCTGCGAAACGGCAATCCGCGCCAGGCAGTCCAGCGTTTTGTCATTGTCCACCTCCTGCCCGCATAAAATGCCGCAGTGCCCATGCGACGTATATTCGCACATGCACAGGTCCGCCATCAGATACAACTGCGGAAACTCCTGCTTTGCCCTGCAAAGCGCCCGCTGCACGATCCCCTGCGGATCATAAGCGCCGCTCCCGGCGTCGTCTTTGTACGCCGGGATGCCAAACAGCAGTACCGAAGATACCCCGGCGTTTTGCAGTTCGTACAGCTTTTCCCCCATGCGGTCAATACTGTAACGGTACTGTCCCGGCATGGACGGGATTTCCTCTTTTTTATTCTCGCCTTCTGCTACAAACATCGGATAAACAAGCGACGCTTTGTCCATGCGTGTCTCACGCACCATTTTTCGAAGCATCTGGTTCATACGCAGGCGCCTTGGCCTTTTTACAAGTTCTGTCATTTTTCTTTCTTCTTTCTTTTTTCTTCTTTCTTATTTCTTTTCTTATTTCTTTTTTTATACTTTTCTAATTTCTATCCTTTTTTCCAGTATGTATTCAAGTATTTGGCGGATCTTGTTTCCTCCGCCTGAAAGCGCAGCGGACTGCTGCCTGCACCATGCTTTCGATCGTTTCTTTTTCAGAAAGATACGCCTGCATCCCATAAAAACACGCCTGTTTTGCCGTCATCTCCCCGATACAGACGGCATTTACCTTTGTGTAGTCTGCTCCTTGAGCCATTGCCGCAAATCCGCGGACGGTAGACGCGCTTGTAAACATCACAAGGTCTATCTCCCCTTCCTCCAGCAGCGCCCGCAAATAAGCATTCGTTTCCATTGTATTCGCTGTGTCTGCCGTATTCTCTGCATCTGTCATATTCTCTGCATCGATCGTATTCTCTGCGGTTATCGTATCATAAATTGCAAGATCCGTTACTTCAATCTGCTTTTTTGCCTGTATTTGCTCTACCAGCTCCCTGCTGCCCATGGACGAGCGAAGCAGCAGCACCTTTTCCCCATCTTGCATGGAAGCCTGGAGCAGCCTGCCAAGCGCAGCGCCGTTGTAACGCTCTGGCATAAGCTGCGGCCGCAGCCCGTGTTTTCTCAGCGCATCGCCTGTCGCGCTGCCGATCGCCGCAAGCTTCACCTGCCCAATGCAGCGCACATCCATCTCCAGCCTGTCCAAAAGCTCAAAAAAATGCTCCACGCCTGCCGGCGATGTAAAGGCAAGATACCGATATGTCCCGATTTCGGCAAGCACCTTTAAAAGCTGCGCCCCCACGTCTTTTGCCTGTGTACGGATCGCCGGTATTTCCAATACCTCCGCTCCCTGCTCCCGCAGCAGCCCGGCGAGCGCCCCGCTGCGGGCAGCAGGCCTTGTCACCAAAATCCGGCAGCCGGACAAGGGCAGTTTTTCCCACCATGCATACCGTTTCCCGCAGGCAGCCACCGCACCGATCACAATGACCGCAGGCGCGCGCAGGCTGTGCCTGCCCGCTTCCTCCACGATCGACGCTAATGACGCTACGACGCTTTTCTGCCTTGCGCCCGTCCCCTGCTCAATCACTGCGGCAGGCGTCTGCGGCGGCATCCCCGCCTGTAAAAAACCTGCGGCAATCTCATGCAGCGCCGACATCCCCATTAAGACCACGGTCGTCCCGCCCGCACGGACAAGAGACTCAAAATCAATGTCCAGCGGCTCATCCTGCTTTTTATGCCCCGTCAGGATATGCACGCCCGAGGAAATCCCTCTGTATGTAACCGGAATCCCGGCATATGCCGCCGCAGCAACCGCCGACGTCACGCCTGGCACGATCTCATACGGGATCTGGTGCCTGATTAAAAGCTCCAGCTCTTCCCCGCCCCTTCCAAACAAAAACGGGTCGCCGCCCTTTAACCGCACAACACGCCTGCCCTTCTGCGCCTGCTCCAAAATCAGCCGGTTAATATCCTCCTGTTTCATCGTATGGCTGCCCGCGCGTTTTCCGGCCGCTATTTTTTCCGCCCCCTGCGGAATCATGCTGTATATGCCATGCCCGATCAGCGCATCATAAATCACGACCTGCGCCTGCTGTAATACCCGCAGCCCCTTTAATGTAAGAAGCTCTGGATCAGACGGCCCCGCACCGACGAGATATACCTTTCCTTGCGTATTTGCCTGTGTTTTTCCTTCCATAAACTGCCTGCCTTTTCAAACAAAAAAATGATATAACCGAAACCAGAAAGCGAAAAACGTTTTCCGTATTTCAAATTATATCATTTCTTCATACAAATTCAAGCAGTCTGAGCCTAATTTGCCAAAAGCAGCAGCCCGAACAAAATGCCCATTGCCGCCGCACCTGCAACAGCAATCCCATTGAGTACTTTGTATACCTTTTCTCTGCACAATTTTGCAAACAGATAAAAAATTCCTATTCCAATCAGCCCGCCAAACGTGTTGCCCAGCAGGTCTGTGATATCCGTAGCCCCCACGGCAAGCAAAAACTGCAAAATTTCCAGCGCCAGGCTCGTAAAAAACGATGGCGCAAGCTGCCTTACGGCAGATTTCGAGTGTCCCAGCATACCGGAAAATACACCAAACGGAATAAAAATCAGCACATTATACACAATCTCCTGTACATAGATCCTGCCGTCTACGACCACCGAACCGGCAAACGGCACCAAGTTGATGCTCCTGCCGTGACCGACGAGTGTAAACGGAATCTGCATTTTAAATAAAATAATCCAAACCAGCACAATAAAATAAATATAGAATAAACATCTTGTCAATTTTCGGGAATCCATCTGTAAACTCCTCTACAAAATCTCAAGCTCGCGCATCTTTTCCAGCAGGCCTGAATACCGGCTGTCCACATAGACCATAGACTCTCCATCTTTGCTTGTCTGGGTATTGCGATAATTGCTCAGGCTGCGGTAATCCCTCACATTGATATAGCCTGCTTCATCCCGGATCTCAAACGTCAGGCTTCCGATGTATTCAAACGTCTGTGCTTCTTCGATATCAACATCTGGTTCCAGCCCTTTCTTAAGGCTGCCGCCTTTTATATCCGATTCTACCGCTTCACAAAGCTGCTTTGCATCCGATTCGGATATCCTTTTTTCAATCCGGTCTCCATTTTCTGAATAATACTCCCATTTTCCTCCATAAACCTCAATATCAGGATAATGGACGCCAAAGATCTGCGCTAACTCCACCTCCGGCAATCCCGCATACTCCACTACCTGTGTATAAATCGGATTCGTTGACGGCACCAAATACGACCGCGATAAAGTTGAATTATCCTTTAATAAATACTCTATTGTAACATATCTTCTCGTCCAACTATCTCTTACATCGGTACGTTTTAATTCTTTTCTGGATGCGATGATCTGGCTGTGGATGTCATGCACCCATGCGATCTGTTCCTGTTCCATAGAAATAAGATCCAGCGTACCGCGCATCTGGACTGCCTGCACCTCATCCACAGAGGGGATCTTTTTTTCCAGTCCCGCCACATCCATATCCAGCGCCAGATAACATGCACAGACGATGACGCTGTAAATGGCGCACTCTCTGATCTTTCTTTTTGAAAAAACATGCACGCTGCGTTCCAACAGCATCTGCGCTGCGAAAAAGACCAGGATTCCAATGAGCACGACACTGCACAAAATAAGAGTAAACGAATGCGTATCAAAGACACTGACAAAAAATAACGCGCCGATCGAGGCTGTGCAGATTGCCGCTCCCCAGCGAAAAATCGGCTTGAGCCAATTCACCGTAATCACATCGCCCGCAGTTTCAATATGTTTTTTTCCATATGCCGCCAGTGCAATCAGTGCAAATGCAACAGCCGCTGCAAAATATCCCGGCAGGACATGCATCCTGGCCAGCGTACAGTAGACCTGTGTGCCTTCATAGTCGATATTACGCGCACCTGCCCTGGACAGATAGATAATCGGTGTCATCACGCTCACGCCATTTCCGGTAATGCCAAGAGAATCTATGCCAAAGCATACGGTGCTGAGCATCGCATCCAGGATCACAAGGCACCCATCGTACAAAAAATTTAAAATCAGGTACAGCACCGGTACTGCGATGATATTTCCGACAAACATCAGCACACACACCGCCATGCTGAAAAAAAACATGTTTTCCACAACGGCGGTCACGATCCAGAGCATATAATATTTCACAACATCGCCCGTAACCACGCCCAGCGACGCTCCGCCAGCAAGCGCTAAAAGCGCCGCCACGACTGCCGGAATGAGTAAGAAAGACAGCCCCGTCACATAATTTGTCACAAACAGGCTCACCCTGCTTACCGGATACGTATGCATCATATTAGAATTTCTGCCTGTAAACAGATAAGAAAATACATACATGGCGCATAACAATGCCGCAATCGCAAATACCATTACATAAAACGGCATCCTCCACAAAGATTCCAGCATCATATAGCCATAGACTCCCGAAGACGGCGAATCTGCTATATTGTTTCTCAACATTTGTGAAATCGCCCCGTACTGGCTGACCGGCAGTAAAAGCAGATAAAACAGGAGCAGGCCTGCCCACAGGCACCAGCCGCCTGTCACGTTCCGCTTCCATATTGCTTTGTTAAATAAGGATATCTTTGACTTCATACTCAGCACCTCCCAGTTCGTAGATAAAGATTTCTTCCAATGTCAGCGGAAGAATATCCAGCAAAATCGGCTTTAAAGAAGCGATTTGTGTCCGAATCAGTCCCTGGTCTCCCCGGATAATCAGCGTATGCACCCTTCCTGCCTGCGACCGGTGCAGGATATCCATTCCCTCAGGCAGCAGCGGAAGCTCCTCACTGTCAAAAGCAGCCTGTATTTTGCTGACGCTGCCTTGCAGGTCATCAAGGGAACGTTCCATGATCACCTTCCCATGATGCATAATCCCTACATGGTCACAGACATCCTCCAATTCACGCAGGTTGTGCGAGGATACAAGCACCGTAGTGCCATGCTCCGCCACATCTGACATCAAAAGGCTCCAGATCTGCCTGCGCATGACCGGGTCCAGCCCGTCTACCGGCTCATCCAGGATCAGCAGATTCGGGCGGCAGCAGATCGCAAGCCAAAAAGCTGCCTGCTTTTGCATCCCCTTGGACAGCCTGCGGATCGCGCGCTTTTTATTGATCGACGGAAAGCACTCATGCAGGCGCTCAAACAGCCCCATATCAAACGATGGGTACATATCCTTATAAAACCGCATCATGTCTTTTAAATTTGACTGGTTAAAGTAAAAAATATCATCTGGTATATAAGCAAGCTTCGCTTTTGCCGCTGCGTTTTCATATATGATCTGCCCGTCCACACGTATTTCTCCTGCATCCTGGCGGTACGCGCCTGTAATATGCCGGATAATCGTAGACTTTCCAGCCCCGTTCGGCCCTACCAGCCCATAGATCGCACCCTTTTTTACATGCATATTCACCTGATCCAGCGCCGTGAACGTATCAAACCGTTTCGTTACGTTTATGACTTCAATCATTTTCTGCACCTCCCTGCTGCAACCTGTCTATCCTTTTTTTCAATTCATCTGGAGACTTTTTCAAATATAAAAGCTCTGTCACTGCCTCGTCAAACTGTGCAAACAGCGCTTCCTGCCTGCCAGACCCGACTTCGGACAGCGGCGCGGCAAAGCTTCCCCTGCCGGATACCGTATAGACATACCCTTCCTGCTCCAGCTCGCGGTATGCCTTTTGGATCGTATTCGGATTAATCGCAAGCTGGCTCGCCAAATCCCGCACACTCGGAAGCCTCTCGTCCTGGCGGATCGCCTCCGAAAGGATCAGCCTGCGCAGGCCATCCTTGATCTGTTCATAGATCGGCCTTGCGTCACGATAATTCAATTCCAACATATGCCATTCCTCCTCTCCTGGAAATCTCCTATGCTGGTGGAAACACTTTTTCCTTATGGCTTGGTCGTCCGTTCATTTTGTACAGCATTGCGGAATCAATATGGCAAAATCAGTTGCATCGCAGGCATTTGAAAAACATTTCTTCCGCAGTGCTGTAAAAACGCTGTATCCTGCCGGAAAACTCTGTTTCTACATATCTCTTGCTTCCGGCTGGACACAGTACATGTGTGTGATGTGTATTCGTTGTTCTACATGTACTGTGTGTATCATTAGTACTAATACACTATAGCATATACTTTCTGCACTGTCAAGATCCTTCCAAAAAAAATGCAGAACGGCTTCCAGTAAACCGCTCTGCATCTGGCCGGCATATCGCATACCTTGTTACCTCACCACTGCATGTTTCATTAGAAAATCAGTCCAAAGCTCATAATACTGAGCATACATATGTACATCGTCAAAAGTATAATCTGCTTTTAAATATCCAGATTTATCGGTCAGGCTTTTGCTGACGTCCAGGTAAAAAATATCCTTCCCATCCGCCAACTGCGCAATCGCCACATTTTTATCATTGATATTGATATTGTTAAAAATCTCGTCTCCCGATGCCTTTGCCTTGCTGACCGGGATAATTCCCTGAATGTAAATAACCGCGTTAGGCTGCCATTTACGAAACTTTTTCAATACCCGCTCATACGCCTGCTGGAACGTGCCTGTATTGCCTGTTCCCAGCTCATTGATGCCTACCATAAAATAGATCTTGCCGTAATCATAGGTTTTCAGCATATGCGCAACGCTTACTTCATCTCCCGTTTCCGGGTCTGTGATAAAGTTATCCTCCAAGACGTCATAGACATTCATGCCCGTCTTGGCAAAAAACTGCGCATTGTCAAGCCCCGAATAATCCTGCATCCCCACGGTTCGCGAGTCTCCGATAAAAACAGCGTCATCAAAATAGCTTTTGTCCACCTTCTGGTAGGAAAATTCGGTTGTCAGCGCCTTTTTGCCCGGATCAGAATAGTAACGGGAATCGGTCTTTTTCTTTTTATATTCCCGAAACCTTGTCACGCCGACTTCTTGCCCATCGTCCTGCGTACTCCCATCCTGCGTGCTCTTATCCTGCCCGGTGCCGATGCCTGTCTTGTCATCCGTCCCTGCATTTTCGTCCGCACTGGCGCCTGCCGCATCTTTCTCCCCGTCAGAACCGTCTTGTGCATGTGTGCCGCTTTCTGCGTTTTTCATATCTTTTGTACCCTCTGTATCCTTTGCTGTATTCTGGTTTCCAGAGAGCGCAGCCATTACCGTCTCTTCGTCAGGCGTTTCTTCCTGCGTATCCAAATCATCCAGATCTTCCAGATCTTCCAAATCATCCAGATCATCCGATATTTCCGGTACTTCCGGCTCCAGCAGCGCAGTAAACGCAGGATTTTCGATCAGGCTCTGATCCAGCTTTTCAGGCATCCTGCCTTCCGACCACGTAAATGCAGTCAGCCCAACCCATCCGATCAAAAGCAAAAACAACATCGGACATTTGATAAACCACTTCCATAATTTCATATTTCATTCCCTTTCAAAATCTTTTGCCACAGTTGCATTTGCTTTTCCTTCAGATGAACTGTATTAAAATCTAAAATATAAAAACGGATTATTGGCGCCGTTTGCAAGCTCATAGACACTCATCCAAAACACAGCAAATGCCAGCAGTACAACAACCAGCCCGCCGCGGATCCTATGGTATGCCTTTTCCGGCAGCCTGGTGGAGCACAGCGCACAGACAGCAAACAGCCATCCGTATTCGCGTATATACCGTACCAACTGTTCCGTACTCACAAGCACCGGCTGCCTGTGAATACCGGCAAGCTGCTGCAAATAAACCAAAAGCTGTGAAAAATCCGTAATCGCAAAAACCACCCAGGTGATTGGAATTATAATCCAAATATAAATATGCCCAATCACCTTGCTGTTGTCAAGAAATTTTCCGTATATAAGTTTTTCTAATAAAAGAAGCACAAAAAAAACCAGCCCCCAGAGCACAAAATTCCAGCTTGCACCATGCCACAATCCAGTCAAAGACCATACAAGCAGCATATTTATAAGCATCCGAAAGCTCCCTTTGCGGTTGCCTCCAAGCGGAATATAGACATATTCCCGAAAAAACCGTCCCAGCGTCATATGCCAGCTCCGCCAAAACTGCGTAACGGATTTGACCATATACGGACTGTCAAAATTTTTCGGCAGATGGAAGCCCATGATGTATCCCAGCCCAATAGCCATCAGCGAATATCCCCAAAAATCAAAATAAATCTGAAAGGAATACGCAAAAGCCCCCATCCAGGCAATCGGTGTGGAAAGGTTTGCATATCCGATTCCCTGCACCTGGTTCCAGAAAATCGAAATCTTATTTGCCAGCAGCACCTTTGCGCCTAACCCAAAGCAGAATACTTCCAGGCCATGCTCAATCTCACGCAGTGTAACCCTGCGCCACTCTAATTCCGTTGATACCTCCTGATACTGTACAATCGGCCCTGCGATCAACTGCGGAAACATGCACACATAAGTCGCAAACTCTAACAACGACCCAGGATGCTTCATTTTCCTCCGGTAGACATCGCCTACATACGACACGATCTGAAAGGTGTAAAAGCTGATTCCCAGCGGCAATGTCAGCTCCAGCAAAGGCAGCGCCTCCTTGTGCAGGATCAGGTTCATATTCTGCGCAAAAAAATCAAAATATTTAAACAGAAACAGCATTCCAAAATCTAACAGTAAGGCAAATACAAGAATACATCTGCGGCTGTTTGCCCTCGCTTCCCTGGCAAGATGTACACAAACCATGAAATTTACAAAAATCGTAAATAACATCAGAAAAATATAAACCGGCTCACCTACTGCATAAAATACGATACTTCCCAAAAACAGCGCAAGGTTCCGAAACGGCTTTGGCGTGAGAAAATAGCATAAAAAAAACAGAGGCATGAACCGAAAAATAAAAATTAAACTTGAAAATACCATAACTGCCTCCAAACCGAAAATATAGGATACCAACAATCATTAATTATAATCAGCCTTGCGCCAGTTGTCAAATTTTATTTGTTTATGACAGATCTATTAAGATTTCTTTTCGCAGCAACGTTTTGCGCAATATTTCTTCTTCCGGCAGCCCTCTTTACCATAAATTGGCGAGCCACAAATACACCACAGCGATCACTTCCCTCAAAAATAACGTCGGCAGATATTTCCAATCCGTTTTGGCAGCATAGCCATAATTCTGATATCCAAGCTTCCCTGCCCACCACCTGCCGCGGTAAAGATGGAATTCGCTCGATATGACTGCGACTGCTTCCTCTTTTTCCAGCCGTTTCAGTATTTTTTCAGATTTTTCCAGATTCTGCCTCGTATTTACCGATTCCTCCTCCAGATAAAGCCTGTCCCCGCTGATTCCTGCCCTTACAAGCGCCCGGTACATACATTCCGCTTCCGATATATCCTCGCCTTTGCCCTGTCCGCCGGACAAAATACAAACTGCTTGCGGATTCTCCTGCAAATATGCATATGCTGCGTCGATCCGTTCTTGCAGCACCCGGCTCGGGCGTGTGCCTTTGACTGCGCAGCCCAATACAACGGCCGGCGTATTTGCAGGTATTTTTTTCGAAGCTGCGCCGATGATCGCTGCCGACGCCGCGGCTGCAAGCACGATTCCGGCAAGCGCCAGCACGATAAACAGCAGAAAAACGATTCGCATCGGTTTTTTCTGCCAGATCTGTGAAACAATCTGATGTACCCACTGACATCGGATTCCATAAAAGGCCATCGCAAGCGACGCTGACATCCCGCATATATTTCCGGCATTCAGCATCCCTTTGAATACCGCCGGCCAGCAAAACCATAAAAACAGCACTGTTCCGATAAAAACGCTCCCTCCGGCTAACAGGCCATATTTTGCAAAACTTGCCTTATCTATATACATCACATGCATTCCTTCCTTCTTTCTATCTTATCTATACATCCATCATACAACCGATCCCGGCATTCTCAATACTCCGCCAAAGCCACCTTTAACTTGTCCATCGCACGATACAGACGGCTTTTCACCGTACTTAATTTTTCCTGTGTAATTTGTGCAATTTCATCTAACGGCTTATCTTCATAATAGCGCAGATAAATAACCGTCTGTTCTTCTTCCTTTAACTGGCGGATTGCCTGCTGCAAATCCAAGTCCACATAAGTATCCTCGCCGGACGAAACCGTCTCCTGCAGCCGGTCGTTTTCCTTTTGCTTTTTTCTAAGCACATTATAAGCCTCGTTCATAACAATCCGGCAAATCCACGTCCCTGCATATTCCGGCTTTTTTAACGTGCTGCTTTTGTAGATTGCCTTATACGCTGCTTCCTGCACAATATCCATTGCATCCGATTCATTCTTTACATAGCTGTATGCCAAACGGTAATAACGGCTGTAATTTTCTATCAGATTCTGTTCTATAAATTCCTCACAGCTCTCCGTATGTATCCTCATTTTGTTCCTCCTTTAAGTACTACACTCCATTTTTTCAACGCCTGCGTATGTGCCATCGTTTCAAAACAAATGCCTGCCTAATCTATTATAACCTCTTTTGGCTTCGATTTGGCATCATCTGGCTTCAAAAGGAAGAAAAAATAAAATCCTGGCCAAAAAGACCAGGCATATTCCTGTATAACATATTTCACACGACAAAAAACCTTCCAAACCTTTATATATTAAAGATTTAGAAGATTTCTCTCCTAACAGGGGTGGAAGGAATCGAACCCTCCTCTGGAGTTTTGGAGACTCTTATTCTACCGATGAACTACACCCCTATATTTCTATATAAAAAAATCGTATACCTTCAAAACTTCATACAGAATTCCATCCGTTTTCTCCCTGGCCAAGCCT